>NZ_AFWJ01000001.1 GCF_000222685.1 Vibrio nigripulchritudo ATCC 27043 | reverse complement strand
TTGGCTTTTCGAGAAGTTTTTCTCTCAAAGCGGACGGACATTTTAGCCAGTTAAGTTGTTGTGTCAAACACTTTTTTCAACTCAGTTAATTTGCCCTGTTATCGCGATTAATCCGTGACAACGAGGCGGCATTATAGGGACTTCGTTTAATGGCGCAACCCCAAATTTGAAAAAAAGTTCATGCCAAGCGTTTGATTGCTCAGAATTACATCAAAGCGCGCTGCAAATAAGCAAAAAGAGGGATAAATCCCTCTTTTATTAATCACACTTTTCGAATCTAAGCTTGGTGAGCAATGATTCTGTCCTTATTCACTAATAGCTGGACTTTCTTATCTGGATTCACCTTTCCAGCAAGAATCGCTTTGGCTAGTGGGTTTTCGACACTCTGCTGAATCGCTCTCTTAAGAGGTCTCGCACCATAAACCGGGTCAAAGCCAACTTCTGAAATAAGATCCAACGCTTTCTCCGACACTTCCAACTCATATCCCTTTTCAGCCATTCGGTTGCCTAAACGAGTGAGCTGTATAGAAGCAATCGACTTGATGTGCTCTTTACCCAGTGGGTGGAATACCACACTTTCGTCGACACGATTTAAGAATTCCGGTCTGAAGTGCTTGCTGACCACTTCCATTACTTCTTCTTTCATTCCGTCGTAATCCAACGTCGCGAAGTTCTCTTGAATACGAGAGGAACCAAGATTCGATGTCATGATGACTACGGTATTGCGGAAATCGACAGTTCTTCCCTGTCCATCCGTTAGTCGACCGTCGTCGAGAACCTGAAGCAGGATATTAAATACATCTGGATGTGCTTTTTCGACTTCGTCCAGAAGAATCACGGAATAAGGCTTACGGCGAACGGCTTCTGTTAAATAGCCACCTTCTTCATAACCGACATAACCAGGAGGCGCGCCCACCAATCTTGCAACCGAGTGTTTTTCCATAAATTCCGACATATCGATACGTACCATCGCATCTTCACTGTCGAACATGAAACTTGCCAAGGTTTTGCAAAGTTCGGTTTTACCCACACCAGTCGGACCTAAGAATAAGAAGGAACCGATCGGCTTATTTGGGTCCGATAAACCTGCACGACTGCGTCGAATGGCATTGGACACCACTTCAACTGCTTCTTGCTGACCAATCACACGTTTATGAAGCACTTCTTCCATTCGAAGTAACTTCTCTTTTTCCGCTTCCAACATTTTGGATACCGGAATCCCTGTTTGCTTGGAGAGCACTTCTGCTATTTCGGCGTCTGACACTTTGTTCTTCAACAGCGTCATTTCTTGCATTTCTGCTTGGGTTGCCAGATCCAGCTGCTTCTCTAGCTCAGGAATACGTCCGTATTGCAACTCGGACATACGGTTCAAGTCGCCAGCTCGGCGAGCAAAGTCCATATCCATGCGCGCTTGTTCTAACTCACTCTTTATATGTTGAGTACCAGAAAGCGCCGCTTTTTCTGCTTTCCAGATTTCTTCTAGCTCTGAGTAATCTCGTTCTTTTTCTTCCAGTTCTGAATTCAGGGCTTTTAAGCGCTTTGAACTTGCATCATCGTGTTCATTGACTAGTGCTTGCTGCTCTATCTTAAGCTGGATGATTTTTCGTTCCAGCTTATCCAATGACTCGGGCTTGGAGTCTATTTGCATTCGAATACTTGAAGCTGCTTCATCAATCAAATCGATCGCTTTGTCAGGCAGCTGTCGGTCCGATACGTAGCGGTGTGACAAACTTGCAGCCGCAACAATAGCCGGATCGGTAATTTCCACGTGGTGGTGCAATTCGTACCTTTCTTTTAACCCACGAAGAATGGCAACGGTGTCTTCCACCGAAGGTTCGTCCACCAGCACTTTTTGGAAACGACGTTCAAGTGCGGGATCTTTTTCGATGTACTGCCGATATTCATCCAGAGTAGTCGCGCCCACGCAATGCAGTTCTCCGCGAGCCAATGCAGGCTTCAACATATTTCCTGCATCCATAGATCCTTCACCTTTTCCTGCCCCTACCATGGTATGCAGTTCATCGATGAAAAGAATGATATTGCCTTCTTCTTTGGAAAGTTCGTTGAGAACCGACTTCAGCCTTTCTTCAAATTCACCACGATATTTGGCACCAGCAACTAGAGAGCCCATGTCCAGAGACAAAACTCTGCGTCCGCGAAGCCCTTCCGGAACTTCATTATTGATGATGCGCTGAGCAAGCCCCTCAACAATAGCCGTTTTACCGACACCAGGTTCACCGATAATTACAGGGTTATTCTTGGTGCGGCGTTGAAGCACCTGAATAGTTCGACGAATCTCATCGTCTCGACCAATTACCGGGTCTAGCTTGCCCTGTTCCGCACGTTCAGTCAGATCAATGGTAAATTTTTCGAGCGCTTGGCGTTTATCTTCGGCGTGAGGATCTTCTACTTTCTGACCTCCACGCACTTTTTCAATTGCCCCCGAGATTTTTTGCTCGGTTAAGCCCAGCTCTTTCAAAAGGATCCCTAAAGGACCTTTGTCTTCGATAGCTGCGAGAAGGAAAATTTCAGAGGAGATATAGGCGTCTTGCCGCTTCTGTGCCACTTTGTCGCACATGTTGAAGAGCGTACCCATTCCCGATGACAGTTGAACGTCACCACCAATTCCACTGACTTTGGGTAGGCGATCCATCATTTCGCTTAACTTTGAGCGAAGCTGAACCACATCCACATTTAGCATTGTTAACAGTGGACGAATGGTACTGCCATCTTGATTAAGCAGCGACACCATAAGATGGACAGGCTCGATGTACTGATGATCGCGCCCGAGTGCTAAGGATTGTGCGTCAGAAATAGCAACCTGGAATTTGCTGGTAAAACGATCGAGACGCATAACAACCTCCAACCTTTTGTTGTTCTTTAACTAGGTTAGGAGATAGGTACGCCATTCGACAATTTCAAGGGGGCAAACTAAGTAAGTGGATGCACTTCCATTCCTTAGCTAAATAAGAGAGGTTTTTTATTCAAGCCAGATAAAACTAGCCATTCGACCAGTAATACCATCGCGACGATAGGAGTAAAAATGTTGAGGGTCGCTGTAAGTACAAAGTTCAGATTTAAAGATTCGTGAAACGCCTTCTTTATTTAACCTTTGTGTTGCCAGTAAGTTCATGTCAGCAAACCACTTACCTTCTAGCTCTCCTGCAGAAAAAGCATCAGCCGCTTGAGGGAGTACATCGCTAAACGCGGTTCGAACATCTTCACCTACTTCAAAGGCACTTTGCCCGATGGCGGGTCCCAGCCACGCCATCACATTGCCAGAGAAATGCGATAACGCTTCTTCTAGAATGCCATCTGCCAATCCACGCCAACCGGCATGAACTGCAGCAACTTGTGTTCCTTGACTGTCTGTTAATAGAACAGGTAAGCAATCGGCCGTCATCGCTGAGCATACGATACCCGATTGATTGGTGACTGCACCGTCGCCATCTAGGATGTTATCGGTAGTTTCCACTAAATTTACGATTCGAGTGGAATGGGTCTGATTCATCCAAACGGGAGACGTCGGCATCGATGCCTTTGATATAAGCCGACTTCGATTTTCTTCGACCAAGCGCTCGTCATCACCCACATGAGTACCCAGGTTAAGCCCTCGGTAGGGTGAAGACGATACACCGCCGATGCGAGTCGAGCTCACGGCTTTGACGTTTGAAGGGGCATTCCAGTTTGGATAAATCAGTTCCATGTTATCAATCTCTTATAACTATCAATTTCTAACTAATAGTCGTCTAGAGGATTCTCTTTAGTATCTATGCGCAGTGCTTCCGCCATTGCAACCATGTCATCAGGAACAGGAGCATGGAATTCCAGCTCTTCACCTGTCACCGGGTGAGCGAATCGAAGCATCACTGCGTGCAGCGCCTGTCTGTCGAAAGCGCGGATCATCTCCGTTAACTCTTCAGATGCACCTTTTGGAATTCGCGCGCGACCACCATATGGTGTATCTCCAAGAAGTGGATGCTGAAGATAAGACATGTGCACACGAATCTGGTGGGTACGACCTGTTTCAAGACGAAGTCGAATACGCGTATGTTCACGGAAATGTTCCGCAACACGATAATGGGTTACCGCAGGTTTACCCAATTCATTCACTGCCATTAAGGTGCGTTTGGTTGAGTGACGACCGATTGGCTTTTCAATCATACCGCCAGCAGTCATACGACCAATGGCAATTGCCTCATACTCACGCGTTATGTTGCGTTTTTGCAGTTCACGAACCAGACGAGTCTGGGCAGGAACCGTTTTCGCAACCACCATCAACCCAGTGGTGTCTTTATCAAGGCGGTGCACAATACCAGCACGAGGCACTTCGGCGATGTCTGGGTAATGGTGCAGTAATGCATTTAAAACCGTGCCATCAGGCGTGCCCGCCCCTGGGTGAACGACAAAGTCTCTCGGTTTGTTGATGACCAGGATGTCGTCATCTTCATAAACGATATTCAGAGGAATGTCTTGCGCTTCCCAGCGCTCTTCATCTTCTAACTCTGCGTGGAGAATGATTTCCTCGCCACCCATCACCTTCAAACGAGGTTTGGTGACAACTTCGCCATCCACTTGAATCTTTCCTTCTTTCAGCCATTCCTTAAGTCGAGAACGAGAAAAATCGGAGAAGAGTTCTGCAACCGCCTGGTCTAAACGCTGGCCTAATTGGTTGTCTTTTACTGTGCTTGTTAATTCAATCTGCTGAGCCATATCGAACTTTTTTAAAAACCGTGAGACTAATACCCACTAGTATGGATAAAATAATAGAATTGCGTCATTGTATCCGTTAACAGAAAAGAAAGTAACGGACACTAAGAAATATTTACTGTAAGGAACGAAGTGCGGACATGAAAAAGCATACATTGTCGGGCTTATTGGCTTTAGGGCTTCTGGTTGGATGCTCTAGCAGCAAAGAGGTTGTGCCTGATGTGCCACCAGCAGAATTGTACTCTGATGCGAAAGTATCGCTTCAAACAGGTAACTGGCGGACCGCAATAGACAAACTGGAAGCACTGGATTCACGCTACCCGTTTGGACCTTACTCAGAGCAAGTACAGCTAGATTTGATCTATGCGTACTATAAAAACAACGATCTGGCTTTAGGGCTGGCGACTATCGCTCGTTTTACCCGTTTAAATCCAACTCATGAAAAATCAGATTGGGTTTTGTACATGCGCGGTTTAACTCACATGGCGCAAGATCGGAACTTCATGCACGATATATTTAACGTAGATCGTTCTGACCGAGATCCTGAACCGGTAAAATCGGCATTCACAGATTTCAAACGTTTATTGCAACGTTATCCGAACAGCCCATACGCAGAAGATGCACAGCAGCGTATGTTTGCGCTTAAAAACCGTTTGGCAGAATACGATTTAGCAACAGCAGACTTTTATCTGCGTCGAGAAGCGTGGATCGCCGCCATCAACCGTTGTCAGGAATTGCAGAAGACCTTCCCTGATACAGAAGCTGCGCGTAAGTCTTTGCTTATTCAGTTAGAGGCTTACAAGATGCTGGGGCTGCAAGATGCGATTGACCGTACACAGCAACTCATCGAATTGAACCCTGTTTAGGGCAGCACAATTTCAGAAAGCAGCTTCGGCTGCTTTTTTTGTATTCACTGGAAATTAAGCACAAGATTATAAAGTGACACACTTCACAAAATAACTTAGAACAAAGATTAATCAGGTAGGTTTTGAGAATCGTACTGAGCCCCTAAAAATAGAGTATTTTTAGCGTGCTGACTCTTACCAATCTACTCACTTTTCTCTGTTCAACAAGCATTTTTTTCAGAATTTAATCAGCCTTTTGCCTGAGATCACATTCGTATTCGAAGTTGAATTTCCTCAAACAGAAATTGATCTTAATCACATTCTTTTCGAGCCCAATAAGTAATCTGGAGTTAACCCATGAGGGACGAAACAGAGGAAAAACAAATATGAAAGTAAACATCACTGGTAAAAACATCGACATCACCTCTGCCATCCGTAATCACATTGAGGGTAAATTTAAAAAACTAGAGAAGTGGCAAGTTGAATTCATTGGTTGCCAGGCAACCATCAGCGAAGAGCCAAATAAGCAGAAGAAGATAGAAGCTGTTATTTCAGTACCAAAAGGTCAGCTTATTGCTTCTGCAACGCACGAAGATCTGTACATCGCAGTCAATGAAGTAGAACAAAAACTAGAGAGACAACTGAATAAACTGCGCCATAAACCAGACGCAAGGCGTGCAAGCCATTCGAATAAGCCTGAATTGGAAGAGGCAGAATAAACCCAACTTAGATTCATGAAGAAGTGGCACCAATAGGTGCCACTTTTTTTACTTGACGATAGATAGCCGCTTTGCTTATTGTGTATAAACACTCACCAATGAAAAGTATTTATGCGTTCAACTAACCTGTTCTTTTTTGACTTCTTTTTTATCTCCTAGCATTGGGGGCAGAAGTCGTTTACTGAAAGAAAAGTCAAAAACGAACAGAAAGCCTCCCAAACGGGAGGCTTTTTTAATAAGGATAATAATCAAATGACAGACAGATTAGACGCTATCAGATTACGTCTTAACCAACTGGATGACCAACTTCTTAAGCTGCTTTCGGAAAGACGTGAACTCAGCATTGAAGTGGCAAAGAGCAAAGTCGAAACTTCAAAGCCCGTGCGAGACGCGAAACGTGAGCAACAACTGCTGGTCAAGCTTATCAATAACGGCAAAGACAAATATCAATTGGATGCACCCTACATCACCAAAATTTTTCACACCATTATTGAAGATTCGGTGCTCCTTCAGCAGGCATACTTACAGAACCTGCTTAACCCAAGTGAAAGCCGTAAACCATTAGCTCGCGTCGCATTCTTGGGAGCAAAAGGTTCATATTCACACCTAGCCAGTCATCAGTATTTCAGCCGTAAGAATACTGAGTTGATTGAGCTTAACTGCGAACACTTCAAAGAAGTGGCTTCGACGGTAGAGTCTGGTCACGCGGACTACGGTGTATTACCAATTGAAAACACCAGTTCGGGTTCCATCAATGAGGTCTATGACTTGCTGCAACACACTACTCTATATATCGTTGGTGAACTTACTCTGCCAATTGAACACTGTCTTGTGGCCACTTCTGATGTTCGACTGGAAGACATAAAGACCCTGTATTCGCACCCGCAACCACATCAGCAATGCAGTGAATTTTTATCCAGAATGAAAGGCGTTGCACTTGAATCTTGTGTCAGTACCGCCGATGCCATGCAGAAAGTAAAAGAATTGGATCGCAAAGACGTCGCCGCAATAGGCAACGCATCGAGTGGCAAGCTATACGGGTTACAGCCAATTCAGGGAAACATTGCAAATCAAACCGAAAACCACACTCGCTTTATTGTTGTTGCCCGCAAGCCAGTGGAAGTTTCGACCCAAATTCCAGCGAAGACGACGTTGATTATGTCTACTTCTCAAAAAGCCGGCTCTCTGGTTGAAAGCTTGTTGGTACTTCAACGCTATGGCATCAACATGACCAAGCTGGAGTCTCGCCCAATCATGGGTAACCCGTGGGAAGAAATGTTTTATGTCGATTTGGAAGCACACCTTGATTCCGATGAAATGGACAGCGCCATCACAGAGTTGATCAAGTTGACCACTCATCTGAAAGTGCTGGGTTGCTACCCAATTGAAAATGTCGAAGCCACTCAGGTTTCTCTGGGTTAATTGTAAAACTGAACCCATTTAACACCCTAAATTCTATGTAATTTCGCTTTCGCTCACTCTTTTCATATAAGAGTGAGCTTACTTCCATTTGCACGCATATTCCACGAATAACGCCCCCAAATTCTTAAAGTTAAGTCATTTCTCACACTACAAAGCCAGTAAATTAAGGTAAGTTGCTCCTAAAATTCAGCGTCCGCATTGCGTGAAAACCCAACCTTATTCAGCGCGCATTACCTCAGTTTGGGTAGGTCGTATTCATTGATGAAACGTAAAAATAAAGAATGAAGTTAAGCAAACGAACCTTACTCTTAATAATTCCCGTCGTTGTACTCAGTGCCGCAATATCAAGTTATATCATTTACCTCGGGCAGCACACGGCATTAATCAAGCTTGAGAAAAGCTCCATCCAGCTCAATATGGAGAAGCTTGCCAGCCATTATTCAAGAGCTGCCAACTTTCTCAATAGTTATACCTACACACTCAGCCACAGTGATGTACTTCGAAGCTTTTTCAACGACACCCACAACCCCTATCGAGAATTCGAACTCAGCCGAAGCCTGCACCAGACCCTTACCGACCTCACTGTACACAATGGGAATTTTGCTGCGTTAGGCATCTTGGATAATCAGTTTCGCACTACCTATTATGTTGAAAATCAGGTCGACCCCTATTCCTGGCTGGATAAAAAGATTGCCTCTTTTGTAAAGCAAGGCGTTCAGAATGGAATATGGTCTCAGACAGAGTACCTATTCAACAAGGAAGCGGGGGGAGTATTAGTAAAGTATGATATATACAACAGGCAGACATTTTCCTCAGCAAAACAAGCCATTATCCCTGAAAACTTCTTTGTCGTTGTTGCCATGATAGAAACCACGGAATACGACAACTTGAGGCACGCACTGGAAAGAGAGCATCTGACCGTACTGACTTACGCACCAGAACCTCCAACACATACTCGAGAGCTCACTCATAGCGTCCAGCTCTCTCCAACCCGATGGGCAACGCTAGACCCTTCCAGCTTCGTCGTAGAAAACAAACTCGGTGAAATCCTCTTCAAACTGCTTATCGCCTTTAGCATGTCCTCTTTCATCACCGTTTCTTTGCTAATCCTGCTTTTCTATCGCTACGTTATTTTCCCTATTACTCGATTAGCCAAGCAGCTCAGGGAAGTTGAGAATCGCCAGCGAGCAAACATTCAACGTCTGGACACTGACGACGAAATTGGTCATCTATCTCATAAGTTTTATGAGATGTATCAGAGCCTGGCAGACAACTATCAGAAGACCAAACAGCTGGCTGAAATGGATCAGCTTACCAAACTCGCTAACCGACGTTATTTCCAATCTCAGGTGGCGAAAGCCTTGGCACTTACGCAGGATACCGATGAAGAAGAGAAGCACTGTATCCTCTATATCGATCTCGATAACTTCAAGTTTGTGAACGACAAATACGGTCATAAGATCGGTGATGCACTGCTGGTGCAGTTTGCTAAGAACTTAAACCAGCTGGAAGAACGAATGGCCACCAAGCATCAGGTCAGAATTCTGTCCTCTCGGCTGTCGGGAGATGAGTTTGCCGTTTATATTTCAGGCTCGGAGCTGGAAACCTCCATCATTCATCAATTCTGCCAGAGCATACTTCAGCCATTGCAATCTGGCTTTATTTCTCCGGTTGGAACATTCCCCATTACTGTGAGTATTGGTGTTGCCACCTACCCTATGGACGGGGACAACATCGAACACCTGCTTTCCAATGCTGATACCGCTATGTACCAGGCTAAGCGAGCAGGTAAGAATCAATACACCTTCTACTCCAAAGCACTTGATAAAGAAGTTCAGCGTATTAGCAGTATTGAGCGCGCATTGCGCCGAGCGGATTATCAAGACGAGTTTTCTTTGGTGTATATGCCGTATATGAATTCTAGTGGCACCAAAGTGGTGGGGGTCGAAGCCTTGTTGAGGTGGAACTCTCAAAAACTAGGAACAGTAGAGCCATCTGAATTCATACCCTTGGCAGAACAGACGGGTCTTTTTGAAACTATAGATCGCTGGGTTATTGAAAAAGCCTTTTCCAACTTCCATCAGATACAAAGCTTGTTTGAACAACCCGTTCAGCTTTCCGTTAACTTGTCTTCTGCCGAGCTGGACTCATGTCAGCTTGCCACGTTCATTGAACAGAAAGCTCAGCAATACCAAATCCCTTATCATCAGGTTGATTTTGAAATCACTGAAACCTTTGCAGCAGAAAGTCAGGGCTACCCACTGCTTCATGAGCTTTCCTCTCAAGGGTTTGAACTGGCAATCGACGACTTTGGTTCAGGCTACACGTCTTTTACCCAGTTAGTTCAGTATCCGGTTCAGAAAATTAAATTCGATCGCGGTTTCCTGCTGGCTATGCTGGAGTCCAATAAGCAGCATATAATCAAGCCTTTGATAGAACTTTGCCACTCGCAAAATATCTCTGTCACTGCGGAAGGTGTTGAAAGCCAGCAAATGCATACCTGGCTTCTTCAAAGCGGATGCGATTATATGCAGGGATACTATTTCGGTCAGCCGATGTCTCTTGAGCAGTTAAAGGGATGGAAAGCAGACCTGTATGCGTCTGGCTAGAAGCATGGAATAACTAAAAATGAAAAAAGTCGTCGTCGCCTCTTTAAACCCAGCAAAAATCAATGCTGTAAAAAGTGCGTTTGCAAAAGCGCTGCCAGAAGAACATTTCGAATTCGAAGGAATCTCTGTTCCCAGCGAAGTTGCCGATCAACCCATGTCGAATCAGGAAACCAAAACAGGCGCGCTGAACCGGGTCAAGAATGCAAGAGATGCTCAGCCTAACGCGCATTTTTACGTAGGGTTAGAAGCGGGTAACGAAGGGAATGACACCTTTGCTTGGATGGTGATTGAATCTGGGAATAAGCGTGGGGAGTCTCGTTCATCTAGCCTTCCGCTTCCCCCAAAAGTTGTGGAACAGGTGCATGCTGGAAAAGAACTTGGGGATGTCATGGATAACACTTTCGGAACGGATAACATCAAACAAAAAGGCGGGGCCATCAGCTTGCTAACTGGTAATGTTCTGACTCGAAGCTCGGTCTATCATCAGGCATTAATTCTGGCGCTGATCCCATTCATCAACCCTGAACTTTTCCCTGACAATATATAGCTTTCTGTATATTGCATCCCTTGAAACACAAAAGGCAGCATC
Organism: Vibrio nigripulchritudo ATCC 27043; assembly: GCF_000222685.1. Taxonomy (GTDB): domain Bacteria; phylum Pseudomonadota; class Gammaproteobacteria; order Enterobacterales; family Vibrionaceae; genus Vibrio; species Vibrio nigripulchritudo. The sequence continues at coordinate 215,969 of NZ_AFWJ01000001.1, read as the reverse complement.
TGCTGCCTGATATACGTAACGTTTAGCTTTTCACTTCTTTCAGTAAGTTTTCTAACGACGCTTTTTCTTTGTCTGATTTGTTTTTCAGTTCGTTAGAACCGCGGGTGATGGTTGCGATACCGACCCCTAACATTTGGCTAATTTGTCGTTGAGACAGTTCACCTTTTAGCAGCTCATTAAAGATATTCACTCGGGCTTGAATGGCTTCTCTTTCATCAGGAGTCATTAACATGGTCAACAACATACCATGTTTGTCTTCTTCCGTTGCTCTCGCAACCAAATCAATAACGTCCTGCCACTCCTGATACTCTGGCTCTGGTGACATAAATTTCTCTCAGTGACTTTTTCCTCACCATTTTATACTCAAGTGGCTAGAAGGTGCAGTAAAGAAGCGCAAATTTTATTGCGCTTCTTTCAGCCCTTAGTATCGCTCTTCCTTTTCATTCTTAGTGAGGAAATCGCCTTTCGTGCCGCTTAAGAAACGGTAATACGATTCAAACATTAAGATATTTTGAACATACCCGCGGGTTTCTTTGAATGGGATTGCTTCAATAAAGGCAAAAACATCCAGTTTCTGTGCGCTGTTTTCTCGCCAGCGTTTTACACGGTGAGGTCCTGCGTTGTATGCCGCAAAGGCGTAGATACGGTTGCCGTCGTATTGGTCGAGCAGGTAGCTCAAATACTGGCTGCCGATTTCGATATTCTTCTTCACATCATTCAGTTCTTTCGGCGTTTTGTAAGGAATACCGAACTTTCTGGCGGTGTACTTTGCTGTGGCAGGCATAATTTGCATGATCCCTCGTGCCCCAACAGGAGAGCGAGCCTGTACATCCAACGCACTTTCCTGGCGTGCCAGAGACATTAGGGTAATGGGCTCTATGTTGTACTTGTCGCCATAAAACTCAAACCACCAGCGGTGAGCTATTGGGAAACGCAGATGAATTTCATCCCATACTTTTGCTGCAATAGACGCTTTTACAGTTAGGTGAGACCACTTCTGGTTGGAAGCGTAATGGGCCAGTGCTTTTTTCTCCTGTGCAGAAGTACGCTGCAACAACCATTGCCACTCACTTTTTGCAGCAGCAATTTTATCTAAAGCGATCAACTCATGTACTCTGTCCAACGTCGCCTGATGTTGGGTTACCAAAGCCGAGTCTGGTTCACTCTTACTAATGTCGTATTTGATTGGCGTTCCCAAGGTTTGAGCAGCCACAACACTGTAGAAATGGCGCTTACCAAGCAAGGATTCTAAACGTTGCTCACCCGAAGCAGTTTCGCCCAACTCAATCTCAGAACGAGCCAACCAATACTGCCAACGTAATCCGGACTTTTTGTCGTCTGGTAACTTAGCTATCCAATTTTTTACACCTTTCCAGTCTGCATGTTGCAACGCTAAGCGCACTCTTCTCTCAATAAGAGCACTATTGCTGGACTTGGCAATAGCCTTATCGCGCCACGCAATGAGTTCTTCGGAATCGGTATTGATTAATCTGAACGCGGTGTAATCCGCGAGTTGTTGTCTCTGCTCAGAAGTCAGTTTCTGTCCAGACACGACCAGATTGAGCTGCTTAACCGCTTCCTCGGCATTGGCTCTCACCAGCTTTCGGTAGCCATGCCAGGCAAGCTTTTGATTTCTTGGAGTAACATACGACTTTTTAGCGAAGCGTCCTATCTCTTGTGGAGCACGGTAAAGCTTGGCAATTTTCTCCGCTTCTGCTTTGGCTTTTTTGCTTTCTGGTAGCTTTTTCAAATAGGTCAGCATGCGCCCTTTTCGCGCTTCGTACGCCAGCACCATTCGATCTAAAACTTTGTCGTCGGTTCTTAGCCCTGCTTTTTGCCAGGCTTCAAACAAATCATCACAAGCTGAAGAAACACTGCTACCGCTCAGCCATAGAGATTCAGCGCCCTTTAAAGCCTGATTCTTATCACCATGAATCAACTGAGAGTAGTAGTAATAACACTGATAGGTTTCACCACGCGGTTTGGTTGTCTGGTAGCGAAAAATGGTTTCCCAGTCTTTTTCTTTTGCCAGACCATCCAGGTAGGAAGCGCGAATGCGCTTTGAAAAAGGTAGAATGTAATGTTGCTTTTGAAAATAACTGACTTCTTCAATGCTTCGTTTGCCAATATCGACTAGAAAAGCCCGATAGTCGGTATAAGGAGTGAGTACATAGTCAGCGATATCTGGTCTTATCGATTGGTATTCTTCCACTTTTCTTGCATCAAGTAACGACTGAGCCTGAGCGTACTTCAGCCGCTTTTGTATCAACGTATCTGAGTTTTCTGCTGCTACAGAAAAGGCAGAGAAAATGCCCAGATACGCTACACATATCCGTTTGGAAATGTTTCGCATGAATACCTGTCCTTTTGAATGCTTTGCCTGGGGATTAGGTTCTGACGACCTAGCTTATCCATGGCAATCTTAATACGACTTTATGAACAAAGTTTTATAGTGATACTTTATATTCAGGTCAGAGACAACCTGACTGTTCAGAATAATTTTAGGTTTGTTTTTCCCTTGTTGAGAACAAATTCGACATATAGTTATGAAAGCACCGAAAAACAAGGGTATACCACTAGACTTCTATCTAAACAGCCAGTTCCGGAAAAGTCCTATCTATTCTGTAAAATTTCTTTTCCCATCCCAAATGCCAGACACGCTTTGCTCCATTAACGCTGGCAAGCGCACAAATTGACAAACAAAGCATCGCTTTCGCAACCTAGCATCTTGAGGTTACTTGGGTATAAAATACAGCCCTAAATTTTTGAACGACAGGAAAGATCGGCAATGGCTGAATACGTATATACCATGTCGCGGGTGAGCAAGATTGTGCCACCTAAGCGTCAAATTCTTAAAGACATCTCTTTAAGCTTCTTCCCAGGAGCAAAAATCGGTGTTTTGGGTCTGAACGGTGCTGGTAAATCTACGCTTCTACGCATCATGGCTGGTATCGATACCGATATTGATGGTGAAGCACGCCCACAACCTGGTCTTAACGTAGGCTATCTTCCACAGGAACCTGTACTGGACGAATCCAAAACAGTACGCGAAGTGGTTGAAGAAGCCGTTGCTGACGTTGCTGACGCGCTAAAACGTCTGGATGCGGTTTACGCGGCATACGCAGAAGAAGGTGCAGACTTTGATGCGCTGGCGAAAGAGCAAGGCGAACTGGAAGCGTTGATTCAGGCGAAAGACGGTCACAACCTTGAAAACTCACTAGAGCGTGCCGCGAACGCACTTCGTCTTCCTGAGTGGGATCAGAAAATCGAACACCTGTCCGGTGGTGAGCGTCGCCGTGTGGCTATCTGTCGTCTGCTTCTTGAGAAGCCAGATATGCTGCTTCTCGACGAACCAACCAACCACCTGGATGCAGAATCTGTAGCTTGGCTGGAACGTTTCCTAGTCGATTACACAGGCACTGTTGTAGCAATTACCCACGACCGTTACTTCCTTGACAACGCAGCAGGCTGGATCTTAGAACTTGACCGAGGTGAAGGTATCCCGTGGGAAGGTAACTACACCTCTTGGCTAGAGCAAAAAGATGCTCGTCTGAAGCAAGAAGCTGCTCAAGAAAAAGCGCGCCAGAAAACCATTGAGAAAGAGCTGGAGTGGGTTCGTCAAAACCCGAAAGGTCGTCAGGCGAAATCCAAAGCACGTATGGCTCGCTTTGAAGAACTGCAAAGCGGCGATCACCAGAAGCGTAACGAAACTAACGAGCTCTTCATTCCGCCAGGTGAGCGTCTGGGTGACAAGGTTATTGAAGTTAACAACCTTACCAAGTCATTCGGCGATCGCGTTCTGATTGATGACCTGTCGTTCAGTGTTCCTAAGGGTGCCATCGTTGGTATCATCGGTGCGAACGGTGCAGGTAAATCTACGCTGTTTAAGATGTTGAGTGGTTCAGAGCAGCCGGATTCTGGTTCTATCGAACTGGGCGATACAGTCAGCCTTTCTTCTGTTGAGCAGTTCCGTGACAGCATGAACGACAGCAAAACCGTATTCCAGGAAATTTCTGAAGGTTCTGACATCATCAAGATCAACAACTTCGAAATTCCTGCGCGTGCTTACTGTTCTCGCTTTAACTTCAAAGGCGTTGACCAACAAAAAATCATTGGCGAGTTGTCCGGTGGTGAGCGCAACCGTGTCCACCTTGCGAAACTGCTTAAAGCAGGCGGTAACGTATTGCTACTCGATGAACCGACCAACGACCTGGACGTAGAAACTCTTCGTGCATTGGAAGAAGCGCTGCTTGAATTCCCAGGCTGTGCCATGGTTATCTCGCACGACCGTTGGTTCCTGGACCGTATCGCTACTCACATTCTTGATTACCGCGACGAAGGTCAGGTGAACTTCTACGAAGGCAACTATACTGAGTATACAGAGTGGTTGAAACAAACGCTTGGTGCTCAGGCTGCAGAGCCTCATCGAATCAAGTACAAACGTATCGCTAAGTAAAAAAACGGCACGTTTTCAAGCATAAGACCGCCCAGGCGGTCTTTTCTTATATGTACGAAATGAATCAAGAAGCAGTGAACTGGATTTCTTAGGCGTCACAAATTTAACCGACTCTTTTCCTATTTGCTCCGTAGAAGGAGTACCATAGGGCAAAATTTAAGCATTTATCCGAAGAGAGCAAACTATGATTGAACGCCGTCGATTTTCTCGTGTTGTCTACCAAGCGCCTGCCAGACTCATACAAGGCGACTTGTCCCTAAACAGCGAAATCCGAGACCTGTCACTGCATGGACTTTTGCTTTCTAGCACGCCAGATACCCACCAGCTCAGTCAGAACACGATGTTAGACGTCGACATCGAGTTACCTGAAAGTGACATTGTGATATCATTAGAGGCTGAAATTGTGGAGCTGAACGACCAGTTCATGCGAGTAAGTATCCACCATATTGATATTGACAGCATCAGTCACCTGAAACGATTGGTTGAACTGAATGTTGGTGATGAAGCCCTTTTGCATAGAGAATTAGAGCAGCTATCTGATTTAGGTGCTTAACAAGCAATAAATGTCTCGAAAAATACAAATATCTATCCCGACTTCGTCTGGGGTACAGCATTTTTTTGTGGGAAGAAAAGCGACAGCCGGTATTCTTCTTTCACTGTTTGCCCTTCCAAGTTTCCTGGGCACATCCATCTACCAGTACCTTTCTGCAAAAGACCATGCAGAGAGTTCACTTGCGCGAGCGGAGCAAAGCTTCGTTCACGCGCAAACTCAGATTGATTACCTTGACCAGAAAAGCGATCAGTTTAAGGCGCTTTACGAAGCGCAGATCAGCGCCAACCACTCTTTGACTCAAGAGCTGGAAGAGAAGAAAGGCGAAATTTTGACATTGGGTAAACGTGTCAACGATGTTGAATCTGTCCTTGGCATTACACAGGAAACGTCTGTGGTTGATTATGCCGAGCTTTCGCTGGAGCAACGGATTGATGCGGCGGCCATTGACTCTGCTGTGCGCGCGACCATGTTCCGACTGCTTCCAAACGACAGCCCAGTGATCTATCAGCGTATTTCTTCAAGCTACGGTTACCGTAAAAACCCGATTACTGGAAAGCGCCATCGTCATTTGGGGATCGATTTAACCTGTCAGCGAGGGGAGCAAGTGCTTGCCCCGGCAGACGGTGTGGTTGAACTGCGCCGACCAAGCAGAGAAGGTTACGGAAACCTGTTGAAACTTCGTCACGCTTTTGGCTTTATGACGTCTTATGCACACTTACAGAGTTTTAAAGTTCGCAGCGGTCAGTTCGTGAAAAAAGGCGATGTGGTTGCAACCTGTGGTAATTCTGGCAATTCGACCGGCCCTCACCTGCATTACGAAGTGCGTTTCTTGGGCAGAACATTAAATCCTAAGCACTTTATGGACTGGACCCCTGACAGCTTTGATACCTTGTTTGAGAAAGAACGAAGCATCAAATGGGCATCACTGGTGGATGTGATGAGTAACGTCGTCAAATTGCAGGTTCTGTTAACGCAGAACCCAAGTAAAGAACCAGACTCCGTGGATACCGTTAAAAACGCAACGGAAACGGAAGTGGTCAATTAAACCCGACTGCATTGAAAAACAAAACGGCTCCAGAAGGAGCCGTTTTTTATTTTGTCTGTTGCTTAACCGCGGTGAATGGCGTCATTAGCTTGCTTAAGCAGCTTCTGACTTTCTTCCATAAATTGCTGGGAGTAATCCCCAAACCAATCACCTACTTTTTCAAAGCTTTCAACAAAGGCTTTTTTATCGGATTTTTCCAACATCTCTAAAGCACTGCCAAAACTTTGATGGAAGCGTTTGATCATCTCAATATTGTCTTCTGAGGACAAAATGATGTCTGCATACAAATTAGGGTCTTGAGCAAACAAACGCCCGACCATCGCCAGCTCCAGCCGATAAATCGGGGAACTGAGTTGAAGCAAATTATCGATATTTGGGTTTTCGCCGCTTAGGTGCAAACCATAAGCAAACGAAGTAAAGTGGCGCAGAGCCTGGATCAGGGTCATACCATGATCGTGTTCTTGGGCTTCACACTTACACAGGCTCGCGCCCCAAATCTCAATTTGTTTCAACAGCCAGTGGTAGGAGTCTTCACCGCGACCATCGCAGAACACCACAACCTGCTTTGCAAGGCTTGGTACATCCGGACCAAACATAGGGTGAAGACCAACTACCGGACCTTGATGTGTTTCCATCATGGCTGCCAGAGGCTTGGCTTTAATCGAGGTCAAATCACAAAGAATGCAGTTTTCAGGAAGATTACCCAGCTTTGCGATGACACTTTCTGTCAGATGAATCGGCACCGTCACAACAACCAGTCCCGCTCCATCCAGTATTTCATCGGCACGCTCCCAGTCCTGACTTCCCAACACTTTTACGTTGTAGCCCGATAATCGGAACATGCGACCAAACAAACCACCAAGCTGACCATGACCGCCGACAATCACTACCGAACCCAGATCTGGGTTAAGGCATTTGAATCCTGAATCTTTTTCGCTGGTATACGATTCGCGCATGGTGCGACGCAAGATGTCCTCGATCAGCTGAGGTGGTACGCCTTGCTTTTCCGCTTCTTCGCGTCTTGAAGCCAGCATTGCGGCTTCGCGTTCGGGGACATAAATGGGTAGCCCGTGCTCACTCTTTACTTCCCCGACTTTTTCTACCAGTGCTAGCCTTTGGGCTAGCAGATCGACCATTTTTTTATCCACCTGGTCGATTTGATCTCTCAATTCATTCAGTTCAACTGCCATTCAGCTTTTACCTTATTGGTCTTTTATTCTGTCTTCTAAAAATGGCACCAGCTCTTGGTGTGCATGTGTTAATAGTGCCTCAGTTGTGTCCCAATTGATACACGCATCGGTGATAGAAACCCCGTACGCCATCTGATCTACCGGAATATCTGACGCTTGATTACCTTCATTAATATGGCTCTCAATCATCAGACCGATGATCGACTTGTTTCCTTCACGAATTTGATGAATTACATCCTCTGCAACCAAAGGCTGACGGCTGAAGTCCTTACGGGAATTAGCGTGGCTGCAATCAACCATCAGCGCGGCATCCAGCCCTGACTTCGCCATTTCTTCTTCGCATTCAGCAACAGAGACCGAGTCATAGTTAGTCTGCTTACCACCACGCAAAATGACATGACCATGAGGGTTACCTTGCGTAGTCAGTAGCGCAACCTGACCTTCGCGGTTGATCCCCATAAAGCGGTGACCTGAGGAAGCCGCCTGCATCGCATTAATGGCGGTTGCCAGGCTGCCATCCGTACCGTTTTTAAAGCCAACTGGCATAGACAGTCCACTCGCCATTTCACGGTGTGTCTGAGATTCAGTGGTACGGGCACCAATCGCAGCCCAACTGAACGTATCCGCTAAGTATTGCGGGCTGATAGGGTCCAGTGCTTCGGTTGCTAGTGGGATTTCCATTTCAGCCAAATCGACCAGAAGCTGACGAGCTACGTGCAGACCGTGCTCGATATCAAACGTCCCATTCAAATGCGGGTCGTTGATCAAACCTTTCCAGCCAACCGTCGTTCTTGGCTTTTCAAAGTAAACTCTCATCACGATGTATAGCTGATCATTCAATTTCTCAGACAGGGCTTTCAGGCGTTTGGCGTATTCTTTGGCTGCATCAATGTCGTGAATGGAACATGGTCCACATACCACTAACAAGCGATGATCTTTTTTATCCAGAATGTTCGCAATTTCCTGACGAGACTGTTGAATGAATCGTCGTGCATTTTCGCTGAGTGGGATTTTCTCTTTCAGTGCGTTTGGTGTGATAAGAACCTGTTCGTCGCTGATGTGTATATTACTTAATTCGCTTTTTTGCATTTCCATTACCTGTAAACTTAAAATTACACCCACTTCAATCAGCGAGCTATACATCCAATAACGAACAAAATAACAGCTAAAAAAAGTATTTCAAGCGTAAACTTAAAAAAACATTTACTGTAAACATAAATTTACACGACATGTAAACACGGTTCTTTTCCTACTTTAGAAGAATATCGATTAAAATAGCGGAAAACCCTCCTTCAGGAATGGCTATGGATTTAATTTTGTCTTTGCTTCAGCAAATGTGCGTGTACCTTGTCTTAGCCTATATGCTGAGCAAAACACCCATCTTTTTGCCTTTGCTTAATATTTCTTCCAGCTTAAGCCACAAACTCAGCTGTTACGTCCTTTTTTCGTTGTTCTGCATTATGGGCACTTATTTCGGTCTTCAGATCAACGATGCCATCGCCAACACCCGTGCCATTGGAGCCGTTATGGGCGGGCTGTTTGGCGGACCTGTTGTCGGGTTTGCGGTAGGGTTAACAGGAGGTCTGCACCGGTATTCGCTCGGTGGATTCACCGATCTTGCCTGCGCTATTTCGACCACTGCCGAAGGGCTTATTGGCGGATTGCTCCACAGCTACTATGTTCGACGGGGCAAAACCAGCCAGCTGTTTAATCCTATCGTCGTGTTCTCTGTGACCTTATTTGCAGAAATCGTTCAGATGGCAATCATTCTGGCAGTCGCGAAACCTTTCGATCAGGCTTACCAGTTAGTGAGCGCCATTGCAGCACCAATGATCATCGCGAACTCTGTGGGTGCCATGCTGTTCATGAGCATTCTTCAAGACAGAAAAACCATCTTTGAGAAGTACTCAGCCGCCTTTTCCCGAAGGGCTCTGACAATAGCAGAACGGTCGGTGGGTATTCTTAGTTCAGGGTTCAATGCAGACAACGCGAACAAAATTGCCCGCATTGTGTATGAAGAGACGAATGTGGGCGCAGTTTCAATAACCGATAAAGATAAAATTCTGGCTTTTGTCGGGATCGGAGACGACCACCATAAACCGAACACCCCGATTTCATCCAAAAGCACCATTGATGCGATTCAAAACAATAAAATCATTTACTTAGATGGCACCACTCGCCCCTATCAATGCTCAATTTCCAACGACTGCAAATTGGGTTCAGCATTGATCATTCCGCTAAAGGCGGGAGAAGATGTGATAGGTACCATCAAGCTCTATGAACCAAAGAGAAAGCTGTTTTCAACCATAAACATGTCGATGGCAGAAGGCATAGCTCAGCTACTTTCCAGCCAGGTTTTGTATGGGGATTACCAAGAACAACAGACTCTGCTGACACAAGCTGAAATCAAGTTATTGCATGCTCAGGTAAACCCTCACTTTCTGTTCAATGCGCTGAATACCATCAGTGCTATCACTCGAAGAGACCCAGACAAAGCAAGAGAGCTCATCCAGCATCTTTCTCGCTTTTTCCGTAGCAACTTAAAACAGAACATTGAGACCGTCAGGCTAAAAGAAGAACTCGATCATGTGAATGCCTACCTGACGATCGAAAAAGCACGGTTCAGCGACCGGCTTGAAGTCGAATGGGCAATAGACGATGCCTTACTCGAAAAAATCATTCCAAGTTTTACCCTACAGCCTCTTGTCGAAAATGCTATCAAGCATGGTATTTCTCAGCTGTTAGAAAATGGTAAAGTCCGGATATACAGCCAGTTTGCAGACAACCACTACTCCATCGTAGTGGAGGATAATGCGGGGTTGTATACCACTCCAGAGCATGGACACTCTGGTCTGGGGCTAGACATCGTCAACAAAAGACTGACCAATCAGTTGGGTAAGTCATCCGCATTGAAGATTGACTGTCTGCCACACGAATACACCCGAATGAGTTTTACACTACCGAATACAGAGACACACGAATGCTGACCGCGATTGTCATAGATGACGAATTATTCGCCAGAGAAGAGCTAACGGAACTGCTCCTGGAAACACAAAAAATCGAAATTATCGATCAGGCGTCCAATGCGATTGAAGGATTGAAAAAGATCCACAGCCTGAAACCCGATGTGGTCTTCCTTGATATTCATATGCCGCAGGTCAGCGGCATTGAGCTGCTCTCTATGCTCGACCCGGACAACATGCCTAACGTCGTATTTGTCACTGCTTACGATCAATATGCGATTCAGGCGTTTGAAGAGAATGCTTTTGATTATTTGCTTAAGCCCGTCGAACAAAAAAGGCTTGAGAAGTGTGTTGCCAGACTGGTGAAAACGGCTGAACTCAAACAGTCCGTAGATTACTCCCCAATGATCAAAGATAAGCTGGAGCAGGTGCCTTGTGTTGGGCACAATCGGATTGTCATTTTTCCTATCGCAGAGGTGGAATTTGCTTTCACCGACATATCGGGAGTTCAGGTAAAAACCGCCGAACAGACCGCCACCAGCCAGTTAACCTTGAAAGTTTTGGAGCAGAAAACACCGCTGCTTCGCTGCCACCGTCAGTATTTGGTCAACACCCAGGCGATTCGAGAAATTAAACTGTTAGAACACGGGCTTGCTGAAATAATCACTCACAGCGGGAAACCCGTCCCGGTGAGCAGACGATACCTAAAGAGCCTAAAAGAAACTTTAGGAATCCAATAGAAAACTGCCGTGGATTCGGGATGCACGGCAGTAGTATATGGGGAGTTGTTAGCTTTCTAACATCCGTTTCATGGCTTCAGATGCTTGCTTCCACTCGTGACTTAATCGCAAATCTGCTAACGAAAAACTCTGCTTTTTCAGCAAATGGAAAGCATTAGGGACTTCTGAAATCGGCAGATTATCCAACGCGCTCACGGTGTAGTCCCGGTTATTGCACATCAGCAGCATGTCGCATCCTGCATCAAGCGACTGCTTTGCACGTTCAGCAGGCGTTCCCATTACGCCTGCACCTTCCATACTTAAATCATCAGAAAAGACGATTCCCTGAAAACCAAGCTGCTCCCTTAACACCTTTTTAAGCCAGTAAGCACTTCCGCTGGCTGGCGCAGGATCGTATTCAGGGAAAATAACATGGGCAGGCATCATGGCATCAAGCACACCTGCATCGATGTGCGCTTTGAATATCGCCATATCCTGTTCAAAAATGGAGTCGCGCTCATCAATCGCCGTCTCATGATGCGTATCAGTAATAACGCCGCCATGCCCCGGGAAATGTTTGCCTGTGGTCGCCATTCCTACCGCTTTCATACCTTTCATGTAAGCCTGGCTGTGACTCAGTATGGTTTCTTTATCTTCACCAAACGCTCGGTTACCAATGGCTTTGCAATCGTGCCCTTTGTCTAGGACAGGAGCGAAGCTCAAATCGACATCATGAGCAATCAGCTCGGCTGCCATGAGCCAGCCAGCCTGCTCCGCCAGTTCAAGACCTTGGTTATGTTTAGCAAAATCCTGCGCGGGAGGAATAAGGTTAAAGCCTTCTTTGAACCTCTGGACTCGCCCCCCTTCCTGATCAACACCAATCAGTATGGGGCGCTTGGCAGCTTTGCGGATACTGGCATTCAACGCGAGAAGCTGTTCATTGTCGTGATAGTTTCGCGCAAATAAGATGACTCCACCCACCGTCGGATGCTGCAAAATCTCTTTGTCTTCTGCATCTAACTCATAGCCTGCAACATCTATCCAGAGTGGTCCCATAAGTATGCCTCTTGTTATCCCGAGTTAAGGTTAATATATTGATATTCAAACGATCGCTTTATTATTACAGATATTGAATCGTGGAGTCAGTCAATTTCACGTTAGGGAGAGCTACGTGGCAAATCAAAACGAATACTACATTGGTGTCATGTCGGGGACGAGTCTGGATGGCGTTGACGTTGCGCTGGTAGAAATCTCAGATAGTGATATCACGCTCATTGATAGCTACGTACATCCAATGCCACCAGAGGTAAAACAGCGAGTCCTCTCGGTATGCGAAGGGCAAACCACCAGCGTGAGATCGATTGGGGAGCTCGACCACGATTTGGGTAAGCTGTTTGCTGAAAGTGTGAATACGTTTATCGAGGCTAAAGAACTTTCCCCAGAAAGCATCCGAGCGATTGGTTGCCACGGTCAAACCTTGTTTCATCAGCCAGATACTACTCCCCGATTCACCATGCAGCTTGGTGACGCAAACCTCATCGCAGTAGAGACCGGGATTGATATCGTGGCTGATTTTCGTCGAAAAGACATGGCATTAGGTGGTCAAGGTGCACCGCTGGTTCCTGCTTTTCATCGCTGGCTGTTTGGCAGTGGCGACTCTACAACGGTTATCCTCAATATTGGCGGCATTGCAAATATCTCTGTATTGCACCCAACTCACCCCACAGTTGGCTACGACACAGGTCCCGGGAATATGTTGATGGACGCCTGGTGCTTCAAACATACGCATTCGCCATTCGACAAAGACGGTCAACTTGCCCGTTCCGGAAAGGTGGTGGCAGCACTTCTCAACCAACTTTTAAGTGAAGCCTATTTTGAACTACCTGCCCCCAAAAGCACGGGACGCGAGCTATTCAATGTAAACTGGTTGGCACAGTTTGAGTCCGTAAATAACCACACCATTGAAGACATTCAGGCAACGTTACTTGAGCTAACCGCAGTCAGTATCGCCCAGGAGGTAGAAAAACACGCCTCAGGCATCTCACCAACTTTGCTGGTGTGCGGTGGTGGTGCAATGAACCCCGTCTTGATGAAGCGATTGGTCACATTACTTCCTGATTGGACAGTAGCAGATACCAAAGATCGCGGTATCGACAGTGAGTTCATGGAAGCCATGGCTTTTGCTTGGCTGGCTCATAGACGCATTCATGGATTGCCTAGTAACCTTCCTGAAGTCACAGGAGCAAGCAAGCCCGCTTCTTTGGGTGTAATATATCCTTCAAAATAAAGCTCATAAGGCAACATCATGGCTAACGACGCATTACTTTCTGCTTTGGCACATTTGGTCTCTGAAGGTCGAAACCCAGAAACCATGGACATTGACTTACTCTCCTCTCTGGATATCGTCAAAAAGCTTAATCATCAGGATAAACAGGTCCCTGCTGCGATTGAAAAGGAACTGCCTCAGATTGCTACAGCAGTAGACCGAATTGCTGAAGCTTTTCAGAAGGGTGGAAGGCTGATTTACATTGGTGCGGGGACCAGTGGTCGGTTAGGTGTTCTGGATGCGTCTGAATGCCCGCCTACCTTTGGGGTTTCTGATCAGATGGTGATTGGTTTGATAGCTGGCGGAAAAGACGCGATGTTCAAAGCCAAAGAAGGAGCAGAAGACAGCCAAGCTTTTGGTCAGCAAGACCTGGAAAAAATCTCGCTCAGTTCAAATGATGTGGTTGTCGGAATCGCTGCAAGCGGAAGAACGCCTTATGTGATTGGTGGACTGGAATACGCCAATCACATTGGTGCTTACAGCATTGCGCTATCCTGTAACCCAGAATCCCCGATCGCACAATGTGCCAAACTGGCAATCAGCCCTGTTGTGGGTCCCGAAGCACTGACAGGTTCTACACGCCTGAAGTCTGGCACCGCTCAAAAGCTAGTACTCAATATGCTGACGACTGCCAGTATGATCCGAATTGGTAAGAGCTATCAAAACCTGATGGTGGATGTGAAAGCCAGTAATGAAAAGTTGATTGCAAGAGCCGCGCGTATTGTTGTTCAGGCGACAGAATGCAGTAAAGAAGACGCGAAAACCATGTTAATTGAGACTCAGTATGATGTGAAACTGGCTATTCTGATGATATTAACGGGAATGGATTTAAGCAGCGCAAAAGCGCAGCTATCAAAACAGCAGGGATTCTTGAGAAAAGCCGTTCAGGATCTGGTTTAGGTTTTATTTGGGGAAGGCTATTCGCCATTCCCCGATCTTTGATTCCAGCCTCTTTGCCACTCCATTCGGAATTTCTGCGCATCTGGCATTCCTTCACACACACCTTCGTAAAAGCTGCCAGATAAGCCAATTTGATACGCAAATGCCGGGTTACAATACTCCTGAACACCAACCAGGTAACCCTGATCGTAGTCGGCGTGATTAACCTGCCCATATTCCGCTAAATCCTGAAAAGAACGTTGAGTCTGCCCTTTCACACCATCTCGGTAACCGATCGAATACCAATCACTGTCACCCGATAAGAATTCGCTGCCGGAACAGCCGACCAGCAAAAGTCCCATCACTAAAGCCACTAATCGTTGTTTCATCGCCATACCTGATCGTTATATTGAATTATCAGTGTACGATGAAACGCCTGATTTTGCCTGATTTATTCCAGTACGAGTCGATTGGATTTTGCAGTATGAGCCGGACGCATTGAGATATCGGAAGAAGCTTGAATTAAAGTCACATGGTCGCCACTCAATTCCGCCAGATACGTGGGTAACTCAATGCGTTGTTCGATTACCGAAACGGAGTCGCCAAAAGGCGTCGGTAGATGAACTTCACCTAGAGCCCGACGAACAGCTCCTGGCTCTGTCGATTTAGCAAGGTTGACCGCATACCCAAAGGCCAGAACAGACAGGTAGGCTGAAACAAAGCCGCCTGAGACGTAAACTTTAGACAGATCGCGATATACCCGTTGAGTAAATAACGGGTTAACAGGCTCGAAGAAGCAACTAGCATTGAGTATGCGAATCTTGTCCAGTTTGCCCAGTGCCACGGATTCGCTGCGGCTCATGTGTGAACAGAGTACTGTGAGTGGGCGTCCATCCCAGTCTCTGTTCAGCTCAGTCAAAAAGGCGTAACTCGCCTCCCCCATCAAGTGATTCACAACGAAGTCGGGTCGGTGAGTCAACAATGAACGAATGGTGTAGTGGAAAGTACGGCAACCTTCACGGTAGTAGTTGTCAAAGGTAAGAGCCCCACCGCCAGTTTTGACATACGAGGTCGTCATCTCACTGAGTTCCCACCCAAGCTGGTCATTCGGGCTTACGATGGCACACTTTGTCCCTTCTTCCTGAAAGGCGTATTCGAGAAGTGGCAACAAGTAACTGTCTGGGGATGCGCCAAATTCAACCAGTGAATCGATGTGCTGTTGTTTGCCAGATAAAGCGGAAGACCAGAGCAGAGCTGAATCGCCTTCCATCGATTCCAACACACGTAATCGGGAATCGATAGTCGTGGTTCCGAAAAGGTGTTCAATGCCCTGCTTTTGTAGCTGACGAGCATGATTAATGTAGGTATTTTTCTGGCCAAACGGATCTTTGTGTACGGCTCCGAGCTTGAAGTCGAAATGTGGATTTGCATTAACCTGAGCAATGCCGAACTGAGTGCCGATTAATGTCTGGTAACTGACTTTTCTATACTGGCTTTGGCTGGAATAAAGCACGCCTACGGGAATGGTATTCATCATTCTCCCCCTACACAAATATCCATACTCATCAAGCCATGACGTTTTTGTAGTTGGGCTAAATCTCATGCTTTCGCATTCAATTTATTAATTAGCTCATTTTCTTTTTATTTATGCTCATATCTAGCCGAGCCGTAGAGAAAACTCAAGGCTGGTTACAATTGCTTTACCTCATAAATTCTCAATATAGAGACAGATTTTATAGCAACATATTTCTTATTTTCATGAGGTTATGACAAAGCTACTTTCTCTTCACAAGCCATATTCTCAGCTCTGCGACTTATCTGTTTTTGTATTTTTGTTCAAACCACTTATTTCTGATAACTGCCACTTAACTTGCTATTCCACCACTCACGACCAAGCAGAATGAAGTGGACATGAGGGAAGCGTACTATCCAGTCTGAAAGGTTAAAACAAGACACGGGGCGTGAAATATGTTGTGGTTTCTCATGTGTGTCGCTGCACTGATTGGCGGCTACTTTATTTATGGGACGTTTGTAGAGAAGGTATTCGGAATTAAAGAAAACCGACAGACACCCGCTTACTCAAAACAAGACGGCGTGGACTATGTTCCCATGTCGAACAAAAAAGTGTACCTGGTTCAGCTACTGAACATTGCAGGTGTGGGACCTATTTTTGGTCCAATCATGGGGGCATTGTATGGTCCTGCGGCAATGTTGTGGATCGTGCTGGGTTGTATTTTCGCAGGTGCGGTGCACGACTACTTCTCTGGCATGCTTTCTGTGCGCAACGGCGGAGCATCAGTACCAAGCATCACAGGTCGCTACCTGGGTAATGGCGCAAAACACTTTATGAATATATTTGCCATCATTCTTCTGCTGCTTGTTGGTGTGGTGTTTGTTTCCGCTCCCGCTGGCATGATTACAAACCTCATCAATGACCAGACGGACTTCTCCGTTACTATGACTAGCATGGTAGTGATCATTTTTGCTTACTACATCATCGCGACCGTTGTTCCTGTCGACAAAATCATTGGTCGCTTCTACCCAGTATTTGGGGCACTACTTATATTTATGTCGGTTGGTCTGATTTCTGCCATTGCTCTGTCTGATGAGCATACGGTTATGGGTGGTTTTGAAGTAACGGACATGTTCACTAACATGAATCCTAATGACCTGCCTCTTTGGCCAGCACTGTTTATCACCATCGCATGTGGTGCTATCTCTGGCTTCCACGCTACGCAGTCTCCTCTGATGGCCCGCTGCATGCAAAACGAAAAGAATGGTCGCTTCATCTTCTTCGGTGCGATGATCGGTGAAGGTGTCATTGCACTTATCTGGTGTGCACTGGCTCTGTCTTTCTTCGGCTCAGTGGATTCCTTATCTGAAGCCATTGCGAATGGTGGTCCGGGTAACGTTGTGTACAGCGCCTCGTTTGGTCTGCTTGGTGTATTTGGTGGCGTTCTGGCATTCCTGGGTGTGGTGATTCTTCCAATCACTTCTGGAGATACTGCGTTCCGCTCTAGCCGCCTGATTCTGGCTGAATACTTCAACATGGAGCAGAAGACACTGCGCAACCGCTTATTGATGGCTGTTCCACTGTTTGTTCTTGGCGGTATTCTGACTCAGGTTGATTTCGGTGTTATCTGGCGCTACTTCGGATTTGCAAACCAGTCGACAGCAACCATGATGCTATGGACAGCTTCTGCATACCTGCTACGTCACAACAAACTGCATTGGATTACCACTGTCCCTGCTATCTTTATGACAACGGTATGTGTGAGCTTTATCATGAGTAATAGCCAGCTTGGTTTTGGTTTGCCGATGAACGTCTCTACGGTGGGTGGCATTGTGACAGCACTGCTGATTACCGCATACGTTATTAAGACATCAAAAGGGAAAGGAGAAACGGAACTGGCAGACGAAGAAACACCTTCTTCAACAGCCAAGACCGCTTAACAAACTTATCCTAACATGAATTTTAAAAGGGCTCTCAGAGCCCTTTTTTCATCCACATTCTTCCGCAATAAGACATAACTCATCAAGCCACTGATGGGTAAGCTCGAACAGTTGATTAATCTGTTGGTCATCCATTTTTTTCTGCTTAGCCACCAGATCCGCCAGCACTACCATGCCAGACAAGGCAACTTTCTCGAACAGACTACTGAGTACCTTCGCACTTGCTGTTATGTTTTCCAAATCCTGATTTTGTTGCGCTGTATTCAGATCCGTCACCGCTGATAACGCCTCTTCAATCACATTGTTAATAAACACTGGCATCACGTCGTAAGCGACAGCGTTTTTGCGCATAATGAGATTGATGTCTACGGTATCGGTGTCTGCGTGTGTGTTAGCGCTTTCAGTTTGCTTGTAGATAATCCCATTCGGGAACAGCTTTTCCGCGTAACTGCTTAACGTCTCGTGCAACTCCCGCTCCACCACAGGTTTGGCAATCAGATTATCGACCCCTGCCTGTTTCATCTTGTCTCGAGTCTCTTTAAACAAATCAGCGGTGCAGCCAAGAATCAACGTGTTCTTATTGAGTGAGTCCTGACGAATCAGGTACGTTGCCTCAATGCCATCTTTCACTGGCATGTGGTTGTCCATCAGTATCAGATTGAAGGTCTTGGTTTTTGTCAGCTCATAAGCCAGTTCGCCATTCTCAATGCACTCGGTTACAAACCCGCATTGCTTGAGCATAGACTGGAGCACCATGGCATTAAGTCGATTATCTTCAACAATCAGCGCTGTAAGTCCGTTGTAATTGAGTGGTCGGGTGTCTTGCACAACCGCTAGTTGAGGCTCTGCAAGTGCCAGTGGCATGGTAACGGTAAAACAGCTCCCCATTTCGAGCTCGCTGGCTACTTTGATGTCTCCACCCATTTGCTTCACAAGACGAAAAACAATAGACAACCCAAGCCCTGTGCCGCCGTATTTTCGCGTGGTAGAACTGTCAGCCTGTTCAAACGGATTGAATAAGCGTTTGAGTGTCTCTTCGCTCATACCGATTCCGGTATCTTTGATAGAGACCGTCAGAACCGTTTTTTCACCTTCAATTTGCTCCTCAACGTTCAGTTCTATAAAGCCTTTTTCGGTAAACTTGATGGCATTGTTCAACAAGTTAAACATCACCTGACGAACACGCGCTTTGTCGGAGTTCACCCAGCGGTCTGGAGCAACTTTGTTATCAATGTAGAGATCGACACCTTTTTCTTCCGCTAACGACTGGTAGATACTACTGACCGAACCCATGAGATGAGTAAAGGCAAAAGGATGATTATCGAGTTCGAATTTCCCCTGCTCTATCTTGGAAAAATCCAGGATCTCGTTAAGCAGCGTCATCATGTGCTCACCCGATTCATGGAGGTTTTGCAGATGACTTCGCTGACTGTCACTCAAGTCCGTTTTTTGCAGTAACTGCGCAATTCCCAATACACCGTTCATGGGTGTTCGGATTTCATGGGACACCACCGCAAGAAATTCTGTTTTTGATCTGCTCGACTGTTCAGCCCGATCTTTTTCGCACCTTAAAAGCTCAATGATTTTTTCAAGGTTACCTGCGATCTCATTCAGTTCATCTCCTTCCCAGGAAAGCGTTTCGTTTTGAGCGGGCTCATGGTGGTAGACACTCTTTTGTAGCTTTTCACTGTATTGAGCAAACTGTTTTAATCGGCGGGTCAGGGTTCGGTAGAGCCAGGTCATACATACAATGGAAACCAAAAAAATCACGATAGTCGCTATCACAACTTTCCATCGCATTTCAGAAAACAGCGCATTTACCTTAGTCAGTTGTTCCGCTTCGCGATCCTTAGCGGTATGTTCCAGATTATTGAGCGCATGAATCGCGGGTTCATCATCGACTCTAGCCTGATCATCGATTTGATCTATGGTCAGACTTTGATGATATTCCACGGGTAATTGGAAGAGTTTACTTTGGTATTCAGTGATGACGCGATTGACTGCTTCAAGAGCGTGCTTTTCAGAAATAGTTAGGTTCAGTGTTTTGTATTCAGCAATGACCAATTTTGCTTGTTTAAAGCGTTCTAAAGAGGCATCGCGATCTTTGTTTTTTCCACGAAGTACGTAGTTTTTGAATTGATGAATCGCCCCGTCATATCCTAACTGATACCGAAGCTGCTGAAGCAAGTTGATGCGCGAAGAGACTTCTTCACGATATTCCGTATTTGCCTGTTGATAGGCACTGAGTGAGGAAATGGATATCCATGTAAAAACTGACACCACCGCCAGTATAAAAACAGTGATTAGCCAGAGCTTTCTTTTGATCGAGCTGTTAGCGGAAAACCACGAATTGAACTGCATTCCGTTTCCAACCTCCCTGTTTTATTAGTTTGATGATCGGTGCAACATGCTTGTTATCAAGATCATTCCTATTACTCTACTTTAAAAATAGTAAAGCCCCGAAGGTTTCGGGGCTTTATTTGTTGATTTAGTCGTGATTTTTCAGACTTCTCGTACCTGTAACTCGCGCGGCACTTCGAAAAACATGTTCTCTTCGCGTCCAAGAACTTCTTCCACATCGTTCGCACCAAGTTCTTTAATGCGATCAAGAATTTGGTTTACCAACTCTTCTGGCGCGGATGCTCCTGCGGTTACCCCAACGAGTGAAGCATTATCAAACCAATGTTCTTCAATTGCCTCTGGGCAGTCAATCAGGTGACCCGGCGTGCCCAGCTTTTCAGCCAGCTCTTTCAGGCGAGTAGAGTTCGAGGAATTTTTTGAACCGACGACCACTAGCACATCAACCTGAGTAGCCAGAATGCGCACTGCATCCTGACGGTTTTGCGTGGCATAGCAAATGTCGTCTTTACGAGGTCCCTGGATTTCTGGGAAAACACGACGCAGTTCTTCAATAACGTCTGCCGTTTCATCTACAGACAGCGTCGTCTGGCTTACATAGTGGAAGTTGGTTGGGTCTTTCACTACCAGCTTTTCAACATCCTCTGGGGTTTCCACCAGATACATGCCACCAGTGTCACTGTCATACTGCCCCATGGTGCCTTCAACTTCAGGGTGACCTGCATGACCAATCAGCACCACTTCCATATTGCGTCGGCTGGCACGTGCCACTTCCATATGCACTTTTGTTACCAATGGGCAAGTCGCATCAAACACCGTTAACTTGCGGCGTTTGGCTTCTTTTCTTACTGCTTGCGATACGCCATGAGCAGAGAAAATCACAATGTTATCGTCTGGCACTTCATGCAGCTCTTCAACAAAGATAGCACCACGTTGCTTCAAACCCTCAACCACAAAGCGGTTGTGCACAACTTCATGGCGCACATAGATTGGTGGTTGATACATTTCCAGCGCCCTTTCAACGATGCTGATGGCGCGGTCAACCCCGGCACAAAAGCCGCGAGGGTTTGCTAACAGTATTTTCATTTCATTGCTCATAGTACTATCGTTTTTATGGCGCGTAGTTTACCGTCATCCCTATTGCTGCTCAAGCAAACAGCAGTCGAGGGATAGAGGGATTTGTTACCGCTTATTCCACACCTAAGATTTCGACTTCGAAAATCACATCTTGCCCTGCAAGAGGATGGTTAAAATCGACGGTTACCGAATCCCCTGAAATATCAGTGATAATACCTGGGATTTCCATGCCATCTTTTCCGGAAAACGCCATGATGGTGCCCACTTCGACTTTCTCTTCGCCGATAAATCGGGCTCTGTCCATATGGTGAATATTATCTGGATTTGGCTGACCAAACGCATCGTCTGCCGCCAGCTCAATGCTTTTGTTTTCGCCCTCTACCAAGCCCAGTAGTGCTTTCTCAAAATTTTCACTCAGGCTTCCATCACCCATGGCAAACTTAGCTGGCTTGCCCATGCTGTGGGTGCTGTCGGCCACAGAGCCGTCGTTCAACTTAATGGTAAAATGGAGCGTTACAGCCGAATCATTAGTAATTGTTGTCACAGAGGGTTGTCCTTAATTGTGTTATTGGGCTTTGGCTTTAATACGGACTGCAATGGTGCTGGGTGCATTACTTAAAAAAATAGCGCACGGTCCAATTTTTTAGCCTTTATATTAAAAAGCGCCGTCCGAATCAACGGACAGCGCTTAGGGTTATTCGATTTAAGCCATCATGACTGAGCAGGTTCTTCTGGCTTTTTACGGAATCCATCAAGGATTATCATTGCTGCACCAAGTACTATTCCAGAGTCAGCAAGATTGAATGCTGGCCAGTGGTAGTCACCCCAGAAAAAGTCTAGATAATCGACCACATAGCCATGTACAAGGCGATCAAAAACATTCCCTAATGCTCCACCAATGATCATGGCATAAGCGATGTTATTCCACTTTTCTGAACTTGGCAGTTTGCTCATCCAGTGTATTAACACACCTGAAACAACAAACGCAATTGCGGTGAAAAACCAGCGTTGCCAGCCAGCTTGATCACTTAGAAAACTAAATGCCGCTCCGTAGTTGTGAACATACAGCAGGTTAAAGAATGGCAATATCTCAATGCGATTTGCCCAACCGTACCCCATGTTTTCCATCACCACGAACTTGATGCCGATGTCCGCAATAAAGACGAGCACCGCCAGCCAAAGCCAGCGGACTCCTGATTGTTTTAGCGATACCGCTTGTTCACTCATATTAAATCCAATTATTAAGCGAACTTACGAACTTCACCGTCACCATCAACGTTTGACACACAGCGACCGCAAATCTTCTCGTGACCTTTAATTGTGCCTACGTCAGGGGAATGGTGCCAGCAACGATCACATTTCGGGTCTTCAGAAGCTTTCACTTCCACAAACAACCCTTCAACGTCGGTTGCCTGAGCAGATTCAGGTTTGTCTGCCAGCGCTCGAACCGTTGCCTTAGAGATCAGAAGTACGAAACGCAGTTCATCTTCCAATTTGTTCATTTTGGCAGCCAATGCATCTTCGGCGTAAAGTGTTACCTCTGCCTGAAGCGCACCACCAATCACTTTCTCATTACGAGCAGATTCCAGTTGCTTGTTCACAGCATCACGAATTTGTTGGATTTCAGTCCAGAATTCGTTGCTTAGCTCTTCACCTTCAGCCAGACCAAACAGACCATCGAACCACTCGTCAGCAAATACAAACTTACCACGTTCGCCTGGCATCTGGTTCCAGATTTCATCCGCTGTGAACGACATAATAGGTGCCATCCAGCGAACCAGAGCTTCTACGATGTAGTACAACGCCGTTTGACAGCTGCGTTGTGCGTGTCCGCCACGTTTCGCGGTGTACTGACGATCTTTGATGATGTCCAGGTAGAAAGAACCCATCTCGATGGAGCAAAACTGCATCAGACGCTGCATAACCGCATGCGTGTTGTACTCGTCGTACGCTTTAATGATTTCTTCCTGTGCAGCAAGTGCGCGACCTACAGCCCAGCGATCCAATGCCACCATTTCATCTGCCGGCACAATATCTGTTTCTGGATTGAAACCGCTCAGGTTTGCCAGGAAGAAGCGAGAGGTATTACGAATACGGCGGTATGCGTCTGCACTTCGCTTAAGGATTTCATCAGATACCGCAACTTCGCCAGTGTAATCCGTAGAAGCCACCCATAGACGCAGGATATCTGCACCAAGTTTGTTGGTCACGTCTTTCGGCGCGACAACGTTACCGATGGACTTAGACATCTTGCGACCGTGACCGTCTACTACAAAGCCATGCGTCAGAACTTGTTTGTATGGCGCTTCACCTTTCATCGCAATGGATGAAATTAGCGATGACTGGAACCAACCACGGTGTTGGTCAGAACCTTCCAGATACAAGTCAGCGCTGTTGCCGTTGTATTCTTCACGAGAATCAACCACAGAGAAGTGAGTAACACCAGAATCGAACCAAACGTCTAGGGTATCCAGTACTTTCTCGTATTTGTCTGCTTCTTCACCCAGAAGCTCAGCAGAATCTACGTCCCACCATGCCTGAATGCCTTTCTGCTCAACAAGCTGAGCAACCTTTTCGATCAACTCTAGAGAATTAGGGTGCAATTCAGCGGTTTCTTTATGAACGAACAGAGCAATTGGCACGCCCCAAGTACGCTGACGTGAGATACACCACTCAGGACGACCTTCAATCATCCCTTCAATACGGCTTTGACCCCACTCTGGCATCCACTGAACGCCTTTGATGGCTTCCAGTGCTTTGGCACGCAGGCCCGCCTGATCCATCGACACAAACCACTGTGGTGTCGCACGGAAGATGATTGGGGTCTTGTGACGCCAGCAATGCGGATAGCTGTGTTCGTAAGCGTGGTGATGCAGCAATGCGCCTCTTTCTCTCAGCACTTCAACCACAGCATCGTTAGCTTTAAATACATGTTGACCAGCGAACAGTTCCGTATCTGGCAAATACACACCGTTAGAACCTACTGGGTTCGCAACTTCCAAGCCGTATTTCTGACCAACTGCAAAGTCTTCCTGACCGTGACCTGGCGCTGTGTGAACCACACCAGTACCGGATTCTGTTGTGACGTGATCACCAAGGATAGCTGGAACAGAGAAATCGTAGAACGGGTGGTTGAACTGAGTCAGCTCCAGATCCGCACCTTTCGCGAAACCAAGGTTGTGGAAGTTTT
Source organism: Vibrio nigripulchritudo ATCC 27043 (assembly GCF_000222685.1). Lineage (GTDB taxonomy): Bacteria > Pseudomonadota > Gammaproteobacteria > Enterobacterales > Vibrionaceae > Vibrio > Vibrio nigripulchritudo. Next base: position 191,760 of record NZ_AFWJ01000001.1, on the reverse strand, counting down.
CAATGCCAGCACGATCCATGACGTCTTTCGCCAGCTCAGAAGCCACGATGATACGCTCAGCCTTGTTTTCAGATGAGTCATCGCCTTCTGTTTGGATTAGCACATACTCAAGATCGTCACGCAAACATACAGCACGGTTCGCAGGCAGCGTCCACGGTGTAGTTGTCCAGATAACGATGGAGATATCGCCCTGCCCTTCATGACCTTCGGTCAGGTTGAACTTAGACAGTAGCGCGGCTTCGTCAGCAGCTTTGAATCGTACATCGATTGAAGGAGATACTTTATCTTTGTATTCCACTTCAGCTTCAGCCAATGCGCTTCCACAATCTGTACACCAGTGAACTGGCTTGAAGCCTTTCAGCAGGTGACCCTGATCAGCAATCTTACCTAGCGCACGGATGATGTTGGCTTCAGTTGCGAAGTCCATTGTGCGGTAAGGTTTGTCCCACTCACCAAGAATACCAAGGCGTTTGAAGCTCTCTTTCTGACCTTCAACCTGGCCTTGTGCGTATTGGCGACATTTATCACGGAACTCAGCCGCTGTAACTTTTTGACCTGGCTTACCAACCTTTTTCTCTACCATCAATTCAATAGGTAGACCGTGGCAGTCCCAGCCAGGAATGTAAGGTGCGTCAAAACCTGAAAGTGTTTTGGATTTAATAATAATGTCTTTAAGAATCTTGTTCAGTGCGTGACCAATATGAATATCACCATTCGCATATGGAGGACCATCGTGCAAAACAAATGACTTCTTGCCTTTTTTGGCTTTACGGATTTCTCCGTATAGATCTTCTTTGTACCAACGCTTAAGCATTTCTGGCTCGCGATTAGCCAGATTGCCGCGCATCGGAAACCCTGTTTCAGGTAAGTTCAGGGTATCTTTATACTCACTCATCGATTCTTAATTCCGTTATGTTGGGCGAAAGTTAGACATTATGCTAAGTGGTGGACTAAACCACTTAACCATTAAGCTGACGCAGCCACACCCTTGCTGCCTCAGCATCCAATTCAATTTGCGCTGTTAGCGCATCAAGAGAGTCGAACTTTTTCTCGTCTCTCAGTTTATGAAGCAATGATACTTCCAGTTGTTTACCGTACAAGTTTGAGTTGAAATCAAACAAATGCACTTCCAGTTGTTGTCTCACACCATTGACCGTAGGGCGCTGACCGATATTTGCCACGCCTCCATATGCTTTGCCGTCAATGCCATGGACTTCAACAACGTACACACCAGATACAGGTGATACACAACGTTTTAGCGGGATATTCGCCGTTGGGAACCCAATGGTTCGACCAAGTTTTCTCCCGTGTGATACCCGACCATTAATGCTATATGGTCGACCGAGCATCTCTTCTGCACTGGAAAAATCATCGTTCGCCAGAGCTTCGCGAATTGCGGTGCTGCTGACACGAAGTTTGTTCATTTTGAAGCTTTGAGTGCTAACAACATCAAAACCGAACTCTTTTCCTGCTTTTTCCAGCATCTCAAAATTGCCAGTACGATTTTTTCCAAAGCTAAAATCGTCGCCTACAACAAGGAACTTTACGTTCAGTTTTTCAACCAGAAGATCTTTAACAAAGCTTTCAGCGGTCAGGCTTGAAAAGCCAGCATTAAAATTCACACAGATTAGTCGTTCGATGTTTAATTTTTTTAGCTGAACGACTTTATCACGCAAGCGAGTCAGCCTTGCCGGCGCTTTATGCCTGGCAAAGAATTCCATAGGTTGAGGTTCAAATGTCATGACCATGGTAGGCAATCCCATCTTACGAGCTTGCTCAGATACCTGCTTCAGCACTTGCTGATGCCCCAAATGGACACCATCAAAATTACCAATGGTCAAAACGCACCCTTTATGTCGGGGCTGAATATTGTGTATACCTCGGATTAACTCCATGAAATCTCTAGCTTAGGCTCACTGCCGTTGTTCTTTTAATTTATTGTGCACGAAACCGACGGATTATATACCCAAATAGCAATAAGATGCGAGTTTCGCTCCTAAAATAATCTACTCATTAAGATAAGGCTTTTAAGTGGCGAATTCTTACACCTAACACCACGACCGAAATCAGATAAACCAACGCTCCGGCACCTATCATCATAGCGAGCTGCAGACAACGGTAACCAAAGCTCCAGGTCAACCACGTGTCCATTGATGGATTTAACCACAGCACCGCCGCGACCATAGCACCACCAGCAAGGATAAGTTTCAAAGAGAACAGAATGGTTTCTTTAGTGATACGGTATACCTTTTGACGGTGCAACCCACGATACAAAAGCCCCATATTAACTAGAGCGGAAAGCGCTGTGGCGATAGCCAAGCCGACATAGCCGTAAAACCACGCGAAAATCGCGTTAAATACCATGTTCGATACCATGGCTATGATGCCGTATTTGACGGGTGTTTTGGTGTCCTGACGGGAGTAATATCCGGGAGCCAATACCTTAATCAACATAAAATTCAATAAGCCTGAGGCGTAGGCAATCAACGACATTGACGCAAACTCTACATCTTGAGGGGTGAACTCACCTCGCATGAAAAGTACCATCAACATCGGCTTCGATAATACGATCAACCCCAACATAGCGGGCACACCAAGCAAGAGCACCATTCGAACGCCCCAGTCCATGGTATGAGCAAACCCATCACTCTGCGCATCCACATGCTTTCGGGAAAGAGCGGGCAATATCACTGTTGCAATAGCAATCCCAAACAAACCCAGTGGGAACTCGAGCAACCGGTCAGAATAGTAGAGCCAACTGATGGAGCCTGTGGCAAGAAAACTGGCAATGAAAGTATCAAACAGTAAGTTTATCTGGCTGACAGACACTCCAAAAAGTGCGGGAATCATCAGAGTGCGGATTTTCACGACCCCAGGATCGCGCCATCCCCATTTCGGCTTAACTAACATTCCCTCTTTTATTAGGAATGGGATTTGAAAGAGAAACTGCACCAAACCGCCTAGGAATACGCCTATGGCTAAACCCACTTCAGGTTGCTCCAGCCTCGGAGAGATAAACACAGCGGAGCCAATGATCATGATGTTAAGGAAAACAGGCGTAAAAGAAGACACCGCAAACTTTCCGATGGTGTTCAGTATTGCACCCGAAAGAGCCACAAAAGTGATGAACCACAAATAGGGGAAAGTGATTTTTAGTAGGAAGCTGGCAAGTTCGAATTTATCGGAAGAAGGTCCTCCGTTCAGCCAGTCCAGAAACCAGCCGAATCCGAACAGAGCAGTAATCACACCAGAACCCAATACTCCAATAAATGTCACCAGAGTAACGATTACCCCGAGAGTACCGGACGCTCTGGCGATCAGTTCTCGGGTTTTGTCTTTATCGCCGCTGGCATGATATTCCGTCAAAACAGGCACAAACGCCTGAGAAAAAGCACCTTCTGCAAAAAGTCGACGTAAAAAATTGGGGATCTTATTTGCAAAGAAGAAGACATCTGCGCTGGCTCCTGCTCCCATCAAATTGGCTACGACCACATCCCTTACCAATCCCAGTATTCTGGAAATAAAAGTCATCATACTGACGATCAAGCCAGACTTGAGCAGCTTTTTACTCACAAATGTCCCCTAAGAAATACAATAGAATATCCACCGCCTCCGATTAGTTTGGCTGGCAGACATATTTATTAGCAATGGTATAAAAATGCTGTTAGAATCCACGCCATCTTAACCGCGATGACCTTCTATTCCAAAGATTGTTTGGATGAGGCGGGTTTTTGCACAAATCATTTGACATTTAGGCGCAAATAGGGGATATTCCTCGCCCTTAAATTGTCACCGAACTAAAGTTTTTGGGAGTTAGACCCTTGGCAAACAGTAAATCTGCTAAGAAGCGCGCTATCCAAGCTGAAAAACGTCGTCAGCACAATGCTAGCCGTCGTTCTATGATGCGCACTTACATGAAGAAAACTATCGCAGCTATCGAAGCTGGCGATAAAGAAGCTGCAACTGCTGCATTCACTGCAGTTACACCGATCCTAGACCGCATGGCGACTAAAGGTCTTATTCATAAGAATAAAGCTGCTCGTCATAAGTCTCGCTTCGCAGCAGCAATCAAAGCTCTTTAATTCGAGTTTAGAATTGCGAAAAAAACCGGCTTCTGCCGGTTTTTTTATATCTTAAATTTGCCTGATGCGTTAACAACGCTCTCTCACAACCAAGTTGCTATACAACCAAAGCCTCAGCACAACATAGTTGCTTAACAAGATTTAAGTTAGGTTTTTAATCTTCACAGTACAAAGAGTGAAGCAGCTTGATCATTTGCTGCACCTCAGAACTGCTTAAAGAGTAGTAAACCGTCTGGGCTTCCTTTCTTGTTTGCACCAGACCATCTCTTCTAAGCCAGGCTAAGTGTTGAGACAGCGCCGATTGGCTCAATTCTAAGTGAGAACAAAGTTCTCCGACGGAAAGTTCGTTGTTGTGTAACATACACAAAATTTGCAAGCGTCTTTCATTCGCCATCGCTTTCAAGAGGACGACAGCTTGAGCAGATTTCTGCTCCATTTCCTGTAAGTTCATTCAGCAGCCTCCATGGGCTATAAACGTAAGTTACTGCATCTTCAACTTGTTATTTGTGTTATGTCAGTTGAAGTCCTTATTCAAATAAATGTTATTACAACAATGTGAAGTAATACAATGAAATCTGTTAATAGAAGAGCTGAATGAAATCAGCATCACAAAGATTTTTCACTGTAGGGTGTTGAATCATCCTCTCAGCGAATATAACAAAGTATTCTTCCTTCAGCTCATTAATCTCTCCAACCAGATGCAATGAAACGTCATCCCCCACTTCAGATTTGTACAAACTAGGAGCCAGAAAGAGTGCGTCTTTATGATCTTGAGCGAATGCTTTCATTAAAGCCACGTCATCAAACTCTCCGAGAACATTTGGTTGAATACCTTGTCTGTCAAACCATTGCATGACTTTTCGCCCCATGGATGTACGGCTTCCGGGAAGCAACAGCTTTCGGTTTTCGAATACTGATGGGAAGGTTTCATTCTCTAACGGTTTGGAACTGAAAAAGCTCATTCGGCATTCTCCCAGTTTTTTACTGTAGAGTCCGGGGCTCTGGCTTGAATCTACAGGGCAGTCAGACAAAATCATATCCAGCTTGTGTTGGGAGAGCTGTTCAAGAAGCAATTCATGTGTCGATTCAAAGCAACGTAAATGGATACTGTTATCGGCGGGCACGGTTGTCATCAATATTCGGCTAACCAGCCGCTTAGACAAAGCATCCGCCACACCGACATCAAACAGAATATTAGAACGCTGACTGTAATTTACGATATCTAACATTTCGTAGCTGAGTCCAAACATCCGGTCAGCGTATTTGAAAACCAGCTGTCCCAATTCGGTTGGCTCTACACTGCGTCCATTTCGCTTAGTGAGCTTACCATCCATTCTTTCTTCTAGAGCTTTTATTTGCCCTGTGACAGTCTGCGGCGTAAGAAAAAGTGCATCTGCAGCCTTTGTTACTGATCCTTGTTTGCATACCATCCAAAAATAGTAGAGATGGTTGTAATTTAAGTGAGACATGCTTTGTTATCCGTCAAATCCTTAGGCATATGATACAACGCATCACAATAAGACACTATGTTTTCGGTATTTCCGATAAATAAAATTAAAAATATCGAATAAAACCGAACACAGTCATGACTTTTATGACACTGTCATAAAGAGAAAATGTGACAAATTGCAAATATCCACAAATTTTCGCAATAGAACCCTATTATTAACCCTATCAAATAAAGTTTTTAATTTATTGAAATCAATATCTTACACGAATCATAATTCCACTTTATCGGTTGCGTAGAAAAAATAGCAAAAAATGCATTCTTAAACCTAAATGTCATATAACTGCAATATTTCATCTCTAGTATCGCCCTCAGATTCACTAACCGACCAAATGAGAACGGTCAACGGAGAAAAATATGATAAACCAAGCTACTTCAACAGCAGCGCCACAATCGGGTTCCGCTCGCTGGCTACGCTGGGCTAACTTGGCTTTCATGCTTTACCTACTATTACTTGCAGTATCTATGGTAGGAAGTGGTTTTAAGTGGGCTACTGGAGAACACGCTAAAACTCTTTTCGAATTTGCTTCTCACCCGGTTGCAGGCTTAATGATTGGTCTTGTCGCAACTGCCTTGATTCAGTCATCGAGTACTGTTACGTCTATTATTGTCGGTCTTGTTGCTGGCGGTCTTCCTGTCGCAACAGCGATCCCTATGATCATGGGTGCCAACATTGGTACTACCGTGACTAATACCCTAGTAAGCTTGGGTCACGTTCGTTGCAAAGACGAATTCAAACGCGCTTTCGCTAGTGCAACTATTCACGATTTCTTCAACCTGCTCGCAGTCATTATCTTCCTACCACTGGAAATGATGTTCGGCATTCTGGAAAAAGTCTCTCACTGGCTGATTTCTCCAATGCTGGCGACTGGTGACATGAGTATCAAAGGGTTTAACTTCATCAAACCAATTACCAAACCTGTTGTAAGCGCAATTAAAGAGCCGCTAGCAACCTTTGGTGATGTCGCTGGTGGTGTTACTCTGATCCTGCTTGGTATCGCAACCATCTTTGTTGCTATCACAGTGATGGGTAAACTCATGAAGAGCCTGATGGTTGGTCGTGCACGTGAAATCCTGAAAAACGCTATTGGTCGTGGTCCTCTTCACGGTATCGCTTCTGGTTCTGTTGTGACTGTTTTGGTTCAGTCTTCTTCAACAACAACCAGCCTGATGGTTCCACTAGTAGGTTCTGGTGTACTGAAAGTTCGCGATGTTTACCCATTCACTCTGGGCGCTAACATCGGTACATGTATCACGGCTCTGCTGGCTGCTACAGCTGTATCTGGTGAGTTCGCGGTCTTCGCATTGCAAATTGCTTTGGTACACCTGGTGTTTAACCTGATGGCGACCATTTTCATCTATGGCATTCCATTCCTGAGAGAGTTACCAATAAAAGGTGCAGACCTAATCTCGGACATGGCGATGAAAAACAAAGCGGTTGTTGTGGGTTACTTGCTGGCGGTGTTCATCATCATGCCAGGCACGATTCTGGCACTGACTGCCTAAGCTTGAGATTTAAAAATTCAATCCCCAGCATTCTCTGAATGCTGGGGATTTTTATTTGTATCTAATATAAATTCCAGCAAGTGATTGGTATACCCTGAGCTCAGGTTTATCGAGACTATCGGTTTGCTACGTTGCTTCTTTCGCGTGAAATTGGCTTTCGATCAGGACATAGATTTAAAGAGTGAGTGGTATTGAGTCGAAAAGTGGGGCTATACCAACGTGTAATGCGTCGAACGCACTGATAGTTAATCCATACACACTTTGCATACAAAAACGCCACTCTGTGCTTTAGAGTGGCGTTTTAGCGTATTCAACTACTAATCTGAGAACGAATATTAAACCGAGAACGGATACTTAATTGCGTCGTGGCACTGGTAACCAACCACTTCAAAATCGTCCATGGTTACCCAAGTTTCCAAATCTTCCAGAGATTTGATGTCTGGATTGATTCTAAACTCTGGAGCAGGGAAAGGTTCGCGCTTAAGCTGAACGTCGCGCATCAGTTCTAACTGATCTTCATAGATATGAGCGTTAACAATCTTGTGGTACGCTTGACCCGGTTTCTTGCCCGTGATCTGCGCCATTAGCGCTAAGAAAACGTAAACCTGAACCATGTTGAAGTTCAACCCTAATGGTACGTCACAAGAACGCTGGGTGCTGTTCAGGTATAGGGTGTCACCCAGCAAAGAGAAATGATGGCTATACATACAAGGGCGTAAACACCCCATATGGAATTCGCCCGGATTGTAGAAGTTGAGTATCTCACCGCGGTCATCAACACCTTTAGAGAGATCATCGACAATTTTTCTGAGCTGGTCGATGTGCCCGCCATCCGGCTTAGCCCAGGCACGCCCCTGAACACCATAAACACGACCCATGTCGTCTTCACCCTTTCGATACGGGTTGTTCAGCCACACTTCGTTCAGGTTGGCGTTTGCATCCCAGGTTTTGGTGCCAAGTTTTCGAAAGTCTTCTGCGTTGTCATATCCACGAATGTAACCCAGTAGCTCTGCTACTGCGGCTTTCCAGAAGCTTTTACGCGTAGTCACTAATGGAAATTCATTCGCGGCAACGTCATAAGTAAGATCGGCGTTAATTACCGTAAGGCAACGTTTACCTGTACGTTCATTTTCAATCCACACACCGTCATCGACGATGTGCTGACACAAGTCTAAATACTGTTTCACTGTCGACCTTAAATTTTTGATTTAACAGGTTGTTTGTTTGCGCTGTAAGCCCAGCCTATCAGCACTGCTCCACCAATCACCATTGGAAGTGACAAAATTTGTCCCATTGAGATCCAATCGCCATAGAGCCCTAAGTGCGCATCCGGCTCGCGGAAATACTCCACTATGAAGCGGAACGAGCCATAGCCTAGCAGAAACAGCCCAGCGACGCTGCCCGCCGGACGTGGCTTCTTAATAAACCAATTGAGAATAAAGAACAAGACCACACCTTCAAGCACAAACTCATAAAGCTGAGAAGGGTGACGAGGCAGGTATCCACCGCTTGGGAACAATACGGCCCAAGGTACATCAGTGACGCGTCCCCAAAGCTCATCATTCATGAAGTTACCCAAACGCCCCATTCCCAGCCCAAACGGCACTAACGGGGCAATAAAATCCGCAACACTGAAGAACGTGCGTCCATTTCGACGAGCATACCAAGCCATCGCTGCAATAACGCCCAGAAGACCACCGTGGAAAGACATTCCTCCGGTCCAGATTTTAAAGAGGTAAAGTGGGTCGCTTAAGAGAACATCGAAATTGTAGAAGAAAACATAACCAATACGCCCACCAAGCACGACACCTAAAAAGCCAGCGAATAACAAATCCGAGACATTGTCACGCGTCCAACCACTGTTTGGCATATCAGCACGGCGGTTAGCGAGCCATAGCGCGAACACAAAGCCGACAAGATACATCAAGCCATACCAGCGCAGGGCAAGAGGTCCTATAGAAAAGATAACAGGATCAATTTGAGGAAAGGTTATAAACCCTTGGTTCATGTTTAAATCTCTTTAAATGTGATGAATCTGATGCCGCATTTGAGTCGAATTAAAACGGCAACAGCATTTTTCCAGCGACGAACAGTAAGAATACCGCAAAGATTTTCTTCAATACTGCGGTAGGAAGTCGGGTTGCCAGTTTGGCTCCCACGCGAGTCGTTAACACGGATGTCGCAGCAATACCAAATAGTGCAGGCAAGTATACATAACCAATACTGTACTCTGGAAGCCCGCTGGCATCCAAACCATGTACAACAAACCCTGTCATACCAGCAATGGCAATAAATGAGCCGCATACCGAAGACGAACCAATCGCTTTACGCATTTCCACGCCATGACGGCTAAGAAACGGAACCGTTAACGAACCACCACCGATACCCGCAAGACTGGAAGTGATCCCAATAAGACCACCGTAACCCAAAGTGGTTCCGGCAGCAGGCATAGGGCGACTGTTTGAAGATTTTAGAGACATCAGCATTTGAATGGCGAGCCCCAAGACGATGATACCAAACACTTTAATCAGGTACTGAGTTGGGATCGCTTCAGCGATGAAAGAACCAGCTAACCCACCAACGACGACACCAGGCATCAGCCATTTAACAACGAACATATCGACGTTGCCTAGCCTAAGATGATTAAAAGCAGAAGAACCGGAAGTCAGAATGATGGTGGCCAGAGACGTAGCCAGTGCGATGTGCATAACGAGATTGGCAGAAATTCCTGCAGCCGGGAGCAGCCAAAGCAACGCGGGGACAACCACTAAGCCTCCACCAATTCCCAATAAGCCTGCCAAGACCCCAACCACACTTCCCAGTATCAGGAATTGAATTATCAGCTCTATGTTCAAGTTTACCTCTATTTATTACCCGCCCGGACAAATCCTGCGAGATTTCGTTGTTCTAAGTAATCAAATACCTGATCGTAAATCGCCTGCCCGTACGGCTGAGCAAGTGCACTCAGAGCTAATTGCTCTAGGTCCTTCACTGAGGACTGGCGAAGCAAATATTTCACTCTGGCTACGTTGGCGGTATTCATGCTCAGAGAACGATACCCTAATCCAACCAATAGTAAAGCCCCAATAGGGTCGCCCGCCAACTCGCCGCAAATGCTCACCGGGAGTTTATGAGCCCGACACGTTTTTTCGATTTGTGCCAGAGCTTGTATCACGGCTGGATGCACCGATTCATATACGCCAGACACACGTGCGTTGTTACGGTCTACAGCAAGAAGATATTGGGTTAAGTCATTGGTTCCAACCGAAACGAAGTCTATTTTATCTGCCATAAATGACAGTAAATAGAGCATGGAAGGGACTTCTAACATAACGCCTACACGAGGTTTGCACACATTTTTGTGACTTTGCGACACCTCGTCATAGGCTTGTTGGATCAGAGCAAGTGCGTCATCCAGCTCTTGGTTGCCAGATAACATGGGTAATAAAATGTTGAGATTGTTCAGGCCATCACTCGCTTTGAGCATGGCACGAAGCTGGATAAGGAAAATATCAGGATGGTCCAGAGTAAAGCGTATTCCACGCCAACCCAGAAAAGGGTTGTCTTCCTCAATAGGAAGGTAAGGTAAAGGTTTGTCGCCACCGACATCCAACGTCCGCATGACTACGGGTTTGTTCGGATACGTTTCGAGCACTCGACGATATTGCTGGTGTTGTTCTTCTTCAGAAGGAAAACGATGTTGAAGTAAAAAAGAGATTTCCGTTCGATAAAGCCCGACACCATTAACTCCCTGATTGACAGAAATGTTGGTATCAGCACTCAAACCCGCATTAAGAAGCACGTCAACTTTACAGTCATCCTGAGTTTTCGCTTCTTGATGAAGTTCTTTCTCCACCATTTTTGAGAGTTCGAATTCTTCATCTCTCAGCGAGCGATACTCTTTCAATAACTGCGCTGGTGGCTCAACGAAAATTTCACCGCTGTAACCATCTACAATCCCCTCTTTACCATTGAGGTTTTGCGGAGTGACGTTGGCCCCCATTATGGCAGGGATACCCAGTGCACGAGACAAAATCGCTGCGTGCGAGTTTGCCGCTCCCTCAATAGATATCACAGCAAGTAACTTGTCTTTGGGTAGGCTAGCGAGCGTAGATGCCGTAAGTTCATTGACAACCAAAATGACGGGTTGGTTGAGCTCAAGCTCCCCCACTTCACTGGTATGCAAAAAATAAAGCAGTCGCTGCCCCAATTCACGAATGTCTTGAGCTCGCTCTCGCAAGTACACGTCCGACATCTGAGCAAACCGGTTTGAATAGGTTTCTACGACCTGACGCAAAGCCCAGTCGGCACGATCCCCCTTCTGGATCTGCTCTTTCAGATCGTTTCGCAGCATGGGGTCGTTCAATAAATGGGTGAAGAGATCGAATATTGCCAACGTATCTTTGTTGATATCGTTGTCCAGTTTCTTCCTTAAACGGCGAAAGTCTGCTTTTGCGCTTTCCATCGCCAGTGCGAGCCATTCTTGCTCCTGCTCAACATCAAGAGTACTGGCCGGGTAAACGTCTGAAAGTTTGGGTTGCGTGTCGTCCCACCAGAATTCGCCGACTGCAACACCGGGTGACGCCGCAATTCCACTTAATTTCTGGCTGTTGGCATCATTCAGAAGCCAGTGACCTTGCGCTTGAGCATGGGCAATGATCACCGCAAGCTGAGCGGACAAAGTGACGAGAAATGATTCTTCCATTTCCGAAAACAGCCGAGGCGATTTTTGCTGAATAACCAATACGCCGAGCACTTGTTTTCGATGAATAATAGGGGCACCTAAGAAGGAGTGATAAATGCCCTCACCCAATTGAGGAAAGAACTTAAAGCTAGGATGAGTAGATACTTCTGCAAGGTTAAGGGGCTCAGCAGTTCTTCGAACTAAGCCCACGAGCCCTTCATGATAACCAATGTGGATTTCGTCCCCTTCAAATTTCAGACCTTTGGTCGCCATCAATTCAAGGCGGGATAATTCATCGTTTGCAAAATAGACGGTACAACACTCAGTTTGCATGGCATGACAAGTTTCGTTGACCAAGACATCTAATGCCTCATGAATGTGTTCAACTCTGGAAACCTGTTCAACTATATCCCGCAGCTGAGTGAGCATTTAATCTATCCTCTTCGATTCTTTCGCTTACCTTTTACTTTCCGCTCTCTAAACGGCATCGCCAACGTGGCAAACTCTTTCATCGCTCGTCGATAAACGTCACGTTTAAACGAAACAACCTGTCTTACGGGGTACCAATAACTTACCCATCTCCAACCATCAAATTCAGGGGTATTGCCACGTTGCATATTGATTTTAGACTCATCGCAGTCTAAACGCAGCAGGAACCATTTCTGTTTTTGTCCGATACAAACTGGTTTTGAATCCCATCGTACCAGCCGTTTGGGTAGCTTATAGCGTAACCAATGACGACTGGTCGCGACGACTTTTACGTCTTTTTGAGTCAAACCTACTTCTTCATACAGCTCACGAAACATTGCCTCTTCGGGTGTTTCGCCATCATCGATTCCCCCTTGAGGAAATTGCCATGAATGCTGCCCGTATCGTTTTGCCCAGAATACCTGACCATGGTTGTTACAAATTACAATTCCCACATTTAAGCGGTAACCATCGCCATCGATCACTGGCTAACCTCTAATATAAATCTCTGTTAAGTGTGATTTTTCCACATATCCCCAACTTGGGCAAACTTACATGTCGCATAATGCGTTTTTTTCTGTGCGACAACGCCAGCACTGGATAACTTTTCATCAAAACCTAAGTTATCAACACAATAATGAGACCAGCGCCACATTTATTCACCTTTTCTGTGAATAAGTGTGTGAAGAAACCGAACACAATGGGAAAAACCTGATCTACTTACTGCGTACCACTACAAGAATCGAGTATTCAGATCAAAATAAAATAAAATAAAAACAAAAAGTTAAATAAAATACACACCTAATATTATCTTTAATGATTAACGAAAATGTTATTCAAATACAGATCGGTTAAAGATCAACCATACAAGCCTTTATCCACATCAAGCGGTCAAAAACTGACTAAATGTAGCCAGAACGTAACAAATACGTTCTACAAAACCCCTGAATATAGATCCAGTTGTTTTAGCTTTGGCGAGTTTTCTATTTTTTCTGTGGATAAGTTATTAAAAGATCCTTGGAATCCGAAGTGCTTTTTAAATGATCAACCCATTCACTCAGGATTATCTTCTGACAGATGTGATAACATGCGTTTTTTAACTGAATAACCCCTCCATGAAACCGACTCCAACATCAGAACAAGAGCTCTATGAAAGAGCGTTATCCATAGCCGGCTATACACTTTCTGAGCTAGCGGAAGAAGCCAATATGGATGTTCCTGAAAACTTAAGGCGCGACAAAGGTTGGGTTGGTCAGTTACTGGAATGGCATTTAGGCGCAAGTGCCGGTAGCAAGCCACAACAGGATTTTGTTGATCTTGGTATTGAGCTCAAAAGTATCCCAATTAGCCATAAAGGTACTCCTCTTGAAACCACTTTTGTTTCTGTCGCTCCACTTATCGGTGTGCAGGGGCTAACATGGGAACATAGCCATATCAGACAAAAGCTTTCTCGTGTTCTCTGGATCCCTGTCGAAGGAGAGAGAGAATTGCCAGTCGGCGACAGACATGTCGGTTGCCCGGTTTTGTGGTCACCCACTGAAGAAGAAGAGAAGATCTTAAGGCACGACTGGGAAGAACTCATGGAGTTTATTGTGCTTGGAAAAGTTGAACAAATCACCGCCCGCCACGGTCAGGCGTTGCAACTTCGCCCCAAAGCAGCCAATAGCCGTGCTTTAACTGAAGCCTACGGCAGCGATGGCACGCCTATCATGACGCTCCCTCGAGGTTTTTATCTCAAGAAAAATTTCACCCAAAAGATCCTCGAACAATTTTTTGATCAATAACATCCGTCGCCATTGTCTCGCCGACATCTTCAGAAACACCTAATGGATAGACAGCTCGATATCATGATATGGAGCAGCACCAGTCTCACCACATTCATCGTAAACGTTGTGTAATCTTAGATAGGCAGTATGAACACCCATTTTATGTAATGCAGCTTTCACCAGCTCCAGTGAATCAAAGTGCAAGGGTTCATTTTTACCTTTAATGGGTTCAAGCTTGTGTTTGTATTCCACAGCAAGCAAATAACTGGATAGGTTTGCACAACTGATGACGAATATTTTGGGCTCTTTACCTTGTTCAATATGCTTTGCGTGCACCCAGTGATTCAGTTGTTCTCTTTGCATTTTCCCTTCCTTGGCTGGCATTCGAGCCATGCATTTTTGTTATGGGGTTTGTAAAGCATAGTCAACAACTGAGTTATTGTTAAATAAGTCATTATTAGTTTTTACTTGACCGCTGCCATAACAATCAGTTTATAGTGGAAGAAAAACGAGGAATGTTTATGCAATTAAGGAAGTTACCGCATTCAACTCTTGAAATCAGTCCGTTGTGTTTAGGAACCATGACCTTTGGTGAACAGAACACCGAGGCTGAAGCTTTCTCTCAACTTGATTACGCCTTGGAAAGAGGCATCAACTTTATTGATACCGCAGAAATGTACCCAGTTCCTCCCAAAGAAGAGACGCAAGGAAGAACAGAAGAATACATTGGGAACTGGCTTGAAAAATCCGGTAAACGCGAAAAAATAGTGCTCGCGACAAAGGTAGCAGGACCGCGCGGCATTCCTTACATCAGGGACAATATGGCGTTAGACTGGCGTAACATTCACCAAGCCGTCGATGACAGTTTGCGCCGACTAAAAACAGACTACATCGATCTCTATCAAATCCACTGGCCAGAGCGCCAGACCAACTGCTTCGGTCAACTCAATTACCCTTATCCGGAAGAGCAACACGATACACCGATACTGGAAACTCTCGAAGCGCTTGCAGACATTGTTAAGCAAGGGAAAGTTCGCTATATCGGGCTTTCGAATGAGACGCCCTGGGGAGTCATGAGTTATCTAAGGCTAGCCGAAAAGCATGGATTACCAAGAGCGGTTTCTATACAGAATCCTTACAACCTGTTGAATCGAACTTTCGAAGTTGGGCTGTCTGAAATTGCTCACCACGAAGGCGTCGAGTTACTGGCGTATTCACCTCTTGCATTCGGTGTGTTAAGTGGAAAGTACCTAAATGATGCCCGTCCAGATGGAGCACGTTGTACTCTGTTTGAACGCTTCGTTCGATACTTTACCCCCAATGGCATCAAAGCAACGGAAGCTTATGTCAATCTTGCCCGAGAACATGGGCTAGATCCGGCTCAGATGGCATTAGCGTTTGTAAATCAGCGTCCATTTGTTGCTTCCAACATCATTGGAGCAACGACTATGGATCAGTTGAAGAGTAACATTGACAGCTTGGACGTGAATTTGTCAGAAGAGTTGCTGAACTCTCTACAAGAGATTGGAGTGCAATACTCCAACCCTTGTCCCTGATTGACAGGAAATTTTTTGATTGGAGGGGCTAAGCAGACTACCTGCTTAGCCCCTTTTACTACGTTGGAATTCGCGTTCGTATTAGTCGGCGAAGATGACGAACACGACGTTCTGCTGTAGCTGAAGGTTGCTCATTCGCACCCACTAGACGACCGTCTGGGTCAAGACCAATATCTTGCAACAGGTGGGCGTTGTGCCATGGAATGTTTTGCTGTGCTCTCGCAACACGACGTTTCCAGGCTCGCTCTTCGCGTTTGATATCGGCTTTAACTAATAAAGTGGCTAGTTGAATGTAAATTGAGTGACGCATAACTTTTCTCCAGATTGTAAAACAGGCTGGATAAAGCGATCGGAAGAACAGGATTCAATAAAAGAGACTTTCCCAGTCAGACCGCTTACCCGCAGCCTGAAAGGTTACGGATTAATTAACTATCAGATGTAGGCAGTTCACTACCACGAACGTTGGTGGTATTGCCCATATCGGTGGCGACACAAATTTGCTGTGCTTTGAAAATGATTAGCATTTTGTGCCTCCCTGAGTTACTTAATCCAAAATAGAAGTGATTTGGTGTGACTTGCTGTCACGGTTAAATTCTAACCCCGAAAGGATATTATTCAAGCAGTTATTTGCTTTATTTATAAATAAAGCAAATACATCTGTATGCAACTGGATCGAAGCTTATTCGCTGGAATAATATTTAAAGTTTCAGTTATAAAATAGAATATATGTTCATAAGAAAACGCAAATACGATAAAAAAACGCTCGCAGTTTATGCGAGCGTTTGCTTTTTGTTTTGTATCTGAATCAGGATTTATGCTCTGGTTTCAGAAATCAGATTGTGCTTGTTCAGCAAGCGATACATTGTCGCTCGTGATACACCCAATTCTTTTGCGGCTGGCGTCACCTGACCATCATGTGATTCCAGTACCAATACTAAAGCATCCCTCTCCGATCGCTCTCGTATGCTACGCAAACTTCTTTGGTTGTCAGCACGTTTTGGTAAATCGAGTTGTGACTCTTCAATAACCACTGAATCTGACATCAGTACAACGCGCTTAATCTGATTCATTAACTCACGAACATTTCCTGGCCAATGGTGCTGAGTTAATGCTCTCAGAGCCTGATCAGAGAAGCTACGCGCCTGAGCGTTGTATTCACGGGAATACACGTTCAGGTAGTGATTCGCCAGTACAGCGATATCACCAGAGCGCTCTTTCAGACTAGGAACGTTAATTCTCAGTACATTGAGTCGGTGGTAAAGTTCTTCGTTAAAGTCATCATCGAGAAGGGCTTTTTCCATGTCGGAATGGTTTGCAACCAGAATCCTGACATCAACCTCTTTCGCCCCTTCTTTTGTTTCGACTTTTCCTTCCTGTAAGTAGAATAACAAATGCTGTTGTTGAGATAGCGGCATGTTCAAAATATCGTTGAACAGAATTGTGCCTCCATCAGCTTGCTCTAGCAGTGAGGACTCTCCCCAGTCGTCGCCTCTGCCAATGCCGAAAATATCCATTTCCATTCGCTGCTCAGATATCGCACCGCAATTCACACTGAAAAACGGACCTTTTGAGCGGGCCGATGTCGTGTGGATTGCCTGAGCAACTTTTTCTTTCCCTGATCCTGATTCCCCAAATATCAAAATACTGACATCGGTAGGTCCAATTCTTCTTACCTGATCTCGCAGACGCTTTATAGGCATTGACTCCCCAATCATGCCCATATCACTAGTCTGACCATAACTCGGCCAAACTTTTTTCTCCAGTTTCAGCATTCCAAGTTGGTGGCCAATTGTATTGAGTAATTGTGCGTCTGGTATGGGCGCAGTAAAAAAATCAATACAAAAGTTTACTATGAACTGACATATGGTATCGGAACTCAGTTGAGACTCCCGAATAAATGCCAGCCAACGAACCTGCTTGTGGCTGCTGACCAAATTAGCCAATCCATTGAGACTGAACTCATCTTGGCTTAAATCAACAATCCCAATGCAAGGACCAATCTCTGAGAACAATGTTTGTGCTTCACGAAGGTCATCACATCGCTGGCAACGCCAACCTACCTGCTCTAACACTGCAAGCCAAGGTTCGTATGTGCCTCCAACAACAACAAGTGAACCCGGTACAGAATCCATTCGGAATTGAGTACCCATTAATACTTCCTTAATCAATCTATATTGTTGTTACGATCTTCATCGTGGTTTTAAGGTGCTTGACGATTTAAATATGAATTAATCTTGCGACAATAAAACGTCTCATAGTTAAGACATAGTATAGATTGTTAAACAGTCAAGCATGAACAGACTAACCAATAACTGTTGTCAATAGTGAGACACATAAAGATAAAGTGAAAAGATCGCTCGTTTTGCAGAGCAAAATCACATATTTATAAAATTTCAGCACTCAAATTAAGATCAAAAAAAGCCACCCGAAGGTGGCTTTAATTTTGAGACACAAAATTTTTACTGCTGTGGTCGCATTGCTGGGAATAGAATTACATCACGAATGGTATGCGTGTTTGTGAATAACATTGCCAATCGGTCTATACCAATTCCCTGTCCTGCTGTTGGTGGCAGACCATGCTCAAGTGCTGTGATGTAGTCTTCGTCGTAGTACATCGCTTCATCATCACCCGCATCTTTTGCTTCAACCTGAGCTTTAAAACGAGCGTCCTGATCTTCAGCATCGTTAAGCTCAGAGAAACCATTTGCGACTTCACGACCACCGATAAAGAACTCAAAACGGTCAGTGAAGAACGGGTTGCCGTCGCTACGGCGAGCCAATGGAGAAATGTCTGCTGGGTAGCCAGTGATGAAGGTTGGCTGAATCAGCTTAGGCTCGGCTGTCTCACCGAAAATCTCTTCAAGCAGTTGACCACACGTCCAGAACTCTTCCACTTCTACGTGAACAGATTTCGCAATTGACACCATTAAGTCACGGTCTTGCAGATCCGCTTCTGTCAGTTTCTGAATAGCGTCGTGCTCTGGGTTGTAGTGTTTGATGGCTTCAAACATGCTCATGCGAGCGTATTTACCACCGAATTCAACCGTTTCATCACCGTAAGGCATAGACGTTGAACCAAGAACATCCAGCGCTACCGTACTTAGCATCTCTTCAGTCAGGTCCATTAGGTCCTTGTAGTCTGAGTACGCTTGGTAGAATTCCATCATAGTGAATTCTGGGTTGTGACGAGGAGACAAACCTTCGTTACGGAAGTTGCGGTTGATTTCGAATACACGGTCAAAGCCACCCACAACCAAACGCTTAAGGTAAAGCTCCGGCGCAACACGCAGGTACATATCAATGTCCAGCGCATTGTGGTGAGTGATGAACGGGCGAGCCGTTGCACCGCCAGGAATCACGTGCATCATTGGAGTTTCAACTTCCAGATAGCCTTTGCCACTCATGAAGTTACGGATAGAAGACACGAGCTTAGAACGGATGATGAACGCCTGACGAGAATCTTCGTTCACAATCAGGTCAACATAGCGTTGACGGTAACGCATTTCCTGATCCGTCAAGCCGTGGAACTTCTCTGGAAGTGGACGCAGTGCTTTGGTCAGCAACTCGTACTCTTCCATGTTCACGTAAAGGTCACCTTTACCAGACTTGTGAAGCGCACCTTTCACACCGATGATGTCACCGATGTCTAACCCTTGGTATTTCGCTTTCAGTTCTTTCTGAACATCTTTCGCCGCATAAGCCTGGATACGACCAGAAGTTTCCTGAATCACAAGGAAAGGACCACGCTTCGCCATGATACGACCCGCGATCGCCACTACGTGGTTCAGCTCTTCCAGTTCTTCTTTACTCTTTTCACCGAACTCTTTCTGAAGGTCGCCAGCCAAGCTGTCACGACGGAAGTCGTTAGGGTGACCGTTAGCGTTGCAAGTCTTGCGAATTTCATCCAATTTCGCGCGACGCTCGGCAATCAGCTTATTCTCTTCTTGTGAATGGGCTTCTAGTTGCGTTTCATTTTGAACAGCATCAGTCATTTTCGATGTATCCTGTCGATTGTCGGTGAAAGCTTACAGACCTGATTTCAGGCTGGCTTCGATAAATTTGTCCAGATCGCCGTCAAGAACCGCTTGCGTGTTGCGGTTTTCAACGCCGGTACGTAAATCTTTGATTCGGGAGTCATCCAGTACATAAGAACGGATTTGGCTACCCCAGCCGATGTCAGACTTGGCGTCTTCATTGGCTTGCTTCTCTGCGTTCTGCTTTTGAAGCTCAAGTTCGAATAGCTTCGCTCGAAGCTGCTTCATTGCCTGATCTTTGTTTTTGTGCTGAGAACGGTCGTTCTGACACTGCACCACAGTATTGGTTGGAAGGTGGGTAATACGTACCGCAGATTCCGTGGTGTTAACGTGCTGACCACCAGCTCCCGACGCACGGTATACGTCGATGCGAAGATCGGCAGGGTTAATGTCGATAGCAATGTTTTCGTCAATCTCTGGGTAAACAAACGCAGACGCAAATGAAGTATGGCGACGGCCGCCTGAATCGAATGGCGATTTACGAACCAAACGGTGAACGCCCGTCTCAGTGCGAAGCCAGCCGTAAGCGTACTCACCTGAAATACGAACCGTTGCCGATTTCAGACCCGCTACTTCACCTTCAGATACTTCAATCACTTCCGCTTTGAAGCCTTTGGCCTCAGCCCAACGCAAGTACATGCGAAGCATCATGTTGGTCCAGTCTTGAGCTTCTGTACCACCTGAACCCGCTTGCAAGTCGATGTAGCTATCAGAGGAGTCGTGATCGCCAGCAAACATACGACGGAATTCAAGCTTCTCTAGCTTTTGTTCAAGTTCAGCCAATTCTGGCTCAATCTCGTCGAAGGTTTCCTGATCTTCTTCTTCAACCGCCAGTTCCAGAAGACCATCAACGTCTTCCACACCCTGGTCTAGCAAGTCGATGGTTTCTACCACCGCTTCCAGTGATGCACGTTCTTTACCTAAGGCTTGTGCTCGCTCAGGTTCGTTCCATACATCTGGTTGTTCAAGTTCTGCGTTTACTTCTTCTAGACGCTCTTTCTTGGCGTCATAGTCAAAGATACCCCCTCAGGACATTCGTGCGCTCAGTCACGTCCTGCAGGCGGTTTTTAATTGGATTGATTTCAAACATGTTTGCTCAACATTTTAGCGTAGAATTTAACCGAGGAATTCTACTTAAAAATGTGACAGAGATACAGGAAAAATTTGCGCAATTTGAGCTGAGAAATTGCAGATGCCCGCTGCTCTCAATCAACAGCGGGACAGGGTTGAAAGGCAATACTGGATACGAGGTTACTTGGCCTCGATATGATCGATCATCAACTGAAGTGACTGATTGCCACGAAACTCGTTTACATCCAGTTTGTAGGCTAAGTGTACGGTTTTCACCGACGCGTCTGGCCAGCGACGTAAATCGATATTGAACGCAATGCCATCAATCATGATATTGGTCGGGTGACCCTTATGCAGCGGTTCTAGCATCAATTTCAAGTGCTTCTCACCCACCAATTTTTGGTGCAGGACTTTGAACTCGCCATCAAAAATGGGCTCTGGGAATGCTTGTCCCCATGGTCCGGCTCCACGTAAAGTTTCAGCTACGTGCATGGAAAACTCTTCGGGTAGCAACTCGCCGTCAGACATCACCACTCCTTTGAGTGAGGCTTCATCAAGATCTTGCCTGACCGCTTCATCGAACAGCTTGCTGAATTTTTCAAAATCGACTTCATCGATGGTCAATCCTGCCGCCATAGCATGACCACCGAATTTAGCGATCAACCCAGGATTTTGCGTGTCGATTCTGTCCAATGTGTCTCGCATATGCAGACCGGGAATAGAGCGGCAGGACCCTTTGATTGTGCCTTCTCCGCCGTCGGCAAAGGCGATTACCGGGCGATGAAACTTCTCTTTAATGCGCGAGGCTAAGATACCGATAACACCCTGATGCCAGTCTCGCTGGAACAAGGCTAAGCCATAAGGCAGCTCCGCATTTTCACCAAATTGCAGACGTTCACAAAACGCCATGGCCTCTTGCTTCATGCCTTCTTCGATTTCTTTACGAGTTTGGTTGAGCCCATCCAACTCACTCGCCATGCGGCGCGCAGCGTGGATATTGTTGCTCATCAGAAGCTCAACCCCAAAAGACATGTCATCCAAACGCCCCGCTGCATTAATGCGTGGACCTAAAGCAAATCCGAAATCGGATGCCACCAGTCTGCGGGCATCTCGTTTGGACACTTCGATAAGCGCCTGAATTCCTGGGCGAGCTTTACCAGCACGAATACGTTGTAACCCTTGATGCACCAGAATTCGATTATTCTCATCCAGAGGCACGACATCGGCGACGGTTCCAAGTGCGACTAAGTCGATAAGCTCCATCAGTTTGGGTTCTTGCATCCCTTGTGAGGCAAACCAATTGAGCTTTCGCATGTGAACGCAAAGCGCCATCATCATGTAGAACGCAACGCCAACGCCAGCCAAAGATTTTGATGGAAACTGACAAGACTCGAGGTTGGGGTTCACAATCGCATCGGCAATGGGAAGCTCATTTCCCGGTAAGTGATGATCGGTGACGATAACCGTTAATCCCTTCTGCTTTGCGTAACGCACGCCATCAATCGACGATACACCATTGTCGACCGTCATGATGACTTCAACACCCAGTTCCAGAGCCTGATCGACCACCTCCGGGCTTAAGCCGTAGCCATCTTCAAAACGATTTGGCACCAGATAGTCCACGTTGGGACAACCTAGCATCCGAAGCGCAAGCACTGACAACGCAGAACTGGTTGCGCCATCGGCATCAAAATCCCCTACGACGATGATGCGTTTTTGCTTCTGAATCGATTCAAACAAAATCTCTACGGCTTGCTGTATTCCACCCAGTAGTTGGTATGAGTGAAGCGCTTTCGCGGCTTTCTCTAACTGGTTAATACTTTGAACACCGCGTGCGGCGTAGATGCGTTGCAATAAAGGGGGAATGGAATCAGGTAAGGAGTGAGGCGCGTCTTGCGGACGTCTTTGAATTTCAATCATAAGAATGGCGTTTGCCTGAGGTTTCCCTCAGGCATCCGTTGGTCAATTAGTTAAGTCTTTCTAGCTGAGCAGTCAAATCATCCGGAGACAGATAACCGCCAATCACATTACCGTTACCAGTTACGATAGCTGGTGTACCACGTACACCCAACTTAGAACCAAGATCACGATGTGCAGCGATGGTGTTCTGACATTGTAACAGCTCACTGGTTTCTTGCGAGAAAGTACGCTCAAGCTTTACTTCGTCCATTGCGGCTTTCTGATCATTCGCACACCAGATTTGTGACATTTGATGCCCTACCTGACTTTGTGCACCGGCACGTGGGTAGGCAAGGTAGCGAACGGTAATACCATTTTTGTTGTAGTCTTCCATCTGACGGTGCAGTTTCAGACAGTAACCGCAATCTACGTCGGTAAATACAGTCACGACGTGCTTCTCTTCTTTGGCTTTGTATTCAATCCAGCTTGAAGAGAAGTCTTTGATTTTTTCTGCGTAACGCTTGGCGATCACGTCTGTGAAATTACCTTTGTCGTCCAGGGCATAGATTTTACCCTGAATGAAGTAGTCCCCTTTTTCTGTAGAAAGGAACAACCCTTGATTGGTTTCTACTTCGTAAAGACCCGCAATGTCACTGTCATCTACGGATGTCACCATCAGACCAAGCTTGCTGAAACGCTCTGTGATGGATTTTGTGTCTGCGTCTGCTGCGAATAGAGAAAATGAAGCCAGCGCGCCCGCTGCTACAACACCAAGTTTGCGCATGAAATGCATGTTTTCACCTTAAAAGTTAATGTACGAACTACGCCCTTGGATGGTGCTGTTCGTGAATCTGTTTGAGTCGCTCTGTTGCGACGTGAGTATAAATTTGCGTAGTCGATAAGTCACTATGACCCAATAACATTTGCACCACTCTCAAATCTGCACCGTAATTCAACAGGTGCGTTGCAAATGCATGTCGGAGCACGTGAGGCGACAACGCATCCGTGTCGATTTCTGCCAGCGTGGCGTAAAATTTAATTCGATGCCAGAACGTCTGGCGCGTCATTTGTCTTGCCCGCTTGCTTGGGAACACCACATCCGATGACGTTTCCCCCAAAATGCTTGGACGACCATGTTCTAGGAAGGTTTCGATCCAATCAACGGCATTTTCTCCCATTGGGACCAACCGCTCTTTTCCGCCTTTACCTGTTACACGAACAACGCCCTGCCGCAGGCTAATATTTTCCATCGTCAGGCTAACCAGTTCAGTGACCCGAAGCCCTGTTGCGTATAGGAGTTCAAGCATGGCTTTGTCGCGAAGCTCTATCGGGTCATTAGGATCTGGCGTGTTGAGTAAATCTTCAACCTGCTGTTCACTCAAATCCTTGGGCAGCCGCTTGGGCAGTTTTGGGCTCACAAGCAGAGCACTTGGATCGTCTGCTCTTACCTTTTCACGGTGAAGATACTGAAACAGACGGCGAATCGCAGAAAGCATTCTCGCTCGTGACGTCTGTTTATAGCCTTGATCCATCAGCCAGCCTTGATAGTCCTGCAACCCAGAGACGCTGATGAAATCGAGCCGGAAGTTCTCTTTCAACATCCAGCTCAGCAACTTGGATAAATCGTTACGGTATGAAGCGAGCGTATTCTCAGACAATCCACGCTCCATCCACATGGCATCAAGAAACTGCTCCATTAAGTAGGTATCTGGATGACTTGTTTCCGTCATTCTTATCTCTCTTTTTATCGGTAACACTCATGAGAGTATGTGAGGCATGAAAATAATACTATTAAAATTCACCTACAATCGTATAAACCCTGCAAATTTGAGCATGTTATGAGCATCCCCTCCAAATAGTTACGACCGAAAATCCATCTTGTCGCTGAGCCTAGCATCTGAAGGTTATTTGGGTATAGAATCTGCCATCTCTTCGACAAACAATGACAGATCATGAAAATCGGACTTTTTTACGGCTCAACAACCTGCTACACAGAAATGGCAGCGGAAAAAATTCGCGCCTTCATCGGCGAAGATTTAGTGGATATATTTAATGTAAAAGAAACACCACTATCATTGATGAACAACTATGATCTGTTATTGCTAGGGATTTCTACGTGGGATTTCGGTGAAATTCAAGAAGACTGGAGTGCAATATGGGAGCACATCGGTGGCGTGTCGCTAAACGGCAAACACGTCGCATTGTTCGGCTTAGGCGATCAAGAAGGCTATGGCGAGTGGTTTCTCGATGCGATGGGGCTTCTTCATGATGAACTGATCCCAACAGGCGTAAAATTCATTGGCTACTGGCCAAATGAAGGCTATGAATTCGAGGCATCTAAAGCCCTTACGGAAGACAAATCACAGTTTGTTGGTCTAGCTCTTGATGAGGATTCCCAGTACGAGTTCAGTAATGAGCGCATCGAAAAGTGGTGTGAGCAAATCCTGGTGGAATACCACGACTCGCTGTAACTCTATACATTTATAAAAAAGAAAGGGGCTGATGATTATCAGCCCCTTTCTTGTTTTGATTACTAAGTTGCGATTATGCCGCTTCTTCCGACAACTCTTTACGAGGTGCGCCAATGAAGAACATGCAGATGATCGCCGCCATAGTTGGCATCAGCCAAGCCATGCCCACTTCAAACAGTGGAAGCATATTGAATGCGTTGACATTGATACCCGAAACCTTCGCAGCATCCAGAAGAGCAAACACAAATGCCACCAATACTACTACGCGGTATGCTACGCGCGGATTTGGCAAGCGATCTCGTACAAACACCAGTGCAACCAAAGCAATGGCTACTGGGTAAAGGGCAAACAGAACAGGAACAGACAGTGAAATTAACTGGCTCAGACCAACATTTGCCACCACTGCACACGCGACTCCAATAACCACAACCCAGGTTTTGTAGTTGATTTTGGTGATAGAGCTGAAGTAATCAGAACAAGCTGAGATCAGACCAATAGCTGTTGTCAGACACGCCAACAGAACAATCACAGACAGAACCGTCTGACCCGACGCACCGAACAGAGCCTGTACGTATAGGCTTAGGATCACACCACCGTTATCTGCACCAGCAGCCACAGTGCCACTTGTAGAACCCAAGTAGAAAAGAGACACATAAACAAATGCCAGACCCGCTGCTGCGATCACCGCTGCGCTGATCAGGTATTTAGTTGTCGGTTTGGACTCGGTAATGCCTTTGCTACGCAGTGCATCCACGATCAGAATACCGAACATCAGCGCGCCGAAGGTATCCATGGTGTTATAACCTTCAAGGAAACCTTTGATCAGTGGTTGAGTCACATACTCGCCCTGCGCTTCTGTTGGAACGCCTTGTGGGTTTAGAAATACAGACACAGCTAACGTAATCAAACCGATGAACAGCACTGGCGTCAGCACTTTACCAATGGTGTCGATCAACTTGCCCTGAGACCAGGCAAAAAACATCGCAATGGTAAAGAATGCAATGGAGAATATAGTCAGGTGCATTTGCTCTGCGTTAGCAATGAACGGCTTCACTGCCATCTCGTACGCAACCAAACCTGTACGTGGGGCAGCAAATGCAGGACCAATAATAATGAAGATCAGTACGACAATAAGTGTCGCTACCTGTTTAGGAAGGTGCTTAGAAAGATGTTCCCAAGATCCACCCGCTACTGCAATAGCAATAATGGTGATCAAAGGCAGACCTACCGCAGTAAACAGAAAACCGGACATGGCAGGAAACAAATTTTCACCTGCTAATTGACCCGCAAGAGGAGGGAAAATAATATTGCCCGCTCCTAAAAAGAATGCAAAGAGCATAAAGCCCAGAGCAACGACATCAGTTGTTTTTAGTTTTTGATTCACTTAAAACCCTTATAAAAATCTTGTGTTTGCAAATATTCTGAAATTTTATTCTAGAATTAAGGGGCGAATAATGAACAAAAGCGATAACAGAAACAAGAGAATGACAAAAAACACAATAAAAATTCAATCAGAACACCATTTAGCAGATAGAATCACTGGCTATATGTGATATTTCAGCTCATATAACTAATCAAAATCTTTATCTTTAAAATAACAAGAATTTAATATATTTAACCACCCGACCAAACCAGCATATGAAGAACAGAACCAAAGACTTTCAATTCAAACAGTTTAAGATTCGCGGTGGTCGTAGTGGAATGCCAGTCAGTACTGATGGCGTATTACTGGGTGCCTGGGCTTCAATCCCACCTGCTGGTCAACTGCTGGATATTGGTACGGGGACTGGTTTACTGTCTTTAATGTGCGCTCAGAGATCCGATGACAACCTCGTGATTACTTCAGTTGAGCTAGAGCAAGATGCCTTTGAAGCTGCAAGCTTAAATTTTGCAGACAGCCCCTGGAGCCAAAAGATACGTCCTGTTTGTGGCGATATATTAAACCTGTCATTCGATACCCAATTCGACGCCATTATCTGCAATCCGCCTTACTTCAACAGCGGAGAACAAGCTTTAGACACTCGTCGTGCCGACGCCCGCCACACCAATACGCTAACTCACAGCGCTTTAATGAAAACCTGCTGGGCACACCTTACTGATACAGGATCAGCAAGCTTTGTGCTGCCTGTGGTTGAAGGGGAACAATGCATCGAGATCGCACAGGCGCAAGGCTGGTACTTATCTCAGTGTTGTCGTGTTCAGACAACCGCTCGAAAACTGGCAACCCGACTGCTTTTTGCCCTGACCAAACAGCCGTGTGAAACGCAAGAGTCCTCTTTAGTGATCAACCAGGGTAATGGCTACAGTTCAGAATTCATTGCTCTTACCCAAGGCTTTTACTTAAAGATGTAAAGATCCTGCTGGAAAATGCGTTTTATCTGATGGGTTATGGGTATATAATTCGCGCCCAATTAATCATTCACACGCTTGTGGAGACCCACTGTGATCAGAACTTTTGCTGAACTCGAACTCGATCCAAATCTGTTGGAAGCCATTGAAGAGATGGGATACGAACGCCCAACTCAAATTCAGGCTGAAGCAATTCCGCAAGCACTGGATGGTCGCGATGTCCTCGCCTCAGCCCCTACCGGAACTGGTAAAACCGCCGCTTTCGTCATTCCTGCACTACAATATCTGCAAGATTTTCCACGCCGTAAAGCGGGACCTGCACGTATTCTGATCCTGACACCAACTCGTGAACTGGCGATGCAGGTTACGGATCAAGCCAGAGCTCTGGCGAAGTACACAAACCTGAAGATCTTCACCATTACCGGAGGAGTTCAGTATCAGGAGCACGCGGATATTCTATCCACCACGCAAGATATCGTGGTCGCGACACCGGGTCGTTTGATGGAATACATTGAAGCGGAGCGTTTTGACTGCCGCGCTATTGAATGGCTGGTACTGGATGAAGCGGATCGCATGCTGGATATGGGATTTGGCCCGACCGTTGACCGCTTATCAGCAGAGTGTCGCTGGCGTAAACAGTCTATGTTGTTCTCAGCAACGCTTGAAGGTCGTGGTGTGGAAGGCTTCACAGCGGATCTTTTGAAAAACCCAGCCGAGCTGGATGCAGAACCTTCTCGCCGCGAACGCAAAAAAATCACTCAGTGGTATCACCGCGCCGACTCCATGGAGCATAAATATCAGCTTCTTAAGCATGTGGTAACCGAACAGGCGGAACGTTCCATTGTATTCTTAAAGACACGCGATCGCCTGGCGGACCTGCGTTCTAAATTAGAGAGTGACCAGATTACCTGTGCGTGGATTCAGGGTGAGATGCCGCAAGATCGCCGTAACAACGCCATTCGCCGTTTCCGAGAAGGTGAAGTGAACGTTCTGCTGGCAACCGATGTGGCCGCACGTGGTATCGATTTGCCAGACGTATCTCATGTCATCAACTTCGACATGCCTCGAACCGCCGATGTTTACCTGCACCGAATTGGTCGAACCGCTCGTGCTGGTAAAAAAGGAAATGCGTTGTCTATCGTTGAGGCGCACGACCAGCCGATGCTGGATCGCGTCGCTCGTTACACCAAAGAAGACATCAAAGAGCGCTTCATTGAAGGCATGAGACCGCAACACAAAAAGCCAGTGTTCAAGAAAAAGAACAAGAAGAAAGAAGCGAAGAAAGCCGACAAGAAAAAAAGCGCTAAGAAAAAGAAGAAGTAATCTTTTCTTTAATATTAAATATAAAAGGCAGCGATTTCGCTGCCTTTGCTTTATCTGTAGACCTAGTCACCAAGAGGCTGCCTGTCTCCACCACCACGGTGTGAATCAAGCGCCACTTTCAGTCGGCGTAACCGATCACGAGATCGTCGTTTATGGCTAACAGCCAGTTCCATTGAAATCACATCCACCAGCGCCAGCATTGCGTATCGTGACGCTGAAGGTTTATAGATAAAATCCGTTTCCTGAATGACAATGGGCAACGTCAAATCGCACACTTCTGAAAGCGGGCTGCCCTGACTGGTAATGGCGATCACTTTCAGACCATACTGCTTTGCTGTTTCTGCGACTTCAAGAATCGTTGGTGTATATCCGGTGACCGACATCACCACCAGTACATCATTGCTGTCTGCGGTTGCCGCAACCATGCGTGAAAGCAAGCCGTCATTATAAGCGGCAACCGGATAGCCTAAACGGAATAAGCGATGCTGAAATTCCTGCGATATCATAGTGGACCCCCCCCCCATTCCAACCGCCAGAGTCTGGCGAGCATTGTGGATCCATTCCGCAGCCTGTTTCACGTCAGCTTCATCAATGACTTTTCGGTTGAGATCCATAGAATGCTTGATGGATTCGTAAATCCCCTGCATCCCGGTTTGATCTATTGGTTCATCAATGAAACGCTGCCCCACCGCCAGCGACTGTGCCAGTTTGATCTTGAGATCACGAACATTGATACACCCGACGGCTTTTGCAAAACGGGTGATGGTCGCCTCACTGACACTCGCCTGTTGCGCCATCTCGGTAATACTGGCGTTAGCAGCAGATGCCAGATCATCAGCAATGAAATTCGCCACTTTTTTTCTGCTTCGCGGAGGCTGGTATATCGCTCACTGATTTTGGAAAGAATATCGATATCGACAGACACGGATTGCTCTCAGTATGAAGTTTTTATTTGGTTAGATACTTTCTAACATAATTACCACACTATCTATACCCCTAACCTCTCAAGTCGGTAGATTGCGATACAAAATACGCTTATCCCCAAGGCTTAGTATCCGTTCAAGGCAACGACTAACCTCATTACAAAATATCAATTTTATCTTTATTAATTAAATAATTAGATAAAATAATTCAAAGAACGACACCTACTTCATCTGGTCTCTAATCGTGATCCATTTCAAATAACAACACAAAATGTGTGTGTTGTTACTTTTTTGCAACAAGAGGAAAAAACGAACAAATTACGACCACAAAACAATCAATTAGATCGTGATAGTTTTTGTTTTATCAAAACAATACAGACTGACAACATTTTATTTTTCAATCAGTTACAAAGAAACTACATTCAATGTTAGAAACTAACATATTTGTGATCGTTTTATCAGTTATAAACAATCATAGTGACTAAATTATCTTCCAAGCAAAGCACAACTCTATCAATAAAATCATTGCTGACTGGAAGGAGCCACCGTCGCCATGTCGTTTTCTGTCGTACCTCATATAAAACAATCTCTCAATCGAGTTAACCAGTTTATTGTCGGGATCTTGATGATTATGCTGATTCTGGACGTGTGGATCGGTGTTCTAGATCGCTATGTATTTCAGTGGCAACTGGTGTGGGTTGAAGAACTCGCCCGCTATATCATGATCTGGGCGATCTTAATGGCCGTTCCCTGCTGCACCGCTGGACGAGAGCATATGGGGCTGGAGTTTGTTGTTCGACGATTTCCCCAGCCTATACAGACTCTGATAAAGCGAACACTCGGCTTACTCACCTGCCTGTTCTTTTTCTATATTGCCTACCTTGGGTACTTCTTCGCCATGAAAGGTGCAAATCAGCTTTCAACGGTTTTCGCTCTGCCTATGTCCTATGCCTATGCAGCCGTTCCGGTGACTTTTGCGCTTTCGGGTTTTCAGGCTTTATTGGTCTGGATTGAGGATTGCGCCGGGCTCACTCCCCCAGCCAATAAAATAGCTTCACAGGAGGAGACGCCATGCTAGTCGGTGGTCTATTCCTGATATTGATGCTGCTAGGTGCTCCTATTGCCATAGCGCTCGGTGTTGCTGGGCTAACAGGTATGTTCGAAATGGGGGGAGCACACTTTGCGTCTCTGGCTCCGAGTAAAGTTTTCAACGGCTTAAACATTTTCCCATTCCTTGCGATGCCATTTTTCATTCTCGCGGGTGAAATCATGAACCATACGGGCATCACTAATCGCTTGGTTTATCTCGCGGAAGCGTTGGTGGGGCATTTTCGAGGAGGCTTGGCGCACTCCAATATGGTGGCATCCGTTTTCTTTTCAGGGATTACAGGCAGCGCGACAGCTGACGCCGCAGCATTTGGAAGAACACTGGTTCCTGCCATGGAAAAACAAGGCTACAGCCGTTCGTACGCCTGTGCCGTGACCGCCGCTGGCTCCATCATTGGTCCCACTATTCCACCTTCAGGGTTGATGGTGGTCTACGGTTCCTTAATGGGTGTATCCATTGGTGGTCTGTTTGCGACAGGCATACTACCCGGACTACTGGTGTGTCTTGTCTGTATGGCGATTATCGCCGCCATGGGCAAGCGTAAAAACCTGCCAAAGATGAGCGAGAAGTCTTCACTGACCGAAGTGTTAAAGCATTTCCGACATTCTGCACTGGCTCTGTTGATGCCTCTTATTATTTTGGGTGGCATTGTGTTTGGTATTGTAACCCCAACGGAAGCCGCATCCATTGCCGTAGCATACGCACTGATCATCGGATTTCTTATCTATCGCAACCTCACCTTTCCGGCCCTGTTTCAGATGGTGGTGCGCACGGCTCAGATTTCCGCGGTAATTTATCTGATAATCGGGTCTGCATCGATTCTGGGTTGGTGGCTCAGCTTCAACCAGATTCCACAAATGATCGCCGATATCTTTATCTCGCTATCCGATAACCCAAATGTGATTCTGTTTTTGATCATCAGTTTGCTTCTGGTGGTCGGCATGCTCATGGACATCAACGTCATGTTGATCATTCTTGCCCCCATCCTTGTGCCACTGACGGCAGAAATCGGTATGCATCCTCTGCATGCAGGCATTGTGTTTGTGCTGGCACTCAATATTTCTCTGATGACGCCACCAATAGGCGCTTGCCTGTTCGTCTTGTCTTCGGTCACGGGCGCTCGGATAGAAGGTATATCCAAGGAGCTGATGCCCTTTTTATTCGGACAGCTGCTTTTGCTGTTCACTATCGCGTACTTCCCCGACTTAGTCCTGTTCATACCAAGACTGCTTGGGTACTAACCAAAACATTAAAGGAGTAATGATGAAGCATTTAACCAAATCGCTGCTGGCGGTAACCCTTGCCACCTCCCTACTGGCTGCCCCCTATTCTATGGCAGCGAAAGTACTGCGCATTGGTCATGACAACAAAGCCGATATTATGGAAAATCCGGCGCACGCCTTTACTGGTGTGTTTAAAAACATTGTTGAGACCACTTCTAATGGCGAAATCAAAGTGCAGGTCTTTCCGAGTAACCAACTTGGTAGTGCCAAAGAGCATATTCAGATGGTTAAGGATGGTCAGCTACAGGGCACTTTGTCTTCCGTTGGGGCGTTGGCCGGTTATTACCCTCGTATTGGTATCTTAGACGTACCATTTGCGTTCAATAACAATGCCGCGACTTACGATGTACTGGACGGGGCATTTGGTAAGGCATTAGCCAGTGATATTGAATCTGAAATGAAAGACGTCCGCGTGCTGGGTTTCCCTGATACAGGAGGCTTCTTCTCGGTGACTAACTCAAAACGTGCGCTGGAATCTCTGGACGACTTCAAAGGGCTGCGCATCCGTACCATGACGTTGCCAACACACCAGAAGATCATTCAGTCTCTGGGGGCTCAAGCTTACCCGCTGGCTTGGGGCGAAGTGTATTCTTCCTTGCAAACAGGCGTAATTGACGGGCAAATGAACCCAATTCCAACCGTTTCATTTGCCAAGTTCAACGAAGTGCAGAAGTACCTGACTCTGACCAATCACCTGTTTGCCCCGTATACCTTTATGATCAACCGTGATTTCTTTGATGGTTTGTCAGCCAACGAGCAAAAAATTGTCCGTGATGCGGTGCAAATTGCTCTGAGTGCCAACCGTGGTTTATCTCGCCTGATTGAAGCGTCTGAAGACCGTGGATTGGAAGGGTTGAAGAAGAAAATGAAAGTGAACTCATTGACCGATGCACAACGCCAACAAATGCGCGACGTAACTCAGCCAACGATCAAAGCTTACATCAAAGAAACACACGGTAAAAAAGGGGAAGAACTGCTGAACCTGTTCTTAAGCGAAGTCGATAAAGCAAATCAGTCTTCCTACCTACAGTAAAACCACACCTCCTTTCACTATAGGGCTGCGATAATGCAGCTCTATATGCATTCAATTTAATATTGATCGCATTTCTGATCCCCGCTTCCAATAAAAGGCTGTCAAGTTGACCTTACCTCCTCAGAATACTTTCATTTGTTCAAAAGCAGTTGGAGGTAATTTTGAAAACAATGAAAGCCCTGTTGGTTGCAGCTCTGGTTAGCGTCAGCTTTTCCAGCCTCGCCACTCCTGAATTAACGTTTCTCAACGCCAAACAGTCCGCCAAAGAACTTGGAAAAAATGACGCCTTTATGCGTCGTCTGAGTCAGTTCGATATGGAAGCGCGAATGAAAACGGAAGATCACGTTATCAAGCCGGAATTTCGCCGTTTTGTTCGTTCCAACACGTTGGACTGGACCGCGGAGGACAAAACCAAAGTCACTCAAGTGTATGAGAACTTGCAAAAAGAGTTAGCAAAGTATCCGCTCGACCTGCCTAAGGAAATCAAAATGATTCTGACGACGGGTAAGGAAGAAGGTACTGCCGCTTACACGCGAGGCAAAGCCATCATACTTCAAAGAGACAAGCTGGAACTGGGTATCGAGCTAAAGCGAATTATGGCGCATGAAATTTTCCATATTTACTCTCGCCTGAACCCAGTTAAGAAAGATGAACTGTATAACAGCATTGGCTTCCAACATGTGGGGGAAATTGAATTCCCAGATGATCTGGAAGACAGAAAAATCACCAACCCTGATGCGCCAGTCAACGACTACGCCATTAAAGTTGGCTTGAACAACGAGCAGGTCTGGGCAATGCCTATCCTGTACTCAGTATCTGAGAAGTACGATCTGAAAAAAGGTGGTGAATTCTTTAACTACCTGCAATTCAAATTCTTAGTTGTCGCAGACCAACATGGCGAGTGGACCTACGATGATGACGAGCCTGTTATCGTCGGTCGTGCCGAACTAACCGGTTTCTTTGAGCAAGTGGGTACTAACACCAACTACATTATTCACCCGGAAGAAATTCTGGCAGACAACTTCGCACTATTGATGCTGCGTTCGCCAGTGGTGAATTCGCCAGAAGTCATTGAGCGTATGAAAGCGATTCTTAGCCAGTAAATACTGTTACCGAAAAGTGATATAAGAAAAGCCGCCTGATATGGCGGCTTTATTATGACTTCAATCTGAAATGATGTTCTTACTTCGCCAATGGTAGCGCCTGCTGGTCGATGTCGAACAAATGGCAATACTGCTCTCTGAGTTCCACATGCAGAATCTGACCATTATCCAGCTTCAAGGACACCGCCTCTTCTCCATCCAGCATTAGGCTGAGCTTTTCAATGTCACCCGAATAGCAATGCACGTAAGACACTGCACCGAGATACTCCGCAACATTGATGGTCATAGGCACAATGCAACGTCCTTCTTCCACGTCGTCACGAACGGTTAAGTGCTCGGGGCGAATGCCCAGCGTGATGCGATCACCCGCAGACAGATGTTCGCCATTTCTTGGCAAGGTCAATGTGTAGTGATCAGCAATGCTGACAGTGGTTTGCGTTACGCTTGCCTCTAGCACGGTCACTGGAATGAAGTTCATTTTCGGCGAACCGATAAAGCCTGCGACAAACTGATTCTGTGGGTGGTAATACAGCTCCAGCGGCGGTCCCACCTGCTCAACACAACCATCTCTGAGCACCACAATTTTGTCTGCCAGTGTCATAGCTTCAACCTGATCGTGTGTGACATACACCATACTGGTTGCTAAGGTGCGGTGCAGCTCGGCGATCTGGATTCGCATATCGACCCTAAGCTCAGCATCGAGGTTAGACAAAGGCTCATCAAACAGAAACAGTTTAGGGTTACGCACAATTGCACGACCAATCGCCACGCGCTGGCGCTGCCCGCCCGACAGCTCTTTGGGTAAGCGGTCAAAGAGCTGGTCCAGTTTCAGCAACTTACCAGCATGATCGACTTTTTGTTTGATCTCTTCTTTGGGCTGCTTGTCGATAGACAGGGCAAACGACATGTTTTCACGCACTGTCATTTGTGGGTACAACGCATAAGACTGGAACACCATGGCAATCTCGCGATCGGCAGGCGCTTCATCGGTCACGTCTCGTCCGTCAATGAAAATCTCGCCCGATGTCGGTTCTTCCAGCCCGGAAATCATTCTCAGTAAAGTGGATTTACCACAGCCAGACGGTCCGACAAAGGTGACAAATTCTTTATCATTGATTTCAAGGTCGATGCCTTTAAGAACATCCACTTTTCCATACGATTTTTTGATGTTTTTGAGTACTACTTGAGCCATGGTTATTCCTTAATTCCACCTTGAGTCAAACCTTGAATAAAGGCTTTGGATGCCAGCAAGAATGCGATCAATGTTGGTGCCATCATGATGATTAGTCCTGCGAACATCATGTGCCACTGGATGGCAAATTCGTTCTGGAACTCCTGCAAACCCAATGTCAGTGGGTAGAGATCTCTGTCTTGCAAGAATAAGAGTGGGAAGATGTATTCGTTCCAGGCACTCACAAAGGAAAGCAGCGCCACCGTTGCGATTGCAGGCTTCACCAGTGGCAGCACAATGCGCCAGTAAATCTGGAATGGCAGAGCACCATCCACCCGTGCTGCCTGTTCTATTTCTGGTGACAAGTTCTTAAAGAAGGTACTGAGAATAAATACCGCCACCGGCATCATGCTCGCTGCCTGAACCAGAATGATACCCAGCAAAGAGTTGAGCAAATCTAAGCTTTGCACCACCACAAACAGAGGTGCCATTGCCAGACGAAGCGGGACAATCACTCCCAGCATAAACAAGATGAAAATCAGCTTGTTGCCTCTGAACTGAACCCGAGCCAGAACAAAGGCCACCATGGTACTGAACGCCACCGCCAGCACTACCGTACCTAAGCTGATGATCAGAGAGTTTAAGAAATAGCTGCTGAAATTCGCTTGTTCCCATGCACTGAGATAGTTCTCGAAATGCCATTCTTGCGGCATACCAAATGGCGAGCGAATCACCTGCCCCAGATTGCCTTTCACCGAGTTAATGAAGGCCAAACCAAACGGCAGGGCGACAATCAATGCCCATATCAGCAGTAGAAACTGTACAACGACCTGCTCAAGGGGTTTAAGTTTGAATATACGTTCCATGTCTTCCCCCTATCGATTACGCATGTTGCGCAGTGCCAAGTAAATCGACGCAGGTAAAATCAGAACAGATATCACCATACCTATTGCGGCTGCCATACCAAGGTCTGCGGTTCCTGAACCACCACTGGTTCCAAAGGCAGTTCGGTACTGGAACGTCCCCATAATGTCGGTAGAGTAATAAGGTCCTGCATCCGGTCCCATAAGAATCAACACGTATTCCGCATTATTAAACACGTCCACCATCGTCAAAATGGTAATCAGAACAAATGCTGGTGTGAGTACCGGAAATACCACGTGCTTAATGCACTGCCAGCGGTTTGCGCCATCCAGTACTGCCGCTTCTAGCAAGTCGGAGCGAACGCCAAGAATGGCAGACAAAATCAAC
Source organism: Vibrio nigripulchritudo ATCC 27043 (assembly GCF_000222685.1). GTDB lineage: Bacteria > Pseudomonadota > Gammaproteobacteria > Enterobacterales > Vibrionaceae > Vibrio > Vibrio nigripulchritudo. The sequence continues at coordinate 155,172 of NZ_AFWJ01000001.1, read as the reverse complement.
ATGATAGAAAAGCCCAGTTTTTGCCATGACTGAAACATGGCAATGGTTGGCAATGCCGAACTTTCATCCCCTAAGAACATCAGAGGCGCGGTAATGACATCCCAGTTCAGAAGAAGCTGATTCAGCGGACCACGAACATCAACAATAAGCTGCCCTAAGAACGCAACCGCTACGGCGGCCAGAGGGTAAGGCATAAAGAACAGCAACTTGTACCCGGCTTTACCTGCAGTATTCCAGCTCAGCAGCAAGGCGAAGGTTGTGCCTAAAATGAGGAAGACAGAGATACAAATCGCGAAAAAAAGTACGGTCTGGTAAAACGAATTCCACAGTTGCGTGCTCATGTAATCATCTGTCAGCAACTTAGTGAAATTGTCGAATCCAACGAAGGTGGCAGGACCTATGCCTGGCCAGTCAAAAAATGAAAGCACAAGAGTGCCGAATAAGGGCAAAAGATTAAAAACCCCATACAACAAGCAACCGGGAATCAGCAGCAACATGTACTGAATCTTTTCTTTCTGCTTGAAACTCAATCCTTTGGGGCGGGAAAACTCGGTCATACTGACTCCAGCGGTATGTAGGCGACCTGGTTATCAGGTCGCCGTCTTTCTTCTGTTTTTACAGATGTTGGCTTTTACAGATTTTTAGCTTTAAAGCCTTTTTCAATTTCACTCGACAGACCTTTGCTGTCGACTTTGCCTGCTAAGAACTTCTGGAAAGCAGGACCTACAACTTCCTCATACTGAACATTGAATGGACCTTTCCAGGTCAGGTGTGCCTGAGCTTGGTTAGACACAAACGTCGCCGCTTCAGCCTGATGAGCACCTTCGTATTTAATGCCGCTTGCGTAGGTTGATAACTCGCCCACGTGGTCAGCAAAAAGCTGCGCAAACTCTTTGGTTGCGGTATACGCCAGCAGTTTGTCTGCTGCGGCTTTTTTCTCACTGTTGGCATTCACCAAATACGCACCATCAGCAAAAGCATAGACCTTGCCACCTGCACCAGGGACTGGCATTAGACCCAAATTCGCATCCGGATTAGTCTGAGCAATGGTGGATAATGGCGACGTCGACCATAAGCCATCAATAATCATCGCTGAATCGCCAAGTGCCACGTTTGCACGCATACCGTTATAATCCTGAGCTGCCGCTGACGGGTTGATGTATGGTTTCCAGGTTGCAAATGTGTCCACAACTTTTTGGTAACCGCTGGCAGTAAACGGCTCGTCACGCGTGGCCACTTTCGCCATCTCATCGCCTGATAAGCCTGCTTCTAGACCCGCACTCATCATGGCAAGTGCCCAGCCAGCGCGTCCCGGTACTTCAAGAGGGGTAACACCTGCCGCTTTCAGCGTTTTCATGACCTGCTCAAACTCTTCCAGAGACTTCGGTTCTGTCAGGTTGTGCTTGTCGAAAATGTCCTTGTTGTAGATGATCTGAACGGTTTGAACAGCAAAAGGTACACCGTAGACCTTTCCGTCGGATCCCGTTGCAGCCCCAAGCGTTGCCGGAGAAATACCTGAGAGATCCACATCGCTGCCAACAGGTTTGATCACACCCGCTTTCGCGTATTGATCAATAAAAGAAGCACCCGGACGTCCCTGAAACAGATCAGGTCCACCGTCACTTTGTAAACCAAGGCGTAAACGAGAGTTGTAATCCACACCTTTAAAGACCTCGACTTTAATATCAACATCTTTCATGTTCTTTGAGACTGCTTCCCATAGAGGACGCTCCTGTTTGCGCCATGTCCATATGGTTAGGGTTTCTTCTGCAATAGCAGAGATGGGTAAAGCCACTGTAAATGCCGTAAGTGCAACCAGCGCTTTTACTCCTTTCTTAAACTTCATCGTTTTATCCTCTAGTTAGTTTACACAGGAAACTAACTATATAATCTAGGCGATTTTTTGTGCTATACAACGATCGTGATCACATTTAGTTAACAAAATTATCAACGAAAAATAAGAAAGGTCGTACGGATCATACTTCACTCAATCAAAGAAATTCGTTTACTTTTTATTCTTGATTCCTCAAATTGAAGTCGCTATAAAGAACATAATCATTTAGTTTCCATCATCAACTTAACTATGAAGCCTAGCCAAAACAGCAAGATTGTTAACTTATCCAGAGTGCTCGATTGTATCTGGCGTCATAACCGCATATCGCGGGTAGAGGTTGCCGAACAGCTGGGTTTGGATAAATCGACGATCACCAAAATTGTGAGTCTGCTTACTGAGAAAGATCTGATTTCAGAAGTCACGGCTAAACCCGCCAATAGCAAAGGCGGTCGTCCAAAAGTGTCTCTTTCACTTAACAGTGACATTGGAGTACTGGTTGGAATCGAACTGACCGACAGCGTGATCAATGTGTCAGTTGTGAATGTGGAGTGCCTGATCGTATACCGTACTATCATTCCATTTCAGCCAACCCGTGGGGTGATTTCAGAAATTGCACACGTTTTGACTCCTGTTCTGAAAGAAATTGAAGCCAAGTTCGACAACATTTTAGCTATCGGTATCGGGCTTCCTGGTCTTGTTGACCCTGAAAGCGGTCAGGTGTCGCTGTCGAACGCTCTGGAAATTGATAAGCCTCTGGCTCTGGTTGATCAATTGAGCCAGATTTTCGCGTACCCGATTTTCATCGACAACGATGCCAACTGCGCGGCGTGGGGTGAAATGATGCAGACCCGACGCGAACCGACGGACAATTTCCTGTACGTGCTGTTTACTTCACACCATAGGAACACTGACTCGGAACATTTGGGGATCGGTTTGGGGTTCGTCCTGAACAACGACTTGTTTTATGGTGACGACTTTTCTGCTGGTCAGTACAAAAGTGAGCTAGTGAATGGCAAAGAGTCTGCCGACCTGACCTTAATTCTTCAGGAGTTCGCTTCTTCGTTAGTGCTTTTGGGGCGTCTTATGAACATTCATCACCTAATCATTGGTGGTGAAGCGCAGCGTTATGGTGCGAATCTGGTTTCGTACATTGATCAAAAGCTTTCTAAAACTGATGGACCAAAAACCTGGAACCCTAACATCAGTTTCTCAACGCTTGGAACACAGGCTGTTTCAGCCGGTGCCGCAGCAATGGCCTGGCAAAAACTCATCACTAAAGACATTGCACTGTTTAGCGTCTTGCCCTCCCCTAGCCGTATTTAATCGAGGTCTGTATGGCAGATAAATGCCCATCTTTGTTTCCCGCTCCTAAATCTCTCACCTTTGAACAGGGCGAGCTGTTTATTCCTGGTCTTTCAAAGGGCATGATCCCAAAAGTCATGGGGGAGCGAATTTCATCACCCATGGTGGAATATCAGATGTGCAGTGACTTCAGTGATCAGGCATTTGGTATTCAGATCACCAGACAACTGGTTCTGATCCAATACAAAGATGAATCTGGGATCTTGTATGCCCATCACTTGATCAATCAGCTTGTGGATCAGTGCGCCTCTTCATTGCCATTTCTGACTTTGTTCGATCAGCCGGATTTTCCGCAACGCGGCATTATTCTGGACGTGAGCCGTGACAAGATCCCGACCATGGACACGCTGTTTGAATTGATCGACTTCTGGTCTTCTCTGCGGATCAACCAGTTACAGTTTTATACCGAGCACACTTTTGCTTACCAACAGCATCACACGGTCTGGCAGGACTACGATCCACTGACTCCGCAACAAATTCGGGCTCTGGATTATTACTGTAAAACCAAAGGCATCGAGCTTATTCCTAATCAGGCGACTTTTGGACATATGGAAAAGTGGCTATGTCATCCGGAATACACCTACTTAGCTGAACAGACGTCTGGTTTCTATGATCAACGAGGGGACTTTCGCCCAGAATCATTTGGCTTAAACCCTGTGTCGCCAGATGTACCTGGCTTTATTGCTGACCTGCTGGATGAACTGCTACCCAACTTTTCCAGTAAAACATTAAACATCAATTTTGATGAAACCATGGATTTAGGTGTAGATGGCAGCAAGGCGGAGTGTGAATCTCTCGGGCAGGGTCAGGTATACCTCAACTACCTCAATAAAGTGTTGGACCTGGCGCGCCAGCGCGGAATGTATTGTCAAATCTTCAGTGACATGTTGTTCCGCTATCCAGAAATCCTGCCTCACCTTCCTAAAGAGCTGGAACTGCTCAACTGGGGATACGAAGAAGACCATCCATACGACGAAGAACACGCCAGACTGGCTGAGTTTGGTTACCCTTTTCAGGTTGTGGTTTCAACCAATACGTTTGCTTCTGTAGCGGGGCGCTGGAAGTCGGCGCAAGTGCACATGAGACGCGCCGCTATTTCTGCGTTGAAGTACGGCGGTCAGGGGTATCAAATTTCTGAATGGGGCGACATGGGGCACGCCCAACAGTTTTCTTTCTCATTGCCCGCATACGTGTTCGGGGCAGCAATGGCCTGGGGAGAAGCCCAGCATCAGGACATTCCAATGAGCAAAATACTGGGCGCCTTCTGGGGTAAAGAATATCAAAGCCTGACAGATGCCTTATTAGAAGTTCAAGATGCGTATCTGGACTCTGGTGTCACTACCCCCAACTGCGCCTTTTATGGACCATTTGTGTTCGACCAGAAATCGCGTCGCCACATTCGCCGAGCACTGCTCGAAGACACAGAGAAGATGCAGCAAAGCATCATGTCGTTGACTGAAATGGAAAGCAAGTTAGGCGGGGAACGGGAAAGTACGCTGAAAAGTGAATTACTGTGGACGCTTAAAACCATGAAACTGGCCACTGAAATCGCTATTGGATACGCACAAAATCAGTGCCGTGAAGTGGAGAGTTTCCCCAATTCGCTCAAACGAAAGCTGGTTAGAATGGTGGCTGATATCGAGTCGGAATATGCCATTCTCTGGCAGGAAAAGTTCCGTCTTGGAGGCTGCAAGCAGAGTATGGCGCGCCTTCAATATCTCAGACAGCTGCTTTCTCAGTAACCTGAACTCGGATTCAATACTAAAAAGCCCCAACGGTTTTCACCGTTGGGGCTTTCTAATAACCAGTTGAATCAGTTTTGCTCTTCGCGCTTAAAGACAAGTTCTGTTGCCGTGGATTCTGCTTCGTCAAAGTAGTAGCCAGCAGTGTCAAATTTGGTTAACGCTTCTACTGAATCCACTTTATTCTGAATGATGTAGCGAGCCATCATGCCGCGCGCTTTCTTAGCGAAGAAACTGATCACCTTATACTGACCATTCTTACAATCTTTAAAGATTGGCGTGATGATAGTGCCATCCACGTTTTTCGCTTTCACAGCCTTAAAGTACTCATTAGATGCCAGGTTAACCAATACGTTATCACCCTGCTCTTCAAGTGCTTTGTTAACTTCATCAGTGATGATATTGCCCCAGAACTGGTAAAGGTTAGTACCGCGCTCGTTTCCAAGCTTAGTACCCATTTCCAATCGGTAAGGCTGCATCAGATCCAGTGGCTTTAACAACCCGTAAAGACCGGATAGCATTCTCAGGTGCGACTGAGCATAATCAAGCTCTTCTTCGGAGAAAGACTGTGCCTCTAGCCCTGTATACACATCGCCTTTGAACGCCAGAATCGCCTGACGCGCATTATCGGTAGTGAAGGTTTCACTCCACTCTTCAAACCTTGCTGCATTTAGCCCTGCAATTTTATCGCTCACTTTCATCAAACCTGAAATGTCTGCAGGCGTAAGCTTTCGACATTCCTTGATAAGCTCAGCACTGTGCTCAACCAGTGTTGGTTGCGTAAAGCGCTCTGTCGCAAGCGGTGATTCGTAATCCAGTGTTTTTGCAGGTGATACAACGATAAGCATGACTTTTACTCTGTTTGGCTGTTTTTATGTAGTAAGCATATAAAAAAAGCCATGCTAAGTCAGCATGGCTTTTCCAATCGTATCGATTAGCGATGTCTATTATTTAGTCGCTTTGTCTTTGTTGTCCCAGATACCATCTTCAAGCTGAGATTGCAGCTCTGGGTAATCTTTTACATCAAAGGTAGGCACTTTGCCTGCTTTCAACTGTTTGTTGTAGTCCTTTGCCAGCTTCACAACGATGCCAGACAGCAACAGGATGGCTACAAGGTTCACAATCGCCATTAAGCCCATGGACACATCTGCCAAGCCCCAAACGGTTGGAAGTGTTGCCATTGAACCAAACATCACCATACCCAGAACAATCAGACGGAATAGGATCAAGCCCTGCTTGCGATTATGCTCAAGGAAAATCAGGTTGGTTTCCGCGTAAGAGTAGTTTGCGATGATGGATGTAAAAGCGAAGAAGAAAATCGCTACGGCAACAAAGATGCCACCCCATTCACCTACCTGGCTGCTCAATGCACGCTGAGTCAGCTCGATACCAGTAATTTCACCGTGAGGTACATACTCACCAGACATTAGGATAATCGCGACGGTCGCAGAACAGATAACGATGGTATCGGTAAATACACCCAGCATTTGCACGTACCCCTGAGAGGCTGGATGCGGCGGATAAGGCGTAGCAGACGCTGCTGCGTTAGGTGCAGAACCCATACCGGCTTCGTTCGAGAACAGACCACGCTTGATACCTTGAATCATCGCCTGTGCAATCGCGTAACCCAAACCACCAGCAGCCGCTTCTTGCAGGCCAAATGCGCTCTTGAAGATCAGAGACAGCACGGCTGGGATTTTTTCAAGGTTAGTCAGCATGACAAATAACGCCAACACAAGGTACGCCAGAGCCATAACAGGAACGATTAGCTCAGCAGTGCGGGCAATCTTGCGCAGACCACCAAAAATGATGAACGCTGAAATCACGACAAGCGCAATACCGACGAATTTAGCTTCAACACCAAATGCCGTTTGCATGGCACCTGCAATGGAGTTTGCCTGTACCGCGTTGAACACCAGACCAAACGCGATGATGAGGAAAATAGAGAACAACACGCCCATCCAGCGCATGCCCAGACCTTTTTCCATGTAGTAAGCCGGACCACCACGGTAGTTGCCGTCGGCATCACGGGTTTTGTATAGCTGTGCAAGGGTACTTTCGGCAAACGATGTTGCCATACCTAGCATGGCAATGAGCCACATCCAGAAAATGGCACCAGGACCACCCGCCGTCAGTGCAACCGCCACACCGGCCATGTTACCAGTACCAACACGCGCAGCCAGAGAGGTACAAAGTGCTTGGAAAGAAGAGATACCCGCTGCGTCTGACTTTCGGCTGTTCTTCAAAACGGAGAACATGTGACCAAAGTGTCTAAACTGAATGAAACCCAGGCGCAATGTGAAGTAAACACCCACGCCGACAAGTAGATAAACCAGAATCGATCCCCAAAGAAGATCGTTCATCAAATGAATTAAATCTGCCACGATAACCTCGCATAGAGTTATGACAACGACACAGCATAGCGCTGTGCTCCCATTTTCAGTACAGAATGAGAGGAATGGATTCCTCATTGTTGTATTTTTTGCTCTGTACTGCCTCTGCTCTTTTCACCGATTCTCGTCAGATGAATGTCAGAGTGATTATTTTGACCGCGAGGATAATGCAGACCTGCATCGCAAAAATCAATATGCAATCAGTTTCATTTATTTGTTATTTTTCACTATATTTGCACGAACTATTAACACAACAAACAACATATATCGCACAACAACCATACAAAGCACCTAAAAATTATTTACAAAAAACGTATCCACTAAAGGTCAAATTCTGCGTGCCACAAATATAGCGCAACCCTTTGCGTAGCGAGCTTTTCGGCAATTTCACCAATGAACAACCATTCATCACCCACCAATATTTTTTTGCCGCGAACAAATTATGACTCGCATATTCACCCTTGTGACCAACGAGGACGCTTCTTTAACATAAATAAATGTCAGAAATTTGCTTTATTTGATGCTGATCGCGCGTTTTTTGTACATTGAAATTGCGCGCAAATTGTGAATTTACGCAGGGTTTCTCATAAAACCTTCATAAAAGAGAAACAAATGAGAAACACATCAAGGTTATTCTGCAGCCAATTATGTTACTTAAAAGTCTCCAATTAGGAGTCTTTATAACAAGAAAAGAGAGGTCGCATATGGATGGCTTTCAACTCGAAGATATCATGGCTATGGATGGTCAGCAGACACGCTCTACACGCTCTAAGCCAGCTAAAAGGAAATGGCGTGAAATAGAAGCGATTAAGGACAGACAACGCTTGCAACGTGAACTTATGGAGATGGATGTTTGTAACGAGTACGACTTAGACGACATCGATTTATAACTTAAAAGGCACCTTTCGGTGCCTTTTTCGTTTTTGTCTAATAGGGTCATGGCTCTAAGCCGTGGTCCTAGATTGCTTCATATTTGGTTTGCCGGACTCTGGCGGCAAGCTGACGGTATTGATCGGCAATCGTATCACCAAATACCGGGTCTTCATCATCGTGAAGCCACTGGTTTTCGACGACTCTCCAGTCCTCCGCCGTAAATGTCTTAGCGATTTGCGGTAAGACTTCCCTTTCTTCCAATTCCAGGTGGTTTTTCTGCCGGGAAATGAAGTCTTCCAGTTGATCCGCAAACATATCGAGAGGGATAACGGCATCGTGCAGAATCATCTCAACAGTATTTTGAAAGGCTTCTGTTACTTCAGACAGAGCTACGTGCTCTTGCTCTAAATCATCAATCTGCTGTTGCTGACCGTAATGCTTGGCATAGTGCAAATACAGAATATCTTCTTTTGGGTGATGAACGGCTTGAGAGTGATCCGCTAGGTAATCGGTGATCTCTTTGATTAGGCTGTAGTTAATGGGCTTTTCGTTTTTCAGCTGTTCCAGTTTTCCATTTAGGATCGCCAACAAACGTACCATATAACCATGTTCTCGCCTTATTCTTTCTATAATCATGGCTTCCTTCCTCTTTTTTTCCTCAATTTCAGTCTAGGAACGAGAAAAGAAGCCTTCATTGATATTGATTAAAAATTAGTCAGAAATTGGTTGCCAGTTTATCGGTTTGTGACTTTGACCTAGGAGAATCTCGTTAGCTTTAGAGAAGTGCCCGCATCCAAAAAAGCCTCGGTGTGCGGAAAGTGGAGACGGATGGGGAGCAGCAAGAACATGATGCTTATTTCTATCTATCATTTTGCCTTTTTTCTGGGCATGCGAACCCCAGAGTAAGAATACGACACCTTCTCGGTGCTGATTAACGGCTTCAATGACGCGATCGGTAAACGTTTCCCAACCTGTTTTTGAATGCGAATGCGCTTTCCCCTGCTCTACCGTGAGTACGGTATTGAGCATAAGAACGCCCTGCTCCGCCCAGCTTTTCAAGTAACCATGATTTGGGATTTCAAAACTCTGGATATCCTGAGCCAGCTCTTTGTACATATTGACTAATGAAGGTGGCGGCTTAATCCCGGGTAAAACAGAAAAGCAAAGACCATGCGCCTGATTCGGACCATGGTAAGGATCCTGCCCCAACAAAACGACTTTCACATCTTGAAATTCGGTAAATCGGAAAGCGTTAAAGACATCGCTCTCTGGTGGATAAATCACCTTGCCATTGGCACGTTCCTGACGAACAAACTGCATAGTGTCGGCAAAATAAGGCTGTTCTTTTTCTCCGCCAATTACGTCGTGCCAAGTCAGTGACTCGCTCATAGTATCCTCGCTGTCTTTTCAAGATTAGGGACTAAAGACCCTAGATATCAGCTTGATATTCTATCGAAAAGTACAGCGAGGTGACCATACCCATGCCACAGTTTGACTTAGGTACTTTCTGGATTCCGGCTATTTTGCAGGTTGTTTTCCCTGCTGAGGCGTTCTCCAGTGTCCTGTTCCGCGTTGATGACGGTTAGGCAGAGGCAATGGTTTGGGTACACGTCCCATTGGCAATTGACTATTCATAAGTCACTCCTCACATATGAGTTACTGATTCTGATTGTTCTCATCTCAGTATTTTCTATGAAAGATCAATGCCAACTTTTTCAGCTCGTTTCGGTATTCTGGTGGAATAATCGCAGTGCCTGAATCTCGTCTTTCCAGATTTCTGGTTCAATTGTTTCTAAGATCAATGGGATACCGTCAAACCGGCTATCCTGAGCAATATACTGAAAGCAATCCCAGCCAATCTCACCTTTACCCAGAGAATGATGTCTGTCGACTCTTCTACCTAATTCCACTTTTGAATCATTCAGATGCATTGCACGTAGGTAGTGCATTCCAACAATGTCGTCAAACGCCTTGAAGGTTTCTTCACAGGCTTCTGCTGTCCTTAGATCGTACCCGGCTGCAAATGTGTGGCAGGTATCAATACATACCCCAACACGATCTTTGTCATCTACCTGTTCAATGATTTCCGCCAGATGTTCAAAGCGCCAGCCTAAGTTGGTGCCTTGTCCTGCGGTATTCTCGATAACGGCAACCACACTCGGTACTGCTTGGTGAGCAATATTGATGGACTCCGCGATTTTAGCCAGACATTCCTGCTCAGAGATCTTTTTCAGGTGGCTACCTGGGTGAAAGTTCAAAAGTTTGATTCCGAGCTGCTGACAGCGCTCCATCTCATCAATAAATGCGGCTCTCGACTTTTCTAATTTTTCCTGCTCTGGTGCACCTAAGTTAATGAGGTAAGAGTCGTGCGGCAGAATGTGTTCGTCGCTGTACCCTAACATTTCGCAGTTCGCTTTAAACGCCTTTATGGTTTTCTCTTCCAGTGGCTTTGCAACCCACTGACGCTGATTCTTTGTAAAGAGTGCAAAAGCGTTTGCTCCTATTTCACGCGCCCGCAATGGCGCTTGATCGACTCCGCCAGCAGCAGAAACGTGTGCTCCAATGTACTTCATAGCTTCTCTTGTAATTGGTTATCGAAAGCCTTTCACCTTACCAACCAGAGCAACTGGGTTACAGAGGTTTCTGGTGAAATCTTCAACACAAATTGTAGTAATATTACAACAAAAATAACGTTTAAATATTTTTGATAGTTTAAAATAAATTGTAAATACTATGTTTTATAAAGATTAATTGATTTAACTCAAGAAATTTACCTTCCAAAAATTAAGGATTTTGGTTGTTTTTTGACGCAAATCAATATTATGATTGAGGTTATTGGCTATATAATACCTAGCTCGACAAAAAACCGAAATTTACACCAATTTTAATCACCACGTAAGTGGACTAGGAGACAGGAATGATCCAGGGTATTCAAATTACTAAAGCGGCAAACGATGATCTACTTAACTCTATCTGGCTACTGGACAGCGAGAAAAACGAAGCTCGTTGTGTAGCAGCAAGCGCGGGTTATGAAGCAGATCAAGTGGTTCCAGCTTCTGATCTTGGCGAGTTTGAAAGCCGCGAAGTGGCGATCGAAACCGCTCCTCGTATTGAAGGTGGCCAGCATCTAAACGTTAACGTACTTAAGCGTGAAACTCTGGAAGATGCAGTAAACAACCCAGAAAACTACCCTCAGTTGACTATTCGTGTATCGGGTTACGCTGTACGTTTCAACTCTCTGACTCAAGAGCAGCAACGCGACGTTATTGCTCGTACCTTTACTGAGTCTCTATAAGACTGACAGTTAAAAGAACATAATAAAAACAGCGCTCAATGAGCGCTGTTTTTATTTGAGTACTGAAAAGCGTTTACTTCTGAACTCGACGAAGTACAGCTTTCAATGCATCGAAGTCGTTATCTAATTCTTCAGACAACAGTTCCATCGCCGCGTGTTTTGCAAGCGGACCAGGAACATCAATGTCTGTTTCCAGAATCTCATCAACCACTTCTTTGAATTTCGCAGGGTGAGCAGTACACAGGAACAGACCAGTTTCACCTTCTTGAAGCTGCTCGTCCAGAACGCGGTAAGCGATAGCACCGTGTGGTTCACACAGATACCCCAGCCCATTCAGATCGCGTACCGATTCCGCACTTTGCTCGTCGGTTACTGCGCCCTTACCTAAAGTATCCAGCCCCCAGCCTTTAATCTGGCATAGCTCTTCGATTCGCGGCCAGTTGTTTGGCTGGCTGACGTCCATCGCATTCGACGTAGTCGCCACGGTTGGTTTTGGATCCCACTTACCCGTTTCCAGGTAGCGTGGCACAGTGTCATTAGCATTGGTTGCCGCGACAAAGCGTTTGATGGGTAAACCAATCGCTTTTGCCAGCAAACCTGCAGTCAGGTTACCGAAGTTACCACTTGGTACTGACACCACCAGGTTTTCGCGCTCTTCTTTGCTCATTTGAGCTGCTGCTTCAAAGTAGTAGCAGATTTGAGCCATCAAACGGCTGATATTAATAGAGTTTGCTGAGTTAAGCCCGATCTCTTCACGCAGTGCTGCATCATCAAACGCGTGCTTCACCAACGACTGACAGGCGTCAAAGTCAGCATTGATCGCTACGGTGTGAATGTTTTTGCCCAGAGTACAGAACAGTTTCTCCTGCATTGGGCTGATTTTGCCTTTCGGGTATAGGATAACAACGTTGATGTTTTCCATACCGTAAAATGCATGAGCAACCGCGGCACCTGTATCACCGGATGTTGCTGTCAGGATTGTGATTTTGCCACCGTCGGACACTGCTGCTAAAGATTGCGCCATAAAGCGGCCACCAAAATCTTTAAACGCCAGCGTTGGACCATGGAACAGTTCCAGTGCATAAACGCCATCTTTCACTTGCTTGATTGGCGCAGGGAACTGGAATGCGGCATCTACAAGCTGGTTTACTTGCTCTGGCGATAATTCTTCACCAATAAAAGCAGAGAGGATCTTGCCACTACGCGTGACAAAATCTTCGGCAAGTAGTGCATCGACATCTTCAAACTTGGGCAATTCTGAAGGGAAAAACAGACCTTGGTTACGGCCTAGTCCCTGGCGCACGGCTTGGCCAAAGGACACTTGTTCGTCATTTTCTTTGATGTTGTAAAGCTTCATAGCTCACTTCCTGTTACGGTCGAACCCTGTTTGTCTAAACGGCAAACGTGAACGAACCCTTCCTCATTTTGTACGTAATTCTGTTCTAGCCAGCGAGCAACTCGCTCAGCGACATCTTTTTCTTTGCAAATACTAAATAGCGTCGGACCACTGCCTGAAATGCCAGTTGCCAGCGCACCTGCTGTTGCAGCGTATTTGCGAGCATCAGCGAAGCCAGGAAGCAGTTTCTCACGATATGGTTCTGCGATCACGTCTTTGATCATCTTGGCGGCCAATTCAGGTTGATTGGAATGACAGGCATGAATGAAGCCTGCCAGATGACGACCGTGGGCGATGATGTCTTGACGGCGGTATTGCGATGGTAAAATCTCGCGCGCTTCCGCAGTGGATACCTTAATTCCCGGATACGCCATCACCCAGTACCAGTCGTCGAAGCAAGGCACTTCCTGTGAAATAATACCAAGCTCTTCCAGCATCAACTGAACACCGCCCAAGTAACAAGGTGCAACGTTGTCATAATGGACGCCACCGGAAATCTGTCCTTCCATTTCCCCCATCAGAGCCAGCAGCTCTGTTTCATTCAGCGGGTTTTCATGGAATTGGTTTAAAGCGTCCAACGCGGCCACAATGGAACATGCACTAGACCCAAGACCAGAGCCAATCGGCATGTTCTTTTCCAGAATCATATGCACTGGCTTCAGTTCGACGTTCTTTTTATCCAGCTCGCGTGCAAACACACGCCAGCAATCATAAACAATGTTTTCTTTCGGATTCGTTGGCAGTTTACTGACGAAATCTCCAGCTGTATCCAAAGTAAATGCTTCGCTGCCCTCTTTAACAAGGACGCGATCCCCAAGCAAGGTACCATCAACCGGGGACACGGCTGCCCCCAGCACATCGAAGCCAACACTCACGTTGCCGATAGAGGCAGGAGCATAAACCACTACACTCATTTTTATACTCCTAATTTCCAGCCTAACGTACGCATCACATCTGCGAAGACACCTGCCGCAGTCACTTCTGTACCCGCGCCGTATCCGCGCAGCACCAATGGAATTGGCTGATAGTAACGGCTGTAGAATGCCAGGGCATTTTCGCCATCTTTAATCTTGAACATTGGGTCGTTTTCATCCACTGCTGCAATGCTGACTTTGCACTTGCCGTCCAGAATTTCACCGACATAGCGAAGCACTTTCCCTTCTTCTGCCGCTTTCTTAGACAACTCACTGAAATGCGCATCCGCTTCTGGCAGACGAGCCATAAACTCTTCCACACTTCCGCTGTCATCAAAACCCGGAGGCAGAGCCGCTTCTACAGCGACGTCGTCCAGCTCAAGCTCTAGACCAGATTCGCGGGCAAGGATCAGAAGTTTACGTGCCACGTCCATACCCGAAAGGTCGTCGCGTGGGTCTGGTTCGGTAAAACCGTTGTCTTTTGCAATGTTAGTTGCCTGACTCAAAGTCATGCCTTCGTCCAGTTTGCCGAAGATGTAAGACAGTGAACCAGAAAGAATACCGTTGAATTTCTCTAGCTCATCACCCGCAGAGATTAGGTTTTGTAAGTTCTCGATAACCGGAAGACCAGCACCTACCGTTGTTTCGTACATCAGCTTGCGGCGAGACGCGCGCGCCACATCACGAAGTTGGTGGTAGTACGCCATGCTTGCTGTGTTGGCCTTTTTGTTTGGCGTAACAACGTGGAAACCTGCTGCAAGGAAGTCGGCATATTGATTAGCGATGTTTTCGCTAGATGTACAATCCACTAGCACCGGGTTGATGATGTGGTTACGCTGTACAAGTGCAATCAGGCTGGCAAGGCTGAATTCTTCTGAAGCGTGAGTCATGCGATCACGCCAGTGGTCAAGCGGCAGACCTTTGCTATCTAGCAGCAAGCCTTTGCTGTTTGCTAACCCACAAACCCGAATTACGATGCCTTTGTCTGCCAGCTTTGCTTGCTGACGCTGGATCTGATCCACCAGCTCACCACCGACCCCACCAACGCCGACCACAAATACATCAAGGAAGTGCTTAGAGTTAAAGAGATTTTCGTGACACGCTTTGATGGCTTCAGACACTTTATCTTCAGGAATCACTGCAGAAATGGCACGTTCAGAAGAACCCTGTGCGATAGCCACTACGTTAACGTTCACTTCCGCTAATGATGCGAAGAAGCGAGACGCAACACCGCGAGAGGTACGCATACCATCACCAACCAGAGTAACGATAGCTACATCATTCATAAACTCAACTGGCTCTAGCAAGCCATCTTTGAGCTCAAGTTCGAATGCATCACTAAGTACCTGTTCAGCTTTAGCTTTATCCGCCTGTTCGATACAGAAACTGATGCTGTACTCAGAAGAAGACTGGGTGATAAGAACAATAGAAACGCCTGCAGATGACATCGCGCCAAACACGCGGCTCGCCATGCCCACCATGCCTTTCATGCCAGGACCTGACACATTTACCATGGTCAGCTTGTTCAGGGTCGTGATGCCTTTGATCGCTAGGTTATCTTCACCTGTATCCTGACCAATCAACGTACCCGCACCTTGTGGGTTAAAGCTGTTTTTGATCAGACACGGAATATGGAACTGTGCAATAGGTGCAATGGTTTTTGGGTGAAGAACGGAAGCGCCGAAGTAAGACAGCTCCATCGCTTCTTGGTAGCTCAGAGATTTAAGCAGCCTTGCATCGTCAACCAAGCGAGGGTCACAGTTGTATACACCGTCTACGTCTGTCCAGATTTCACAACATTCTGCGCGCAAGCACGCTGCCAGAACTGCCGCAGAGTAATCGGAGCCGTTACGACCAAGGGTTACCAGTTCACCTTTCTCATTTCCAGCTGTAAAGCCAGGCATGATGTAAACATGATCTTCAGGAAGAGGGTTAGCACGGAAGTTATTGGTTGAGACATCAACATCGACCATAGCTTCAAGGTGGTCGCCTTTAGCAACAAGGTATTCAACTGGGTCTATTAGGAAAGAAGGATGACCTTTTGCTTCCAGTACAGCTTTCATTAGCTGAATGGAAATGCGCTCACCTTTACTGATGATGCGGGCATTAACATTATTTGGGCACATACCCAAAAGATTGATGCCATGTACAAACTGACGAAGCTGACTCAGAGAGGTCTTCAACTGATTGTTGAAACCCGCGCTTTCCAAATTCGGTACTTGCTTCTGTACTTCGTCAAACAGCGATTGAAGAGAAGACTCCAGCTCCGCGATTTGCAGATCCGCTTCGCCATTTCTGAGTGCACCTTCAATAACTGACACCAATTTGTTGGTGGTTTTTCCTGGGGCAGACAGCACCACTGCCACCTGCTCTTGCTTCGCGTTATTAGCAATGATGTCTGCCGCTCTTAAAAAGCGATCAGCATCTGCCAACGACGATCCACCAAACTTTAAAACTCGCATCCCTTCCTCCGGTATATTTTAAACCTGCATAAAAAAAGGCCTGTATCTTGTGGGATACAGGCCTTTTCTTGAAATTTCTTTCGCTTAACAGCCCGCCCCAACAGTTATAATGTCGGTAATAATAATGGTGGTGGTTACTGTTGTGCGGTGATTAAGCATGAATAATTTTTTATCTTACTGTGTACGTGTGTTTGCTTAACTTTACGTTTACCGATTTTCCTCGTCTGAGTCAATGAAAAGATTATTTTTTTTACCTTTCCCTCGGTATTTTATGCAAGTTTAAATAGAACGATGAGCCTTAATTCATATATCAATCAATAAATTATCAAGCCTTGTTCTTCAATAGCCATACGAAATCATTGAAATTGTGCATACGTCAGAAAATCGTCATTCTTTGACAAAATGCAGTGATTGAGTGAGTATGATCCCAAAGCGCGATCAATCTCTAAAAAAAGATCGTGGGTACACATCAGATAAGCTATATTCACTAAGTAGATTATTCAGCAAGGAGGCAGATATGAAGAAACCACTTCTCATTTTGAGCCTGCTTGCAATGCCTGCTATTTCTCAAGCAGAAGACCTACCAAGTTTAACGCCTGAAAAGCCATCCTCGCACAATTGGTTTATCTCAAGCCAAGCGCAACCTAATACACAGTTTGATAGCTGGCAGATAGACAGTGGTTATTCCTATAACCTGTTTGATTCTGTCGATGTTTATGTGGGTGCCAGTATCACTAACTCTGAATCCCCACGCTATAACGGCTTTTTAAGTGGTGTGAACTACAAGTTCAGTGAATCTTTCTCGGTGAACAGTAGCGTTCGTGCAACTAAGCCTTACGAGCAAGACAGCCTAAACCCTCAACAAAAGCTTATCTCTGCCGAAGTATCCAGCCGATTAAAACTGTCTGAAAACCTCGACTTGCATGCCACATTAGATTATGAAGAAATTCAAAAAGGTGGGGTGGAAGTTGGTTTAGGATTTCGCTTCTAAACCAACCTCGGTATTTCCGCTTTCAGCGGGCTGATGATCTTAAGTTACTTTCAATTCTTTCTTCGAAATAACGATGCCATTCCAATCAGAATACAGGTAATCACCTGGTTGTATCATTTGCCCCTGAATAGTCAGACCAACATCGATTTCACCGATGTCTCGTTTTTCCGTTTTGAATGGGCAGGTTGTCAGTGCTTTTACTCCTAAGTCCATTTCTGACATGGCGCCAACATCACGTACCGCTCCCCAAATCACGACCCCTTCCCACTGATTGTTTATTGCAGTGAGGGCAACTTGATCGCCCATAAGTGCACGTTCACTTGACCCATTTCCGTCCACGACCAGCACTTTTCCTTTGCCGTTCTCATTCAAGGCTTCTTTAACCTTAGAGTTATCGTGATAGCAACGAACCGTGACAATTTCGCCCCAGAACGCGCCTCTTTGACCAAAGTTCTGCAATGGCAGATCCAGTAAGGTCAGTTGGTCTTCGTACTGATCACAAAGATCAGGCAGTAAGTCTTTCATGGTTCCTCCTTGAGATTATGTTGCTTCTATAACTATATACCCAACTACCTGCACCGCTTTGATATAGCGTGAGATAGAGAGCAAGCTCACATTCGATTAGGTTATATCCATTGCCCTATATATTTCATGGCGTTAGCGAACGAATCTCACTTTTTCGCTAAACGTACCGGCACTCATTTGTTCTCCGCTCACAAAAACCAGAAACAGCTCTCCATCCTCGATGTAGTAGATGGCATTCTGCTCATAGCGTTTGGCTAGCTTTATCGCTTTTTGTAGTGATATTTCTACAATGTAGCTTTCTTCACACCACTGCTTTGTTTCATCTCCGGCCAATACTGGCTGGTGAACATGCTCTGCAAGGTCGGCTTCCAACTGCTTATTTCTTAAATTGTTGTCGAAATCCGAAACCTTTTTACTTCTTGGATTACAGGCAGTTATTACACAAAACCGATGAAATGCGATCGGCTTATCAGTGTAAAAATATGTTGCCAAATACGCTTGTATGAGGGAGCTATCAATCTGCATAAAAAATTCAACTTTTTATATACATTTACTATCTATTCTTGTTAGTTTTCTTCTATTGATATAAATCAACAAAGTGAATGGAATTGGTATTTGGGCGTTGTTAGCAAGCTGTTAACAATATAAAATCCAGTTCAACAATCGGCAGAAAGCAAGCATGACATAGGATTTGGTCTTCTTAAAATCAGACTTCCAAGGACGGCGTACCGCGTGAAGGTGGTGTTTTTTTGCGTAGTATCGTTTATTATCAAAAACACTTTACCTGTATGTTATTTTTCTGCCTAGAATTTATTCTATTAGCACAGTTTTAGTTACAATTTAGGTACCGCCAATGCAAACCCCGCAGATTCTCATCGTTGAAGATGAGCAAGTAACCCGCAATACGCTGAAAAGCATTTTCGAAGCAGAGGGATATGCTGTCTATGAAGCAAGTGATGGTGAAGAAATGCATCGTGTACTTGCCGAAAACCAAGTGAACTTGGTTATCATGGACATCAACCTACCGGGTAAAAATGGTCTGTTGCTAGCACGTGAACTTCGCGAGCAAGCAAACGTTGCCCTGATGTTCCTGACAGGTCGTGACAACGAAGTTGATAAGATCCTTGGTCTGGAAATTGGTGCAGATGATTACATCACCAAGCCATTTAACCCTCGTGAATTAACCATCCGTGCTCGTAACCTTCTGAACCGCTCGATGACCAACGGAGCTGTACAGGAAGAAAAACGCAGCGTTGAGAAATACGAATTTAACGGTTGGGAACTGGACATCAACAGCCGCTCGCTAGTGAGCCCGGCTGGTGACAGCTACAAGCTTCCACGTTCTGAATTCCGTGCACTGCTTCACTTCTGTGAAAACCCAGGCAAAATCCAAACCCGTGCTGACCTTCTTAAGAAGATGACAGGTCGTGAGCTAAAACCACACGATCGTACTGTTGACGTAACTATTCGTCGTATTCGTAAGCACTTTGAGTCTGTGGCAGACACGCCAGAAATCATCGCAACTATTCATGGTGAAGGCTACCGCTTCTGTGGTGACCTGGAAGAATAATACGATTCCAGATATTCAAAAGCCGATGCATCTGCATCGGCTTTTTTGTTATTTAGAAAATCCTCTAGGGTCTTTAGCTCTAGTAAACGCTATCTACTTTCACTGCTTCCTGAGTCAGCCAGTAGTTTTTTTCCGAATCAGTAAGCTGTAAACCAACATCCACCTTTTCAGCCTCATCCAATGGCATATCCGTACTGAATGCCACTTCCCAGCGGTTTTCACTGTGGTTTCTTACATCAATTGCCTCAATCTCAACCCATTGAGACATGTCTCCTTGCTTGATGATCAGTGCCTTAGCATCCAAATGAGCAGGCAAGTCATCACGACCATCCAGATACAAAGCGCCATGCAACATGTGCCCTTGCTCGCCCTCTATACCTGGCATTTTATTCAGCCACAAGTTCACCGTCATACGAACCGTTGTACCGGCAACTGTTTCTTGTGCCGTCGTCTTTTCCCACGGCACTGCGTTAGAATCTTGATGTTGAGCGCACCCAGCCACAGCTAACACCGCCACTAAAGCCAGCTTTTTCATTGTTGTTTTCCTTTTTCGTTTTCTAACCACGCTTTAAGAATATCGATATCGTGTTTATAGCCACCCCGGATTTCTTCAACCCAGTCATGGATGTTTTCCCACCAGGCAGCAAGTTCTGGTGATTGTGCTTTCTGAGCCACACTCTGAATATGTTTGAGTCCAATCGACCCAGCAGCCCCTTTGATCTTATGTGCTTCAGATACGATGCCGTCTTGATCTTTTGCCATCATATTGGAGTCCAACACTTCCATGTATCCCGGCATCATGCTTTCAAACAGCTTAATGCTCTCAAGGACAGGTTGTGTTCCGACGATACCGACGTAGGATTCTAACATCTCCAAATCCAAAATCTGACTGGTGAGCTGAGTTTCTGAAGATGGACTAACTTCCGGCTCTTCATTGCACACTTTTTCATCAACCACGGAAGGAAGATCGGACAGAGCTAATGCTTTTTTAATTCCTTTTACAGACAAAGGTTTACTGATAACTTCATCCATCCCTTTGCGAAGGTAATCGGCTTTGTCTTTTAGAACATTGGCGGTTAACGCAACCAAAGGCGGCAAGTGTTTGTAGTGCGCTCGGAACGATGACGCCACATCAAATCCGGTCATGTCTGGTAGCTGGATATCGAGCAGAACAAGATCATATTGTGTCGGCTCAAATTTGGCGATGGCTTCTTCACCTGTCATCGCAACTTCAACACTGTGACCAAGGCTCTCCAGCAAGGAGCGAGCAACAGTGATATTAAGTTCGATGTCTTCCACCATAAAGATGCGCAGAGACTGATTAATGTGGCTATCAATGATGGATTCTTCACTGTCGATCTCTACCAGTGGGGCTTTCAATGTCACGGTAAATGTACTGCCGAACCCTTCTTCACTGGCGGCTTCAATGTCACCTCCCATCATGTTGATTAACTGGCGAGAAACGGCCAGACCGATACCAGTGCCTACTGCATGTAGGTTGTCTTTACCCGATTTCACCTGATAATACATGGCGAAGATCTTCTCTAACTCCGCTTCCGGAATACCAATCCCTGTATCTTCAATCTCAATGGTGATCTCGGCATGGTCATCAACAATGTCGGAACTGACACTCATGACAACGCCACCTTCTTTGGTGAATTTCATCGCATTGCTGATCAAATTCCAGAGCACCTGACGAAGCCTGGTGGCATCTACATCAATTCCTGATGGCAGCTCGGTCAGTCTTTCTAAATCAAACCGCAGTCCCTTCTGCTCAGCCATCAGGCTCGATAGGCTTTCGATCTCTGCAACAAACTCGGTGAAATCGAGTGGCTTAGGGAAAAGTTCGAGCTTGCGACGATCAAACTTATCCATATCAATGATGTCATTGAAAATATTGCCCAAGCTCACTGCGCTTACGTTGATGGTCTGCATGTACTGACGCTGTTCCTGCGACAGCTTGGTGTCGAGCAACATACGGCTTAAACCTACAATGCCGTTGAGAGGAGTACGCAGTTCGTGACTGATGGTCGAGATGAACGTCGTTTTGTCCTGACTCGCTTTCTCCAGTGCATCCTGATATTTCTTACGTTCAGTAATATCACGACCAAACCCAACCAGACCAAGGTGTTTGCCTTCTTTGCTGTAGAAAGGCACCTTACGCAGTTCGAAATACGCTTTGCGTCCATCTGGGTATTCCAGCCACTGTTCGTAAGTCAGCGAGTTGTTGTTCGAGAAGACCTGCTCATCGGTTTCCACTACCTGTTGCGCCACTTCTTTGCTGTAAACATCCCACGGAGTCAGCCCGACCAGGTCATGCTCTCGCTTACCGGTCAAATCTTCCATCGCGCGGTTACAACCCGAAAACTCACCCTTGGCGTTTCGGTAGTAAATCAAGTCTGGAGAGGCATCAATGAATGAGCGCAAAAGTGCGGTTCTTTCTGCCAGTTCAACCTGAGCTTTTTCTCTCTGAAAAACCTCGCTTTCCATGTCTCTCAGCAATTGCTCTCTGGCGACTTCCACTTTTTGTCGTTCTTCAATCTCTAGATTCAACTGAAGAATGTTCTCCTGCAGTTGCTGGTTTAGCTCCTGATCTCGTGAACGCATGTCCTTGAGTTTTGAAACCAGCTTGGACAGGCGCTGTCGGGATTCTTCGAGCTGATCAACAACAACAGAAAGGAAGTACACCGCCCAGGGGGTAATGAGAAGACCAAAGAAAACGGAACGGATTATGTCGATATCATCAACCATCCCCTGTAAGGCGAGCGTAATACCAACCTGAACAAATACGGCGAGGGCAACCAGTGCCAAAGCGAGAAGAATAGAGAAACGCACAATACCCAGTTTGACCAGCAGGTCGACATAGTATTGCGCCAGATTCTTAATCGGCTTCATGAAAGCTCCGTTTAAAATGAAGAAAGCAGCGCACAGAAACCCGTATTGTAACGGGAGTTGGGAGAAGAATCTTAATGACGCCTCACATCCGCGCTAACACAATGAAATCAAACCATTTGGGATTGATTACGCCCTTTTTGTTTGGCTTTGTAAAGCGCCTGATCTGCCATAGAAATGAGCTGACTAGGCATTTCTGTAATAGCGGGAACACAAGAGACGATTCCAATACTGATGGTGATCCGGTCGGAAACTGGCGAATGCTCATGGGCGATGTTTAAGTCGTGTACGCTTTGCTGAATGTTTTGCGCAACGTTGATCGCCCCTTCAGAGCTGGTATCCGGCAGAATAAAGGCAAATTCTTCACCACCGTATCGCGCAACGCAGTCAGAGGAGCGTGAAAGCACTTTTTCAAATGTCGCCGCCAGTTCAATTAGCGCCGAGTCGCCACGCTGATGACCGTAGTTGTCGTTGTAATCCTTAAAATGGTCAACATCACAAAGCATGACGGTGAGGGACTTCTGCTGACGAACGTGTAAACGCCACAACAATTCCAGTTGCTCGTCGAAGCGACGTCGGTTGGCGACTTTGGTTAATCCGTCAATAAAGCTCAGCTTTTCCAGCTCCCGGTTCGCTTTTTCCAGTTTTTCTTCCACTAAAAAGCGTTCCGTGACATCACGAGCCATGACCAGAACACCGTTTGTACCTGAAGCCGGGTTACGATACGGTGCTTTCACTACGTCATACCAGATTGTGTCACCACTGGTACGCTCAACGCGGTCGATGTAGCGCAAGGTGGTGCCTTCCTGCATGACCTTGTCATCGCTGTCTTTGTATCTCATGTAGGCATCGCGAGAGACAACTTCTTCGACTCGCTTGCCAATCAGATCATTTGGCTTTGCCACACCAAGGGCTTCCACATAAGGCTGGTTACAGGCTTCGTAAATTCGATTTTGATTGAACAAGCCAATCGGGTCCGGACTGGCTTCAAGTATCGACTGCAGTATGGTGTCTCGCTGCGCCAATGCGATTTCTGTGTCTTTACTGCGCTCCATTTCGTCACGAAGTGCCTGCTGGGTATGGTGCCAGTCTGTCACATCGTAACTGATACCTATAGTTCCAATGACATCACCGTTATCGTTGGTGAGCGAATTCAATCGAGTTTCAAGCAAGCACGACTGACCGTCTTCAGAGGTCGTCCAGCGCTGCTGACTGTGTCTTTGTTTGCTTAGCTGTCTGGCGCTGTTTTCACCTTCTTCTGCCCGACCTTTCCAAAACTGTTCAAACGCACGGTTGGTTCCCATTAGCTCGCCTACTTTGTCAGTAAAGAAAACAGGCTGGGAAATAGAATCTAACACTCGTTTTGCGATCACTAAGGATTGCTGAGCTTCTGTCTGTTCACGTTCAGAAAGCTGATAGGGAGTTAAGTACGTTATCCAGACACTTTTGCCTTGATAGCGCGTTTTGCGTCCGGAAAACGTCAAAACGACATCGTGATGTTCGGAGAGAGACAGGTTGTGATGAAATGTAGATTGACGAGACTTTGCGTTCTCGTTCATCAGCTTAATGAGCTCATCATTCGAAACCGTATCTGGCAAAAGATACTTTTCGCCAACCCGACGAATCGCCAGAAGTTGCAGGGCTTCTGTATTGGCATCCAAAACGCAGCCAGATGATGCATCTAATGCAACCATTGCCGTTGGAGTATCATGCAGCAAAGTGATGAGCTGTCTATTGAAATGCAGGCGGGCTGCCAAAGCCAATGATGCTCCAGCCAAGATTGCCACTATATCAATTCCAAAACCATGGGTGTTATCCCAGAGCCAGTGAACAAAGTCTTCCATTATGATATTCGCCTGTTTTGCATCCTAGGATTGTACACAAAAGCAGGCATTCGTGTTCAATTGAATTCGTAGTTCTGATGAATTGAACTTCAATTATTGAGCTTTAAATATTTGGCTTTACATACTCAAACGGAGACCCGATTAAGCTGCCTTGCACACCAAGCTTATCAAGCAAACGACCAATTTCCGTCATAGCCAGCCAACGCTGTTCACACCAATCCGGTGCCAATAAGGTCGGTTTTCTCGCAGATGCACTGACACGGTGATACACCACCTCGGGAGGTGTTCTTCTTATCATTTCAGAGGCAATGTCGACATACTTCTCCATTTTTGGAGCATGCAACCGCCCTGCTTTCCAGCTTTTTGCCATGATACTCCCCTCTACTATATGAAGGGGATGAAGCTTGATGCCGTCAGTACCTACGTCAGTCACTTTGTCTAACGTATCCAGACAGGTGGCTTTATCTTCACCGGGCAAACCGACAATCAGATGCGTACAGACCTTTATACCCAGTGCTCGTGCCTTTTTGGTGATTTCAGCATAGCACTCAAAATCGTGCCCTCGGTTAATACGCTTGAGGGTTCTATTGTTCGCCGTTTGTAAACCTAGCTCAAGCCAGATCTCAAACCCTTGACTCACATAACCAGAAAGAAGTTCCAGTACCGCATCGGGAACGCAATCTGGTCTGGTTCCGACGCAGAGCCCGACAATGTCTACGTACTTCAGCGCTTCTTCATACATGGATTTGAGCACCTGAACTTCGGCATAGGTACTGGTGTACGCCTGAAAATACGCCAGATACTTTTTGGCACGAGTCACCTCGCCCGCTCTGTCAGTTAGCTGTTCCTGGATGCTTTTTACCTGTGCCTGTTCATCAGCAAAAGATGCAACGTTGCAGAAAGTACATCCACCCACGCCAATCGTACCGTCACGGTTTGGGCAACTGAATCCTCCATGTAAGGTCAGCTTATGGACTTTCTCACCATATCGACGCTGTAAATCTTGCCCAAGTGTATTTACTGATTCATGCAACTGCTTCATGACTTTTCAAATTGCCTCAACAAAAGAATCTTCTTTTAGCCTGAAAACCCAGTGTCATATGAACAAAAAAACATCAAACAAGAATCATTCTCATCTGTGTAATTAAATTACAAAACACCGAAAATTATCACCATATTTTAGAAGCACGAAAAAGCTGGATTACGGACAAAAATCAATAAAGATGCAGAAAACACAGGAAAAAGTGCAGATGTTATCGTTTTGTTAAGCTAAAACTGCATAAATCCGCTGAAAAAATGTGCATTTCAAGTAAACTTTGAATGGCTTTTGCCATTACAAAAATGTAGGATAGTTACACAAATCACGTTTTTTTGAGCAATGTCGGCCAAATAAAGAACGCGAATTAATCGGAAGATATCCACTCCCCTCAATACAAACGCCTAATAATCAGGCAATTCACGATGGATATCACCAAGGAATAGTGTTCTTCGCTAATTAAACTTCCGCGAAGAGCAGAAAGGAATCAAGACCATCAACACCGATGGTTTCGAGTTCAAAAATATAAAAAGGAACAGGTGCGTTTGCGCGAGTAAGTTGCGCCTGTAAAAAACTGGAAGGATGTATCTATGGTAGATAGAGAGCAGAAGACACAAGGTCTTTATACTCCTGAACTGGAGCATGATGCTTGTGGTATCGGTTTTGTCGCTCACCTAAAAAACCGTAAATCTCATGAAGTTGTTACTCAAGCTCTAGACATGCTTGCTCGCATGGAACACCGTGGCGGTCAGGGTTGTGACCCTTGCTCTGGTGATGGTGCGGGTATTTTACTTCAAAAGCCTCACGAGTTTCTGTTAGAGGAAACCGTCAAACAAGGCATCAAACTCCCCTCTTTTGAAAAGTACGGTGTGGGTGTTGTTCTGTTTCCTAAAGATGAGCATAAACGCGCTCAGTGTCGTGACATTCTGGAACGCAATGCGAAACGCCTGGACTTAGAAATTCTTGGGTATCGTGTTCTTCCTGTCGACAACTCAATGATTGGTGCGGATCCACTCAGCACAGAGCCTCAGTTTGAGCATGTGTTTGTCACTGGTGGTCCTGGTACAACACCAGACGAGCTAGAGCGTAAGCTTTACGTGCTGCGTAACTACACCGTTCGTGTGTGTCTGGAAAGCGTGTCAAACATTGGTGATGATTTCTACATCAACTCCATGTCTTGCAAAACCATCGTCTATAAAGGTCAGCTAACAACAGAGCAAGTACCTCAGTACTTCCTGGACCTTCAAAACCCGACTATGGTTACCGCGCTTGCCCTTGTGCACTCTCGCTTTTCTACCAATACCTTCCCGAAATGGCGCTTAGCTCAGCCTTTCCGTTACATTGCCCACAACGGTGAAATCAACACGGTTCGCGGTAACCTGAACTGGATGAAAGCGCGTGAAGCCATTTTGGAATCTGACCTGTTTACTCAGGCAGAGATCGACATGCTTCTGCCTATCTGCCAGGAAGGAAGCTCGGATTCATCTAACTTCGACATGGCGCTTGAGCTCCTGGTCCTTTCTGGTCGTAGCTTGCCTCATGCGTTAATGATGATGATCCCTGAAGCATGGCAAGAAAACAAAAACATGGACCCAACGCGTCGTGCGTTCTACCAATACCACGCTAACGTGATGGAACCGTGGGACGGTCCGGCTTCTGTTTGTTTCACCGACGGTGTTCAGGTAGGTGCCACACTTGACCGTAATGGTCTGCGTCCATCTCGCTACACAGTTACAAAAGATGACTTCCTTGTGATGGCATCGGAATCCGGTGTAGTAGAAATCGAACCTGAAAACGTTGAATTCCGTGGTCGTCTGCAACCTGGCCGTATCTTCGTTGCTGACCTTGAAGAAGGTCGCATCATTTCTGATGAAGAAGTGAAAGACGGCATCGCCAACGCGCAGCCTTATGAGAAGTGGGTGGACGAAAACCTGCTTAGCCTTAAGAAGCTTCCAGACGCGAGCAACGAATTTAACCAGCCTTCTCCAGAGAAACTACTCCACAAACAACAATCGTTTGGTGTGAGCTCGGAAGAAGTGAACGAAATCATTGTTCCAATGGCAAAAGATGGCAAAGAGCCACTCAGCGCCATGGGAGCAGACTGGCCGCTGGCTGTGCTTTCGCACCAGTCACAGCACCTGTCTAACTACTTTAAGCAGCTATTTGCTCAGGTAACCAACCCACCAATCGATCCGATTCGTGAGCGTATGGTCATGTCTTTGAATACCTACCTGGGTAAAGATCAGAACCTGCTGACAGAAACACCTGTTCACTGTCAGAAGGTAGAGCTGGAATCTCCGGTTCTTTCTAACTCTGAACTTGAAAAGCTGCGTGCTATCGATAACGAGCACCTGCAAGCGAAAACGCTGGATATCGTATTCCAGGCGAATGAAGATGCGGGCAAACTTGAACGTGCACTAAAACGTATCTGCCAATACGCAGAAGACGCGGTTATCGACGGTTACTCCATCATCCTGCTGACTGACCGTGCAGTGAACTCAAACCACGCTGCAATCCCAGCAATGCTGGCTGTCGGCGCCGTTCACCACCATCTGATTCGCAAAGGTTTACGCGCTAAGTGTGACATCGTAGTGGAAACGGGTGACGCGCGTGAAACGCACCACTTCGCCACATTGGTTGGTTACGGTGCAAACGCTGTGAACCCATACCTTGTTGTTGAGACAATGGTAGAGCTGCAGCGCACTAAGAAACTGGATCCAGAAGCCAGCATCAGCGACCTGTTCGAGAACTACCGCAAAGCCATTAATGGCGGTCTGCTTAAGATCTTCTCTAAGATGGGTATCTCGACACTTCAGTCTTACCACGGCGCTCAAATCTTTGAAGCTCTGGGGATCAGCAAGTCTGTGGTCGAGAAATACTTCACAGGTACCGTCACTCGTATCGAAGGTCTCACCATCGATGACATCGCCAAAGAAGTTTTGGTTCGCCACCGTGTAGGTTACCCGACCCGTGAAATCCCGGTTCAGGTTCTGGATGTGGGCGGCGTTTATCAGTGGAAACAACGTGGTGAAAAGCACCTGTTTAACCCTGAAACCATCTCATTGCTTCAGCAGTCGACTCGCAACAAAGATTTTGCTCAGTTCAAGCAATACGCAAGCGCGGTTGATGCACAAGGCGACAACGCTGCCACATTGCGTAGCCAGCTCGACTTCGTGAAAAACCCGGCAGGTTCGATTCCTGTGGAAGAAGTGGAACCAATCGAAAGTATCCTTAAGCGTTTTGCTACAGGTGCAATGTCGTTCGGTTCTATCTCTTACGAAGCACACTCAACCCTAGCGGTTGCGATGAACCGTATCGGTGCGAAATCCAACTCTGGTGAAGGAGGTGAAGACCCAGCACGTTTCGAGCGTAAGAAAAACGGTGACTGGGAACGCTCTGCTATCAAGCAGGTAGCTTCTGGCCGTTTCGGTGTCACTTCTTACTACCTGACCAACTCGGATGAAATCCAAATCAAGATGGCTCAGGGCGCGAAACCGGGTGAAGGTGGTCAGCTACCGGGCGATAAAGTAGACGACTGGATCGGTGCGACTCGTCACTCCACTCCGGGCGTCGGTCTGATTTCTCCACCGCCACACCACGACATCTACTCTATCGAGGATTTGGCGCAGCTGATTTACGACCTGAAAAACGCTAACCGCGCAGGTCGCGTCAATGTGAAGCTGGTATCCGAAGCAGGCGTAGGTACGATTGCCTCTGGTGTTGCCAAAGCAAAAGCCGACGTGGTTCTTATCGCTGGCTTTGATGGCGGTACTGGTGCTTCACCAATGTCCTCTATCCGTCACACGGGTCTTCCGTGGGAACTGGGCTTGGCAGAAACTCACCAGACGCTTCTGAAAAACGGTCTGCGTAACCGTATCGTGGTGCAAACCGACGGACAGATGAAAACGCCACGTGACCTTGCCGTTGCGACACTTCTGGGTGCAGAAGAATGGGGCGTGGCGACAGCCGCTCTGGTTGTAGAAGGCTGTATCATGATGCGTAAGTGTCACAAAAACACCTGTCCAGTGGGCATCGCGACTCAGAACAAAACACTGCGTGAGCGCTTTGATGGTCGTGTTGAAGACGTTGTTACCTTCTTCCAGTACATGGCTGAAGGTCTGCGTGAAATCATGGCTGAGCTTGGCTTCCGTACTATTGATGAAATGGTTGGTCAGTCTCAGAAGCTGAAAGTACGCGACAACATCGCTCACTGGAAATACAAGAACCTAGACCTCACGCCAGTGTTGCACATTGAGCAAGCGCGTGAAGAAGATGGTGTATTCAACCAGAAAGAACAAAACCACAATCTTGAAGAAGTACTGGACCGTAAGCTGATCGAACTGGCGCAGCCTGCGCTGGAGTTTGGTGAACCAGTCAGCGCAGAGCTGAAGATCATCAACACCGACCGTAGTGCCGGTACCATGCTGTCTAACGAGATTTCTAAAGTCTACAAAGACCAGGGTTTACCACAGCCAATGCACGTTAAGTTCAGTGGAAGTGCGGGTCAGTCATTCGGTGCCTTCCTTGCCAAAGGTGTGAAGTTTGAAGTCGAAGGCGACGCAAACGACTACTGGGGAAAAGGCTTATCTGGCGGTACTTTGGTGCTATACCCAGACGCGAAATCCAGCATTGTTGCAGAAGACAACATCGTTGTCGGTAACGTATGTTTCTACGGCGCGACGTCTGGCGAATCTTACATTCGCGGCATGGCGGGTGAACGCTTCTGTGTGCGTAACTCCGGTGCCAAAGTCGTTGTTGAAGGCGTGGGTGACCACGGCTGTGAATACATGACAGGTGGCGTCGCGGTTATCCTTGGCTCTACAGGTCGTAACTTTGCGGCGGGGATGAGTGGCGGTGTTGCTTACGTTTGGGATACAGCAGGTGATTTCGAAACCAAGCTCAACCCAGAACTGGTCGACCTAGACCCAATTGAACAAGAAGACGAAGACTTGCTGCGTGAGATGCTCACTAAGCACGTTGAATTCACAGGAAGTGAAGTTGCTCAGTCTTTCCTTGATAACTTCGAAGCCAGCTTAGCCACCGTGGTGAAAGTTATGCCACGCGACTACAAAGCGGTACTTCAGAAGCGTAAAGCGGAAGCAGAACAAAACCAAGAAGTGGAGGCAGTGTAATGGGTAAGCCTACTGGATTTTTAGAGCATGGTCGTGAGCTTCCAAGAAAGCTCGACCCTAGCGTTCGTATTGAGAACAACAAAGAGTTTGTGCTGAACGAAGAGTTCGGCACCAAAATCAATACTCAGGCTTCTCGTTGCATGGACTGTGGCGTGCCGTTTTGTCATAACGGCTGCCCGATTGGCAACATCATTCCTGAATTTAACGATGCGGTTTACCGCGACAGTTGGGAAGAGGCGTGGAACATTCTAAGTTCCACCAACAACTTCCCAGAGTTTACTGGTCGCGTCTGCCCTGCTCCTTGTGAAAGTGCGTGTGTATTGGGCATTAACCAAGACCCAATCACCATCTGTAACATTGAGAAAACGATTGTTGAAACAGCCTACCGTGAAGGTTACGCCAAGCCGAAAACGCCTCGCTCGCGTTCGGGTAAAACTGTCGCCATTATCGGAAGTGGTCCTGCTGGTCTGTCTGCTGCTGAGCAGCTAAACAGCGCAGGTCACCTAGTGACGGTATTTGAGCGTGATGAAAAAGTCGGTGGTCTGCTGCGCTTCGGGATTCCTGATTTCAAACTCAGCATGTCTGTTATTGATCGTAAAATCGACCTGATGGCAAAAGCGGGCATCAAGTTTGTTGTGAATGCGCACATTGGTGTCGACATCAACGCAGTTCAGCTACGTGAAGATTTCGACGTGGTTCTGCTGACCGGTGGTTCTACCGTTCCACGCGATCTACCCGTTCCAGGTCGTGACCTGAAAGGCGTGCATTTTGCGATGGAGTTCTTAGGTCAGAACAACCGTCGTGCAAATGACATGGATCTGAAAACCGAAGAAATCCACGCCAAAGACAAACACGTTGTCGTGATTGGTGGTGGTGATACAGGTTCTGACTGTGTGGGTACTTCTAACCGCCACAAAGCAGCGAGCATCACTCAGGTAGAAATCATGCCGATTCCACCAGAGAAGCGCCCTGCAAACATGCCATGGCCTCAATACCCGATGATCATGCGTACTTCAACGTCTCATGAAGAAGGCTGTGATCGTCATTGGAATATCCTCACCAAAGAGTTCATCGGCAACGATGATGGTCAGGTAACAGGGCTTCGCATTGCAGATATCGTCTGGAAAGACGCTAAAGCGGGTGAGCGCCCAACGTTTGAAGAAATCGCAGGCAGCGAGCGCGTGATCCCTTGTGATCTGGCGTTCCTGGCGATGGGTTTCCTACACCCTGAACCAACCGGCGTTCTAGCACAGCTCGACATCAAACTGGATGATCGTGGCAACGTCGCGACTCAGGATTTCCAGACTAATCAAGATGGTGTCTTTGCTGCGGGCGATATGCGTACAGGTCAGTCATTAGTTGTTCGTTGTATCAACGAAGGTCGTGAATGTGCGCGTGCTATCGATGAACACCTGATGGGTAACACTAACTTAGAAGCGAAAGCGGATTCTTTGATGCTTTCAGTATAAAAAATAGGGAAAACTGTTCTCGGTTTTCCCAACTCCTTCCTGAACTTTGCCAGCACACATGTGCTGGCATTTTTTATGCCTATTTTTGTAAATTAATTGTTAATGCAATTATCATAACTCTTTGTTTGTAAAATATTTAAATGGCATAAAACTCCAAATTTCACCCTTATTTCCGACAAATCTCCAATAACTTGACGTTTTCTATCATTAGCTATAGGTTGTGAAGTTGGTGAAAACAAAATGACACCGCAATGTTAATAAAACAGAGAGTTTGGCAACTATAATAAATGGGTGAGAACACCCGACGCCCACTCCATATAACTATAAAAATAAGTTACACACATCCCTTACCAGGAAGGTAGGAAGCAAAGGGAGAATGCAATGGCTCTTTACGATCCACGTCTTGAAAAAGACAACTGTGGATTCGGTTTGATCGCCCATATGGAAGGTCAGCCGAGTCACAAACTTGTCCGCACGGCTATCTCAGCCCTCGACAGAATGACACACCGTGGTGGTATCGCTGCCGATGGAAAAACCGGTGATGGCTGCGGACTTTTACTTCAAAAGCCAGATTCATATCTGCGCTTAATCGCCCAGGAAAACGGTTGGAACCTAGGTAAACAGTACGCGGTTGGTATGATTTTCTTCAGCCAGGACACCGCAAAAGCACAACAAGCAAAAACCATCATCAATGAAGAGCTGGCTAAAGAGACGCTCACCATTGCAGGTTGGCGCGATGTGCCCACCAATACCGACGTGTTAGGTCCTATCGCAACAGAATCCGTTCCAACGATTGAACAAGTCTTTATATCAGCGCCCGCAGGTTGGCGCGAGCGTGATATTGAACGCCGCCTCTACATTGCCCGCCGCCGCATTGAAAAACGCATTACCGACGATGACGACTTCTACATCTGTAGTCTGTCCACTCAGGTCATCGTTTACAAAGGGCTGTGCATGCCTGCGGATCTGCCTCGTTTTTATCTCGACTTAGCCGATCTGCGCATGGAATCTGCGATTTGCCTGTTCCACCAGCGTTTCTCTACTAATACACAGCCTCGCTGGCCACTGGCTCAGCCATTCCGTTATCTGGCACACAATGGGGAAATCAACACCATTGAGGGCAACCGCCAATGGGCACGCGCACGCGCCTATAAGTTTTCCTCTCCTCTCTTGCCGGACTTGCAAAGTGCCGCTCCGTTCGTGAACGAAACAGGCTCGGACTCTTCCAGTCTGGACAACATGTTGGATCTCTTCCTGGCTGGAGGAATGGACGTGTTCCGCGCCATGCGCATGCTGGTGCCGCCTGCGTGGCAAAACCACCCAGATATGGACCCTGATCTCCGCGCTTTCTACGATTTTAACTCCAAACACATGGAGCCTTGGGACGGTCCGGCCGGCATTGTTTTGTCTGACGGTCGTTACGCTGCCTGTAATCTAGACCGTAACGGTCTTCGCCCCGCGCGTTATGTGATCACCAAAGACAACCTGATCACCCTTGCCTCAGAAGTGGGTATCTGGGATTACGCTCCCGATGAAGTGTCCGAAAAAGGTCGCGTTGGTCCCGGTGAGCTTTTAGTCATCGACACCCGCAAAGGCAAGCTGTGGCAATCGTCTGAAATCGACAGCGATCTCAAGAGCCGCCACCCATACCGCGAATGGATGGACAACAACGTTCACCGCCTGACGCCTTTTGCTGAGCTAAACGAAGAAGAAGTCGGTCAACGCAGCTTTGATGCCGATGAGCTTAAGGTTTACCAAAAGCAATTTGCCATGAGCAACGAAGAAGTTGATCAGGTCCTTCGGGTGCTCGGTGATATGGGGCAAGAAGCCG
Organism: Vibrio nigripulchritudo ATCC 27043; assembly: GCF_000222685.1. GTDB lineage: Bacteria > Pseudomonadota > Gammaproteobacteria > Enterobacterales > Vibrionaceae > Vibrio > Vibrio nigripulchritudo. Next base: position 121,611 of record NZ_AFWJ01000001.1, on the reverse strand, counting down.
TCGGCTCTATGGGTGATGACACCCCTATGGCAGTACTTTCCTCCAAAGAGCGACTGGTTACCGATTACTTCCGCCAGAAGTTCGCTCAGGTCACCAACCCACCGATTGACCCATTGCGTGAAAAACACGTGATGTCACTGGCCACCAGCGTTGGTCAGGAAATGAATGTGTTCTGCGAAACCGATGGACACGCTCACCGCGTGGCATTTGATTCACCAGTACTTCTCTACTCAGACATGCTCCAACTGCTTGAGCTGAGCGACGAACACTACCGCAATACTATTCTGGACATCAGCTTTAACCCTGATGAAAAATCTCTGGAACAAGCCATTCTGGACTTGTGCGATCAAGCAGAAGAAGTCGTTCGTCAGGGTACGGTACTGGTGATGCTGTCTGACCGAGACATTCAAAAAGGCAGATTGCCGATCCCTGCTGCTATGGCAGTCGGGGCAGTACAAACACGCCTTGTCGATGCCAACTTGCGCTGCGATGCCAACATTCTGGTGGAAACCGCAACCGCCCGTGACCCACACCAATTTGCGGTGTTGCTAGGCTTTGGGGCGACTGCGGTTTACCCGTATCTGGCATACGAAGCGCTGGGTAAAATCATTGACGATGGCGCACTGGATCGCACCTATGGTGAAGCGATGCAGAACTACCGCAACGGCATCAACAAAGGTCTGTACAAAATCATGTCCAAAATGGGCATTTCGACCATTGCATCGTACCGTTGTTCGCAACTGTTTGAAGCCGTGGGTTTACACCAGGACGTGGTCGACCTGTGCTTTAAAGGTGTCACAACGCGAATTCAAGGGGCGTCGTTTAGCGACTTCCAGCAAGACATATATAACCTTTCACGCAAAGCCTGGGCGAAACGCAAGCCTATCGACCACGGCGGCCTGTTGAAGTTTGTGCACGGCGGTGAATTCCACGCCTACAACCCTGATGTGGTCGGCACCCTGCAAACCGCAGTGAAATCGGGTGAAGCGTCGGATTACCAATCCTACGCCAAACAAGTCAACGAACGTCCGATTGCCATGCTTCGCGACATGCTCAAGTTGAAAAAAGCCGATAAACCTTTGCCACTGGAAAAGATTGAGCCAAATACTGAATTGTTCAAACGTTTCGATTCTGCGGCCATGTCGATTGGTGCGCTCAGCCCTGAAGCTCATGAAGCCTTGGCGATGGCGATGAACCGTTTGGGTGGTTACTCCAACTCAGGTGAAGGTGGTGAAGACCCACGTCGATTTGGCACCGAGCGCAACTCGCGAATCAAACAGGTGGCATCCGGTCGCTTCGGTGTTACTCCTCACTACCTGACCAATGCCGATGTATTGCAAATCAAAGTCGCACAAGGGGCGAAACCCGGTGAAGGCGGTCAGCTTCCAGGTCATAAAGTGACGGCAGAAATCGCCAAACTGCGTTATTCCGTACAGGGTGTCACCCTGATTTCACCGCCGCCTCATCACGACATTTATTCGATAGAAGATTTGGCTCAGCTGATCTTCGACCTGAAGCAGGTTAACCCAAATGCTTTGGTGTCCGTCAAGCTGGTGTCTGAGCCGGGTGTCGGCACCATTGCCACAGGAGTTGCTAAAGCGTATGCCGATTTGATCACCATTTCCGGATACGACGGCGGCACCGCAGCCAGCCCACTGACCTCGGTTAAATATGCAGGTTGCCCTTGGGAGTTAGGCTTGGCCGAAACCCAGCAAGCGCTGGTCGCGAATGGGCTTCGCCACAAAATTCGCCTGCAAGTAGATGGTGGATTGAAAACCGGTCTGGATGTAGTGAAAGCCGCCATTCTGGGTGCAGAAAGCTTCGGCTTTGGCACTGCTCCTATGGTCGCCATGGGCTGTAAGTTCCTGCGCATCTGTCACCTGAACAACTGCGCCACTGGCGTAGCAACGCAAGATGAAACCTTGCGCAAGCAATACTTCAAGGGCTTACCCGATATGGTGGTCAACTACTTCACAGGATTAGCCGATGAAGTAAGAACCATCATGGCAGAGTTGGGAGTGGAAAAACTCACCGACCTGATTGGTCGTACCGACTTGCTGGAAGCAGTAGAAGGTATGACGGCTAAGCAAAGTAAGCTGGACTTGTCTGGCATTCTGGAAAAGCCAGTATCGCAGCAAGATCACCCAGTGTACTGGACGCAGCCAAATACTCCATTTGATAACGCCGCGCTCAATCAGAAAATCATGTCCGATACCCTAGCGGCTGTTGAAGCGAAGCAAAGCGCCAGCTTCTACTACGATGTGATCAATACCGACCGCTCGGTCGGAGCGCGACTGTCGGGTGAAATCGCAAAACGTTACGGTAACCAAGGCATGGCATCCACTCCGGTTAAGCTGCACCTCAATGGCACAGCAGGTCAGTCGTTTGGAGTATGGAACGCTGGTGGTGTTGAGCTCTACCTCACTGGGGATGCCAACGACTACGTAGGCAAAGGCATGGCTGGCGGTAAGATTGCCATCAAGCCGCACCTGGGCACGGCATTTACCTGTAACGAGGCCACCATCATAGGTAACACCTGCTTGTATGGTGCCACAGGCGGCAAGCTGTTTGCGGCTGGTAAAGCTGGTGAACGTTTTGGCGTTCGAAACTCTGGCACCATTGCCGTTATTGAAGGCGCAGGCGACAACGCTTGTGAATACATGACAGGCGGTGTGGTCGCGATTTTAGGCGCAACAGGCGTAAACTTTGGCGCAGGTATGACTGGCGGCTTTGCTTATGTTCTGGACACAAACGACGACTTTGCAGGGCGTGTGAATAACGAATCGGTCGAAGCCATTTCTCTGGCGGATCTCTATATCCATCAAGAGCATTTGAGAGGATTGATCGCTGAGCATCTGGACGAAACAGGTTCTGCCCATGCAGAAAACATTCTGGCGAATTTTGATGAGTGGATCCCTAAATTCTACTTGGTGAAACCGCAAGCCGCTGACCTGAGAACATTGCTCGGTCACCAAAGTCGTAGCGCAGCTGAGTTGCGTGTTCAGGCACAGTAAGCAGGGAGAGATTCATGAGCCAGAACGTATACCAATTTATTGATGTAAAACGCGTAGACCCAGCTAAAAAGCCGCTTAAAGTACGCAAAATTGAGTTTGTAGAAATCTACGAACCTTTTACCAAACAGCAAGCGACCGCACAGTCGGATCGCTGCCTGGACTGTGGTAACCCCTACTGTGAGTGGAAATGCCCGGTTCACAACTACATTCCGCAATGGCTAAAACTCGCCAATGAAGGGCGAATTTTAGAAGCGGTGGAGCTGTCTCACCAAACCAACAGCCTGCCAGAGGTATGCGGGCGAGTATGCCCGCAAGATCGTCTGTGTGAGGGTTCTTGCACTCTCAATGACGATTTTGGTGCCGTCACCATTGGTAATGTTGAGAAATACATCACCGACAAAGCCTTTGAAATGGGCTGGAAACCAGACATGTCTGGGGTGGAATGGACAGACAAAAAAATCGCCATCATCGGCGCTGGACCTGCTGGTCTCGCCGCCGCCGATATTCTGGTGCGTAACGGCGTAAAACCCGTGGTCTTCGACCGCTACCCAGAAATCGGTGGTTTGCTGACGTTTGGTATCCCTTCCTTCAAACTGGAAAAAGGCGTGATGGAAAATCGTCGCCGAGTCTTCAGCGAGATGGGTGTGGAATTTCGAATGAACGTTGAAGTGGGGAAAGATGTTCAACTTCAGGAACTGGTGGATGATTATGATGCCGTTTTCCTGGGGGTCGGAACCTACAAAAACATGCGCGCCGGGCTAGAAAACGAAGACGCACCGGGCGTATACGACGCCCTGCCTTTCCTTATCTCCAATACCTACAAAGTTATGGAACTCGAAACCGATGACCCGTTTGTCGATATGGCTGGCAAGCGCGTGGTGGTCTTGGGTGGTGGTGACACTGCTATGGACTGTGTTCGTACTTCCGTTCGTCAGGGTGCCAGTAACGTTATCTGTGCCTATCGTCGAGACGAAGAAAATATGCCCGGCTCTCGCCGTGAAGTGAAGAACGCCAAAGAAGAAGGCGTTAACTTCATGTTCAACCTTCAGCCGTTGGGTGTTGAAGTGAACAAAGAAGGCAGAGTTGTCGGGGTAAAAGTCGTTAAAACAGCGTTGGGTGAACCAGACGAAGCTGGTCGCCGCCGTCCAGAACCTGTGGCTGGCAGCGAACACGTATTGGATGCCGATGCGGTGATCATGGCGTTTGGTTTCCAGCCACACAAAATGAGCTGGCTTGAACCGTTTGGCGTGGACTTAGATCAATGGGGTCGAATCAAGGCGCCCGCGGATCAAGAATTCCAGTTCCAGACCTCGAACAAAAAGATCTTTGCTGGCGGCGATGCCGTAAGAGGGTCTGACTTAGTGGTTACTGCCATAGATGAAGGTCGAAAAGCGGCAGAAGGCATTCTGGATTTCTTAGAAGTTTAACTCGCCATTTCCACACCACTTCATTAACCTAAAAGCAAAGAGCACCAAGCTCTTTGCTTTTTTATTATAAGGAGAATGCTTCCATGAAAACTCTCGGCGTCCTATTCGGCTCTCTTGTTTTCCTTACTGCTTGCAGCCAAGAACCCACCTCGATTCCAGACCGAACTGCACATCCATGTGGTGACAGCCCGAACTGTGTGTCCACCATTGAAGAGCGCGAAGATTTTGCGATTAAGCCGTTTAAGCTCACTTCTGCGGATGTCACCTTGGAACAAATCGAAGCACTGGCGTTAACCATGCCGGGCTCAGTCACTGCCACAAAAGATGGCGACTACATACGCCTTGAGTATACCAGCGACTTCTTTGGTTTTGTCGATGACTTGGAAATCAAAGTCAGCGATGGTTATTTAATTGTTCGCTCCGAGTCTCGAACCGGGCATTCCGACTTTGGCGTAAACCGCGAGCGCGTGGACGAGCTGCGTAAAATCTTGCTTGAGAAAGGGCTCATTCACTCTCACTAACCCCTTTTTACGATACCCGATAAAACGATTTGTGACCGTCATGGACACAAATCGTCCAACAACTGCTAACGAATATTCAATCTATTGAGCACAAACTGATTACCGATAAATCAGCCCGAGAATTGCGCTCAAGTCTCCCCCCTATCCTGATACTTAACGACTTGTTTTGATGCGCATTTCCTCGGTTAGTCATTACAAAAGGAATCGTTTATGTTGAATGCGTTAAAAGTGTCTGCGTCTGCCATCTTGTTGATTTTAACGGGCTGTGGATTGGATTCGGAACAGGTGAAAAAACAGGAGAAGCCCACGGTGAATGCGGGTGCAGACCAGCAAATTGTTCTCCCAGCTAACAGCATAATATTGCGTGGCAGCGCAAAGTCTGAGCTCAGTATCTACAAGATTGAATCGCTAGCCTGGACTCAGGTCTCAGGTCCCCAACAACTCAGCATTCTCAATGCGGATACGCTCACCGCAACCGCTATGAACCCAAATATTGCAGGTACTTACGTATTTCAACTTCTCGCTCGCGACAGTGGCGACCGTACCAACAGCGATCGTGTGAAAGTGATTGTTCAAGAAAACAATGCTTCAAACCCTGCCATTCGATTTTCATCCGAATACTCGATAGGAAAAACTCAAAACCGTGAATCGTTTGAAAACGAATGGCAAACCGTTGCAGACCAGTACTCCCATCGCGGGCAACTTGATGAGCAATGGCAATCCATGAATAAGCAATACAACGAAGGCGCCACTCCTGATCCAACACTTGAACCATATCTAGTGTTTTACCGTAAGGGCTCTGATGGTGTCATTCATTTCCGAAACCTGAACGCCGTCGATCTCTCTTCTCTCAAACAACAGGTCGAGAGTGCGCTATTCAAGCTCACGGATACCCCTTCGATTACACTAGACTTTTCGATGAGTGGCAAAGCAAATGATCAGGTCTTACTGACGCTTATTGAGGTACTGAGAGGCACTCAAACTGCGGAAATTATCACACCAGAAGAGTCTGGCTTATCCAATACTCAAGTTCGTGTTCAACCAAACGGAATCCATCAAAACCTCACCTTTACAGGTGGCAAATTGGCGGATCACCTTTCTCACCTTTTTGAGTACTCCGAGCTCACCTTGCCAAACCCAACAGTTCAACATGAACCAACGGGTGATAAATCTCAGATTGCATTTCACTAATAACGTGAAAAACAGCTCCATCACTCCATGACCAATGAGTGTCATACCCCCTGAATCCTTGCCCCAGCCATTCGCTGGGGCATTCTTTTTCAGTTATTTTCCAGAATTCAAACATAGTTCACTCCACCCACCTTGCAAAAAATGGGGAAATTGAAGAAAGTATTTAGTCATTAGGTTTCATAGTGGGGTAATAATGGAAAAGAAAGTGGTCTTAATCGTCGATGACAGCCAAGAGATACTCGACGCATTAAGCGAATACCTTGAACGTTCCAACTTTTCTGTCTTAACCGCTATGGATGGGGAGCAGATGTGGGAATTACTCAAATCTCATACCCCTGATTTAATCATTTTGGACATTATGTTGCCTGGCGATGATGGTCTTACGCTTTGCCAGAAGATAAGACAAGATTCTCACGTTCCTATCATTATGCTCACCGCGGTCACTGACGATGCAGACAGAATCGCCGGGCTGGAAATCGGCGCAGACGATTACATCACTAAATCGTTCAACCCACGTGAACTGCTGGCAAGAATCAAAGCGCTTCTGCGCAGGGTTACCTTTAATGCCGATCAAACGGAAAGGAAATTGAAGTTTTTAGACTGGACCTTCGATACGTTGAAAAGGCAGTTAAGACACGACGATGGTCAGCTGGTTTCCTTGTCTGGGGCGGATTATTGCTTACTTTCTCTTATGCTTGAGCAACCCAATCGCCTGCTAAGCCGTGACGAAATAGCACAAGCTCTTTGGGGACGCGATGCCGAACCCATGGAGAGGGGCATTGATGTTCAAATCAGCCGGCTGAGAAAACAGTTAAGAGACGAAAGCCGCAATATTATTTTAACTGTCCGTAACCGCGGGTACATGCTGGTAATAGATTCCAAATGATGCATAAAGGTATGCTGCACTCAATGGTACCTAGAATTACCGTGTCCATGTTCGCGGTCATTCTACTGGCAGAGGTCTTCGCAGGGATCGTCTGGTTCAAAGCGACATCAGCATCAAAAAGAGAATCAGCCAGTATCGCGGTTTCTACCATTACTTCAGCGGCAGCAGAAACCATCAACTATTTCGCTGACCTGCCTGTTAACTATCGTCATTTGATTCTTGAGCAGCTTCGTAATATCGGGGGAACCCGATTTTTTGTATCAATGAACAATAGTGCTCTCACTATGCCTTCTCTGGTGGAACACGCGCTCGTCCCTGCCATGGAAGCTCAGGCGATAGAGCAGCTAGAAAGTCAGATAAAGCACTCGCAATCTTTAAAGGTTACGCTCACCAGCCGTGAAGAAATCTTATTGTTCAATACAGGGTTACATCTTGATGAGCTCCCTGCTCTCTGGAAAGACTACAGCTTGGTATTAGGCAAACTCGACTTGCCTATAATGGTGATTCAAGTCCAGCTACCCGAGGACAAATGGCTCTACCTCGCTACGGTTTTACCTCTGTCTTTTAATGACCTTAAAAACAGCGTTATCGACGGTCGGCAAATCACCTTCCTCCTGATTGTGACGGTGCTACTCGTAGGGGTTTCGTACGTGGTTCTCAGCCGGGAAATTCGACCTTTTCGCTCCCTTGCCCGTTCAGCAACGCTAATGGGGGCCAATATGGAAACTGAGGAAATTAAAGAAGAAGGTTCCAGTGAAACGCGAGCTGCGATACACGCGTTCAACAAAATGAACCGGCGTATAAAAGCCTACCTTCGCGACCGAGACATGTTCTTTAATGCAATCTCACACGACATCAAAACCCCTCTGGCTTGCTTAAAGCTTCGAACAGAAATGCTGGAAGATCCTCCAACCAAAGCCCGATTCGAAAAACTGCTTAATGAAGTAGAGTTTATGCTCAATGGCGCACTTCAATGCATGCGCGACAATGACATTCATGAAGAGCTGGAATGGTTTGATCTCAATGACTTCGTTGAACAGTGCGCTGCTGTCCACAACCAAAATCAAGAGGTGGTTCGACTGCATCAAATGCCACCAATACGTTTATACGGAAAACCACTGGCGATTAAGCGCTGCCTGTTCAATCTGGTAGACAATGGCGTTAAGTATGGTCAGACCGTGGATATCAACATGTACGTCAATCAGGATTCTATTCAAATCACCCTCCACGATGCAGGTCCTGGTATTGCCAATGATCAGTTGGAAGAAGTCTTTAAGCCTTACTACCGTATTCATGATGATGTGGATGGGTCTGGATTAGGGCTGTATATCTCCCGAAGCATTGCTCGCAGTCACGGCGGCGATGTCACTCTGTCAAATTCTCCAGATGGTGGGCTGGAAGTGGATATTGTACTGGCAAAAATTGTATGAAAATCGGATATAGCCTTATTTTGCTGCTCACCGCAGCGCCAGCTTTTTCAAAACCTTCTTTCGAGTTACTGCATTGGTGGACAGCTAATGGTGAAAATGCGGCGTTATCCGTTATTGAAGATCGCTTTCATCATTCCCCCGTTCGCTTGGTTGGAGACTCCATAACTGGCGGGGGTGGCGCACCCGCCAAAACCATATTGCAGGCCAGAGCCATTGCAGGCAACCCACCCAATATCGCTCAGATGGAAGGGCCTGCAATACAGTCCTGGGCGGCGTTAGGTTTTTTACACAATGTTAATGCCGTCGCGGACGCTCAAAACTGGGATCAGGTTTTGTACCCCGAAGTGCAGAAGATCCATCGATATGAAGGGAATTATGTCGCCATCCCGCTCAACATTCACCGATTAAATTGGATGTGGGTTAACACCGAAGTATTAACCCAACACGGTGTCGCCATTCCTCATGACTGGCATTCTCTTCTCACTTCGCTCACCGAGCTAAAAGCCAAAGGCATCACCCCTTTGGCATTGGGTAGGGAGCAATGGCAAATCGTTCAGCTTTTTGAAAACATTGCATTTGGTATCGGTGGCGCAGATTACTACCGAAAAGCTTTTGTGCAATTAGAACCACAAGCCCTAAAAAGCCAGGAAACGGAAGATGCCTTACAGAGGTTCCGAGCAATCGCCAACATAACCAGAGAAGACATGAGCGATAAGCGCTGGGATCAGGGAACTCAGTCTTTAATTGAAGGACGTGTCGCCTTCCAAATAACCGGAGACTGGGCGTTAGGAGAAATGTTGTATGCAAATGCAACGATACCTGACCATATAGACTGCATTGCCTTCCCTTCTACTGAAAAAGGATTTATCTACAACATCGACAGTCTCGCCTTTTTCAAAGCGCATCAAGATGACTTAGAAACACTCAGTTATGTCACAACATCATTATCTCAGCCGGAATTTCTTTTGACATTCAGCCAAAAAAAAGGTGCAATTCCAGCACAGAAAAACATTTCTGTGGAAACATTATCTCGGTGTCAAAAAAAATCGCACTTCGAATTTAATCAGGCTATTAATACGGGGAATGCGATGCCGAGCTTTATTGACTCTATGGCAGTCAATCCTATTATTCAAAATGCGGTATCGAAAGAACTTTATAAATTTTTTAATGACCCTTCCATTAAAACGAAAACACTCATTAACAACTTAAGTGCGTTAAGTCATAATATTTAATGAGAAATACAAAGTGTTTTTATCTTATTTTTTACAATCCAGAATAAACGTATCCATTTCTAAAAAAACACTTACAAAGTAATTACAAACTTGAACCTTTAAACATAAGTAACTCTTTAGTATCTATCAATAACGAACCGATTTGATGATATATGGAGTTACAACAATGAAGTTAACCTCGACGTTAATTAGCCTTTCAGCGTTACTTCTTTCTACCAATATTCAAGCCGAAGAATATCGCATTATTAGCCCACACCACGACGACGCGTTATTGGTCTTTTCTGGTTATATATCCAGCCTGAATCTCACTAACGAAAGTGATGAGCGAATTGTTGATGTGATGTTTGGCGCGTCCAACTACTCTACCAACCACTTAGATGTACTGACCGATAAGAGAGTACTGACCATCACCAAGGCACGCTACGCAGAAGACTATGATGCGCTAACTGACCTGTTTACAGGGTGGGATAAATTCAGATTCAGAAGTTACGGTTACTACGATGCACCACTGAGGAAATATGTTGGGGACGTCACTGCCGGAGGTGGTCCTGCTGGTACATTCCGCAACTTCAGACAGATTGAAATTGATACTTTCAATATGATGGTGCACAACTTCACTTCCATCTTGCAGCGCGAAAACTGTACCTTACTTGTGCCAATTGCCAACGGGATTCACATTGACCACTTCATGACAAAAGAAGCGGTGATCACGGCAGCATACAAATTAGGAAACCAAGCCAAGTGTAAAATTAAGTTCGGGCAGGACCAACCCTATACAGACGCCAACCCACAAAATGTGAATTTAGAAATTGCGGCATTAAAATCACGTTTACCTGATGGAGCGATTACCGAAGAAGTTTATGACATTCCATTAGAACCCGGCACCAATGAAACCATTAAATTAAATAAATTTAAGAAACACTACGTAACTCAATACGACACTGGATATATCGGTCCACTGACATCGAATTTAAGAGAAGTGGTTTATGTTTGGGATCCTGCCACATACGGTCAGGTAAAATCTCATCGCCACTGTGATGGTTCAAGTTACTGCAGACTGGCACCATAATCCGAATATAAATAACAAGTAGTGGCTTATTACATCACCCCTAGTCACCTTAGTGTATGGTCATTACTTCAAGGCACCTTCGGGTGCCTTTTTCACTATTAACTCTCATACTTAATTTCAAAAATCACCAATTGTAATTTGTCTTTTACAAAGTGAAAGCATTTGTAACCTTGGGCATGGACTAAGTTGATATTCTTCCAAAACATAAGAAAGAAATCGAAACGTGAAATATAGAAGGATTTAACAATGTTCGAGAATATGAAAAGTGCCCTATCGCGGCTTTCTTTAATAGGGAAAGCGTTAATGCTCCCCATATCCATATTACCTGCGGCCGGTCTTTTGCTGGCCTTTGGTGCAAAACTGGATATTCCATTAATGATGCGTGCAGGTGGCGTTATATTTGATAACTTGCCACTGCTATTTGCTGTAGGTGCAGCGGTTGGTTTAACTAAAGAATCAGGTATCGCAGCACTGGCAGCCATCGTGGCACTTGTTGTAATGAACGCCACCATGGGGGTTGCTTTAAACATTACCCCAGAAATGGCGATGGGCGGTGGACGCTATGCCATGGTTATGGGTATCCCATCCCTACAAACCGGTGTGTTTGGTGGCTTGATCGCGGGTATTTTAGCGGCAGTGATGTACCAACGTTTCTATCAGACCAAATTGCCTGACTTTTTAGGCTTCTTTGCCGGTAAACGCTTTGTGCCAATTATCACTGCATTTACGGCATTCCTGATCGGTCTGGTACTTCCTCATATCTGGTCTTACATTCAGTCTGGCATCGATGCACTTTCTCATATGGCTAACAGCGGTAACATGTATGTGTCTACCTTCATCTACGGCTTTATGGAACGTGCTCTTATCCCTGTTGGCTTACACCACATCTTCTACAGCCCATACTGGTTCTCTTTCGGTGAATACACCACTGCAGCAGGTACTGTTGTAAACGGTGACCACACCATCTGGTTCAAAATGCTAGAAGACGGCGTGACCAGCTTCTCTACAGCGGAATACCAGGAAGCAGGTAAATTCCTTTCAGGTAACTTTGCTATTTACATGTTTGCATTCCCAGCAGCTTGTCTGGCGATGTACCACGAAGCAAAAGACAAAAATAAGAAGATTGCTGCAGGTATTCTAGGTTCTGCTGCACTGACTTCTTTCGTTACAGGTATCACTGAGCCAGTTGAGTTTGCGTTTATCTTTGTTGCACCACTGCTTTATGTGTTCTCTGCCATCATGGCGGGTGTGTCTTATGCGGTGACTTACGCGCTGGACGTTCACATTGGTAAGACTTTCTCTGCAGGTATCATCGACTTCGTTTCGTTCGGCGTATTGCCAGCCATGGATGGATTCAAGACAAACTGGATCAACGTCATCCTTTGGGGTAGTGCAATGTCCGTGATTTACTACGTGGTATTCCGCTTCGCTATCCGCAAGTTTGACTTTAAGACTGTGGGTCGTGAAGACCGTGACAGCGCGGCAATCACTCTAAGCAATGAAGAGTTAGCGAAAGAAATCACCGTACTGATTGGTGGTAAAGAAAACATCACAAACATCGGCGCATGTATTACTCGCCTGAGACTGCAAATTAAAGATCAGTCACTAGTGAAGGACGAGGAAATCAAAGCTCTGGGTGCTATGGGAGTGATTAAAGTAGGCTCCAACGGCTTGCAAATCATCCTAGGCTCTAAAGCTCAGTTTGTAGCAGACATCATGAACTCTGATGGCGAGGAGTCTCCTCAAACTCTATCGACTTCGACAAGCTAATAGTCAGATAACGTTCCTATAAAATGTCGCGCCCAGCATGTTTAATAACAGGCTGGGCGCGATTGGTTTTACACAGAAAATATTTCGCACCTTCAGGTTAGAGAGAGCACAATATTCCTGCTACAATCCGCTGTAATTGAATCATCAACTTAGAGACAACAAATGAAAATCGGTATTATCGGTGCCATGCAGCAGGAAGTGGCTATCCTGAAAGAAGCGATGACAAATTGCGTAGAAGAAAACCGCGCAGGTTGCACTTTCTACACAGGTCAGATTAACGGCGTAGAGGCTGTTTTGCTTCAATCTGGTATTGGTAAAGTTGCCGCATCTGTCGGGACAACTTTGCTACTGGAAAGTTACAAACCAGACGTTGTGATCAACACAGGTTCAGCGGGCGGTTTTGATTCTTCTCTGAACCTTGGTGATGTTGTTATTTCAACTGAAGTTCGCCACCACGATGCCGATGTCACCGCATTTGGTTATGAAATTGGTCAGATGGCCGGTCAGCCAGCTGGATTTGCTGCCGACGAAAAACTGATGGCAGTTGCGGAACAAGCACTTTCACAAATGGAAGAAAAACACGCGGTTCGCGGTTTGATCTGTACGGGTGATGCGTTTGTGTGCAGCGCAGAGCGTCAGTCTTTCATTCGCAAACACTTCCCAAGCGTTATCGCTGTGGAAATGGAAGCAGCAGCCATTGCTCAGACTTGTCACCAGTTCAAAGTCCCATTTGTTGTGGTTCGCGCTATCTCTGATGTAGCAGACAAAGAATCGCCAATGAGCTTTGAAGAGTTCCTGCCGCTCGCGGCGAAAAGCTCTTCAGAAATGGTTCTGAAAATGGCTGACTTGCTGAAGTAAGCGTATTTATGGAAGCGCTTTTCACCAAGCTGTATTCCAACGGCGCCCTATTGGTTTTGTGGGGCGCTTTGCTGTTCCACTTTATCCTCCCTATTCCCAAAGCCGTTCATCCGGCAACTCTGTGGCATAAATTCGCAGAGCTCCTTGCCAGCAAGGTCAACAACAACCAGCAACATAACCAGAGCATGCTTTCTGGCAGCTTAGCCTGGGCGTTGATGTGTTTCCCGGCATTGGTTTTCTTCATCGCACTTCGACCATTGGTCTGGCAACCTCAACTGTTTGACCTGGCTTTGCTATTGTTGGCAATCGACTGGCGAAGTAACGAATCGCTCGCCAAACACTTGATGGAAGCGTTAAACAGGGAAGATAAAAAACGCGCCCGCCGGGAGCTGGCTCCACATGTCAACCGGGTGACGAAGACATTGTCCCCGCTTGGGCTGGGTAAAGCTGGCGCGGAAACTCTGATTATGGGGTACGGACGCAACGTAGTTTGCGTGTTGTTCTGGTATGCCATCGGTGGTGGTATCGGGGCATTTATGTATCGCCTGATTATGGAACTGGCAAGAGCCTGGTCACCTAGCCGCAGCGAGTTTCTTCCATTTGGGGTGCCTGCTATAAGAATGCTGGCAATCATTGAATTTATCCCTCTGCGCCTCTTCAGCCTGTTGGTTTCAGCGGGGAAGAATATGTCGGCAGCGTTATCTGGCATGATTTCTCAGGGCAGAACCTGGCCAACTCCCGGTCCTGGCTGGTTAATGGCAGCAGTCGGCAACAAGTTGGAACTGTCTTTGGGTGGTCCTGCCATTTATGGCGATAAGAAAACCGCCAGACCAAAAGTTGGTGGTCGTATTGCCCCTTCTTCTTATCATCTTTCTCAAATTCAACATCTGCTGGCATGGCGTATTTGTGTCTGGGTTTTACTCCAGAGCCTGGTCATGGCGGCTATTTACCAAGGTGTCTAAATTGAAATATCGTATTGCTTTGCTGGCGACCCTGCTGTTCAGCTCAAGCTTACTGGCTGATTCCAGTGTAAAACGAATCATATCTCTGGCTCCGCACGCAACCGAAATCGCTTTTGCCGCGGGGCTTGGCGATAAACTGATTGCTGCAACCGACCATAGCGACTACCCGGACGCAGCCAAAAAGCTGGAGCGAGTCGCAAACTATCAGGGCATCAAGCTGGAGCGGATTGTTGCTTTGCAACCTGATCTCATCATTACCTGGCCAAGTGGTAATCCGGCAAAAGAACTGGATAAACTGAAAAAACTCGGTTTTAAGATTTACGAATCGAAGACAGGCACTTTTCAAGACATCACAAACAACCTTATCCAGTTGAGCCAATACGCCGATGATCCAACCATTGGTAAGAAAGCCGCTAAAGAATTCGAGCAGGCTCTGGCGAACTTAAAGCAACGTTACGCAACCGACCAACCTGTTAAGTACTTTTACCAGTTGAGCACCAAACCCATTATTACCGTTGCCCAGCACAGTTGGCCAAGTGAAGTGTTTTCTTACTGTGGCGGCGAAAACATCTTTGTTGATAGTGCATCACCTTACCCTCAGGTAGGTGAAGAACAGGTTGTTATCCGTCAGCCCGATGTTATCTTTACATCGCGACATGCTGTTCAGAACGAATCGCTCTGGAATGGCTGGGCATCGCAAGTGCCTGCGGTTCAGCATAAGCAAGTCTGGTCTTTGAATTCCGACTGGATTAACCGCCCGACACCACGCACGGTTTACGCTGTAGAACAGGTGTGTGATTTCTTTGAACAAGCCAGAAAAAACATAAAGTAAGAACCGTCATGGATGCAACATTACTCTATCTGATTGACATGTTTGGTACGGCAGTCTTTGCCATTTCTGGTGTTCTTCTGGCAGGTCGCCTGAAGATGGACCCATTTGGCGTTGTGGTACTGGGCAGTGTGACGGCAATTGGCGGCGGCTCAATTCGAGATATGCTCTTGGGGGCAACCCCTGTATTCTGGATTTCAGACACCGCTTATCTCTGGGTTATTTTGTTCACCTGTGTCGCCACCATGGTGATCATCCGGCGACCAAAGCGCCTGCCTTGGTTTGTGCTGCCAGTCTGCGATGCGATTGGTCTTGCGGTGTTTGTCGGAATTGGCGTAGAGAAAGCCTTAAGCTATCAAGACAGTGCACTAGTCGCTGTAATCATGGGTGTGCTCACAGGCTGCGGTGGCGGGATTATCCGAGACGTTCTGGCAAGAGAAATCCCCATGGTGCTTCGAAGCGAAGTGTATGCCACAGCCTGCCTGATTGGGGGCATTGTTCATACCAGCGCTATTGCTCTTGGCTTAGATCACTCTCCGGCTCTGCTGTTAGGTATCTTTACTACCCTGACTATTCGCTTAGCAGCCATTAAATGGCACCTTTCACTGCCTGTATTTGCCATCAATAAGTAACCTGAACTCAGGGTACGTAATCCCCCTTCTTTCGAATCGAGCCCACATCACTGATGTGGGCTTTTTTAATCCTTAACATTCATGATGATTTCTTGAGCAACTTCTCATTTACGCTCCCTTAAAACTGATTAAGTAAAGTTTTTTGTTTACTTAATCAATATCAGGTTTATATTAATAAACAAATTACTTTACTAATAAAATATCAGTGGCAGGAAGCACTATGAGCGAAGTGAATCGCAACACCTTAGATTTGATCCATCAGGCACATCAATTTGATCCAAATTACGGAGACAGGTTGAGTAATCACCTTCCAATGGCTTTGATCGCATTAGATCTGGGTGGTGCACCAGTAAAACGAGTCACCGAGTTTTATCAGGAGTATGTCGGCAGGCTTGAACCACTTTGCTGTGATCCTTCCAATCAAAGTCGGTCGCTAGGTGATCGGGCAGATTTTTCTAACTGGGTGGATTTTTATCAGCAAGAGCTAGATTCACAGGGTATTGAAGCAACCTTGTCTCTGCACTTAACGGATCTGTTCAACGGAGTTTCTGCCGCGGCTTTTCATGGGCTGATCCGGCTTTCATATGCTATCGATGCACAAAGCACTCGTGAAATTGCTCATGCTCTTGCTTATCTGGCAACCGAATATCAACCGATTGGCGAGCTGCGAAATGACGCTGGTTATACGCTAAAAGAGCAGCTCAGACTTGCCCACCAGCAGTATGTAGATTTCCAGTTTGGTCCGGGCATTATTGTGGATCGTATTCAGGAAGTCGCTGACTCAGAGCAGTTTCGTTTTGTTGCTTCTTCCCCTTCTGATCTGTCCAGACCTTTAGTTGCAGAAGCCGTAATCACCCCTTTTATTCACACTAACGACTTTACGTTGCTGCATGGTGTCACCGGATTTCAGGCTTTCCTGAATGTCGAACGCTTTCTTCCTGATCCCAATAAAGGATTGCAGCAATTCTGGCAGGCGTATGTCGCCGCTTACTGCACCAGTCTCCCTAATGCGGAGCGTCCGAGTGACGAGCTGACTGACTCGCCGTCAGTGCCTTCATGGGAAAACACCATGAAACGAGCCAGCACCAGCCTGGATGATCACACCATAAAACTGGTCTACAGCTGTTATCGGATCCACCAAATTATTCCAACCCCTCAGTGCATGAAGGCAGCGCAAATGCGCCTTGCTAAGGAGTCATTATGAGTACCTATGTCGAACACGCGAACGTAACGGTTAACAACATCGAACGTGCCATTGCATTTTTGCAAACCGCGCTACCGGATTTTGAAATTCGCCATCAAGGAAAAAGTCAGTATCGATGGTGTCATATCGGAACGGATTCAACCTACATCGCCCTGCAAGAAGGCAACATTAATGAAGATGACAACCGGACGCCTTATCGCCATGTCGGGATCAATCACATCGGTTTTGTTGTGGATGATGCCGATGAAGTGCAGCGAAGATTGGTTGAACAAGGTTACCGACAAAATGATATGGAGACTGAACACCCATTTCGCAAACGCCTGTATTTCTACGATCACGACGGCATGGAGTGGGAGTTTGTTCAGTATCTGAGTGAAAAGCCTTCGGAAAGAAATGATTATTTATACCCAAATACCCCAAATACCCCAAATACTTAAAATAAGGAGAAACGCCAGTGGCTAACATCGCAATCGTGTATTTTTCGAAATGTGGCGCAACCAAGGCTCTTGCTGAGGACATTGCAGGAGGCATACGAAGTGTGCCCAATGCCGAGCCTGTTTTACTGGAAATTCAGCCGAAGGACATCATCGAGGGTCGCTACACAAACGACGCAATATTTGAACAACTGAAAACTTGTGATGGCATCATCTTTGGGTCACCCACATACATGGGCGGACCAGCCGCTCAGTTCAAAGCATTTATGGACACCAGCAGTGATGCGTATTGTGAACAGGATTGGAAAGACAAATGGGCAGCAGGCTTCACCTGTGGAGGCAGCCTGAATGGCGAACAAGAACAAACGCTGTTCTCGTTTTTTGTTCTGGCATGCCAGCATGGCATGGTGTGGGCAGGCTTGAATACCTCAGAGCACACCAGCGACAAAGGTCTGAATCGTCTTGGTTCGAACATTGGTTTGACTGCCTGTAACAATCATATCGACGAATTGGTAGATGAAAACGATGCTCAAACGGCTCAATATCTCGGTCTGAGAGTTGCCAGGCTAGCGACTAAGTAACCACTAAAGCCAAGTAAATTCAACGTGCTACAAACTTCTGAATTTGCTTGGTTATCTTCTCACTTTATTGACTGAGTTTGTGTGCATATTTGCACCTAATAAAATGTGAGCCTATCTGCTATTTTTATATTGAAAAGTATTTATCCGTATTAACCTAATCACATTTATATTTTTGCTGGATTCTATTTATACTATTATTAATATATATTCATTCTAAACAAAGCGTATTTTGTTTAAGAGCAGAGGAACATCTCATGAATATGTACCTTAAATGGCAATCTAAATTTCAGTTCACCTTGTTGGACTGGTATACGCTTGATCACCAAATTTCATTTCACCTTTCTTCTGAATAATCCAATCCAGCCTGACTTGAGAGCATAGGCTTCAATAGGATCAAGGTCTGAGCCTTTCACGCATTGAACCCTTTCAGGATTTCGCTGCTGTTGGCTTCAGCTAATGAATAAACCTATTGTTTATTTTCTATTATGAGTCTGGCTCTCTAAGTTCTGATTATTTCAAATTATTAAATATATTCCGACATTATTTATTTAGTGGTCATCGCTACATCCCTCAAATAGCGAATCCATAAATAAAAATGACGGCTGGATAGATCTATTCGTTCACATATGTGAATAAAAAAGGCAGAAAAATGGATAATTTTAAGCACTTACCAGAACCATTTCGCATTCGTGTTATTGAGCCCGTCAAACGCACGACAAAAAAATACCGCGAGCAAGCCATCTTAAAAGCAGGAATGAACCCGTTTTTGCTGGACAGTGACGATGTGTTTATCGACCTTCTCACCGACAGCGGAACAGGAGCGATCACCCAACAGATGCAGGCAGCCATGCTGATTGGTGATGAAGCCTACAGTGGCAGCCGTAGCTACTATGCGTTAGCCGATGCGGTCAAAAACATCTTTGGATACCAATACACCATCCCCACTCACCAAGGACGTGGTGCAGAACAAATTTATATCCCTGTATTGATTCGAAAACGAGAAAAAGAGAAAGGGCTCGACCGCAATAAAATGGTCGCCTTATCGAATTACTTTTTCGACACCACTCAGGGGCACACTCAGGTGAATTGTTGTGTCGCCAAAAACGTCTATACCGAAGAGGCATTCGACACTTCCATTCATGCAGACTTCAAAGGTAACTTCGATCTGCAAAAGCTTGAAGCCGCGATTTTAGAAGCTGGTGCTGAAAATGTCCCTTACATTGTCAGTACCATCACCTGTAATTCGTCTGGCGGGCAGCCTGTTTCTATCGCCAACCTGAAAGCCGTCTATCAGATAGCCAGACGCTATGACATTCCAGTCATCATGGATTCCGCACGATTTGCAGAGAACGCCTACTTCATTCAGCAGAGAGAACCGGGATACCAGGACTGGAGCATCGAAGCCATCACCCGTGAATCGTACCGCTACGCCGACGGCTTAGCGATGTCGGCTAAAAAAGATGCGATGGTGCAAATGGGCGGGCTGCTTTGCTTTAAAGATGACTCGCTCGAAGACGTATACAACGAATGCCGCACTCTATGCGTCGTGCAGGAAGGCTTCCCTACTTATGGAGGGCTTGAAGGCGGTGCGATGGAACGTCTGGCAGTCGGTCTTTACGATGGTATGCGACAGGATTGGCTGGCTTATCGAATCGGTCAAATCCAGTATCTGGTCAATGGTCTTGAAGCCATTGGAATCACCTGCCAACAGGCTGGCGGACATGCAGCATTTGTTGATGCCGGTAAGCTTCTCCCTCATATTCCCGCCGATCAGTTCCCTGCACACGCTTTAGCTTGTGAGCTATACAAAGTTGCAGGAATTCGCGCCGTTGAAATTGGCTCTCTTTTGTTAGGGCGAGACCCGGCAACAGGTAAACAGATCCCATCCCCTGCGGAACTGCTTCGCCTGACGATCCCGAGAGCAACCTACACGCAAACCCACATGGACTTCATCATTGAAGCCTTCGAGAAAGTGCTGGAAAACACTCAGAACGTAAAAGGACTGACGTTCACCTATGAGCCAAATGTTCTGCGTCACTTCACTGCTCGACTGGAAGAAGCGGAAACCTCTTCAGCAGACCAGCAGGCGATGCCTATGACGGAAGCATAATTCAATCAGGCACACTTCGGTGTGCCTTTTCAATGCTGCAAAGTCGCGTTAGCAATATGTTTGGCATTTCAAATGCTAGGCAGGGGTTGTTACGCGCCATAAAGAAGGATTTAAGGTAGTTATTATGAAAGGAAAACCCTCTATTTTAGGCGGTGCATGCATTATTGCCAGTGTCTGTGTTGGGGCAGGAATGCTCGGTTTACCCAGTGCGGGGGCGGGTGCGTGGACGGGGTGGTCGATGCTCGCCATTGCCTTCACCATGATAGTGATGACGCTATCAGGATGGATGTTACTGGAAGCATTTAAGCACTACGATCTAAAAGTGTCATTCAATACCGTGACTAAAGATATGCTGGGCAACAATATGAACCGCCTGAATAACGTAGCGGTGTACTTTGTTGGCGGGATCTTGCTGTACGCTTACATCACGTCTTCCGGCTTGATATTGCAAGACATGCTCTCGGTAGACAGCAAAGTCGCTTCGGTTTTGTTTGTTCTGGTGTTCTCATCATTTGTGTGGCATTCGACCCGAGCGGTGGATCGCATTTCGGTCGTACTGATTGCTTTTATGGTTTTAAGCTTTGTGTTCGGCGTTTCAGGTTTGGTTGCCAATGTAGATCTGAGCATTCTGTTTGACCGGATCAATCAGGAAACCAGCTACGCACCTTATGCCATGGCAATGCTGCCCGTTGCACTTACCTCATTTGGTTACCACCACTCTGTTTCTAGCATGCGCTGTTATTACGGCGAAGAAAAGCGCGCTAAGTACGCCATTCTTGGCGGCACGGTGATCGCCTTGTCTCTTTATTTTCTTTGGGTGATGAGTATTTACGGCAACCTGCCCAGAGACCAGTTTGGTCCTGTGATTGAGCAAGGCGGTAACGTCGATGCCCTTCTTTCAGCACTCGGCTCGGTTATCGAATCAGAAAAAGTCGCCAATGCCATCAATACCTTCTCGATCGCAGCCATTCTTTCATCCTTTATTGGTGTTGGATTGGGTGTCTTCGACTATCTGGCAGACCTTTTAAAATTTGAAGATTCCAAAGCGGGCAGAACCAAAACCTGGGTTGCCACCTTTCTGCCACCACTGATTCTTTCACTGCTTTTCCCGTTCGGGTTCTTAGTTGCCATTGGCTATGCCGGCGCTGCCGCTACGCTCTGGGCCTGCATAATTCCAGCCCTGCTGGTGCGAAAATCCCGCCAACGAGAAGACGGAAATGAAGGTTTCATCGCCCCCGGTGGCACACCATTTATTTTTATAGTGATGGGCTTTGGAATCCTGACCGCCCTCTTCCACTTTATGTCGATGCTTAACCTCTTGCCTGCATTTGCAGGATGACACTCACCCGATTAGATATGGAACCGTTATGAAAACTCTCAATACACCACTTGCTCCTCAAGCCATTGGTCCTTACGTACAGGGTAAAGACATCGGAAATCTCGTTTTTACCTCTGGGCAACTTCCTGTTCACCCAGAAAATTCAACCATTCCGGATAGCCCGGAAGCTCAGGCCACACAGTCTTTGCGCAATGCGCTAGCGATCCTCGAATCTGCAGGTTTAGGTGCTAAGGACGTTATCAAAACCACGGTGTTTGTGCAGGACTTAGACGATTTCGGTGTTATTAACGCCGCTTACAAAGTCTTTTTCGACGCTCACGATGCCCCTTACCCCGCACGTTCCTGCGTTCAGGTAGCTCGTTTACCTTTGGATGTGAAGGTAGAAATTGAGATGATCGCAGCCCGAAACTAAGCCGGTATCAGCATCAATAAGCCGCTGTAATGGCGGCTTACATTTCAAACACCAATAGTGACCCAATTCACATTCTTACCAACGCGTCTGTATCCTTTCTGACAATTCGACGGTCTGTCATATATCGGCATAACGCCTTTATTTCTATGAACTAGTGTTATTAGGGTCTGTTGACCTTTCGCGGTTAAATTTTGTTCGAGTTCTATGTGGTTTAATCGCGGCGCAAGGTCTTTAGCTTAGTCGTTCTAAGCAAATACCTTGCAACAAAGAGTAAAGCACATAGAACCGAACCCTTCGGGCAGTATTTGTGGCTCCTTTCTACTGTGTTACCGCTTATTGATGTAGGGCAACTACACCGAATAAGCGGTGCCTTGTATAAAGAACCCACAAATGGCTGCAAAAATCAGCTCGAAAGGTCAACAGACCCTAGCGTCACACCTACCCAACTGGGAGCGTCATTATGGAAAACGACTTAATCCGGGATCATCAAACCATTCTTCTAACCGGAGAAAGTGAGCAAGAAAAACGCGAAGAGCTACTGAATTATTTCGACCAGACCTGGCGTCTTTATGAGTCTCTGTTTGAAGTGATCAATAACGATGAAGCTTATTACAAAAAAGCGGAGCCACTGCGCCACCCGCTGATTTTCTACTTCGGCCACACCGCCACTTTCTTCATCAACAAACTCAAGCTCGGCAAGATCATTGAAAACCGCGTCAATGAACACTTTGAGTCGATGTTCGCCATAGGCGTTGATGAAATGTCCTGGGATGATCTGGATGACGCGCATTACGACTGGCCTGCCGTGAACGATGTGAGAAGCTACCGTGATGAGGTTAAAACACTCATCGAATCCACGATCCAATCGATGGAACTGACGCTACCCATCACTCAGGATCAGCCTGCCTGGGCGATCTTGATGGGAATAGAACACGAGAGGATCCATCTGGAAACCTCTTCCGTGATCATCCGCCAGCTTCCTCTGGAAGATGTTTCCTCACACCCCGTCTGGGCTTCCTGTACCGATACGGGTTCTGCACCTGAAAACAGCTTGGTGAGCGTTGCCGGAAAACACGTCACCTTAGGCAAAGGTGAAGATGACCTCACTTATGGATGGGACAACGAATTCGGTCAACAAAGCTGCCAGGTGCATGACTTTAAAGCGTCTAAGTTTTTGGTTTCCAATCAGGAATACAAAGAATTCGTCAAAGACGACGGCTATCGTCAGTTGCGTTTCTGGAACGAAGAAGGACAAGCCTGGCTTGAATATACCCAAGCCGAAATGCCTAGATTCTGGCGCTTAAAAGAGGGCGTTTACTGGCAGAGAAATCTGACTGAAGAAATCCCGCTGCCGCTGAATTGGCCGGTAGAAGTAAACCAACTGGAAGCCAAAGCATTTTGTAACTGGAAAGCAGAGCAAAGCCAAAAGTCTGTCCGCCTGCTTACCGAAGCAGAATGGCAATTACTGCGTGACAATATCGAAGAAGACGCGCCTGTCTGGCATGAAGTTCCAGGTAACCTTCAACTGGCATTTTATGCTTCATCCTGCCCTGTGAATCGCTTTGGGCACAACGGCATTTACGACGTTATTGGTAATGTCTGGCAGCACACTGAAACCCCTATCGATGGCTTTAGCGGATTTGAAGTTCACCCACTGTACGACGATTTCTCTACCCCAACCTTTGATGGCAAGCACAACCTGATCAAAGGTGGCTCTTGGATCTCAACCGGAAACGAAGCCATTCGTGGCTCGCGCTATGCGTTCCGTCGTCATTTCTATCAGCATGCAGGTTTCCGTTATGTCGAATCGGATCAGAATCCGCAAGACATGGTATCGATGAACATCTATGAGACTGATGAGCTCATCTCCCAATACCTTGAGTTCCACTATGGCGATGAGTACTTCGACGTGCCTAACTTCTGCGTCAACGGCATTGCGCAGGTAATGCAGACGATTCAGGTGAGAAACAACGCTCGTGCATTGGATATTGGCTGCTCTGTTGGACGCGCCACTTTTGAACTGGCAAAACACTTCGGTCATGTTGATGGCATCGATTTCTCGGCACGCTTTATCCAGCAAGCTTACGCTCTGACTGAGCAGGGAGAGAAGCGCTACACCATTCGCACCGAAGGCGATCTCGTCGAGTTTAAGAGCATTACGCTAGAGAAGCTGGGTTATTCACATCTAACCTCTAAAGTGAACTTTATGCAGGGCGACGCCTGTAACCTCAAGCCTCAGTACACTCAATACGACTTGGTTTATGCTTCAAACCTGATTGACAGGCTTAACGATCCAAAAACGTTTCTGACCAGTATCAGCGAGCGCGTTAACCAAGGTGGTCACCTTGTGATTGCTTCTCCTTACACCTGGCTGGAAGAATACACCGAGAAGAGTAAGTGGCTTGGTGGTATCAAAGTGAATGGGGAGAATCACACCACGCTGGATGGGTTAACCGAGGCGTTGATAGGCGAATTTGAACTGGTGGCAGTAAAAGAAGTGCCGTTTGTTATTCGTGAAACCCAACGCAAGTTCCAGCACACCTTGTCTGAAATGAGCATCTGGCGAAAACGCTAACCCGCAGATGAAGACTTAAAACAAGGGCTCTGTTTATGAGCCCTTTTTTTGCTATTTTGTTTTTTGATAACTTAACGCAATTTCTGCTGCAAAGTAAAAACTCGGACTTGGCAGTGCAGCACTTAATTTTTATTTATTATGTACTTACTATCGCGAATTTTTACAAACCAGCCTAAAGTCGGAAGGTATCATATACAGCCCGCCAAAAATAACACCTTCATCTGTAGTCCATTCCATATCAATGCTAGCTTTAGTACCATCTTCAACTAGCTCAGTAATAGGGTACTGCCTGCCTAACATATCTTTGTGAAGTGTTTTCATATCGTCATCTAAAGTGTCAAGAAACTCAGGGTAAATATATAGCACTTCAACTACATCTCCTGCTTTAACCTCATTACCATCAATATCGACCATTTACTTACCTATACCGTAACTGCCCTTCTATATAATCGACCAAGGGTTAAACCCCATTGATTCTATGGCATCCAACCCATTTAAAAACATAGAGTTAAACAATCCCATTATCTGTTCTTGGTTGTAAAAAATAAACAAAGTCTTGCCAAAAGCAGGTACAAGATAAATTTCATGATTTCATATCGACTCACAACATCCTTTGCTCCACTTTCTCCTTTCAAACAAGTCTAAGTTTTCACTTCTCCCAAACTCAGGTGTTCAAAGGGCTCTGGCGATCTTTTCACTTTGGAATGGCAGAAACCCACAACCAACTGTTCAAAAAACAACCTACCAATCTCAACAATGACACTTTACTTTGTTTATATATGAAAACAACATTTATATAGGAAAGCTTTTATCGTAACCAATTTGGATGGTAGCGACAGACATGTCATACGAAAAATCGACAAGGATAAAAGGGCTTGCCTGGGATCATGAACGCTGCTGCGGTCCGCTTGATGCCAGTATCCCTTTGTTTAAAAAGAACAACCCACATATTGAAATCCAGTGGGACAAGCAACCGCTCAGTGCATTTGGTGAAGGTGACCTGAATCAGGTGCTGAAGCAGTACGACTTGCTCATCATCGATCACCCTTTTATCGGGGAAGCCTGTGAGGGCAATTACTTCCACGATCTGAAAAACCTGCTGCCAGATGGGCTAATAAAGGCTCACTCCCTTGATGCTATTGGTCCCTCGTTCGAGTCTTATTGCCACAATGAGCAATTGCTCGCCTTGCCTATTGATACGGCATCTCAGGTAGCGGTCAGCCGCCCCGACATTATGGAATCTCAGGGTTGGCGTTTGCCCAGAACTTATCAGGAACTGGCTGAACTGAGCAAAGCGGTGCAGAAAAAAGGGCTTTACATCGGCTACCCTGCTGCCGAGATCGACATCATGTGCAGTTACCTCACTATAAGTGCCGCACTGGGTTCTCCTTTGAAAGATGATGGAGCATTTACCGATTTCACTACGTTTTCAAAAACCATTGGCATGCTCAAAGAGATGCTTTCATTTGCTCATCCTGACTCACTCGAATGGAACCCTATCCAGTGCTATGACTACATGATCGAGCATGATGACATTCCCTATTCCCCTTTAGGCTTTGGCTACCTGAATTACTCTGCCAAGGCTTTTTCTACCAAGCTCAGTTTTCACAACATTGTGGCTTTCAATAATGAATTACCTGCCCGCTGCGGGCTATTAGGTGGGGCAGGAATTGCCATAAGCAAACACAGCGACAAACCACAAGAAGCCGCCAAGTACCTCGCCTTTCTTTGCTCTCCTGAATATCAGAGTTCGGGATACATCTTTGCGGGGGGTCAGCCAGCGTTTGGGGCAGCCTGGCGTAACAAGCAAGCCGACGAGCAGTTTGGGCATTTCTTCTCTCAAACCCTTGAGGCAACAGAGCAAGCTTACCTGCGCCCAAGGTTTTCTGGGTTTATGACCTTCTTCCGCAGCGCGATGCCAGTCATTGCCAACCTTGTAACCAGCGACTCTGGCAATACAACTCACGCTTGGAAAGACCTATCTGAACGATTCAAAACCTGCCAGCCATCTCAAGCCAAGACAATAAAGGATTTTTAGCATGAACAAAGCACTAAACGGCGTTAAAGTTCTGGATTTCAGCCACCTTCTTCAAGGTCCGTTTGCTACCCAGATGCTTGGAGATATGGGGGCTGACATCATAAAAATTGAGCGACATGGAAAGGGCGACTTGTTCCGTAGCCTCACGTTTTTCAATAAGTGGGTAGGAGGAAGCGAAAGCCCTAACTTCCTGGCCTGGAATCGCAATAAACGTTCTCTGGCTGTCAACTTAAAAAATCCAGACGTGCACCAGTGCATCATGGAAATGGCAAAAACTGCCGATGTGGTGGTTCAAAACTTCCGCCCGGGGGTATTGGATAAATTGGGCTACGGTTATGAAGATTTTAAAGCAGTAAATGACCGCATTATCTATTGCTCGGGTTCTGGGTACGGGGAGAGCGGACCTTACCTGAGCCGACCGGGTCAGGACATGCTGGTTCAGGGTTTGACGGGTCTGGCATCCAACACCGGTCAAGCCAGCCAACCGCCGGTACCGACTGGCGCGGGTATTGCCGATCAAATCGGTGCCATGAACATGGTTTATGCCATTTTGTCTGCTCTGTATTACCGCGAGAAAACTGGAAAAGGACAGAAACTGGAAATCAACTTGCTCGCGGGAATGATGGCGCACCTAGGTCAGGAATACCTTACGGTACTCAACCTAGATCAGGATTTTGAACGCCCGGATTCAGGGATTGGACACCCGGGAATGGACGCACCTTTTGGTGTTTACCAGTGCAGCGATGGCTTTGTCAGCATTGCCATGAGCCCGTTTTCAACACTGATTGATGTGCTAGGTGCTGACCACCTTTCAGCCTACGACAACCCTCAGGTTCTGTTTGATAAACGAGATGAGATCTGGGAAGCCATCAACAAAGAGACCCAGAAATTCACGCAAGCCGAACTTATGCAACGTCTGTTGGAAGCCGACGTATGGTGTGGCGAAATAAAGGATTTTCGTCAGGCAAGTGAAGACCCGCAGGTCACGCACCTCGGCATGATCACTGAATATCAACACCCTACTGCGGGCGACGTAAAAGTGGTCGCACCCGCGGTAACCATGAGTGAAACCCCTCCCAAGATTGACCGCCCGGCGCCTTTAGTTGGGCAACACAGTATCGAAATCCTTCGCGAACATGGAATCGCGGAAGAGCTGATTGAAAAACTGACTCAGTCAGAAGATGTAACGGTGCAAATGCAGCATGAAAGCCAGGGGAAGTAGGTTCTGGCTGTTATGCCGTATTGCTGTCGGATGTATTCCTCATCAAGAGGTAAACACCATCTAGGAGAAGCAAAATATGAAAGGATTCATAACCAAAGCAAGCCGTCTGGCGTTGCTATCTGTCTCGCTGATGACAGCAGGAATCGCTGTCGCCGCTGAAGGGCCTAAAACAGCCGGATACATAGTGAACTACGCCACCCACGAATGGTATCAGAACGTGATCAAAGGGATGGAACAGCGCGGCAAAGAACTGGGCGTCAAACTGGAAGTGATCGACGCCAACCTGGATATCGCGAAGCAAGTCTCTGCTGCCGAAGATTTCATGGCGAGAAACGTGGATGTGCTGATCATTACGCCAGTCAACGAACAGGGTGTTGTCCCTATTCTTCGCCGGGCAAAAGCTAACGGTATCCCGGTAGTGCTTGAAGGCAGCCCAGCCAAAGGCATGCAAACCTTAGTCGCCATCTGTGACTACGACACGGGTTACAACGCGGGTGTCGAAACCGGCAAGCTCGCCAAAGACACCATTAAAGGACAGGTAAGAGTAATGAACGTTGGTCTGCCTCTTCTTTCCGCGACCGTGCTTCGCAGTCAGGGATTTATGGACGGTTTACAAACCATTCTGCCTGATGCGGTGATGGTTCATGATCTGGACGGAGGCGGTAACCCGGATCGCTCTCAGGAAGTCTCTTCTGCGGCACTGGCTGCAGACGCCAAAATCAATGTGATTTACGGCATCAATGATTCATCGGCGTTAGGCGGTTTGCAGGCATGGCGAGCGGCTGGTCTGTCTGAAGATCAACTGATCGTTGTGGGCACTGGTGGTGAAGGTCTGGCATTCCTCAACGAAATGTCCAAAGAAAACAGCCCGCTAAAACTGGAAGCGGCTATGTTCCCTGAAAAAGTTGGCTTTACCACAATGGACACCGCAGTGGCGCTCTACAAAGAAGAAAGCCTGCCTGAGCATGTTGTGAGCCCAACCACCACGCTGACTCTGGCGAACTACAGCAATTATTACTCTTACGACGGCAAGTCCCGTCAGATACAGTGGGATACCGTCAACAGTCTGGTCCCTGCGAAGAAATGTATGAAGTACGCGTCTGATCTATAGGGTCTGTTGACCTTTCGAGATGATTTTTGCAGCAATTTGTGGGTTCTTTATACAAGGCAGTGCTTATTCGGTGTAGTCGCTCTACATCAATAAGCGGTAACACAGTAGAAAGGAGCCACAAATGCTGCCCGAAGGGTTCGGTTCTATGCGCTTTACTCTTTGTTGCAAGGTATTTGCTTAGAATAACTAAGCTAAAGACCTTGCGCCGCGATTAAAACACATAGAACTCGAACAAAATTTAACCACGAAAGGTCAGCAGACCCTAAAGACTCGTGATTCGAATGGCGGCAGCAGGGGTTGTTGTCGCCTGTTCGCAAAAACTAGTAGGAGTAAGGCTATGGATAAGCCGTCTTCGCCTGCATTTTGGCAGAAGATCAGTCACTCAAAGTCGTTGTTTCTGGTGATATTGCTGGCAGCACTGATTATTGGACTCAGCATTTCATCGGATCGATTTCTCACGCCAGCGAATGCAGTCGCAGTGCTGCATCAGTCATCGTTGGTGCTCATCGTTGCGGTGGGCATGACACTACTTTTGATTAGTGGTGAAGTAGACATCTCAGTGGGCGCGGCAATGGGTTTTGCCTCCTGCGTGGTGATGGACGTTCTTAATGCCACTCATAGTCTGCTTGCAGGTATTGTGGCAGGGGTTTTGTTTGGTGTGGCTGTAGGCATTTTCAATGGATTGGTCACAACCCGCCTAAAAGTAAACTCATTGATTGGAACCATTGCAACCATGATGATTCTGCAGGGTGGCGTCTTTTTGTATACCCGTGAGGCTATCCAGAACCACCATCAACTGCCTGCATTTTCCAGCGTCGCTACTGGCTATTGGCTTGGCATTCCCGTTCCGGTCATCATTGCCATTGTCGCAGTCATTATTGGTGGCGTGCTCTTATCCCGAACCCGTCAGGGTCGCCTTATTAGTGCCGTTGGAGCAAACCAGAATGCGGCTAAACTGTCGGGAATTTCCCCCAGCAAAGTCAAGATAACCGCGTTTATTATCTTGGGCGCATTAACAGGGATTGCCGCCGTCATTCTGGCATCACTTCTTAATGCGGGTCAGCCGACTGCCGGAAAGGGCTTTGAGCTGATTGTGATTGCGGCGGTTCTGTTAGGTGGCACCAGTCTGTTCGGCGGCAGTGGTTCTATTTTAGGGACGGTGCTGGCGGTGATGATTTTAAAAATCATCGATAACGGAATCATCATTCTTGGCTGGAATCAGGACTGGCAAATCATCATCCCGGGCGTGTTTCTTATTCTCGCGGTCTACCTCGACATAGTAAGGAGGAAGCCGTCTTATGAATGAGCAGAATCCACTAGTTCAAATCGATAACCTCACTAAGTCTTTTCCTGGCGTGAAAGCGCTGGACGGTGTGTCACTAGAGCTTTTTCCGGGCGAAGTTCTGGCGCTGATTGGCGAAAACGGTGCGGGAAAATCAACGCTTATCAAGATCCTGTGTGGTGTATTTCCCGCTGATGAAGGCAGCGTTTCTCTGAGTGGAGATGTGATGCATTTCCAGACCCCTTCCGATGCGCTTAAAGCCGGGATCAAGCCTGTTTTTCAGGAGATCGCTCTCATCCCTGAATTTACTGTGGCTGAGAATATCTTTATGGAGAATCACCCGCTCACGTCATTTGGGACCATTGGCTGGAAAAGCATTCGACAACAAGCCGCGGAACTGTTCGATCAACTGGGGTTCGACTTAGATCCCGATGCTAAAGTCGCCGACTTACCCATCAGTCAGCAGCAGCTTGTCGAGATCACCAGAGCCATCAGTTCAGACGCCAAAGTCGTGGTGATGGACGAGCCGACATCTTCACTCAGCCCGGCCGAAATCAAAAACCTCTTTGTGGTCATCAACAAGCTCAAAGCAATGGGCATTGCAGTGATTTACGTCAGTCACAAACTCGACGAGTTATTTGAGTTCGCCCAGCGTTGTGTGGTGCTTCGGGACGGCTGCCATGTGTCCACCAAAGCCATGTCAGAACATACTCATGACACGCTAATCCGAGACATGGTGGGCAGAGAGATAAGCGACCTTTTCCCGAAAACCGAGCATCAAACCAAGGAAACTCGATTGGAAGTCAAAGGCGTGAACGCAGGGCAAAAACTGAAAAATATCGATTTTCATGCACGCTCTGGAGAAGTAGTCGGCTTTTTTGGCTTGGTTGGCGCGGGACGCACAGAACTCGCCAAAGTACTGGTTGGATACGATCCAATCAACGAAGGCGAAATCCACATCAACGGAGAACCCCTCAAACCGCACGATACTTCAAAAGCGAAATCGCTGGGGATTGGCTTGATGAGTGAAGACCGCAAAGAAGAAGGGTTGATGCTGGAAGCCGATGTGCAAAGCAACATGAGCCTTGCCTCGCTGGAAAAACTCACCCAGTACGGATTTGTCAGCGACAGTCAGGAACAGCTGTCCTGCGATGAATTTGTCGACCGGTTTAAAATCAAAATCACCTCCTTATCGCAACTGTCCGGCACCTTGTCTGGTGGAAATCAGCAAAAAGTGATGCTGTCTCGCTGGCTGATGTACGGGCTATCGGTGCTGGTGGTGGACGAACCCACAAGGGGAATAGACGTGGGGGCAAAATCGGAAATTTACGCTCTGATCGATTCGCTGGCTCAACAGGGAATGTGCGTTGTTGTCATGACCTCTGAGATGCCTGAGTTATTAGGCTTGTGCGATCGGATCTATGTGATGTCTGAGGGAAGGATCACAGCCGAGTACCCACGCAGTGAAGCAACACAGGAGAAGATACTTGATGCAGCCATCCAATAGTTCCAACTCACCCAACTCTGCCTGGAGCTGGCTGATCAAGCATAACGAGTTTGCGCTGGCGCTATCTCTTTTGATGATCATTCTGGTGTTTTCTCTGCTGTCTGAACATTTCTTTAGTGTCAGGAACCTCACCAATGTCTTTGGTCAGGCGTCGATCATTCTCACCTTGTCTCTTGGCGTCAGTCTGGTGTTTATCTCCGGGGAGGTCGACATCTCTGTCGGTTCGCTGGTTGCGGCTGTCGCCATTCCTCTTATTGAGGTGATGAATGTCACCGAATCAATGACTCTTGGGATCTTCGGTGCGCTCGCCTGCGGTCTGCTCATTGGCGTGATAAACGGGTATCTGGTTGTTTACCTCAGGATCAACTCTCTCATCGTCACGCTGGGTACGCTGTTCATCATTCGGGGTGGGGTTTACCTCTACACCGGAAAGAAGGCCATTGCCGATGAAGTCTATTTAGAATCTTTCTTCCAGCTCGGAAACGGGCGTTTTATGGATGTGCTCCCATACCCTGCCCTAATTGCCGGGACCTTGGTTATCCTGCTCGCTTTTGCCTTAAGGCATACGCGCTTCGGGCGCAAAGTCTACGCCATTGGGGGCGACGCCAAAGTGGCACGGCTCGCAGGGTACAACGTGCAAAAGGTGAAGTTCACCTGCTTCGTGCTCTGTGCCTTGATCTCCACCGTTGGAGGAATACTGCTGGCATCTCGATTAGGGTCGGCGGTTCACCTGGCGGGTCTGGGTTACGAATTTCAGGCAGTCGCCGCCGCGGTGCTGGGTGGAATCAGTTTAGCGGGCGGAATCGGCAGTTTGGTTGGCGTGCTTCTTGGGGTACTGATTCTGGCGTTTGTCTCTAATGGGTTAGGCATGCTTGGAGCCCCAACAGAATGGCAATTAGTGGTAACCGGCATCGTGATCATCATTGCGGTCACGCTCGATTCAATGAAAAAACAATAGGTAACACTATGACCAGACTCAAAGGAAAAGTTGCGGTAGTCACTGGCGCTGCCGATGGTATCGGTCAGGTAATCGCGGAAACCATGGCAAAGGAAGGAGCGTCTGTCGTCCTCGCCGACATTCAGGAAGAGAAAGGGCAGCAAACCACCCAAAGTATTGTCGAATCCGGAGGCAAAGCCCTGTTCATCAAAACCGACGTGAGTCAGGAAAAAGACGTGCAGGCACTATTGGAACAGACGGCTCAGCGCTACGGTAAGTTAGATATTTTAGTCAACAACGCTGCCGTCGCCATTGGTGGGATGCCGATCAATGAAATGACCGAAGAGCAGTGGCAGAAGATCATAGCCGTCAATTTCAGCAGCGTGTTCCGAGGTTGCAAGTTCGCCATTCCGCATATGATAAAAAATGGCTCGGGTTCCATTATCAACATGGCATCTGCTCAGGCACACAATGGGTTGCAAGGCTGGAGTGCGTACGCAGGTATTAAGGGAGGAATCATCGCCATGAGCAAGCAGCTCGCCGTGGAGTTTGGTCCCAACAATATCCGGGTTAACACTATTTCTCCGGGCACCATCAGCACTCCTATGGTGGAGAAGGTGATCCGTGAAAGTGAAGACGGCGAATCCATTATGCGTTCCTTTGTGGACATGCACCCAATAGGTCGAATTGGCAAGCCAGAAGAGGTGGCAGAAACAGCCGTTTATCTTGCGTCTGACGCTTCTGGTTTCACTACGGGCACAGACATTCGCGTTGATGGCGGATTATGTATTACGGCTCGTTACAAGCCGGATAGCTGGTACTAAAGTCGACTAAGCAGGGAAATCACCGTTATGAGTTTAGTAAAAGCCAATCGACCGGAAACAACGTCACTAAAAGCGCTCGCCTCGCGGGTTGCAAGTGGAAGCCGACTGTCCGTAGGAGGCCACCATTTTGCCCGACTGCCCATAGCTCTGATTAGAGAGGTATGTCAGCAACGAGTCACAGGTTTGCGCTATTTTAACTGGGCTGGAGGCTTGCCTCTTGAGATGTTACTGGAAGCGGAAGCCGTCGAGAGTATCGATATTTGTTTTTCAAGTCTTGACGTGTTCGGGCTTGCGCCTAGATTTCGTAAAGCGGTCGAAAAACAGGGAATACCGATGACCGACTGGCCGGCTTTGGCGTTGATTCAAAGCCTGAGAGCCGCCGAGCAAAACCTCCCCTTTCTTCCTATGCAAAGCCCGGTAGGTTCAGAGCTGAATGAAACCTGCCCAGCACTCACTCCCTATTTCGATGAAGAAAGCCAGCAAACGCTGTCACTGGCCAAAGCCCAAACGACCGATGTATTGCTGCTTCACGCCCCTCGTGCTGATGAATCAGGAAACGTCGAGCTCTACGGCGCTCATTCGCTCGACAAATTGGTTGCTGGCGCGGCGAAACAGGTGTTGGTGACCGTAGAAGAAATCGTCCCGAATGGCACCTTACAAAAGGGATTGAGAAACACCATCATTCCCCGTAACAAGATCAGCGCGATAGCGGAGGCTCGAGGCGGCGCTTATCCTTGTTCTTGTCTGCCTTACTACACCACGGACTACCAAAGATTGATGGAGATAACCCAAAGCTCGCAACCTCTGGAATCCGAATTGCAGCAGCGCGAAGTGCCTACACTGATCCAGAAAGCTGCACAACTTCCATTGAGTGACCTTTTATCCTCCTACTCAGTCTTATCAACCGATGATAAGGACTCGCCGGCAACCGCTGCCGATATCATGACTATTCGGGTTGCCCGAATGCTGAGTAATGAAAGCTACGCCAGCGCAGGGGCAGTATCCCCTCTGGCAAACGTGGCTTACCGGTTGGCAAAAGCCAGTCATGCGTCAGACATGATGTTCACCACCTTTAGCGGCGGCACCGTTGATATTCAGGCAGGCACCATGAGCCTAACCTTGCTGGAATCCATGGACACACAAAGTGCCGCAGGGCATACCGGCGGCGAAGATACTTACTGGACTGCCTATCAGGGAGGTCTGGTCAGCCATGAAATTGTGGGAACTGCGCAGATTGATGCCAAAGGCATGACAAACACCTTGTCTATCTCTAAACCCAACGGAGGCTTCGTGCGTTTACCCGGACAAGGAGGCATGGCTGATGTCGCAAACATGCATCAGCATTTTATGGTTTACTTACCCCGCCACACCCCTCAGGCACTCGTTGAACAAGTCGAACTATGCAGTGCAGGTCGACGACTTGTGTCAGAAGAGGATCGCAGGAAGTACGGTTATCAACCGGGCAAAATCACCCTTATCACCAATCTGTGTTTGTTCGAATACGATGAAGAAGAAGGGCAACTCGTGGTCGTGGAAACCATGCCCGGTGTGAGCAGGCAGACCATCACAGAGCAAACCGGATTTAAAGTCCTGTTCTCTGACCTGTGCCGAGAAATGGAACCAATACGGGACGAGGAGTTGGCGCTACTAAGAAATCAGATCGATCCGCTGGGGATAAGAAGGCTGGAGTTTGTCAGCGCCAAAGAACGGCAGACATTACTCAGCAGTATAATTAATCAGGATCGTCAGTTAATCACTGCGTTACTCAAATCATCGGCTTAGGCTCAGATAACATTTCGTACAGGTGCACAATGGCAAACAGTGAAAGTAAGTATTCAGTTCCGGCAGTAGATAAGGCGCTCAGTGTGTTAGAGCTGCTGTCTGAGTCCCCGGACGGAGCAACCCAGACAGAAATTGCGCGCATGCTTGGGCGCTCCATCACCAGTCTGTATCGAGTGATTCAAGTGCTTGAAGAAAAAGGTTACATCTATTCCACGGGCCCCAAGTCCACCTATCACCTGTCTTTGAAAATGTTTGAAGTGGCCAATCGCCATTATCCGGTGCAAACTCTGGTTGAAGCTGCTCATGTGGAAATTAAGTCCGTGTGCAAAGCGACTCTTCAAAGCTGCCACATTGCGCTTCTTAATGGTGAAGAGATCATCATCATCCACCAGCAAGATCCGCCTCTCGGAACGCATTACTCTGTCGCGACAGGCAGTCGTTATCCGGCTCTGGAAACCAGTTCCGGGGCAGTAATGATCGCTTATTCAGATCACGAAGTTCAGCAGACGTTCTACGACTCTTTGCCTTCAGACAAAGAGAGAAAGGCGCTCAAAGAAAGGCTGGATAACATCATCCAGTTAGGGCATGAGCGGATGGAATCGCAAGTGGTAGCGGGTATTCTTAATTTGTCTGTCCCCTTGTTTGACTACCGAAATCGTGTGGTTGGCGTGGCGACATTGCCTTTCCTTTCTCAAAAATACGCTCAGGAAACCAGCCCGGAAGAAGCACTCGAAATGCTTAAAAACGCCTGTAAAACCATTTCCTGTAACCTCGGTTACCAGCATTCCTAGAGAGGCATCTCATTCAGTGACACCCGAATTTATATCAATGGACGATAATCGGAGGTAACAATGTCAAACGACAACGCCTTGTTTGCCAGAATCAAGGAAGAGCTATTCAGCGCTGTGATTGGCGATGTCATGGATAAAATGGGGTATACGCAGCAGTTCTTTCCCCCTTATCTCACTACGTTACGACGAGACATGGTGATTGCTGGCAGAGCCATGACGGTATTGGAGGCTGACGTATTTGAGGAAGTTTCTTCTGAAAGCGCCAACCCAATAATGGCAAAGCCTTTTGGGCTGATGTTTGAAGCATTGGATAGCCTGAAACCCAACGACGTATACGTCTGTACCGGCTCATCTCCGGACTACGCGCTCTGGGGAGGGCTCATGTCTACCCGAGCGATAAAACTCGGTGCCGCTGGCGCAATACTGGATGGCTACATCCGTGACAGCAATGAAATCCTCTCACTCAATTTTCCGGTCGCAAGCCGCGGATGCTACGCCCAGGATCAAGGTCCGCGTGGCAAAGTGATTAATTACAATGTCCCTCTAAGAGTGGGTCAGGTACAGATTCAACCTGGAGATATCATTTTCGGTGACTGCGATGGTGTGCTTTGCATCCCTAAAGAAATCGAAGACGAAGTGATTTCCAAGGCACTGGAAAAAGTGCGCGGTGAAAGCGAAGTGCGAAAAGCTCTTGAAAATGGAATGAGCACCGTAGAAGCGTTTGAACGATTTGGCATCATGTGAGGTAGAAATGGAACTCTATATCGGCAGTTATTCAAGTCATCTTGAAGGGGTCATCACCAACGGGAAAGGCATATACAAAGTCAGCTTTGACCCGGAAACCGGACAATTTGGTCAGGCGCATTTGCATTTGAAATGCGATAACCCCACCGCACTTGCTATCTCCTCTGACGGGAAAAACCTCTACACCGTGCGCGAGGTGTTTCAGCAAAAGAATCCGGCGATGATTCACCTGTACTCAGATGAAACCCACACGGTTTGGAATGTTCAGGGTGAACTGCCTTGTCATATCGCTTTGCATGAAAATCCGAATTTTATTACCACCGCTCAATACTGGACGGGAGAAGTTTCTCTGTTTCAATTTAACGAACAGGGAAGTGCTCAGCTCATTCGTCACCTAGAACATCAGGGCACCGGACCGAATACCAACCGTCAGGAAGGTCCTCATGCCCACTATTCCGCCTTCACAAATGGCGGTTATCATCTGCACTCTACTGACTTAGGTGCGGATAAAATCTGGAGTTACGAACTGGACAATTCGGGCAAAATTCTTAACAGCGCTTTTTGCGACGTACCCTCTGGCTGTGGGCCAAGGCATATGGTTATCAGCCCGGATGAGCAGTTCGCCTATGTCTGTTGCGAACTGGATGAAAGTCTACTGGTACTTACCCGAGAAGATCTTGGCTGGCGTTTTCATTCTCAAATCCAGGCTTTTGATTGCGATAAAGAGACCGAAGGATCGGTTTCTGCCATTCGGCTTTCTCCTAACGGACGACACCTGTACGTATCTGGAAGACGACAATCTCGCATCGCTCATTTCACCATTGATGCCCAAACCCAGTTACCCAACCGGGCAGGCGATTTTGCAACGGGTGGTGAATGCCCAAGAGATTTTACCTTAACTCAGGACGGACAATGGATGCTGATAGGCAATCAATACACAAATCAGGTGGTCAGTATGAGGTTGAATCAGGAAACTGGTAAACCTGAAAAGATATCTGGAAAACTCGATGTGGGAACCCCTGTTGCTATTCTCGAAATCCCCAATGCCAATTAGCACCTCATAGCACGACCCAAGTCTAATTTACTTTTCCCTGCTGCTTTTTTACTCTGTAAAGAAGCAGTCAGTTATTAGACGTTACGCAAGGAAGCCGTATGCCCATTGTATTCACCGATGTTGTTACCCAGACCCGTTCTCACCCGCTTTCCATATCTAACTGGACAATCCAAGAGAATCAGAATTGGGGGATATTTTGCGCCAAAGGCGACATCGGAGAGCAGCTTTACCATGTGCTTTCACAATCCATTGAATTGAAAAGCGGGCAGTGTGAAGCAACCGATCTTCGCATCGCTTACGTGTCTCTCAGCCAGCAGCAAGCACTTCTGGAGCAAGAACTTGCCGACGATGACACCGACTTTATGGACAGATTCGACAATGGCTCAACCGTGCGCGAGTTGCTTCTCAGCGATGAAAACAATCAGGAAGACGTGGAAAAACTCATCCAGCAACTCGATCTGGAGCATCTGCTGGATCGTGGTTTTCGTCTGCTCTCAACAGGAGAAACCCGTAGTCTAATGCTGGCGAGAGCCGTGCTGGAAAAACCAGACCTCCTGATTCTCGACGAGCCCTATACAGGGTTAGACATTGCCCACCGAACTGCCCTCGCTCCCTTTCTAGAAGCGTTGAGTGCGCAAATGCAGTTACTCATTCTGGTCTCACGTGAAAACGAGCTGCCTGAATGGATAGAGCACATCGCTCTATTTGATAATGGCAAACTCACGCAAACACTGACTAAATCGGAATGGCGGCAGCACCCCATCATCAATCAGATCAATGCGCAGACCCAGAAACAAAGTGAGCAGGTGCTTGCGCTGTATAACAAGTACCAGCATCAGACAGAGTTTTCTGATCCTCTGGTGGAGCTGACAGATGGCAAGGTTGAGTATACGGATCAGAAAATCTTCTCTGGCGTAAACTGGCAAATCAGGCACCACCAGCATTGGCAGATCCGAGGCCCTAACGGGTGTGGAAAGAGTACTTTGCTGGGGCTTATCTTTGGTGATCACCCACAATGTTACAGCAACGATATCCGACTGTTTGATATGAAGCGCGGCAATGGCGAGACGGTTTGGGACATCAAAAAACACATCGGTATGGTGTCTTCTGCACTTCACTTGCAATATCGGGTCAGTTGCAAAGCCATCGAAGTGGTTTTGTCTGGCTTTTATGACTCCATTGGACTTTATGAAGCACCAAGTAAAACCCAAGTTCAAATGGCGCAAGAGTGGCTCGCCATTTTCCACATGAGTGACATTGCCAATCACCCTTTCCGTGAGCTCGAATACGGGCAACAACGTTTATTGTTGATTGCCAGAGCGTTAATCAAGCGCCCCGCCCTTCTCATTCTCGATGAGCCTTATCAAGGTTTGGATTTCCTAGGAAGACGCTTAGTAGTGAATTCGTTAGAACTGATTGCAAAACATAATCTTAGTCAGCTTCTTTTTGTTTCTCATTACAAAGAAGACGCCATAGAAAGCATTCATCATTTCGTTGATTTTGTACCCAGCGAAGACGGTGAAAGCTATGTCGTAAAGATAACCTAATAGGTGCTATCGCTCACATAACATACAATCACTTCACCAAAATCATTGACGTTTTTTCGCTCAAACACCAACCTAACAAAAGTTCGACAAACAAACTTTTGTTAGGTTTTTTTATATGACAGAACGCGAACAACAAATTTTTCAACTGATTAAGCAAGATCCCATGATCCCGCAGCAGGATATCGCGGATAAACTCGGGATCAGCCGAAGTGCCGTTGCGGGTCATATCATGAATATGACCAACAAAGGCATCATCCTAGGGAAGGGGTACATTTTGTCAGAGTCTCAATATGCCGTCGTGATTGGCGGTGCCAACATGGATATTTTAGGTCAGCCACAGCAAGCCATGCACCAAGGGGACTCCAACCCTGGCGTGGTCTCATGTTCACCGGGTGGGGTAGGCAGAAACATTGCTGAAAATATTGCCCGATTAGGCACAGAAGTCCGGCTCATTTCCGTAGTCGGAAACGACACTTACGGTCAACTCATCATTGATAAAACTCGTCAGGCTGGCGTCGATGTATCTCCGGTCATGAAGCTCTCCGATGGCACTACTTCCACTTATCTTTCACTGCTGAATGAAGATGGCGACATGCAGGTTGCTGTATCGGATATGTCGATTTTGGATAAGCTGACCATCGAATCTCTGGAACCGCATATTGAAGTACTAAAGCGCGCGGAAGTGATCGTCGTTGACACCAACCTGAGCGAGTCGGTACTGGAATACATTTTTAGCCAGTTTGCGGATAAGCCGATTTTTGTGGATACGGTTTCCAGCACCAAAGCAGTCAAAATCAAACCTTATCTTTCTCATATTCATACCCTCAAACCCAATATCAAGGAAGCGCAATCCCTTTCAGATCTGCCACACCACAACGCCGATGACCTCGAAACAATTGCCGACTGGTTTTTGAATCAGGGCACGCAGCGCATCTTTTTGAGTCTTGGAGAGGAAGGAGTCTTTTACAAAGACGCTCAAGGCTCACAACACTTTCCAACTGTGAGTACAGACATTAAAAATGCCAATGGTGCAGGTGATGCTTTCTTAGCGGGCTTAGTCCATAGCTATATCAATAAATGGTCTGTCGAGCGAAGCAGCGAATTTGCAATGGCAGCCGCCAGCGTTGCCTTGTCGGATGTCGCCACCATCAACCCTAATTTCTCAGAAAATGCCGTTAAGCGCGTTTTGAATGAAGCTGAATGTTAAAGGAGACGAAATGTTAACTCAGTATTTGGATATTGCTCCTGAAGTTGCTGACGCAATCGAATCTGGTAAACCCGTGGTGGCTCTAGAATCCACCATCATCTCTCACGGTATGCCTTACCCGCAAAATGTAGAAACGGCACTGAAAGTTGAACAGACCGTAAGGGATAATGGCGCGATTCCAGCGACTATTGCGATTTTGCAAGGTCGCCTGAAAGTGGGCATGAGCCATGAAGAAATCGAGTACTTAGGCAAAGCCGGACAAGATGTGATTAAAACCAGTCGCCGAGACATTCCGTTCATCGTGGCTAAAAAAGCAGATGGCGCTACCACGGTTGCCTCAACTATGATTCTGGCGGCAATGGCAGGCATCAAAGTGTTCGCAACAGGTGGCATTGGCGGTGTTCACCGTGGTGCTG
Source organism: Vibrio nigripulchritudo ATCC 27043 (assembly GCF_000222685.1). Lineage (GTDB taxonomy): Bacteria > Pseudomonadota > Gammaproteobacteria > Enterobacterales > Vibrionaceae > Vibrio > Vibrio nigripulchritudo. The sequence continues at coordinate 80,673 of NZ_AFWJ01000001.1, read as the reverse complement.
AAACCAGTTTCGATGTGTCAGCCGACCTTCAGGAGCTTGCTAACACAAATGTTGCCGTAGTGTGTGCTGGCGCGAAGTCTATTCTCGATATTGGCTTAACTCTGGAATACCTTGAAACCCATGGTGTTCCTGTCATTGGCTATCAAACCGACACACTTCCTGCATTTTACACCCGCGAAAGTGAGTTCGGCGTCGACTACACCTTAGATACCCCAGAACAAATCGCCATTGCCCTGAAAGCCAAATGGGAGCTCGGTTTGAATGGAGGTGCCGTCATCGCCAACCCAATTCCCAAACAATACGCGATGAACAAAGCTGAAATCGATGAAGTGATTGCTCACGCCATCGAAGAAATGGACAGCAAGGGCATCAAAGGCAAAGAATCCACGCCCTTCCTACTCGCTAAAGTCGCCGAAAAAACCGCTGGCAACAGCCTCGCTTCCAACATCCAACTTGTCCTGAATAACGCCAAGTTAGCAGCGCAAGTGGCTTCAAGTTTTTGATTTGATATGGTGTGCTCTGCATTAGTGGAGCGCACTCTCTTCCCCTTAAATCTAAAACTTTGACCTACCTCTAAACAATCCGTATCTCATTTAATTTACACATCTTTTTGAGTTGTAATTGCAAATATGCAACAAGGAAAATATTGTGCAATCACTCATTAAAGGCCCTCTAAGGGAGATAAAAAAGGACTCTCTTCTTGCTAAACTGGATTACACACTAAACAAGAAAAAGCTCTTCAAAGAAATAGATCGTATACCCGAAACATCTGGAGCGGGGGTGGTTTACATTGATAGCAATTTTACGGTAGTGGAATTAAGGAAGTTTCAATCTACCTGCAGAATTAACCCAATAAACATTATTCTTCGAGAACCTCCAAAACAAATCACACCTCAGCAATTTGCTACCCAAATAAAGTCTTCAAATCGAGAATCTAAACTTGTTGGTGAAGCCGTTGGTGCGGGGCTAAGTTGCGTATCTGCTGTGATTGGCTGGGTTGTTGTGGTTGGCAGCTCTGCTGCAATTCCAATTACTGGTGGTACTAGCGCCGCAGTAACGTATCTTGGTTATGCAGCTGCTGTTGCATCAACTGCACAATGCGCCGTTGGCGGAGGTAGATTTATTGCAGAAATGACGAACCCTAAAGGACTAGATTGGCTCGACAGCCAAGAGTGGTATCAGAATACTGCGCAGGCACTCGATTTGGTTTCACTAGGTGGAGTTGCTGCCTCTGGAGCTCTTACGATAAAAATGGTTGCCAATCTTAGGAGTACAACCTCTAAGTCAACGATGGAAGTGCTCAAAGGTCTGAATCGTCAGGAGAGAGCTAGATTAACTAGAGAGATTTCTCGACAAAACCTTAACAATGTCTCAAATAAGGCTTATAAACAACTACTTAAAGCTGGATTGGTCAAGCGCAGACACTCTAACATGGAAATCACTAAAGCAATCAGGTTACAACTAAAGGATGCGATTGGTGCTTCGATTAGTTTTACGGGCAGTGCTAGTTCGGGAACAGTTAACGCGCTCGCGATTGGTGTCTATGAGGAACTAAAGTTTGAGTGATGATAAACATATCCACCTGACGATTAAGAGTGTAGCTTCCGCACTTTCAGTTATCCTACTCCTTATCATTGGTGGATCGTTAACGATGTCGCTTATTGAAGCTACTTTTAACATCGGGGAACGATTTGGCTATTTTTATTACTGGGTAGTGATGATGGGCATAGCCATCATGCTCGTCTGTATCCCTAATGGAATGATGATAATCCACGGGTTGAAATTTTTTAGCCAGGTTAACATGTACAACTGTTACTTCCAGTTGGCTACAGCTCTGGTTTTATTCAAAACAGGACCTGTCTGGCTATACATATCCTTGTCTAACGTCGCAATTCCACTTCTATGCTTTTTCTTATTAAGGGGAAAGTCATACAAAAACTTTGTCGAGTTCTATTATGTTCTCCAAACCAATCGACGATTAGAACGTAAACGGCTCAAAGAGCTAACGAAACAAAGATAAATTTAGGAACAGATAACAAAAAGCCCGCTCATTGAGCGGGCTTTCGTATTCTAGAAAGTAAACTTATTAAGCTAGGCTTTCTTTTACTTTCGCGTGCAGTTCTTGAACCGAAGTAACGTTGGTTTTCGCATCTGCAGTGTGAGCCATACAAGTTGCAAACGCTGCGTTTAGCGTTGTTGTGTAGTTCACTTTTTCTGCCAGAGCACCACGACGCAGAACCTTCGAATCTTCAATCGCCTGACGACCAGCTGCCGTGTTGACGATGTAGGTGTATTCGTTGTTCTTAATACGGTCAAGAATGTGCGGACGACCTTCGTGTACCTTGTTTACCAGGCGTGGGTTGATACCCGCTTCACCAAGGATAACTGCTGTACCGTGAGTCGCGTCCAGTTGGTAACCCAGCTTAGTCAGCTTAGACGCTAGATCCACAACGCGTTGCTTGTCGCCTTCGCGAACAGACAGAAGTGCACGACCACCTTCTGGGTAAACATTGCCACAGCCTAGCTCCGCTTTAGAATAAGCTTCTGCGAATGTTGCACCTACACCCATAACTTCACCAGTTGAGCGCATTTCAGGGCCAAGCAGTGGGTCAACGCCCGGGAACTTGTTGAATGGCAGAACCACTTCTTTCACTGAGTAGTATGGTGGAATGATCTCTTTGGTAAAGCCTTGTGACTCAAGAGACTGACCTGCCATAACACGTGCAGCGATTTTCGCTAGCGGTGCACCCGTCGCTTTCGATACGAATGGTACAGTACGTGCAGCACGTGGGTTCACTTCGATTAGGTAAACTTCGTTGTCTTTAACCGCAAACTGCGTGTTCATCAGACCACGTACACCTAGTTCAAACGCCAGCTTTTCAACTTGCTCACGCATCTTATCCTGGATTTCCTGGCTTAGCGTGTAAGCAGGAAGTGAACATGCTGAGTCACCTGAGTGAACACCCGCTTGCTCGATGTGCTCCATAATGCCGCCGATAACGACGCGTTCACCGTCACAGATAGCATCGATATCAACTTCTGTTGCGTCATCTAGGAAGCGGTCCAGAAGTACAGGGGATTCGTTAGATACGCTCACAGCTTCGTTGAAGTAACGGCGCAGGTCTTGCTCGTCGTATACGATTTCCATCGCACGACCACCCAATACGTAAGAAGGACGTACAACTAGAGGGAAGCCAATTTCTTTCGATTTCTCAACCGCTTGGTCAATCGTAGTTACTGTTGCGTTTTCTGGTTGTAGCAAACCTAGGCGGTCAACTGCTGCCTGGAAACGCTCACGGTCTTCTGCACGGTCGATTGCATCAGGGCTAGTACCGATGATTGGCACACCTGCTGCTTCAAGAGCACGAGCCAGTTTCAGAGGAGTCTGACCGCCGTACTGCACGATAACGCCTTTTGGCTTCTCAACGCGAACGATAGAAAGTACATCTTCAAGAGTAACTGGTTCGAAGTACAGACGGTCTGATGTGTCGTAGTCTGTAGAAACTGTTTCAGGGTTACAGTTCACCATGATGGTCTCGTAACCGTCTTCACGCAGTGCTAGTGATGCGTGTACACAGCAGTAGTCGAACTCGATACCTTGACCGATACGGTTTGGACCACCGCCCAATACCATGATCTTGTCTTTATCTGTTGGCTGCGCTTCACACTCGTCATCGTATGAGGAGTACATGTAAGCTGTATCAGAAGAGAATTCCGCTGCACAGGTATCCACACGCTTGTAAACAGGGTGGATATCATACTGGTCACGCAGACGACGGATTTCGCTTTCAGAAACACCTAGTAGCGTAGACAGGCGAGCATCAGAGAAGCCTTTGCGCTTCATCTTGCTTAGGACTTCTTGAGTCAGACCTGCAAAGCCACCAGCTTTCACTTCGTTTTCTAGGTTAACTAGCTCTTCGATTTGAACCAGGAACCAACGGTCAATTTGAGTCAGGTTGAATACGCCGTCAACTGACAGACCGGCACGGAATGCGTCAGCCACATACCAGATACGCTCTGCGCCCGCTTCTTTTAGCTCGTGGCGGATTTTCGATAGTGCATCAGGAGAGTCCAGATCCACCATTTCATCAAAACCGTTCACGCCAACTTCCAGACCGCGTAATGCTTTTTGCAGTGATTCTTGTTGGTTACGACCAATCGCCATCACCTCGCCCACAGACTTCATCTGAGTCGTCAGACGGTCGTTCGCGCCAGCAAATTTCTCGAAGTTAAAGCGAGGAATCTTAGTCACTACGTAGTCGATGGTTGGTTCGAAAGATGCTGGTGTTGCACCACCAGTGATGTCGTTCTGAAGCTCATCAAGAGTGAAGCCAACCGCCAGTTTCGCTGCAATCTTCGCGATTGGGAAACCTGTTGCCTTCGATGCAAGAGCAGATGAACGAGATACACGTGGGTTCATCTCGATGATAACCATACGACCATCTTTCGGGTTAATACCAAACTGTACGTTTGAACCACCCGTTTCAACACCGATTTCACGCAGTACCGCCAGAGATGCGTTACGCATTAGCTGGTATTCTTTGTCCGTCAGTGTTTGTGCTGGCGCGACAGTGATAGAGTCACCGGTGTGAATACCCATTGGGTCGAAGTTTTCGATTGAACATACGATGATACAGTTGTCCGCTTTGTCACGAACCACTTCCATCTCGTACTCTTTCCAACCGATCAGAGATTCGTCAATCAGAAGTTCGTTGGTTGGAGACAAGTCCAGACCACGACGACAGATTTCTTCGAATTCTTCTTTGTTGTATGCGATACCGCCGCCTGTACCACCCATGGTGAATGAAGGGCGGATAATACAAGGGAAGCCAACCATATCGAGTACTTTGTAAGCCTCTTCCATGGTTTTTGCAGTGTCTGCGCGTGGACACTCAAGACCGATAGACTTCATCGCCTTATCGAAACGAGAACGATCTTCTGCTTTGTCGATAGCGTCAGCCGTTGCACCGATCATCTCTACACCAAACTCAGCAAGCACACCGTGCTTCTCAAGATCCAGTGCACAGTTCAGTGCAGTCTGACCACCCATTGTCGGTAGAACCGCGTCCGGGCGCTCTTTTTCAATGATTTTACGAACCACTTCCCATTGAATTGGCTCGATGTAAGTCGCATCTGCCATTTCTGGGTCAGTCATGATGGTGGCTGGGTTAGAGTTCACCAGAATGACGCGGTAGCCTTCTTCGCGAAGTGCTTTACACGCTTGAGCACCAGAATAGTCAAACTCACACGCTTGACCGATAACAATAGGACCAGCGCCCAGAATTAGAATACTTTGTAAGTCAGTACGTTTTGGCATTTTCTCTCTACTCCAAATTACGCTGAGTGCTGTTTAATAAGGTCGATGAAGTGGTCAAATAGCGGCGCAGCGTCGTGTGGACCTGGGCTTGCTTCTGGGTGACCCTGGAAGCTGAACGCTGGCTTATCGGTACGGTGAATGCCTTGCAAAGAACCGTCAAACAGAGACTTGTGCGTAGCACGCAGGTTCTCAGGCAATGTCTCTTCATCCGCAGCAAAACCGTGGTTCTGAGAGGTAATCATCACAACGTTGCGGTCAAGATCTTTTACTGGGTGGTTAGCACCGTGGTGACCAAACTTCATCTTCACTGTCTGAGCGCCAGATGCCAGTGCCAGGATCTGGTGTCCAAGACAGATACCGAAGATTGGAAGCCCCTTTTCAAGGAACACTTTGGTCGCCTCGATAGCGTAAGTACATGGCTCTGGGTCACCAGGACCGTTAGACAGGAAAACGCCATCTGGGTTAAGTGCCAGAACTTCTTCTGCAGATGTTTCAGCAGGAACAACCGTTAGGCGGCAGCCTCGGTCAACAAGCATGCGCAGGATGTTGCGTTTTGCACCGAAGTCGTAAGCGACAACGTGGTATGGCAATTCACTGTCGTCTTTCGCTTCTGGAAGACCACTCTCGAGCGTCCACGAGCCTTGTTTCCATTGATACGCTTCTTTTGTAGTAACTTCTTTCGCAAGGTCCATTCCTTTCAAGCCAGGGAATTCTTTTGCTTTTGCCAGAGCCAAAGCTTCATCAAGGTTGTTGCCAGCAACAATACAACCGTTCTGAGCGCCTTTCTCACGAAGTAGACGTGTCAGCTTACGTGTATCGATATCGGCGATGCCAACGATGTTTTGAGACTTAAGGTAATCAGAAAGAGACTGTTCGTTGCGGAAATTAGAAGCGATAAGAGGGAGATCGCGAATCACAAGGCCTTGTGCGTGGATTGAAGAGGATTCTTCGTCTTCGGAGTTTGTTCCGGTATTGCCAATGTGAGGATAAGTAAGAGTAACGATTTGTTGAGAATAGGAAGGATCGGTGAGGATTTCTTGGTACCCCGTCATCGAGGTGTTAAAAACGACTTCACCAACAGCTGAGCCATCTGCTCCAATGGATTGTCCATGGAACACAGTCCCGTCTTCTAGGACTAACAGTGCTGACTTACTCAAGGCAACCTCCAGAATAAAAATGCATAATTAGTGTATTTAATTGCAAATTCTACCATGTATTCGCGATAAAAACGCGTTTTCAGGGAATTCAGACAAATTGGCGGTATTCTAGTGATCACTGTGATTTGTGTCAACATTCTCAGTAAAAGAAATTTATCATTTGTCTGCTAAAACACATTAATCGCTGTTAAAGCCATATAAATGTAACTTATCTACCTGTAAGTCGGCTCAAAACACACACTATTCATGAATTTTACCGTCATTTTTGCAGAAACCATGTAAAAACCATAAGTTGTAAAACGCAAACGTTCATCACAGTACAGTTAAATGTATTTTTAAGTCATTAAGATTGGAATTTGTACGGAAAGCCTTAAATAGCGATAAAAACAGAGCTTAATTTGACAGGTTTGCAGAGATAATTTAGAGAAGAATTGTGTCAGAAACACAATGCGCCAGAGGGCTCTGGCGCATAATTATTTAATTAAAGCTCGTTTAGACCAAGAACGTCTGTCATGGTGTAGAAGCCTGCAGGTTTACTTGCTAACCAGACTGCCGCCTTGACTGCACCGTTTGCAAAAGTCATACGATCAGTGGCTTTGTGAGTAATTTCTACTCGTTCACCAATGTCTGCGAACATTGCGGTATGCTCACCAACAATATCGCCTGCACGAATCGTAGCGAAGCCAATTTCATCTTTGGTTCGTTCACCTGTGATACCTTCACGAGCGTAAACAGCGACATCACTTAACTGATTGCCCATGACACCGGCTATTGCCTCTCCCATGCCAATTGCTGTACCTGATGGCGCATCAACCTTATGACGATGGTGCGCTTCAACGATTTCAACATCGCAATAGTCACCCATCACTTTGGCGGCTTTTTCCAGCAGCTTGAATACTAGGTTGACACCAACGCTGTAGTTTGGCGCCATAACGATTGGAACGGATTTCGCTGCTTCATCAATTTGAGCACGCTCTTCATCGGTAAAACCCGTCGTACCAATAACAATTTGCTTGCCATGCGCTTTACACAGTTCGATGTTCGCTAAAGTGCTCACCGGGGCTGTAAAGTCAATGATTACGTCAAAGTCAGCAACCGCTTTGGCAAAGTCATCGACAACAGCGACTTCAAAGCGACCTTCGCCACACAGTTCTCCGGCATCAACGCCAATTAAGGAAGATTCTGGTCTTTCAGAGGCTGCGCCGAGCTGCGCATCAGAATTCAGGTGGGTAGCTTTAACTAGATTGCGGCCCATACGGCCTGCTGCTCCTGCAATCGCAATTTTTACCATTGCGTCAGTTCTCCATTTGTTACGATGTGATCAATGTAACGTAAAGGGCAGAAAGTTACCACAGTTAAACAAGGTTTATTATTTATACAGAAAGCAGATACAAAAAGAGCCGCAATTGCGGCTCTTTCTCGGTTCACGGTAATTAGATCTTACCGTGACACTGTTTGTATTTCTTACCACTTCCACATGGACATGGCTCGTTTCGACCCACTTTACGCTCATCACGCTGAACTGGCTGCTGTGAACCTTCAGAAGATTCATCATCTGCGAGTTGGTTTTCAGCCTGCTGATGCTGGAATTGAGCTCGACGAGCGGCTTCCTCTGCCTGTGCACGACGCTGAGCTTCCATGCGCTCTACTTCTTCTTCCTGCTGAACTCGAACTTTACTTAATACAGTAATCACGTCGAATTTCAGAGAGTCCAGCAGACCTTCAAACAACTCAAACGATTCACGCTTGTACTCTTGCTTCGGGTTCTTCTGAGCGTAGCCACGAAGGTGAATACCCTGACGCAAGTGATCCATTGCCGCCAGGTGCTCTTTCCAAAGCGTATCCAGAGTTTGAAGCATCACAGATTTTTCGAAGTTGCGAAGAATGTTCTCACCCACCACGCCTTCTTTCTCTTTGTATACTTCAACTGCTGTCGCAAGGATCTTCTCACGTAGCGCTTCTTCGTACAGTTTGTCGTCTTCGTCCAACCAGCTCTGAATTGGCATTTCCAAATCGAAGTCTGCTTTCAGGCGATCTTCAAGACCTTTAACATCCCACATATCCTCCAGAGATTGTGGTGGAATGTATTCGTTGATGACGCTATCGAACACGTCCTCACGGTTTTGTTCGATCATGTCACTGATGTCGTCAACGTTCATCAGTTCATCACGCAGTTCGTACACTACCTTACGCTGATCATTGGCAACGTCATCAAACTCAAGAAGCTGTTTACGGATGTCGAAGTTACGACCTTCCACTTTACGCTGTGCTTTTTCGATTGAGCGAGACAACATCTTACTTTCGATCGCTTCACCTTCTTCCATACCACTTTGGATAAGGCTGGCCATACGATCAGAGGTAAAGATACGCAGTAGGGAATCTTCCATCGACAGGTAGAAACGAGAAGAACCAGCATCACCCTGACGACCAGAACGACCACGCAACTGGTTATCGATACGACGAGATTCATGACGCTCTGTACCAATGATATGCAGACCACCCGCTTCAAGCACTTTGTCGTGAACTTCTTTCCAGTCTGCTTTGATTTGTTCAATCTGCTCTTGAGATGGGTTATCCAGCTTATCTAGCTTCGCCTGCCAGCTACCACCCAACACGATGTCAGTACCACGACCAGCCATGTTGGTTGCGATGGTAACCGCACCCGGTGTACCCGCTTCTGCGACAATCTCTGCTTCTTTCTCGTGGAACTTAGCGTTAAGAACGTTGTGCTTAATTTTGGCTTTCTTCAGCGCGTTAGATAGCAATTCCGACTTTTCTATGGAAACCGTACCTACCAGCGATGGCTGACCCTTCGCGACTCGTTCTTTGATGTCTTCAATGATAGCGTTGAATTTCTCTGTTTCGGTGCGGTAAACGACATCCGGCATGTCATCACGAATCATCGGTTTGTTGGTTGGGATAACCACAGTTTCCAGACCGTAAATAGACTGGAATTCGAATGCTTCGGTATCAGCTGTACCTGTCATGCCTGAAAGCTTTTCATACAGACGGAAGAAATTCTGGAAAGTGATGGAAGCCAGCGTTTGGTTTTCATTTTGAATCTTAACGCCTTCTTTTGCCTCAACTGCTTGATGAAGACCTTCAGACCAGCGACGACCAGGCATTGTACGACCAGTATGTTCGTCAACAATCACAACTTCATCATCTTCATTAACGATGTAGTCAACGTTGCGCTCAAACAATACGTGAGCACGCAATGCGGCATTCACATGGTGAAGCAAGCTGATGTTTGTTGGTGAGTAAAGCGTATCGCCTTCTTCCATCAAACCGTTTTTGATCATCAGTTCTTCAACAAACTCCTGACCATTTTCGGTTAGGTGCACCTGCTTTGATTTCTCGTCCAAGGTGTAGTGACCATCACCACGGTATTCTTCGGTATCTTCCTTTTCCTGACGAACAAGGTGAGGAATGAGCGTGTTGATTCGTGTGTAAAGATCAGAGCTGTCTTCAGCAGGACCAGAGATAATAAGAGGTGTACGCGCTTCATCGATTAGGATGGAGTCCACCTCATCGACTACCGCAAAGAAACGCTCGCGTTGAACACGATCTTCACTGCGGAAAGCCATGTTGTCACGTAGGTAGTCGAAACCAAATTCGTTGTTTGTCCCGTATAGGATGTCTGCCTGGTAAGCTTCTTTTTTCGCCATTGGAGGCATGTTTGGTACGTTGACGCCAACGGTCATACCAAGGAATTCAAATAATGGGCGGTTAGTTTCCGCATCACGGGAAGCCAGGTAGTCGTTCACCGTTACAATGTGAACACCTTTACCAGGTAGTGCGTTTAGGTAGGCTGGCAAGGTCGCCGTTAGCGTTTTACCTTCACCAGTACGCATCTCTGCGATTTGACCGCTGTTAAGAACCATACCACCAATCAACTGAACGTCGAAATGGCGCATGCCGTAAACACGTTTAGACGCTTCACGAACCGTCGCAAAAGCTTCTGGTAGAAGGCTGTCTAGAGTATCACCTTTTTCTAGACGCTCACGAAACTCAACGGTTTTCGCTTTCAGTTCTTCATCGGATAGCGCTTCAAACTCTGGCTCGTAATTATTAATTTCTTTAACTATTTTTCTCAGGCGACGCAGAGTTCGGTCATTGCGGCTGCCAATCACTTTTGTCAGTAGCTTAGTTATCATTTTCAGTGAATCTCTCTGTTTAGATCGTGCTCGATCTATCCTTGTAACTATCAGTCTCTACCAGTTCCAAACTAAGAATACTGAGATACATCATGTTTGTAAGAATATTGAGGCGGCTTAATGGAAATTCAAGCGCCAATCCTAATTTTCGAATTTGGCACGTATATTAAGGGATTCTCTTGTTGACAACCACGGCTAATAGCAATTGTTTGAGACAGGTATAGAAAAATTCGGTGTTCGAGCAAGAAACCCTCAAGTTTCCTTGATACGTATGCCCAAGTAACTCTAAGAAGCTTGGTATTCCTTGACTTGTGCTCTACACTCTCGACAAAACCGTTGTAAAGAGGTGGCTATGCGCGATCACCGCCCAACCCTGACAAAAGATTTACTTGAGTCCCAGCAGTTGAGCAAGTTGCAAGAGCACGCACGTCAAATTAATGACTTAAATACTGTGCTCAAATCTATTCTAGCTCCCAGTTTGCTGGAGCATTGTCGTGCGGCCAATATCAAAGATAATCACCTGGTGATTGAGGCTGCCAGTGCATCGGTGCAGATGAAGCTGAATTACGACAGGTTGAACATCCTGAGTCAGCTTCGATCTAAAGGCTATGCGAAGTTAATGGGGGTGGAAATTCGAATCAACCCCGCCCTTTATCGAGGGCAAGTACATCAGGAAAAAGATGAAGAGTGGCAAGAGGTGCCCGTTTCTGAAGTTGCTGCGGAGTTTCTAAAGACCACAGCCAACATGCCTTCAGCAACACCAAAGATCAAACAACGGCTGGAAAATATTGCCAAGCTTGCGGAAAAAAATAAGCAGTCATAATACAAATTTAAGACACAAAAAAGCCGAGCTTCTTCTGCTCGGCTTTTCTAATTCTGTCTTAAGCTTACGCCAAAACCATATTTGGTTCACCGAAAGCAACTGGTGAGCCTGCTTCTTCTTCGAAGGTTGCCCATTCCCAAGCTTCCTGATCGGCTAGCACTGCACGCAAGACTTTATTGTTTAGAGCATGCCCTGATTTGTAAGCACGCAACTCACCAACAATGCTGTGACCGCACATGTACAGGTCACCGATAGCATCCAGTACTTTGTGCACCACAAACTCGTTGTGGAAACGCAGACCTTCTTCGTTGAGAATGCGGTATTCATCCAAAACGATGGCACAGTCAAAGCTACCACCTAAACATAGGTTTTGAGATTGCAAGTACTCAATATCTTTCATGAAACCGAAAGTACGAGCTCTTGAAATGTCTTTGACAAACGCCTGAGAAGAGAAATCGAAAAGTAGGTGCTGTTCATCAGATTCAATCGCAGGGTGGTCGAATTCAATTTCGAAATCCATGCGGAAACCATCATGCGGAACCAATTCAGCCCACTTATCGCCATCTTCTACGCGGATTTTCTTCTTAATACGAATAAATCGCTTAGGAGCGTTTAGTGTTTCGATGCCAGCTGATTGAAGTAGGTAAACAAACGGGCTCGCACTGCCATCCATAATAGGAATCTCTGGAGCGTCTACTTCAACGATAACGTTGTCGATACCCATACCAGCAAGTGCGGCATTTAGGTGCTCAACGGTTGAGATACGGATACCGTCGTCGTTAACCAGTGCGGTACAAAGCATGGTGTCGCGAACGGATTCTGGATCGGCTGGGAAATCAACAGGTGGATTCATATCCGTTCTGCGATAGATAACCCCTGTGTTTGCCGGAGCTGGACGAAGAGTAAGTGTGACTTTTCTACCCGAGTGTAATCCCACTCCGGTTGTTTTCACCATCTCTTTCAGAGTTCTTTGTCTGATCATTACCTACCCCTACTGCGCATACAGCCTGTGCGACCGTAAAATTCGACCGCACATGCTACCACGTTTCTGACGAATATCAATATTTTCGTACAATAATCAGTCAGCTTGGCGTCTTAAGAACGCTGGAATGTCCAAGTAACCGTTTTCTTTCTCTTGCTTAGGTGCAGTGTTTGCACCACTTTGAGCAGGAGTAGAAGGGTTAGCTGGCGCTGCAGGCTGACTCTTCACCTCATCACCTTTCGGCAAGTTATTTGCTTGCAAAGGCTGTGCCGTTTTTTCTTCAACTTTGGCTGCCGGAGCAGACGCTTGTTGAGCTGGCGTGGTGTTTTGTGGTTTCGAAGCCCCTGTTACTAAAGTAATTTCTGGCTTTTTCTCGTTACCAATTCCGGTTGCAACGACCGTTACGCGGATTTCATCAGTCATATCTGGGTCCAGAGATGTACCGATAACCACCGTCGCATTGTCAGATGCAAACGCTTTTACAGTATTACCGACAGTTTCGAATTCGTCCAGACGCATATCCAAACCTGCAGTGATATTCACAAGAACACCGCGCGCGCCTGCCAAATCAATGTCTTCAAGAAGAGGGCTAGAAATTGCCGTCTCTGCCGCTTCTTCTGCACGATCTTCCCCTTTGGAAACACCGCTACCCATCATTGCATGACCCATTTCAGACATCACAGTACGAACGTCTGCGAAGTCGACGTTAATCATGCCAGGGCGAGTAATCAGTTCTGCAATACCTTGAACAGCATTTTTCAGCACGTCATTCGCGCTCGCAAACGCTTCAAGTAAAGTGACACCACGTCCCAGTACTTTAAGCAGCTTCTCATTTGGAATCGTAATTAGAGAATCAACATGCTTCGAAAGCTCTTCGATACCCTGCTCGGCAAAAGCCAGACGCTTTTTACCTTCGAAACCAAACGGTTTAGTTACAACGGCTACAGTTAGAATGCCCAGCTCTTTTGCGACCTCCGCAATTACTGGTGCTGCACCTGTACCTGTACCACCGCCCATACCGGCTGCTATAAATACCATATCGGCACCGGTGAGAATTTCTTTAAGTCTGTCTCTGTCTTCTAAAGCCGCTTCACGACCAACCTGAGGGTTTGCGCCCGCACCCAGACCTTTAGTGATGTCACCACCAATCTGAATGACACTGCTGACGCTTGTTTTACGAAGTGCTTGAGCATCTGTGTTGACACTGATGAATTCCACGCCTTCAATAGATTCACGTACCATGTGCTCGACGGCGTTACCACCGCCACCACCAACTCCAACGACTTTAATTACAGCATCGTCAGACATTTCCATCATCGGTTCAAACATTTGTTATCTCCGTTTTTCCTGTTTCTCAGGTTAAAACTCTTTCTGTATCCAATTACGCATTTTCTGAAACAACCCAGTGACATTATTTTGTCGCTTAGGTTCGTTATAGTCACCTTCTTCAGAGAATTGACTGTCCTTTGCGTAATGAAGTAATCCAACTGCCGTAGAATGATACGGCGCTTTTACGTAATCGGTAAGACCGCTGACTTCCAGAGGCTTACCTACTCTAACCTGGTTGCGGAATACCCTTTCAGCACATTCCACAATCCCTTCAATTTGTGAGGCTCCGCCCGTTAATACAACCCCGGCTGCCAAGTGGTGTTTAATGCCCTCAGCTCGGAGTTTATCCTGAACCGTATCTATGGTCTGGTTTACCAAGCCCATAAGTTCAGTATATCTGGGCTCTATCACTTCGGATAGTGTTTGCCGTTGCAAACTTCGCGATGGTCTTCCTCCAACGCTTGGCACATTTACTGTGTCATCTTTGGAAACAAGCTCACTTAATGCGCAACCGTATTTCACTTTTATCTCTTCAGCATCGCTGACAGGAGTACCAAAAGCAAATGCGATGTCGCTTGTTACGGCGTTTCCAGCATAAGAAAAGACTTCTGTATGCCTTAATGCACCGCCCGTCCATATCGATACGTCCATAGTGCCCGCACCAATATCGACGACACAAACGCCGAGCTCTCGTTCATCCTCTGTAATGACCGCATTACTTGATGCGAGACCAGAGAAAACCAACTGCTCGACTTTCAATCCGCAACGCTCAACTGCTTTTATGATATTTCTCGCCATGTCGTTGTGGCAAGAAATCAGATGAACGCTTACCTCCATTCTTACTCCTGATAATCCAAGCGGGTTCTTAATGCCTTCTTGGTAATCAATAGTAAATTCTTGAGGAATTACATGTAAAATTCGCTGCTCGTCGCCGATTTTTATCGACTTTGCAGTGTGGATCGCCCGATCCATATCGTCTTGGGACACTTCTTCGTCTGAAATTGTCCCCATGCCTTTTTCAATACGGCTGGCGATGTGTCGACCAGAAAGTGAAATAAATACTTTGCTGATCTGGCATTCCGCCATGAGTTCCGCTTGATCAATAGCTCGCTGTACTGACTTAACCACAGATTCAAGATCGTTGACGCCACCTTTGTCCATGCCTCTGGACGGACTGGTCCCAGCGCCAATAATATTTATCTGTCCATCTGGCAGGCATTCACCTACCAAGGCGGAAACGGTCGCAGTACCAATATCAAGACCAACAATGATGTTGTCATCTGTGGTTTTAGTCATCTGTGCTCTCTTGTACTAAATCCTGATCTGGAAACCAACCAATTGCCGCTCCCGTATCATATCGTAAGTCGATATGACTAATCTGTTGCGATTTTGAACCAAGCTTTTGATAAAGCGCAACAAAACGTGCTATTCGTTCAATAAGTGATTCTTTTCCCAACTCCAGGCGTATCCCACTGGTCAAAATCACTTGCCAAGCTCGCCTGTCGTTCAGTAAAACCGAAGAAACCTCTAAGTCTATTGGATTCAATTGCGCCTGAATTTTATGCCACGCTTCCAAAACTTGATGGTGGCTCCCTTCGGGACCGTAGAGTTTAATCTTATCGTTTGTCAGTTCTGCAATATCGGCGTTAAAAACATTGCCTTCCATGTTCAACATGGAAATGCCATTCCAGATGGCCTGCGCTTCATGTTCAACCAGATACACTTTTACCGTGTCTGGCCACTGTTTACGAATCGAAACGTGAGAAACCCAAGGTAACGTTAACAGTGCATCTTGAAGTTGGTCGACGTCTTGGGACATAAACGTACCGATATGTTCCAGAGATGCGAATGCACTTTGTACATTCTCTGCCTTCACATGGGTTAACTCACCTTGCAAAACCAACTTCGATAATGGCAACCGTTGCTCATCCAACATCCAGTTTAAAGTTGAAAAGAGCAGCCAGCCGATAAACAAGACCACGATCACCAAGAAACTCAGCCCCCACCAGTTTGGCGAGGTTTTGTCTGCGACGATGTCGTACGCTTCTATTTCGTTTTCCTGGCTCACTGAGTACATACCAATGCAATCGACTTTTTCACGATATTCTTATTCAATTCGGAGCAGAACATCCAAAAACCAAAGATCATTCGCCTGATTTACTCAAACTAGCGATTATACTGACCGCTATCCCATAGTCCATTAACCATAGAAATAAATATGGTCTAGTGTGACACACCGGACAAAAAACAGGCGAATTAACGGCTTGGCTACTGGCTCTCGCCCATACGTTCCACGTTCAACTCTAAGCGTTCTAGTTCCTTGGCAACCTTACCCACATCTCCCGCACCTTGAGTCAAAACCAGATCGCCTTCTTGGATTACATTGGCAAGAACGCTTGGCAAACTGTCTCTGTCCGGGACAAAAATAGGATCGATTTTTCCTCTGCTTCGGATGGTTCGGCACAGTGAGCGCCCATCAGCACCCGCAATTGGCGCTTCACCTGCTGAATACACATCCAGCATGAGCAATACATCCACCTTCTCTAAAACATTAGCAAAATCATCGTATAAGTCACGAGTTCGGCTGTATCGATGCGGCTGAAACACCATGACAAGGCGTTTATCTTCCCAACCAGCTCGTGCTGCCTGAATGGTGACATCGACTTCACTAGGGTGGTGACCGTAATCGTCCACCAGCATAGCGACACCATTTCCTGTTTCGAATTCACCAAGATGATCAAAGCGTCGACCAGTACCCTGAGTACCCGCCATCGCCTTTAAAATCGCGTCATCAGACACATCATCTTCCGTTGCAACCGCAATCGCAGCGGAAGCATTCAAAGCATTGTGTTTACCCGGGATATTCAGAGTAATATCCAAATCCGCTTTCCCTTGGCGAACAACAGTGAACTTACCTTGCTGCCCTTCCTGGCGGTAATTTTCTATGCGAACGTCTGCATCTTCTGAGAAACCATACGTAATTACCTGACGACTGACGCTCGGAATCAGTTCGCGAACCACAGGATCGTCAATGCACATGATAGCCTGACCATAGAAAGGCAAATTGTGAAGGAAGTCGATGAAGGTTTGTTTAAGCGTTTCAAAATCGCCACCATAGGTATCCATATGGTCGGCTTCAATGTTGGTGACAATGCTCACCATAGGTTGAAGGTGTAGGAAGGATGCATCACTTTCGTCGGCTTCAGCAATCAGGATACGGCTTGAGCCCAAGCGTGCATTGGTTCCTGCGCTTTTCACCAGCCCGCCGTTAACAAACGTAGGATCGAGACCCGCTTCCGAATAAATTTGTGTCACTAAAGCCGTCGTGGTGGTTTTACCGTGAGTACCAGCGACAGCAATCCCATGTCGAAAACGCATTAACTCAGCCAGCATTTCAGCACGGCGTACCACCGGGATGCGCCTTTCTTTAGCGGCTACAAGCTCCGGGTTTTCCTGAGAAATGGCGGTTGAAACAACCACGACACTGGCTTTTTCAACGTTACTCGCATCGTGACCAAAATAGATAGTGGCACCTTTGCTGCTCAGTCTTTCAGTCACTGGGTTTTCAGCCAGATCGGAGCCGGAAATATGGTAGCCTTCGTTTAGCAGCACTTCGGCAATTCCACTCATACCCGCACCACCGATACCGACAAAGTGAATGGACTTCACCCTTCTCATTTCAGGCACCATTGCGCGGATTTGAGAGATATCTTGATTGTGTTCGATTGTCATAGGTGATTTCTCTTTATCGGTTTACGATTTTTGTGTCAGTTGGGCGATGGCTTGAGCCACTTCTTGATCGGCGTTTGGTTTTGCGGCTTCACGTGCCTTGATTGCCATTTCAGACAAAGCATTGCGGTCTAACTGCCTAATCGCATCAGTCAGTTTTTCGGCAGTTAAGTCAGGCTGTTCAATCATCTGGGCTGCACCAGCTTCCACAAGATGATCGGCATTCAGAGCTTGCTGGCGATCTTTGTGCATGAAAGGAATGAAAATAGCCCCTACACCCGCCGCAGAGATTTCAGATACGGTTAGCGCTCCAGAGCGGCAAACCACAAGATCTGCCCACTCATAGGCAGCAGATACGTTATCAATGAACTCCGTCACCTCTGCCTGAATACCGGCTTTTTCATAGTCAGCCTTGACTGACTCTTGATTGCCTTTACCAGCCTGATGACGAATGGTAAAGCCGTCACCAAGCAATTTGGCTGATTCTGGTAGTGTAGTATTCAGAATTCGAGCGCCCTGGCTACCACCCATAACCAAGATTCGGATGTCTCCTACACGCGTTTCCAGTCGAGACTCTGGAGAGTTGATGGCAATAACGTCCTGTCTGACTGGGTTACCCACCACGGGTACATCTTTGAATGCTCCCGGAAAGGCCTGAAAGACCTTAGTAGCAATTTTTGAAAGCCATTGATTCGTTAATCCAGCAACCGCATTTTGTTCATGAAGAACAAGGGGGATACCAGACATCCATGCAGCCACACCACCAGGACCACTCACGTAGCCCCCCATGCCGAGCACTACGTCTGGCTGCCAGGCTTTTATGTGTTTCTTAGCTTGAAATATGGCATTCAGGATCTGAAAAGGTGCTTTGATCAGCTTGAGGATGCCTTGCCCACGAAGCCCCTTCACCTTAATAAAGTCAATTTCAATACCATGCTTTGGCACAAGGTCAGCTTCCATTCGATCCGCCGTTCCAAGCCAACGAATTTCCCATCCTTGTTCTTGTAAGCATTTGGCTACTGCCAAGCCCGGAAAGACGTGTCCTCCGGTACCGCCAGCCATCACCAGTAATCTCTTATGCTGTTTCATTTTTTATCTTTTTTGTCGATACATTCTGTTGCTGTGCCATTCGCCGTTCATGGTCTATTCGCATCAATATGGCAACGGCAACAGACATTACAATTAAACTCGAGCCGCCATAACTAATGAGTGGCAGCGTCAATCCTTTGGTCGGCACCATGCCAGCAGCAGCACCAACATTCACAAGAGTTTGGAAAGCAAACCAGATTCCGATGCCAAAAGCCATATAGCCTCCAAACATCTGCTTCTCATCAAAGGCTTTCTTTCCAATCAAAATGGCTTTGAGAACCAAGGCGAAAATCAGAATCAGTACAATGGTTACGCCGACAAAACCCAGCTCTTCTGCAATCACGGCAAACACAAAGTCGGTGTGCGCTTCTGGCAAATATTCAAGCTTTTGAATCGAATTTCCCAGCCCCTGACCAAACCATCCACCACGTCCAAATGCCATCAGAGACTGAGTTAACTGATAGCCGCTTCCAAATGGGTCATCCCATGGATCCAAGAATGAGGTTACACGTCTGACACGGTAAGGCTCTACCAAGATCAGCACCACTACGCCGGCAATTCCAACCATCATAAGCGCGAGAAACTGCCAGAGTTTCGCTCCCGCAATAAACAGCAAACCAAACATGGTGACCAGCATTACGATCACGGTCCCTAAATCCGGTTGCCCAAGCAGTAACAGTGCGACTAATCCAAACACGATAATGGGCTTCATAAACCCACCAAAGAAAGTACTGCGAACTTCCTCTTGCTTACGCACAAGATAGCCCGACATAAACATGAAGAGCGAAAGCTTGGTTAACTCGGCTGGCTGTAGGTTAAAAATGCCCAAAGGTATCCAGCGTGATGCGCCGTTTACGGATTTCCCCGCAACAAGGACGATTATCAATAGAACAAAGCACAGCCCAAGCAAGTAGTGGCTGTGGCGGAACCATCTGTCCATAGGAATCTGAACGACAACCGTCGCAGCAATCAAACCGGCAACGCAAAAGACCAGCTGCTTGTACATGAAATAAAACGGCGTGTCGGTCAGACGGCTACTCACGGGAAAAGATGCGGACGTCACCATCACCAGTCCAATCAGCATTAAGCCAAAAGACAGCCAAAGTAGCTGTCTGTCAAATAGGGCTTTAGGTGCGGGTTCGAATAACCAGCTTTTGCTATCGGAGAAGAAGTCTGAGATGCGTCCCAATCGAAATTCCTCGCCAGTCACGAAGACGCATAATGCTGGGCAAGCTTGGTAAAGGCATCGCCACGCGTCATGAAATTCGGATACTGGTCAAAGCTGGCACACGCTGGGGACAACATGACAATATCTCCCTTGCCTAAGTCTGCGGTGATATTCTCCAATACGTCACCAATGGACTCCCATCGCTTAGCGGAAGAATGCAGATTCATAAAATCGCTGCCGTCTCTTCCATAGCAATGCAACTGAACCGGAAGCTCAGCGAGCACAGGTTCTAGCTCAGAAAAGTCCGCGCCTTTACCATCTCCGCCCACCAGCAAATGTAAAGTACCATCACACTGTAAACCAGACAGTGCCGCCAATGTACTGGCTAAGTTCGTTGCTTTTGAGTCATTAACCCAGGTTACACCATGGGATTTGGCAACGACCTGGCAACGGTGTGTCAGACCCGTATAGCTCTTTAGAGCGTCTTCCGCTTTTTTAAATTCAATGCCTACCGCATCCAGCAATGCCATTGCAACCAACGCATTCATGCTGTTGTGCTGCCCGACAATACTAAGTGAAGAAGTCGAAATAAAGGAATCTTCCCCTTTCGAAAGATACGTTGTACCTTCCACTTCTTTCAATTGATAGTCGGCTTGGCTTGGCGCAAAAGTGACGACCTGACCATCAAAGCCAGAAAAAGGATGTGTCGAACTGTCTTGTTGATTCACAATGGCTTTTTCGGCATTAAGGAAGATTCGCTGCTTGGCGTTTCCATATGCCGCTAAGTCGTCATAGCGGTCCATGTGATCTTCGGTCAGATTCAGATAAGCAGCGGCTTTGAGTGAAAGGTTAGAGGTGGTTTCTAACTGGAAACTGGAAAGCTCTAACACATACAAGTCTGCGTCTTCCAAAAGCAAATCCAATGCAGGAACCCCAATATTGCCCCCGACTTTGGTTTTGCACCCAGCAGCATTCGCCATTACACCTGTCAAATCTGTCACGGTACTCTTGCCGTTTGAACCTGTGATGGCAACAACGGGTTTACTGACTGCCCAGCCAAACAACTCAATATCACCAACCACTGGAATACCCAGTTTGATCGCGGTTTGAATCTCTGGAGTCGCTAACGCAATACCGGGGTTAGCGACAATCAGATCGGCTTCTGCCAGCCATTGTTCGTTCCAACTTCCAGAGTGCAATTCAACAGTGTCTGCCAACCGTTCTAATCCCGGAGGGTTTTCTCGCGTATCAATCACTCTGATGTTCAGAGGCTTTTCTTGTCGAAGAAGGTGGTTAACTACGGATAGCCCTGTAATCCCAAGCCCGACAACGACCACTTCGTTGATATTATTCCAGTTATTTTTTGCCGTCACGCTCATGTATTAACGTACCTTCAGCGTCGCCAAACCAATCAGAACCAGAATAATCGAAATGATCCAGAAACGCACAATCACACGTGGCTCAGGCCAGCCTTTCAGTTCGTAGTGGTGATGAATCGGAGCCATACGGAAAATTCGCTGCCCGCGCAATTTGTATGAACCGACCTGAAGAATGACTGAGACGGTTTCCATCACAAAAACACCGCCCATGATTACCAGAAGTAATTCCTGACGCACCAGCACAGCAATGGTACCCAGAGCACCACCAAGAGCCAGTGAGCCCACATCGCCCATAAATACTTGAGCTGGGTAGGTGTTAAACCATAAGAAGCCCATACCCGCACCGACAATAGCAGTACAGACCACGACTAATTCACTGGTGTATGGAATGTGAGGGATGTGCAGGTAGCTGGCGAAATTAACGTTACCTGTCGCCCATGCAATTACAGCAAAACCCGCTGCCACCATTACTGTTGGCATAATTGCAAGTCCATCCAGACCATCAGTCAGGTTCACCGCATTACTGGTGCCAACAATAACAAAATAGGTAAAGACGATATAAAGTAGACCTAGCTGAGGCATGACGTCTTTAAAGAATGGAACCACTAATTGAGTTGCCGCTGTATCTTTGCCGTGCGCATACAATGCAAAAGCAACCACCAAAGCAATAGCAGACTGCCAAAAGTACTTCCAACGCGCGATCAATCCATCGGTATTTTTGCGTACCACTTTGCGGTAATCATCAACAAACCCTACCGCTCCGTAACCCAGTAAGACTGCCATTACAGCCCAGACATAAGGGTTAGACAGATCCGCCCACAGCAAAACCGTGATGGCAATGGCTGCCAAGATCATCACGCCACCCATGGTTGGTGTGCCACGCTTACTGAAGTGAGATTCCGGACCGTCGTTACGAACTACCTGACCAATTTGCAGCATCTGCAAACGTTCAATCAATCTTGGTCCCATCCATAAAGAAAGACCAAGTGCAGTCAGAACACTGAGAATGGCGCGAAATGACAAGTATTCGAACAAACGAAAGAAAGAAAAATATGGCTGAAGTAGTTCTGCAAGCCAAATGATCATTATTGAATCTCCTTCAAAGCAGCGACGACCTTACTCATTCCAGCGCTGTTTGCGCCTTTGACTAATAGCGTGTGCGTTTGATTTTTTTGTATTTCCAGCTGCTGCTTAATAAATTGGATCATTGCGTCGTGAGAGGCAAAATGTTGTCCTCCACACTCTTCACTGATCACTTTCGTGTCATCCCCGTAGGTCAACACGTATTCGAAATTAAATGGTGCGGAATGTTGTCCGACTTGGCGATGAAGTTCAAGACTTTCATCACCTAATTCCGCCATATAACCCAAAATTAGCCAGCGGGTCCCTTCATAGTGGCTAAGTAAATCGGCCGCTGCCTTCATGGCAGGGACACTGGCATTGTAACTGTCGTCGATCAGGCGAACATTGTCATTGAGTTCGATCACTTCTACCCGACCCGAGACATTTGTCATGTTAGCCAAGCCAGACTGGATTTCTGTCAGCGTAGCGCCAGCGTTTTGTCCAAGTGCGGCCGCGGCTACGGCATTGCCAACGTTATGTTCACCTACCAAGGTTAATGTAACGGGAACTTCGCCTTTTGGGGTATGAAGTGTGAAAGAAGGCAGCCCTTCTGATGAAATCTGAACATCTGAGGCATAGAAGTCTGCGTTGTTATCGCTTGCTGAAAGAGTGATGACTTTTTTATCGGCTAATACCTCTTTCCAGTAATCGCCGCCATTGCTATCTAAATTCACAACGGCAACATCACCCTGTGAAAGCCCTTGGTAAATTTCACCTTTTGCCTGCTTTACACCATCCATGGAACCAAAACCTTCCAAGTGCGCTGCGGCTACATTGTTTACCAAGGCAATATTTGGCTTGACCAGTCGAGTGGTGTAAGCAATTTCTCCAATGTGGTTTGCTCCAAGCTCGATTACAGAGTAGTCATTCGCAGCTTCTGAGCGCAATAAAGTCAACGGAACGCCAATATCATTATTGAAGTTGCCTAACGTCGCCAAAACGTTGCCTTTTTGCCTCAAGATCGCACTCAGCATCTCTTTAACTGTTGTTTTTCCACAACTGCCGGTCATTGCGATGGTGAAGCTATTACTTTTCTTGTGAACCCAGGCACCAAGCGAACCTAATGCTTGAGTCGTGTCTTTCACCACTATCTGAGGAAGCTCAACAGGTAACAATCGGCTGACTAATAATGCCGCCGCCCCTTTTTCTTTCGCTTGTTCACAGAAGTCGTGGGCGTCAAAACGCTCGCCGACAATGGCAATAAACAGTGCAGATTCCTCAATATTTCGAGTATCCGTCGATACGGTATCAATCTGTCTGTCTTGACCATGCAGTTGTCCGTTCAGGATTTCTGCGGCTTCTGAAAGAGAAAAACTGATCATCCTTTGATTCCTAAAAGTTGTTCTGCGGTTTCCCTGTCGGAATAATGGATCGTTTCACTGGCAAGCACCTGATAGTCTTCATGACCTTTACCTGCCAGTAAAATAATGTCTTGATGGGAAGCGTTTTCTAATGCATGAAGACACGCTTGGAAGCGTTCGTGTTTCACTACAGCATTTTCCGGCGCTTTCATCCCAGCTAGCATGTCTTTCACGATTGCCTCTGGCGATTCACTTCTCGGATTGTCATCGGTCAAAATAGCGTGATCAGCCAAGCGTTCGGCAATCTCTGCCATCATAGGTCGCTTACCTGTATCTCTGTCCCCACCACAGCCAAAAATCACCCATAGATTGCCTTCACAATGGACCCTGAGCGCCATCAGTGCTTTTTCTAATGCGTCTGGTGTGTGCGCATAATCCACCACAACTTTAGCTTTGCCTTCTGCCTGAAATAGCTCCATTCGACCAATTACGGGTGCCAACTTGGGCGCGACTGCTGTTAACTCAGACTTTTCAAAACCTAACTCGAGAAGAGAACCAAAAGCCAACAACACGTTACTGGCATTAAACGCACCAATAAGCGGTACGACTAACTCCCCACAGCCCCAGAAACCATCAAAGGATAATTTAATCCCCTGAGTGCTGTATTGCACATCTGTTGCGAAGAGTGCTTTCTCAAAACCTGGCTTTTCTTGTAGAGAGACGGCAAGGGCACTATCCAATCGAGCCACCCATTCAGCTCCAACAGGATCGTCTACATTGATGACTGGCTTTTGGCATTTGTGGTCACGGAAAAGGCCGAGTTTAGCATCCGCGTACTCTTCCATAGTGTTGTGGTAATCAAGGTGATCACGACTTAAATTGGTGAACACTCCAACGTCAAACGTCAGCGCTTTGATGCGGTTCTGAACCAGCCCATGTGAAGAGGCTTCAAGTGCAGCAAAATCAGCACCTTGTTTGCGCAGTCCAGAGAGCGTTTCAACGACTTCGATAGCGCTGCCTGTTGTATTCAATGCAGGTTCAATATTATTCAGAAACCCATTGCCCGCCGTCCCCATCACAGCAGCTCTTTTGCCAAGCAGTTCGATCCATTGAGCGATAATCTGAGTGATCGTGGTTTTTCCGTTAGTGCCCGTTACCGCAACCAGCGGCATGTCAATATCGCCACAAAGTTCGATAGCTAGCGCAGAAAGCTGAGCTGGCAAGTCTTGAACGTAAACAATAGCAGCGCCATTCATCTCTTCGATTATTCCGTGAGCATGCTCTTCATTTGCCTGAGCAATCACAGCCGCCGCACCTGACTTCAGCGCTTTAGGAATAAAATCATGACCATTAGAAACATGTCCGGAAAGCGCCACAAATACGTTGCCTTCTTGAATCTTGCGGCTATCAAGGACCAACTTGCTGACGGGGCAATCCAGTGATTCAGGGATCTCACTGTCGATATAAGGTCGAATCAAAGATGATAGGTTCTGCACGCTCAATCCTCTCGTGTCTATTATTCTGAAAACTGGTTTTCGTCCGGTGCAACATTTAAGATTTGCAGTGCCCCTTTCATGACTTCTGCAAATACTGGCGCCGCCACCGTACCGCCATAATACTGATCGCCTTGCGGTTCATTCACTAACACGACAAGTGCCAGCCTAGGATCACTCACCGGAGCAATACCTGCGGTGTAAGCAAAATATTCATCACTGTAGCCACCAGCGGTCGCTTTTCTCGACGTACCCGTTTTTGCAGCAATGCGATACCCCGGAACAGCGGCTCTGGTCGCACTCCCACCTTTTTGGGTCACTTTTTCCATCATGCCGAGGACCAGTCTTACGTTATGTTCATCAATAACTTGCCGGGACACATCGTGTTGGTTGTTTTTCACAATGTGAAGAGGACGATACAGCCCGTAGTTACCGAGAGTTGCATAGGCATGGGCAAGCTGAATTGGTGATATAGACAAGCCATAACCATAAGATAAGGTTGCAATTTCAAACTTCGACCAGCGACGACGAGAAGGGAAGATTCCTGTGGTTTCACCCACCAGATTAAGCCCGCTGACTTCACCAAACCCAACCGAGCTGTACATACCTAGTAAGGCTTCAAGGGGCATGGCTAACGCAAGCTTGGTTACACCGATATTACTGGATTTCTTCAGAATGGTCGTAAGGTCGGCTTTTCCTACTTTGGATACGTCACGAACGCGGCTACCACCAATTTGCATGATGCCGTTCCCTGTATCGATTTCGGTATTTTCATCCGCAACGCCATTTTCCAACGCAGCCAGAATCACAAATGGTTTGACGGTGGAACCGGGTTCAAATGCGTCTGTAATGGTTCGGTTACGCATCCGATAATTTTGAAGCTGAGAGCGATTATTCGGGTTGTAAGAAGGCGCGTTCACCATAGCCAGAACTTCGCCTGTTTTCACATCCAATAACACGGCGGAGGCTGACGTTGCATTGTGATCCGCGACTGCCTGCTTCACCGCTCTATAAGCAATGGACTGTAATCGCTGGTCAACCGTGAGTTGCAGCGGCTGACCTTCTTCGCGTTCTTCCAGAGATATGTTCTCTACCACACGACCAAATCTGTCTTTGCGAATGGTGCGCTTACCCGCTTCGCCCATCAGCCATTTATCGTAAGAGCGTTCAACCCCTTCAAGACCGTGACCATCAATTCCAGTAACGCCGATTAAGTGGGCACTTACCTCACCCGATGGGTAATAGCGGCGAGACTCTTGTTTCAAACCGATACCCGCCAGTTTCAGCTCGCGAATGTAGTTTGCCATGGCAGGGCTCACCTGACGCTGTAAGTAGATAAAGCGTCGAGACTTATTCTTTTTGATGCGCTCAATCAGCTTTTGCCGATCCAGCCCCAGTACGTCGGCAAGCGCATACCAACGTTCTTTTGGTTCTAAACCAGATTCTTTAAAAATGGTTACCGGATCGGCCCAAACCGCTTCAACAGGTACACTGACCGCCAGTTGCTCACCATTACGATCTGAAATGATGCCGCGAGCCGATGGCAATGCTTTTACCCGGACGGAGCGCAAATCACCTTGTTTAATCAGGTTGTCAGGCTCTACGACCTGAATATAAGCCAGACGGGCAATAAGCGCAGCCATCGCGCAGAAAACAAACCCCAGCACGACGACAAAACGCCAACGGATTAAGGTTGGCGCTTCTTGTGTCGCGTTTTTCTTAGCTTTGGAAGAAGGTTTAGACTTACTCATTTAAACGAAACTATGACCTCTTTGTCTGCATCGGGTCGCTTCATATTCAGCTCTTTCTGAGCCATTTCCTGCACGCGACTGTGCTCTGCCAATGCATTTTCTTCCAGAATCAGATTTCGCCATTCGTTATCCAGACGGTCACGCTCTACGAGTGCGTTATCCCTCTGGTGAATGGCTTGCCGCGTATCGTGCGTGGTATGAACCACCCACATCGCGGAAGCAAAAGCCAGCAACAGCAAGGTAGCCGGAACCCTACCGACGGTGACAATGTCGATAAAGATCAATTTGGCTAAGTTAGGCTGAGATGGCTTTTGTTCTGACATCAGATTTTTTCCGCAACCCTCAGAACAGAACTGCGGGAACGACTGTTCATCTCAACTTCTTGAGAGGAAGGTTTAAGTGCCTTGCCAATAGTTTTCATACGGGCACTGCCAAGAGCCTTGATTTGATCTTCGGTCATCGGAATACCGTGGGGCACTTGTGGTCCTTTGCTCTCTTTACGCATAAAACGTTTGACCATGCGATCTTCCAAAGAATGGAAGCTGATCACAGACAAGCGACCTTCTGGCGCTAAAATCTCGGCAGCTCCTTTGAGCGCGGTGTCGATCTCTTCAAGTTCACTATTGATGTAAATACGGAATGCCTGAAAGCTACGGGTAGCAGGATGTTTTTTCTCTTTGAAACTCTTTGGAGCGGCATCAGCAATCAACTTGGCCAACTGACCTGTACGTGTCATTGGCTCGTTTTCTTCATTTTCGCGGTACGCGACAATAGCTTTCGCAATGCGTCTGGCATGTTTGTCTTCACCAAACTCACGAATCACCCAAGTAATGTCATCCAGATCCGCTTCTTTCAGCCATTCAGAGACTGGAATACCAGATGTAGGATCCATACGCATATCTAATGGACCGTCTTTCATAAAGCTGAAGCCGCGTTCGGCATCATCCAACTGAGGGGAAGAGACTCCAAGATCCAGCAACACACCGTCCACTTTACCGACTAATTCGTAGCGCTCTGCATATTCAGCAATCCCAGAGAAAGGACCATGGATGATGGTAAAACGAGGATCGTCAATTTTGTTGGCTTCTGCAATAGCAGTCGGATCGCGATCGATGCTGTACAAGCGACCATTTTCGCCTAGTTTGGAAAGGATTGTTCGGCTGTGACCACCACGACCAAAAGTGCCGTCTATATAAATGCCGTCTGGTTTGATGGCTAAGCCATCGATGGATTCATTTAATAAAACGGAAATGTGCTGAAAAGTCTCTGTCATGGTGTTCTCTTGTGCCAAATGGCAAAAAATAAAGCAATGGTTTAGTGTACTGATTTCGACCTAGGCTACCAGTATTTAATCTGTTTTTGTTAGGTTTAATACTATTGTCTCGCCTAGTTTAGTAGGAATCATCTGAAATGCGTCAGTAAATAGCAAAAAACCCATCATCACTCGGTAAAGTAATGATGGGTTCAGAATAGGTGGAGTCGACATATAAGCCGGGTTCTGTTCCGCTTTCGCGGCAGTAGCCATTCGTCTAGGCCAGCAATCGCTCACTGGCTCAAGCAACCTACCCGCCTCCTTACGCGAGCAACGCAATGTGGAAGCCTATTTGGTCTTGCTCCGGGTGGAGTTTACCCTGCTACGGACTGTTGCCAGCCGCACGGTGCGCTCTTACCGCACCCTTTCACCCTTACCTGTGCCCTTACGGGTCATCGGCGGTCTTCTCTCTGCTGCACTTGTCGTGGGCTTGCGCCCCCCAGGCGTTACCTGGCACCCTGCTCTATGGAGCCCGGACTTTCCTCCCCTTCGTCAGTCTCCCGAAGGACATCAACGAAGCAGCGACTACCCAGTCAACTCCGACCGCGGATTGTATAGAGATAGCCGTCTACTGTCTACAGACTCATTAGTTTTAGATGTATTTCGCAAAGAGATCGAACAAAGCTTGCGCAGTTCGCCATCAATCTTGGCTAGTCGAGATTCGCCAGTCCCCATTTGTAGAGGGCGTTTTTCTTCAGGTTGTAAATCTCTGCCGTCATCGCTGCGGCTTTCTTCAAAGGCAGCTCTTTTGTCAGAATAGTTAATGTGCGGGTAACTTCATCAGGGAGTTCATCGGAAGCTTGCTCACGAAAGCCATGGATAAGCAGCACCATTTCACCTTTCTTACGATTATCATCTTCCTCAATCCATGGGATCAGTTCACCTAATGGCATTCCCTGAATGGTCTCGTAAGTTTTGGTGAGCTCACGCGCAAGCACCACTTCTCTATCAGGACCAAGAATGTCCAGCATATCCTGTAGAGAATCCATGATGCGGTGAGGGGATTCGTAGAAAATACATGTGCGTTCAGCTTTGGCAATTTCAAGGAACTTATCCTTGCGTCCTTTACTCTTAGGTGGGAGAAAACCTTCGAAACTGAATCGGTCAGACGGCAGCCCAGCGGCGCTCAAGGCAGTCACCACAGCGCATGCACCAGGTAATGGCACAACCTTGACACCCGCCTGACGACATTGATTGACCAAGTGATAACCTGGGTCACTGATCAAAGGTGTTCCTGCATCGGAAACCAGTGCAATAGACAGCCCTTGCTGCAACTTATCGACTAAGACTTGCGCTTTCTGCTGTTCATTGTGATCATGCAACGCATAGGTTTTAGTCGAAATATTGAAGTGAGAGAGTAACTTGCCAGTATGGCGCGTATCTTCAGCCGCGATCAAATCGACACTGGACAATACCTCTATGGCTCGCTGCGTAATGTCTCCCAAATTTCCAATTGGGGTGGGAACAATATAAAGAGTTGAGATCTCAGACGGGGAAGAATTATTGTCTGTCATTTGTTTACCATCACTTCAACGATTAATATAGAGACTATTTTTGTATTTTGTTTAACAAGAACTCATGGCTATGAAGCACCAGAATAAATTTAGTGTACCACGCCTTCTGACCCCTATCGCCCTAGCTGTCACTTTAGCGGCGTGTTCAAGCACTTCACAAACACCCGTGAATGTGGACATCACACAAGACCCGACGCAAAGTGCTCAAGCCTATATCATGCAAGCGGACAGCGCGAACGGTGGCATTCAAAATGATCTGTTGATCATGGCTTTAAAAGCTGCGCTGCAAGAGAACGATTTGGTCAGAGCCGATCATTTAGTAAAACGCCTGTCTAAGCAAGCATTATCACCACTTCAGATGTCTGAATGGCAAATGTCACGCTCTCAGCTCTCTTTGCGCCAGGGTGAAATCCGCGAAGCACTACAGCAATTGAACTATCAACCGTGGTGGGAACTGAGCAATACTCAGTGGGTGGAATACCACGAATTCCGAGCACGTTTGTTTGAGCTGCTTTCTGACCACGTTAATGCGAGCAGAGAATACATCGCTGCCAACCAGTATTTGGCAGAAGAAGACCAGACTCAGAACCTGCAAAATCTATGGTTAAACCTAAACTCTTATTCCGAGTTTGATATTGCTTCTCTGCAGACAGAAGAAGATGAAACCGAACTGCAGGGCTGGATTCAGTTAGCGGTATACATGAAAACCATCGCAGGTAATCCAGCTCAGCTCAAAAGCACACTAGAGTCTTGGTTTACCGCCCATCCAGATCACCCAGCCAATCGTTATGTACCAGACGAAGTTCAGGCTATTCTGGCGTTGGAAATCGTTAAACCCAAAAACACTGGGCTGGTTCTGCCATTGAGTGGCAAGTACGGCAAACAGGGGCAACTGGTTCGTGATGGTTTCATTCACGCCATGATGGATGATTTCAACCGTGAAGAGATGGCAACGTTAACGGTATTGGATTCTGCCGCGCTTTCTACGGAAGACATTCGGCAAGAGCTGGAAAAGCGTAATGTCGACTTTGTTGTCGGTCCGCTTGTCAAAGATAAGGTGGAAGTCCTGCAGCAATCAACTCAGCTTCCAATGCTGGCGTTAAACATTCCTGACGATAAACTTCCAGAGACTCGTGTTTGTTACTTCACCCTCTCTCCTGAGCAAGAAGTAGCGCAGGCGGCGAAGTATCTGTTCACCAATGGTTTCCAATACCCTCTCATCCTGGCTCCTGTCGGCGGTTTTGGCGAGCGGGTAACTGAAGCATTCAAAGCCGAGTGGGAAAAATACAGCAAGAACCCAGCGGCGTTCAGCTATTTTGGCAACCGCTCTCAACTTCAGAAGAACATTAACTCGGTATTCGGGTTAACCGATAGCCAGGCGCGTATTGCTCAGCTTAATCGCTTGATCAATATTCAGACCGAATCTCAGCCTCGTAGCCGCCGTGATGTGGATGCGGTTTATGTGGTTGCCAAAAGCTCTGAGCTGACTTTAATAAAACCATTTATTGAAGTTGCCATAAACCCAGATACCACACCGCCTAAGCTGTTTTCCAACTCACGCAGCAACAGCGGTAAAAAGCGTCAATACGAAGATCTAAGCGGCGTGGTCTACAGCGACATTCCGATGTTGATCGAACAAAACTCCGCTCTGAAAAAGCAGCTTGAAGAAACCTGGCCGAAAAGTGGAAACGTTGAAAAACGCCTTCACGCACTGGGTATGGATGCTTACAAACTGATTCTGGAGTTGCCACAAATGAAAGTTATGCCAGAATATTCGGTAAAAGGGCAGACTGGTACTCTGACGATCAACAACGAGTGTGTGGTTCAGCGCGAAGTAAGCTGGGCGGAGCATGAAGCTATTTAACCGTCGTGCACTTGGAGAAAAATACGAAGCCCTTGCCAGTAAGCATCTTATTGGTAAAGGGTTATCGCTCATTGAATCCAATTTCAATACCAATGTAGGTGAGCTGGATTTAATCATGTCTGAACAAAATACTTTGGTATTTGTCGAAGTTAAATATCGAAAGCAAAGTCAGTTCGGGCATGCGGCGGAAATGGTGACACCCGCTAAGCAAAAAAAGATCGTGAAAACAGCCATGTTGTGGCTCAGAAAAAACAACCTGTCTCCGTACAACACTGACTTCCGATTCGATGTGGTCGCAATTCACGACAATGGACGCGATATCGAATGGATAAAAAATGCAATAACTCAAGGATAATCAATGCTAGACAGCATTAAAGAAAGTTTCACTGAAAGCATTCAGATTCAAATCGCAGCCGCTGAGGCTCTGCCAGATCACATCACTCACGCTGCACAAGCGATGGTGACCAGCTTGCTTAACGGCAACAAAATCCTATGTTGCGGGAATGGTGGCTCTGCTTCTAACGCACAACAGTTTGTTTCATGTTTATTGAATCGTTTTGAAACTGAGCGTCCTAGCCTTCCTGCGATGGCTTTGACGGCAGACAACACCACATTAACTGCTGTCGCTAACGACTATCACTACGAAGAGATTTTCTCAAAGCAAGTACGTGCGTTTGGTCAGGCGGGTGATATTCTCCTGGCTATCTCTACCAGTGGTAACAGTAAAAACATCATTAAAGCCATGGAAGCGGCAGTAACTCGTGACATGACGATCATTGCTTTCACAGGTAAGGATGGTGGTGAGATGGCTGGATTATTGGGCGAATCCGATGTGGAAATACGAATCCCATCGCATCGCACTGCACGAATCCATGAAGTTCACATGGTAACGCTGCATTGTTTATGTGACCTGATTGATCAGGTACTTTTCCCATCTCATGATGAGTAAGGGAACCAATTAGAGGCTTGCTAGAGGTACGCAAAATGAAGAAATGGATTTTGGCTGCTGCGTGCAGTCTCAGCCTGACGGGTTGTGCTGGTTTGCTTGTCGCTGGCGCTGCGACAACAGCAAATATTGTCACCGACACCCGAACTACTAAAGAGCAGTGGCAAGACAGTCAGCTTGAGTTTGAAGTTGCGGGTCTTGGCAACAAAGCCCCTTTCACTGGAAACGTAAAAGCAACTGCAACGTCGTTTCGCGGTAAAGTGATTTTAATTGGTCAGGCAGTAACCGAAGAGTACAAACAGCAATTTGGTAGCCAGGTCAATCAGGTTGAAGGTGTACAGAGTGTCTCAAACCAACTTAGAGTAAGACCACTGCTGGATCTTCAAACCATTACTCATGACAGCTGGATCACCACAAAAGTGAAAACCAGCCTGATTGCCAATGAAGACTTAACCACCGTAAAGATCAAAGTTATCACTGAGGATGGCGAGGTTTTCCTGTTGGGCTATGTCACGCCTGAACAAGCGGATCTAGCCACCGACATCGCTCGAAACATTTCGGGAGTTAAGCAGGTGATTAGAGCTTTTGAAATCTCGCAGCCTCAAGCTCAATCACAGTAGTCTGGCGGAAACAAAAAAGCAGCGACTTGTCGCTGCTTTTTAGATTCTACGATAGAGAAAATCTACTTAACCACTCGTAAACTAGGGCGCCCTTTCGGTCTGGACGGAGCCTCTTCCTCTGGTTCTGCGTCTTCCACTTCAGGCTCACTGTCGAAGACATCGAAGCTGACTTCTTCTGTCACAGTTGCCACAGTTTCTTCAAGATCGCTCTCTTCGACTTCCATGTAGCCCTCTTCAGGTTCGAACATGGTGCCCGCACCATTTTCACGCGCATAAATGGCATGAACGGCATAAAGAGGAGCTATCACAGAATGCGGACGACCACCAAAACGGGCATTGAACGTTATCGCGTCATTACCCATTTCCAGGTTACCCACTGCGCGAGGGGCAATATTCAAGATAATTTGACCATCTTGAATAAACTCCTGCGGAACACGGACACCCGGTAAAGTGGCATCCACTACCAAGTGAGGAGTAAGATCGTTATCGACCAACCACTCATAAAACGCACGCACCAGATAAGGGCGGCGAGGTGTCATTTTCTCAATATCCATTAACGAGCCAGACGCATCTCACGCTCAGCTTCTGTTAGAGAAGCTAGGAAAGAATCACGTTCAAATACACGGTTCATGTACACTTTCAATTCTTTAGAACCAGGACCGATCAAGTCGATACCAAGCACAGGCAAACGCCACAATAGTGGAGCTAAGTAGCAGTCAATCAGGCTGAACTCTTCACTCATGAAGTATTCGTATTCAGCAAAGATTGGCGCTAGTGTCAGTAAGTCATTACGCAGTTTCGTTCGTGCAGACTCAGCTTCTTCCGCGTTACCTTTCTGGACCTTTTCAGCCAGTGAATACCAGTTGTTCTCAATACGGAACATCATTAGTCGGCTGTTACCACGAGCAACAGGGTATACAGGCATCAGTGGCGGGTGCGGAAAACGCTCGTCCAGATACTCCATGATAATCTTGGAGTTATACAGTGCTAGTTCACGGTCTACCAGCGTTGGAACCGTCTTGTAAGGGTTAAGTTCGATAAGCTCACTTGGTAAGTTTGCTTCATCAACCAGTTCAACTTCGAAACTCACCCCTTTCTCAGCCAGAACAATACGAACCTGGTGGCTGTACATGTCAGAAGCACTAGAAAATAGAGTCATCACGGAACGTTTATTGGCAGCTACAGCCATTGAGCCCTCCAGCACACTTAAATATAAAAAAAGCAATGGAGGCTAACGGCCTCCATTGTAGAAAAATTAGCGATGTATGATAGCACGATTAGTGAACATCACGCCAATACTCTTTCTTGAGGAATACCACCACAATAGTCAACAGGACAAGGAATGCCATGACCCACCATCCCATCGTGTGGCGCTCCAGTTTTACTGGGTCCCCGGAGTATTCTAAGAAGTTAACCAAATCTCGAACCGCACTGTCATATTCCGTCGGGCTAAGCTCACCTCGCCCGTCCGTTTCGATGCCTACAACAACTTGTTTTTCTTCACCATCGACAACTTTGGTTTCGTAGATAGCAGTTGGAATGCCTTGAAGCTCTTCCAACACATGAGGCATACCGACACTTGGGAACACGACATTGTTCACGCCAAATGGTCTGGATGGGTCTGCATAGAATGAGCGAAGGTATGTGTATAGCCAATCCGCACCACGAACACGAGCTACCAGAGTCAGATCTGGTGGCGGCGCACCAAACCAGTTTCCTGCCTGCTTATCTGGAATAGAGTTTTCCATCAAAGAACCGACTTTTACCTCAGGGTCAAAAATTAAGTGCTCTTTCATCAGCTCAATAGGAATCCCTAAATCTGTTGCGACACGCTCATAGCGCTGATATTGCGCTGAGTGACAGCCAAAACAATAGTTCATGAACAGCTTGGCACCATTTTGTAGTGACGCCTGATCGGATAAATCATTGTTTGCTTTATCTAAAGGTACGTTTGCTCCTGCAGCCATGGCTAAAGACGGCAACAGTGCAAAAAGCATTACAATCCACTTTTTCATTTGAATGTCACCCTCTCTGGTAAAGGTTTCGTGGCTTCGTTTTTGCTGTAGAAGTACAGTAATACGAAGAACATGAAGTAACACAAGCTAAAGATCTGCGCGAGCAATGTGTAGGTAGGAGTTGCTGGCAACGCCCCCAAAATACCCAGCGCAATAAAGCTGATGGTGAACTGAATGATATTGAACAAGTGGAACTTGCTGCGGTAACGGTAAGAGCGAACTTTACAGCGATCCAGCCAAGGCAGGACAAACAACACTGCAATTGAAGCCCCCATGGCTACTACACCAAGGAGTTTGTCTGGAACCGCACGCAAAATTGCATAGAACGGAGTGAAGTACCAAACTGGCGCGATATGCTCAGGTGTTTTCAGCGGGTTCGCAGCTTCAAAGTTAGGCGGCTCAAGGAAGTAACCTCCCATTTCTGGGTTGAAGAACAACACGTAGCAGAATAAGAACAAGAACCCAGCGACCCCTACCAGATCTTTCACCGTTCCATAAGGATGGAATGGAATGGAATCGATGATGTCATATTTCTTACTGTAGTAATCGTGGAACTTGAACTGGGTTTTGTAATCATCACCCATGGTGCCTTTTGGAAGTTTAGTCTCAATACCATCTGGGTTATTGGAGCCCACTTCGTGCAGTGCCAATACGTGCAAAACAACCAAAAGCAGTAATACGATAGGAAGCGCGATAACGTGAAGCGCGAAGAATCGGTTCAGTGTTGCGCCTGAGATAACATAGTCACCACGAATCCACAGTGTCAGGTCATCACCAATTACAGGAATTGCACCAAATAGTGAAATGATTACCTGCGCACCCCAGTATGACATCTGACCCCATGGTAGGAGGTAACCCATAAAGGCTTCTGCCATTAACACCAGGAAGATTAACATCCCGAAGATCCACAATAATTCACGTGGCTTCTGGTAAGAGCCGTAAATCAGACCACGGAACATGTGTAGATACACAACAACGAAGAATGCAGAAGCGCCGGTTGAGTGCATATAACGGAGTAACCAACCGTATTCCACATCACGCATGATGTATTCAATGGAGGCAAACGCACCATCACCAGAAGGAACGTAGTTCATTGTCAGCCAGATACCCGTCAGGATCTGATTGACCAACACCAGCATTGCCAAAGAACCGAAAAGGTACCAAAAATTGAAGTTCTTAGGCATTGGGTATTCAGAAAGGTGCTTCTTATAAGCATTCATTGCGGGCAGGCGTTTTTCCACCCAGTCAAGTATCGCTTGCATTAGGCTTCCCCTCCTTCATCTACCCCGATGAGGATTTTGGTGTCACTCAGGTACATATGCTCAGGAACAACCAAGTTCAACGGTGCTGGTACGCTTTGGAAAACACGACCTGCCATGTCGAATTTCGAACCATGACAAGGACAGAAAAATCCAGATTTCACGCCCTGAACTTGCTCTCCGAAAGTATCAGGAAGGTAAGTAGGCGAACAACCTAAGTGAGTACAGATGCCCACGGCAACGAAGTACTCAGGTTTTATCGAACGGTAGGCATTTTGTGCATAGGCAGGTTGCTGCTCTTCTGCCGAAGCAGGATCACGAAGTTGACCATCCAGATTCTTAAGTTCTTCTACGACTGAGCTAGCACGACGGACCACCCAAACAGGCTTGCCTCGCCACTCAACGCGAACCATTTGTCCTTCTTCCAGCTTACCGATTTCGACCTCTACAGGAGCACCGGCAGCTTTGGCTTTTGCACTAGGGTTCCAAGATTTAATGAAAGGAACGGCGACCGCGATCCCACCAACAGCGCCCACAACTGCAGTTGTGGCTGTCAGGAAACGCCGGCGTCCGTTATTTATAGGCGCATTGCTCATCCAACATTCTCCCATTTGCTCCCTGTGTCTTATTATTTTTCCGACTTCCAACAGAGCATGGCTAAAAATTACGCGTTTTTTATACTTATTTGCTTAAGAAATGATAAATAAAACCCTACTTTTTGACAAGGTAATACTACTTTTTCGTAACATACGTCACCGAAAGTGGCGATTACATCACAAAAGATGGGGTTATAGGAGAAATGTGGTGGAAGAAGGAAGAGTTACAAGGAGTTAGGTAAATGAAAACAAACAAAAAAGCCCGGCAAAAATGCCGAGCTTTTGGACCACAATCCAGTAAAAACTGGAGCGATGTCTTTCGAAATAACGAAAGATTAACGCTTAGAGAATTGTGGACGACGACGTGCTTTACGTAGACCAACTTTCTTACGTTCAACGCAACGAGCGTCACGCGTAACGTAGCCAGCTGCACGTAGAGCAGGACGTAGAGACTCATCGTACTCCATAAGAGCGCGAGTGATACCGTGACGGATCGCGCCAGCTTGACCAGAGATACCACCACCTGAAACAGTGATGTATAGGTCTAGCTTTTCAGTCAGTTCAACTAGCTCAAGTGGCTGACGAACAACCATGCGAGAAGTTTCACGACCGAAGTAAACATCAAGGCTACGCTTGTTGATTACGATGTTGCCGCTGCCTGGTTTGATGAAAACACGAGCTGCTGAGCTTTTGCGACGGCCAGTGCCGTAGTATTGGTTCTCTGCCATTTTCATAATCCCCGATTAGATGTCTAGTACTTGTGGTTGTTGAGCAACATGGTTGTGCTCAGCGCCAGCGTAAACTTTCAGCTTACGGTACATAGCACGGCCAAGAGGACCACGTGGTAGCATGCCTTTTACCGCTAGCTCAAGAGCCATTTCAGGCTTACGGTCAATCAATTTTTCGAAAGAAATTGATTTTAGACCACCTGGGAACTCAGAGTGACGGTAGTAGATTTTGTTCTTAGCTTTGTTACCAGTAACAGCAACTTTCTCAGCGTTAACAACGATGATGTAATCACCAGTGTCTACGTGAGGAGTGTACTCAGCTTTATGCTTGCCACGTAGGCGAGATGCAATTTCACTTGCTAGACGACCTAGAGTTTTGCCCTCTGCGTCTACAACATACCAGTCGCGTTTTACAGTTTCTGGTTTAGCAACGAAAGTTTTCATGCTAATAATTACCTATTAAAAAATTTACACTTAAGGAACAATGACTTGCTCCCACTGTCTAAGGGCTTCATTAAGCACCCCTTCGAGTGTTGATAACCCTCGGCTTAGCTACAATCTCTGTGTTGCCAGAGGCCTGCAGTAACGGTAGGTCGCAGGATTATAGAGAAGAGTGAGGAAAAAATCACCTTTTTTTCACCAAAAAACGTATTTTTTTCCTCGTTGCGATTGGAAGTGCGTGAACTGAGGTATTTTACTGACTAAGGTAAGTGCTCTTTTGCTAAATAATCATGACTTTGCATTTCAATTAGACGTGACTGGCAACGTTTAAATTCAAAGTTCAGATGCCCTTCTGTGTACAGTTCTTCGAGTGCTACTTCTGATGAAATGATGAGTTTTACGTTTCTTTCATAAAACTCATCCACTAACGCGATAAAACGACGTGCTGCATCATCGTTGGTTTTACCCATCTGCTTCACATCAGCCAAAAGAACAGTGTGATATTCACGGGACATTTCGATGTAGTCATTCTGGCTTCTCATGGATTCACAAAGCTGCTCAAAAGATGCCATTAGTACGTCATCATGACAGTTGAGAACTGCCACGTCTCTGTGATTCACCTCAATACTCAGAACTTCTTTGTGACCGTCTCCAACCAGTTGTCGGTAGTACTTTTTCAGATTCAGCGTGGCGTCTTCATCCAATGGGTAGTGAAAGATTTCCGCTTGTTCTAGTGTTCTGAGCCGATAATCAATGCCACTGTCTACGTTCAGTACTTCACAATTTTTTTCAATTAATGCGATTGCTGGTAAGAAACGAGCACGTTGTAAGCCGTTGCGATAAAGGTCATGAGGAGGAATATTGGACGTTGCTACTAATACAACATTTCGGGCAAATAGTGCCTGCATCAAAGTCCCGAGAATCATGGCGTCAGTAATATCTGAAACGAAAAATTCGTCAAAGCAGATGATGTCTGCCTCTGCTTTTAATACATCAGCCACTTTTTCCAAGGGATCAGACACCTCTCCTAAAGCCCTGAGTTCGTCGTGCACGCGATACATAAACCGGTGAAAATGCACTCTGAGTTTCTTTTCCGCGGGTAAGGCTTCATAAAACGTATCCATCAGATAAGTTTTACCTCTGCCGACACCTCCCCAGAAATAAAGCCCTTTTGGAGGCTCTGGTGACTGAGGCTTTTTCCCCATCAGCTTTTGCCACGTTGATATGGGTTGCACTGGCGCATTCAAATAGTCTTGGAACTGGTGGTAAAGGGTATCCAGCTTTTCAACCGCTAACTGTTGGGCAGGGTCAACGGAAAATCCGTTTTTTTCTATATCTTGTTGGTATTTATGTTTCGGTGTCATTGGAAACTACATTCAGTCCTGGGGCATCAATGGTGTTGATATTATTAAGATTATAGCAAGACGTACAAAAAGCTAACTGTCGAATTATCGGGACAAACAGAGGACGCTTTTTCTTTATCGTATTCTGAACTCATAGTACCATGAGCCTTCGGTTGTGTAACACACCAATAACATAACTGCGTGTATTTTAGGCGTCTCTACGCCACAACTCACCAGACTACATACAAAAAACACAGCCAACTGTAACGATGATAAAGGAGCACTTATGCCTGGGATGTACATTGTCATTGGGATTGTGATCGGATTGATTGCCGGTTATTTTCTGGCAAAACTCATGACACCTGACGCTAATAAACAGAAGTCCATTCAGAAGGAACTGGAAAAGTCCAAGTTTGAATTGGAGCAACAAAGACAAGAATTGGCGGACCACTTTGCTCAAACCGCCGAAATGTTGGATGTGCTAGGAAAAGACTACACCAAGCTGTACCAGCACATGGCGAAAACCTCAACCGAGTTATTGCCTAGTGTGCCGGAGCAAGACAACCCGTTTGTGAAGAAAATCGCTCAACATACTGAAGAAGCGCCTGTTCCTGAGTCTGATGATCAGCAACAACCAAAAGATTATGCTCATGGAGCGACAGGGCTTTTGAAGGATAAAGAGAAAGAAATCGTTAACTCACCAGCGGCTGAGCCCGCAGAGAAGGTTTCTTAGTTCTTCCATACTTGAAAAATCGATGATTGAACTTTATCTAGGTTACTGAGTCATAATCTTCACCTATCAAAGAGGAGCCTTATGATGAAAAAACCTTTGCTTGTTTTAAGTGCATTAACATTAAGCTTAAGTTCAATCATCGCACCACTACCTGCAACAGCGGCATTGCCTGCAGCCGTAAGTGGTGAACAGTTACCTAGCCTCGCCCCTATGCTGGAAAAAGTAACCCCAGCGGTTGTCAGCATTGCGGTTGAAGGCAAGCAGGTTGCGACTCAGCGCGTACCTGAAGCATTCCGATTCTTTTTTGGACCTGATTTCCCAGCGGAACAGGTGCAAGAACGTCCATTCCGTGGCTTGGGCTCTGGTGTTGTTATAGACGCCGGAAAAGGTCACATTGTTACCAACTATCACGTGATTAAAGGCGCAGACGAAATTCGTGTCCAGTTACACGATGGTCGTGAATACGACGCAGAACTCATCGGTGGAGATGAAATGTCTGACGTGGCACTTCTGAAGTTGGAAAAGGCTGAAAGCCTAACCGAAATTGCTATTGCTGATTCAGATAAACTTCGAGTCGGTGATTTCACGGTCGCCATCGGTAACCCATTCGGTCTAGGTCAGACCGTGACTTCGGGCATAGTATCTGCGCTGGGTCGTTCCGGGCTCAACGTGCAAAACTTTGAGAACTTCATCCAAACCGACGCAGCCATTAACAGTGGTAACTCCGGTGGTGCCCTCGTCAACCTGAATGGCGAACTGATCGGTATCAACACCGCGATCCTTGGACCTAATGGTGGCAACGTGGGTATTGGATTTGCCATTCCTTCCAACATGATGAAAAACCTAACAGGTCAGATTCTTGAGTTTGGTGAGGTTAAGCGTGGTCTGTTGGGAGTACAAGGCAGTGAAATCACCTCTGAGCTTGCTGAAGCTCTTGGTTATGAGTCGATTAAAGGGGCATTCGTAAGTCAGGTAGTGCCAGACAGTGCAGCGGATGAAGCTGGCTTGCAAGCAGGCGACATTATCGTTTCGCTTAACGGTAAGTCCATAAGCACCTTCAGCGAATTACGCGCCAAAATCGCTACGTTGGGAGCGGGTCGCGAGATCACCATTGGTGTTATTCGTGACGGAAAGAACAAAACATTTGATGCAACTCTGCAAGAAGCTGGTGACACTAAAACTCGTGCAGATAAGTTGCATGAAGGCCTAACAGGAGCCGAGTTATCCAATACGGATGCCAGTAACGATCTGCAAGGTGTGAAAGTCACCAAAGTAGAAAAAGGTTCACCTGCCGATGCTTATCAGCTAAAAGAAGGTGACATCATTATTGGCGTTAACCGTACACGCGTTAAAAATCTTGGTCAGCTAAGAACTATCCTGGAAGATAACCCAAGTGTGTTAGCCCTCAATATTCAACGTGGGGACAGAACGCTTTATCTTGTTGTAAGGTAAAGATTTTCATATCACAAAGGGAAGCAGAAATACTGCTTCCCTTTTTTATGTCTGCTATTTATGCATATTCAACAAGGAGAAACGCTAAACATATTGACAGACCGCTGACATAGCGGGCACTGGCATCCTCTTACTAATCAGTGCTATGCTTTCCTTCTTAATATAATCAAATTGTTATGGGTTTCCCCCAGTCTTATTGCGCCCACTCTGAGGATGATATGTGGAAAGTCCTTTTACGCTCTTCATTATTAGGTCTGCTTACAGCGGGTTTGCTACTTACGGTTGTTCCTTCTTTGCGGACAGCGGCAGTTGAGGTCACAACAACCAATTCCCCATCAGAATTTGAAAGTCTTCAGGTGTCATTCAGCCACGCAGTGCGTCGTGCCGGTCCTGCCGTCGTTAATATCTACAGTCGAAAACAAAGTGATACCGCGCAACGCGGATTCATTGTTGAAGATTTGGGTTCCGGCGTTATCGTCAGTGAAAAAGGCTATATCATTACCAATTACCACGTAATTGCCAGCGCCGATCAGATTGTTGTTGCCCTTCAAGACGGTCGCTATTCTGCCGCCCAGCTAGTGGGTAAAGATCGTAGAACAGACTTAGCCGTTCTGCGTATTGAAGGTAATAACCTTCCTGTCATTCCGCTGAATTCAAACTATCAGGCAAAAGTCGGTGATGTAGTATTGGCGATTGGTAATCCATATAACCTTGGGCAGACCACAACGTTTGGCATCATTTCAGCGACAGGGCGCTCATCGATTAGTGCTGATGGTCGGCAACCGTTTATTCAAACAGACGCCGCAATCAACCGAGGCAATTCCGGCGGTGCTTTGGTGAACACCAAAGGCGAGTTAGTTGGCATCAATACCGCATCTTTCCAACAAGCCACAAATGTAGAAACCTATGGGATATCTTTTGCCATCCCATACTCGCTGGCTAATGCAGTGATGGAAAAAATCATCGCCGATGGTCGAGTTATTCGCGGTTATATCGGTATTGACGGACAAGACATTAACTCAGTGTCTTCTCGCCTATTAGGACGCGAATATGTTGGTGGTATTATCGTTATGGGTATTACTCCCAACAGCCCAGCAGATCAGGCAGGATTTGAGCGTCAGGATGTGATTCTGGAAATTGGTGGCGCTAAAGTGAATGGTCGCGACAGTGTCTTGGAGATAGTCACCGGCTTACGCCCGGGCATCGAAGTAAAGATGAAGGTGCTCCGAAAAGGCGAAGAGATCATACTGAATGTACTTGTCGGAGACGACCCACAAGGTTAATTAACCTGAACTTATAAAAGAAAATCCCCGGTCATAGCCGGGGATTTTTTTATTCTGCGTTACTTTCCGTTTCCGGTTCATCGGGCTGAGTTTGGTTTTCAACCTCAATTCGGGTTACGCGTTGCAAGCCTCTCGGTAATAAGCTGCCACGACGACCACGCTCACCTCGGAAGTTATCTAGATCCGTCGGTTTCAGACCAAGCTTGCGCTTACCCGCATAAATGGTCACTGATACACCGCTTGGCAACGACATCAGATGAGAAACGGTTTCCTCACGAGATTTGGCTTTGGCGGAAGGAATATTGATGATCTTGTTCCCTTTACCTTTGCTTAGCTGAGGTAAATCTTTCATTGGGAAGATCAACATTCGACCTTGGTTAGTGATCGCAAGAATTTCATCCTGATCAAGATCCGCTATCGCACTTGGTGTCATCACTTCAGACCCTTGCGGGAGATTCACCAGAGCTTTACCGCTACGGTTCTTAGATAGCAAGTCGCTGCCCTTACAGACAAATCCGTAGCCTGCGTCAGACCCGACTAACCATAGCTGCTCTTCCTCACCCATAATGACCCGGCTGATGGTAGTACCTGCTGTGATGTTCAGACGACCGGTAATCGGCTCCCCCTGACTTCGAGCTGAAGGCAAAGAGTGGGACTCTAGTGAATAGCTTCGCCCGTCAGTTCCCAAGAACACCGCTTGCTGGTTACTCTTACCACGAGCATGCGCCAGATATTTATCACCGGATTTATAGTTCAAGCCTTCTGCATCCACATCATGCCCTTTGGCATGGCGAATCCAGCCTTTCTCAGAAAGTACGACAGTTATCGGTTCACTTGGCATGAGATCACGTTCTGTCAGCGCTTTGGCTTCCGCACGCTCTACAATTGGAGAGCGACGATCATCACCGAATTTCTCGGCATCTGCCTTGATTTCTTTCTTCAGAAGCGTATTCAGACGGCGCTCAGAACCTAGCAGAAGTTCCAGCTTCTCACGCTCTTTTTCCAGCTCTTCCTGCTCACCGCGAATCTTCATCTCTTCCAGTTTGGCAAGGTGACGAAGTTTGGTGTCCAGAATCGCATCGGCTTGAATATCGGTAATTCCAAAGCGAGACATTAGCACTGCTTTTGGATCGTCTTCTGTACGAATGATTTCAATCACTTCGTCCAGGTTAAGATACGCGACCAACAGACCTTCCAAGATATGCAAACGCGCAAGCACTTTGTCCAGACGATGCTGCAAACGACGGCGAACAGTCGCACGGCGGAACTCGATCCATTCTTTCAGAATCATCACCAGCCCTTTAACCTGAGGGCGGTTGTCCAAGCCGATCATGTTGAGGTTTACACGGTAGCTCTTTTCAAGATCGGTGGATGCAAACAGGTGATTCATCAATTGATCGCAGTCTACACGGTTGGATCTCGGTACGATGACAATACGTGTTGGGTTTTCGTGATCCGACTCATCACGAAGATCGTCCACCATTGGCAGTTTCTTCGCACGCATCTGATTAGCAATTTGTTCTAGCAACTTGGCACCAGATACCTGATGAGGCAACGCCGTAATGACGATTTCACCGTTATCTTTTGACCAGACCGCACGCATTTTGATGCTGCCACGACCGTTTCGGTAGATCTTCTCAATGTCGGCTTTCGGTGAAATGATTTCCGCTTCAGTCGGGTAATCCGGCCCTTGTACATGCTGCATCACATCTTGCAGCTCAAGTTTTGGATTGTCGATCAGTTGAATCGTTGCTTCCGCCACTTCACGAACGTTATGCGGTGGGATATCAGTTGCCATACCAACTGCGATACCAGTAACACCGTTCAGAA
The DNA here is from genome assembly GCF_000222685.1 of Vibrio nigripulchritudo ATCC 27043. GTDB lineage: Bacteria > Pseudomonadota > Gammaproteobacteria > Enterobacterales > Vibrionaceae > Vibrio > Vibrio nigripulchritudo. Next base: position 35,940 of record NZ_AFWJ01000001.1, on the reverse strand, counting down.
GGATATGGGGCAAACGCGCTGGCAGCATTTGCGGCTCTTTCATTGTGCCGTCAAAGTTAGGTTGCCATTCAACTGTACCCTGACCTAGCTCACCAAGCAGAACTTCAGCAAACTTAGACAGTTTGGCTTCGGTATAACGCATAGCAGCGAACGATTTCGGATCGTCCGGCGCACCCCAGTTACCCTGACCATCCACCAGCGGGTAGCGATAAGAGAATGGCTGTGCCATCAATACCATGGCTTCATAACAAGCGGAATCACCATGTGGGTGGTATTTACCTAATACGTCACCAACAGTACGCGCTGACTTTTTGTATTTCGCCGCAGCGGAAAGACCCAGTTCCGACATTGCGTAAATAATGCGTCGTTGAACAGGCTTCAAACCATCGCCAATGTAAGGCAAAGCCCGGTCCATGATCACGTACATGGAGTAATTCAGATAGGCGTCTTCGGTGAACCTGCGCATTGGCAGTTGTTCAACACCATCAAAAGTAATTTCTGTCGACATCTATTAAACCTCAGCCAAATCGCCGTTGCTTTGTAGCCAGGTACGGCGGTCATCCGCACGTTTCTTGCCAAGCAACATATCCATCATTTCCATGGTCGCGTCACTGTCATCGATAGTGAGCTGCACCAATCGACGAGTGTTTGGATCCATGGTGGTTTCGCGCAACTGAAGCGGGTTCATCTCACCCAGACCTTTGAATCGCTGCACGTTGATTTTGGCTTTTTTCTTAGAAAGTCGCTCAAGGATGCCTTCTTTCTCGTCATCATCAAGCGCGTAGAATACTTCTTTACCACAGTCGATACGGTAGAGTGGCGGCATCGCAACATAGATATGCCCGGCTTCAACCAACGCTCGGAAATGTCGGGTAAACAATGCGCAAAGCAGGGTTGCGATGTGCAGACCATCCGAGTCCGCATCGGCAAGGATACAGATCTTACCGTAACGAAGCCCTTCAAGGTTATCGTTATCAGGGTCAATACCCAGAGCGACTGAGATATCGTGCACTTCCTGAGAAGCAAGAACCTGATCTGCGGACACTTCCCAAGTATTCAGAATTTTACCGCGAAGTGGCATCACGGCCTGAAACTCACGATCACGGGCTTGCTTTGCAGAACCGCCCGCCGAGTCCCCTTCCACAAAGAAGATTTCGGTACGATTTAGATCTTGTACGGAACAATCGGTCAGCTTACCGGGTAACGCCGGTCCTGATGCGACTTTCTTACGCACCACTTTCTTGCTGGCGCGCATACGTCGATGGGCATTGGCAATACACAGTTCCGCCAATTGCTCTGCCAGTTGAGGCTTTTCATTCAGCCATAGACTGAACGCATCTTTAACGACACCAGAAACAAATGCGGCGGTCTGGCGTGAGGACAAACGTTCTTTGGTTTGCCCCGCGAACTGAGGGTCCTGCATTTTAATCGACAGTACGTAAGAACAACGGTCGAAAACATCGTCACCGGTGAGTTTCACGCCACGTGGCAAGAGGTTGCGGAACTCACAGAATTCACGCATGGCATCCAAAAGTCCCTGACGTAAACCATTTACGTGGGTACCACCTTGTTTGGTTGGAACCAGGTTAACGTAGCTTTCGGTGATCATCTCGCCGCCTTCCGGCTGCCAGATAACTGCCCAATTCGCCATTTCGGTTTCGGCAGAAAACTCACCAATGTATGGCTCTTCCGGAAGAACCGTGTAGCCTTTCACACCTTCTGCAAGGTAGTCTTTTAAGCCATCTTCATAGAACCATTTATGTTCTTCATTGTTCACCTTGTCACTGAAGGTGATTTCTAGACCGGGACAAAGAACGGCTTTAGCACGCAGGTTGTTAACCAGTCGAAGCACAGAAAATTTGGCACTATCGAAATATTTGGCATCTGGCCAGAAATGAACAGAGGTTCCGGTGTTACGCAGACCACAAGTGCCTGTTACCGTGAGGTCACTGACTGTATTACCGTTTTCAAAAGCGATTTCATGTACATGCCCTTCACGCTTGACTGTTACTTCTACGCGTTTAGACAGGGCGTTTACAACGGAAATACCTACCCCGTGCAAACCACCAGAAAATTTGTAGTTGTCGTTGGAGAACTTACCACCCGCATGAAGCTTGGTCATAATAAGTTCAACACCCGAGATCCCTTTCTCCGGATGAATGTCGACAGGCATACCACGACCATCATCGATCACTTCAAGTGACTGGTCGTTGTGGAGAATGACTTTTATCTTCTTTGCATGCCCAGCAAGTGCTTCGTCGACTGAGTTATCGATAACCTCTTGGGCAAGGTGGTTAGGTCGCTCAGTTTCGGTATACATACCAGGACGATGTCGTACTGGGTCGAGACCTTCGAGAACGGACAGGTCTTTCGCATTATATTGTTCAGTCATAATACGGATTAATACTCAAAATGATTAGAATGCAATCAGCACCTTGATGCGTGATTGTTAAGTTTTTTGATGACATTGTGGAAAATTGCGCCTAGTTGGAGAAAAAGACATCAAAAGCACAATGATAAAACTATGATGGAACATAGTCTGGAACAGACAAGGGGATGTCAAGTGACTGCGAGAAGTTAACCTCAAAATTATGACCCCATCCCCACTTGGGTTATCTACCCATGCATGTTTGATTTTATGGGCTACAAAGCTTAGAGGTTGAGGAACTGAATGATTTGTTTGGGGTATCTTTCAAAGTCCACAAAGCTATGATCTCCCCCTGCCTCTACGGTCTGTTTAGCCCCCTGATATCGCTCTACAGCCTGACGATAATCCAATACTTCGTCTTCTTCTTGTTGAAGTAACCAAAAGTCAGAAGGTTGTTTAATTTCATCCACATCAAGCGCTTTGAGTTCGTCCATGTGTTTGCCTTCCAACACATACTCTTCCTGCGTATAAGGATTAGTCTGTGGACCCAGAAAATCCGCAAGTAGCTCATAAGGTTTCACAGCAGGGTTCACCAACACCGCTTTGAATCCGTATAAGCTGTTCAGCCAGGTCGACAGATAGCCCCCTAGCGAGCTACCAATCAGACCAATTTGATAATCGGGCTGATATTTTTCAATGGTTTCCAACAAAAACGACTCTGCCAGCTTTGGGTAACATGGCATCTGCGGAGCAACCACTTTGATATCTGGTCGATTAGCCCTGCACCATTCAATCATCACATTGGCTTTGTGTGACTGAGGAGAGCTGTTAAAACCATGGATATAAAGCAGAAGCGATGGCTTAGCGGACATTCGACTAATACCCCCCAGCAGAGAAGTCTGGAAGAAACTCTCCATCAGGTAGGCGACCCACCTCTAGTTCTAACTCACCATAGTGAGTCAGTGTCAGCATACGCCAGCCCGGAGAAAGATTATCTAACGCAAAGTCATCGCTATTAGGTTTAAACTGAACACAAGTTGAAGGCGTAGCAACAACTCGAACACCTTGATAAATAACGTCGAAGTCCTGATGTACATGCCCACACAATACGGCTTCAACCTTATCGTACTTGCTCAATATCGACCAAAACGCATCGGCGTCTTTTAAAGAGTGTTGATCAAGCCAGTGGCTCCCCACCAAAACAGGATGATGGTGAAGTAAGACAACCGTCTTGTGATTTGGGTATTCGCTCAGCTTTGCATCAAGCAGGGCAAGCTGCTCCTCACTCAGTCGACCATGGGGAACACCTTCTACCTGGCTGTCCAATAAAATGATCTGCCATTTGTCGTTAAGAACAACGTGCTGAGTGGTCTGAATTTGAGTAGAAGGCAGAATGCTGTGCATTTCCGGTTTAAAATCGTGATTACCCGGCAACCAGAAACATGGCTTCTTTAGCAATGCGATTCCATCTTCAAATCGCTGGTATGACACAGCAGTATGGTCCTGAGAAATATCACCGGTAGCCAAAATAGCATCAAATTCAATTTCATTTGAACGGATAGCATTAACCACAGCCTTGAAGCTCTCAAAGGTGTTAACGCTCAACAGACATCCGTCTTCAGGCTCAAATAAATGCGTGTCTGTAATCTGCAATAGTTTGATATCGCGACTTGAATCTAAGGACAATTTCAAAATATAACCCAGTTAAATCTCTCTACACTGTTTTAGTAAATTGGCGTTCGGCTGATACCGTTTTTTAGACAGAACGTAAGCCACTCACCTAAGAATTGGTTAAGTTGAAACTTTTCGTCCTTTTGCGCCATTTTTGTATTGGGATAATCATAACGAGCAAAGACCCGTGAAATCTGCTCGCTTGCACACACTTCTGCAACGCGAGCATCGTGATAGAGACGCACCGTCATCCTCGGAAGTGGAAAAACGGGCTGTTCGTCACATTGGCATACGTCGATGAGTGTTGTGTACTTGGTGACTTCGCTCACCTCTAACTGATAAGCCATAGACGCCACCTGATAAGAGCGCACATCCCCCACGCTGGGTTGCCCAGGCAGCAATGCATTCAGTTTGGCGTAATTGGTCTCATACACTCTCATAAGAGCGGCGAGATCAACGTGATATGGCTTATTCAACATGGTTTACTTCCAACGGGATTTTAGTTCTTCGTGATGCAGTTCCAACCATTGCAATGCAATTATTGAGGCACCATTCTCAATATTTCCGTCTCTGACGAGCTGATAAGCATCCTGGCGACTCATAACGTGCACTTTTATGTCCTCGTCTTCATAGTCTAAGCCATGAATGCCCTGAGCGCTCGCTGCGTCAACCTGCCCAACAAAAACGTCCAGTTTTTCAGAGCACCCGCCAGAAGAGGGATAATAACTTGTTATGGATTCAATTTTCCCAACTTCAACCCCTGCTTCTTCCATGGCTTCACGCCTTACCACTTCTTCAGAAGATTCATCAGTATCGATAACGCCGGCAACAATTTCCATTTGCCATGGGTTGGCGTGTTCCAGAGCTCCGACTCGGATTTGCTCGATCATGACCACTTTGTCTTCGATTGGGTCGTAAGGCAGTAACGCCGCAGCGTGACCTCGCTCAAACATTTCTCGTTCGACGGGCTCGCTCCAACCACCGGCAAACAATTTATGCTGGAAGGTGTATTTCACCATCGAGAAAAAGCCTCGATAAAGCGATTTTCTTGAGATGATTTTTACATCTTGTGGAGTAAACTGTTGATGTTTGTTGTCTGATTGCTGCATTCCATGTCTCCAGAGATGAGAATTCTAATCATTGTATCCTTTAATCTCCAATGATTGCGCTCAACTTTTTTGATAATGATTGCAAAAATATTTAAATGAATAATTTAATTGCTGTGCTTTCCAGCGATTAATTGCTAAAAAATGCAAAGATAGGCATAAAAAACAAGCGAGTTAGGTTAAACTCGCATTGCTTCAATTTTTATTTTCACAAGGCAGGATAGGCAAAATGAAAAAGCTGCTTCCACTATTGATTACCGCCGCACTGAGCAGTAATGCAGCCTGGGCAGATAACCTGGCAGAGATATACGATCTAGCAAAACAAAACGACCCACAATTACTTGGCGCCGCCGCACAACGTGAAGCAGCCTTTGAAGCCGTGAATAGCTCTCGCAGTACCTTGCTTCCTCAAATTAACCTCACTGCTGGATATAACATCCTTGAGAGCAGTAAAAACGAACGTGATGGCAATGCATTGACTGCCGGCGTTGGTTTTAAACAAGAATTGTATGACCGCAGTAGCTGGGTAAGCTTGGATCAAGCAGAAAAAACTGCCCGTCAGGCAGACTCAGTATACGCAGCAGAGCAACAAGGTTTGATCCTTCGTGTTGCACAAGCCTATTTCGAAGTGCTTCGAGCTCAAGACAGCCTTGACTTCGTTCGAGCTGAAAAAGCTGCGGTTGCTCGTCAGCTTGAGCAAACCAAACAACGTTTTGAAGTCGGTCTGTCTGCGATTACAGACGTGCATGATGCACAAGCACAGTATGACAGTGTTCTTGCTTCAGAAGTACTGCAAGAAAACACGTTGGCGAATAGCTACGAAGCGCTTCGTGAAATCACAGGTGAAGAGCACCAAAATCTCGCCATTCTGGACACTAAACGTTTCTCAGCAAGCCGCCCAGAGTCCACTACAGAATCTCTGATTGAAAAAGCTCAGCAAGAGAACCTCTCGTTGCTGGCAAGACGAATTTCACAAGATATTGCTAAGGATTCCATTTCTCTAGCAGATGCTGGTCACTTACCAAGTCTGACTCTAGACGGTGGTTACAAGTATACAGATAACTCTGGCTCTTCATTGCCAGGTGGAAACGATAACTTTAACGACTTCAACATTGGCATTAATCTAGCCGTACCGCTTTACACTGGTGGTAACATCACTTCTAAAGTGAAGCAGGCTGAAGCCAATTACGTTAAGTCGAGCCAGGAGCTTGAGCAAACCTACCGCACGGTAGTGAAAGATGTTCGTGCACACTATAACAACATCAACGCAACTATTGGGGCTATCCGTGCTTATAACCAGTCTGTGGTTTCTGCAAGGTCAGCGTTAGAAGCGACCGAAGCTGGCTTCGATGTTGGTACTCGTACTATTGTCGATGTACTCGACTCAACACGTCGTCTGTACGATGCTAACCGCAATCTATCTGATGCACGCTACAACTACATCCTGAGTGTTTTACAGCTTCGTCAGGCTGTCGGCACATTGAGCGAGCAAGATATTCTCGATATCAACGCTGGTTTGAAATCCGCGAGCTAATCGCTAGGATTGAAGATATAAAAAACGACGCTTAAGCGTCGTTTTTTGTTTTAACCGAAGGGTAGACTAACCGCGTCCACCTTTGATGGCTTCAATGATTTCTGTCGTTGAGCAACCATCTTCGAAATTAAGAACCTGTACTTCACCGCCAGCAGCAATCACTTCCTCACCACCTGCAATTTCTTCGGGTTTGTAATCACCACCTTTCACCAGCAGGCTCGGCAGAACTTCAGAAATTAAGCGCTGTGGGGTTTCTTCGCTGAATGGCACAACCCAGTCCACCGCGCCCAACCCAGCCAATACCGCCATACGGCGTTCAGTAGAGTTTACCGGTCGACCAGGACCTTTTAACGCCTTGACCGACTCATCGGTATTGACGGCAACAATCAGTCGATCACCCAGTTCTGCTGCATGATTTAGGTAAGAGACATGACCTGCGTGCAAGATATCGAAGCAACCATTGGTCATGACCACTTTCTCACCTTTTGCACGGGCTTTCTTCACTGCATCGATTAGGTCAGCTTCAGTAATTACACCAAAATCGGTGTCCTGAGAGCCGTGTACTGCTTCAGCCAGCTCAATAGTAGAAAGGGTCGATGTACCCAGCTTGCCAACCACCACGCCTGCTGCTGCATTCGCCAGCGCACAAGCTTCATCTAGTGGCTTACCAGCTGCAACAGACGCTGCAAGTACCGAAATAACAGTATCACCCGCACCTGTTACATCAAACACCTCTTTTGCCTGGGTTGGCAGGTGGAAGGGTTCTTGCCCTTTGCGAAGCAGAGTCATGCCGTGTTCACTTCGAGTGACCAGCAGAGCTTCAAAATCGAACTCCTCAATCAAAGCTAAGCCCTTTTCGACCAACTCTTCTTCGTTTTTGACTTTGCCTGCGACCAGCTCAAACTCCGCCATATTTGGTGTAAGCAATGTGGCACCGCGATAACGCTCAAAATCCGCCCCTTTAGGGTCAATGAAAACCGGCACATTCGCAGCGCGTGCTTTCTGGATGAACTGTTGAACGTGTTCCAGAGCGCCCTTTGCATAATCAGACAAAATCACTGACTTCACGTTTGGCAACGCTTTTTCCATACGCTCTAAAACGTATTGCGCATCGGTATTTTCGAAGCTGTCTTCAAAATCGAGGCGAATCAACTGCTGACCACGGCTCATCACTCGAAGTTTGGTGATGGTCGGAAAATCAGGAAGAGCGACAAAATCGCATTTTACTTTCAGAGACGACAACTTATCATTCAGAACTTTTGCAGGCTCATCTTCACCGGTTAACCCAACAAGGTGAGCGTGACCGCCCAGCGCTGCAATGTTCATGGCCACGTTTGCCGCACCGCCAGGACGCTCTTCGTTGTCTTCGACCTTAACCACGGGGACTGGGGCTTCTGGGGAAATGCGTCCCGTTGGTCCGTACCAGTAGCGGTCAAGCATCACGTCGCCAACAATAAGCACTCCTGATTGAGCGTAATCCGGCAAAATTGGTTTCATGTTTGTCTCCAAAAATACAATTCCGGCGGCATAGTAACATAGCCACCAGAACCAAAAAAAGTGGGGTTCAGGCGTAACAGTCAGTCCTGAACATGTTGGCTTTTAGTCGATTAGCCACTCACGCCATGAATGGATAACGCATTCACGTTCTTCTTTAAGTCGATCTTCTGCAACATCCGCATCTTGATTCAACAAGTTACGGTGATGAATTTCATCCCGAATCGTAGTGTATGCCGACGTTAACTTGGCGGCTTGCTGTGCTGGCAACAATGACAGGTTTGCTGCGGCTTCAAGAATGCGCACATTATCGGAGTAAGTCAGCAAAGATTCCGATTGCGAACTGAAGTTTAGGACAAGGTATTGCACCAGAAATTCAATATCGGTGATGCCGCCGGGATCCTGCTTCAACATAAAGCGACCCGATTTCTTTCCGCCTAAGTGGTCGCGCATTTTTTCACGCATTTCCACCACTTCTTTCTTCAGTTTGTCCTGTTCACGAGATTGCGACAGCACCTTAGCGCGAGTTGCTTCAAAGGCTTCTTTTAAAGGCGCATCGCTATAAATTGCGCGCGCACGTACTAACGCCTGATGTTCCCATGTCCAGGCATCCTGAAGCTGATACTCTTCAAATGCATCCGTTGGGCTCACCAACATTCCAGACGCACCAGACGGGCGAAGACGCGTATCGGCTTCATACAAAATACCCGACGCTGTCCGAGTAGAGAAAATGTGGATGATTCGCTGAGCAAGTCGGAGGTAGAACTGTCGACCATCGATTTCTTTTTTTCCATCGGTGTACACATGAACCGGGCAGTCGTGCATGAACACGATGTCCAGATCCGAGTTGTAACCCAGCTCCCAGCCACCCACTTTGCCGTATCCAATCACCGCAAAGCCTTTTCCATCTCTGTCTTTAAGGTGGGTAGGTTCACCGTACTTTTCCGTAACTTGTAGCCAGGCTTGCCCAACGACCGCTTCAACAATGGCCTCTGCAAGATACGTCAAGTGGTCACTTACTTTCATGACGGGCAACACACCTGCAATGTCAGCCGCCGCAATTCGAAGAATGCAGATCTGCTTAAACTGACGCAGCGCTTCCATCTGCTGCTCCATATCGTCCTCGGGGATTCGAGCAAGATAATCACGCAGCTCCGACTTGTATTCCGTTAAGGGTATTGGATTGTAAAGATGCTGAGGATCGAGTAGCTCATCCAGAAGAATGGGGTAGCGGGAAAGCTGCTCGGATATCATTGGACTGGCAGTACAGAGCCTTACGAGCTGAGTCAGTGCCGCCGGGTGTTCGTCCAGAAGCTCAAGGTAGGTTGTACGAGTGCATATGTTGTGCAGAAGATGCAGCACACGCGGTAAACCGAATTCCGCATCCTTGTGGTTATACAAAGCATGGAAGATTTTCGGCATGAGGCGGTTTAAAACTTCACGCCCTCTCGGTCCCAACGTTTTTTTCGCCAGATCGGTTTTAAAGCCAACAATAGTTTGCACCATGGGTTCTGGGGTTTCGACTTTTAAGTCATCTTCCAGAATGTGAGTAAGCACTTCCTCTTTATGAGCAAGATCCCACATTTCACTGAAGTGTTTGGCGACGGTTTGTGTCTCTTCCTCTTCTTCGCCAATCAGCAGTTCGAATACACCATGAATGTTCTCCATGTACTGGCCGATTTGTTCACGCAATGCTTCCCAACTTTCCGCTTTGAGGGCAAATGCCAGTCTCTGCCTGTCCAGCTCTTTGTCTGGTAGCGTTTGAGTCTGTTTATCACCAATTGCCTGAATCAAATTTTCTAGTTTTCTGAGGAACAGATAACCTTCGCGCAGTTGTCCAACTTCTTCTGAGTTGAGCAAGGCTTTGTCTTCGATAGCATTCAACGTTTCAAGCAAGCCACGACCACGCAAGCTTGGCTCGCGACCACCGCGAATCAACTGGAAAACCTGAGCAATGAATTCCACTTCACGAATGCCACCAGCACCCAGTTTAATGTTGTCCGACAAACCACGACGGCGCACTTCGGTGCTGATCATCGACTTCATTCGACGCAATGACTGAATGGCACTGAAATCAATGTAACGGCGGAATACGAACGGACGTAACATCCCACGCAGTTCCTGATATTCCGGGTACATTTCCCGCCCCATGACTCGGGCTTTGATCATGGCGTAGCGTTCCCAGTCACGCCCCTGCTCCTGGTAATAATCTTCAAGAGCAGCATAACTCATTACCAATGGACCACTTTCACCAAACGGGCGTAGCCTCATATCAACTCGGTAACAGAAACCGTCGAAGGTTTGTTGATCTAACGCTTTAATTAAACGCTGACCTAATCGTGTGAAGAATTGCGCATTGGCAATACTGCGTCTGGCACCTTGAGTTTCGCCGTTTTCCGGGTAGGTAAAAATCAGGTCGATATCAGACGAGAAATTTAACTCACCTCCACCCAGTTTTCCCATACCAATGATGAGCATAGGTTGGGCTTCACCATTTTCATTACATGGGGTTCCCCACTCGTTACAGCAGGTTTGATAGAGGTGGTGATAGGTTTCAAAAATCAATGCTTCTGCTAATGCAGACAAGTGAAGCAGACTGTTTTCCAATGACCAGGAAGAAGTGAAATCTCGCCATGCGATATAGACCATTTCCCGACGACGGAATTCTCGAAGCCTTTTCATCATGGCGTTCTCGTCTTCCGTTTTCGCCAAAAGCTTCTTCAATCTATCGCGATAATCCACCGACCGATTCTGCGTCGCCAGCATCTCTGGCAGGCGTTTACACAGCTTTTCATCTCGCAGCAAGCTGTCGGAAATAAAATCGCTTAATCCAAGAACACGTTCCAACTCGACCAGTTTGTTCTCTGGCCAGGTTTCAAACACGGATGGGTATTGTTCTTCGATCTTTTGACGTGAAAGTTGGGCTTGTTCGGCAATCGGCGTCGGTAAGGTCATTGTCTATCCCTGTCAACGAGTTAGGTTATTTTTATTCGATTTACCATATCACATAAAAAAACGCCCACATATGGGATGTGGGCGTTATTTAGCGATTTTATAATCAAACATTAAACGACTGTATTTTACCATCTAGCTCTTCGGCATTGGTCTGCATGATTTCGGAGGTTTCAAGCAGCTCGCTGACAACCACAACCGAAGCTTCAACCAGTTCACGAACATTGGTCAGGTTCTGGTTCATCTCTTCGGCAACCGTACTCTGCTGACCCGCAGCGGTGGCGATCTGGAAGTTCATGTCGTTGATTTCACTTACCTGAGCCACGATACCATCAAGCTCGGTGCCAGCATTGGTAACCAGATCGACCCCTTCTGCTGCTTCCACAACACTTTTTTCCATCAGCTCTACCGCAGAATTGGCACTGCTTTGTAGCTGAGTAATCATTTCCTGAATTTCAACTGTTGCTTGCTGAGTACGTTGTGCAAGATTTCGAACTTCGTCGGCGACGACTGCGAAACCACGACCCGCTTCACCAGCACGAGCCGCCTCAATAGCCGCATTCAATGCCAACAGGTTAGTCTGCTCAGAAATCCCCTGAATCGTTCCTACTACGCTACCAATGGATTCAACACGCTCTTCCACTTGGTTAACTGCTTGTGCCGACTCGGAAATGTCTCCTGATAGCTCACTCATTTTGCCAACTGTGTCCTGAACAAATCGTTGACCTTGCTGCGCTTGTTGAGAAGCATTTTCTGTCACAGATGAAGCGTTTTGTGCATGCTCTGCGACGGTTTGCACCGTTGTCGTCATCTCGCTCATCGCAGTTGCTAGCTGGTCGATTTCGTTAAACTCTTCTTGTGCCGATTCTTTTGTCTCAGACATGCTGATCGTCATGACTTCGGTAAGACCAGACAACTCTTGTGATGAATCGATCTGCATCTTGATCACTTCTTGCAACTGAGCTCGTGTCTTTTCCAGCTCGCGAGCGAGATCGCCGTATTCATCTTTGCATTCCATGTTGATCGGTGTGGACAGATCTTTATCTGCCATACGCTGGATGCTGGATGCGATGTATTGAGTCTGGCGAAGCATGATTCTTGCCGCGCCCAGAAGCAATACAACAAATACGATGATCATCACAATGGTTTGCCAGAACACTTGCATTAGGTATTCGTCGTAACGCATCTGTGCAACATCGCCGCTTTGCGAGGCAACAACAAACCAATCGGCACCATTGATTTTACTGGCGTATTCAAAACGATTGCCGTTTTCCAGCTCGAAACCAAAGCCGGAAGAAGCACTGCCGATCAGGCCAGAAAGCTGTTGACCATTTTCTGTGGTTTGAGAAAGATCCGAGATTTGTCTGGCAGAAGGGTGACCTAATACTTTGCCAGTATTGCGTTCTACCAGATAAACGTAGTGATTGTTGTCTGAATTCTTAACCAGTGCGGTGATGGTTTTTTCTGCCAGAGACGTGGCACCTGAACCGTTACTCGCTAATACGCTATCAATAAATGAAGCTTGAGCGTGAGAAACTTCTTTGGCTTGGTCTTTTTGGACAATTACCAAGGAGTCATAAAAAGTGCTCGCATCCCACAATTGTTTCGCAATGATCAAAACGGTACTGAATACCATCAACATTACGAGTTTTGGGACCAAACGAATGTCAGTAATGACTCGTTCCCACGGCTTGAATTTCATGCTCGCCATCGCACCTACTCCACCTTTTGTTCATCTTTCATTGCGAACGTTCATTTTTAATAGGGCACGAACGTTGCCGCATTCCTTATGAGACGTAGCTTTATCGTTGTTGAGGATTTATTTTACGCCTCGTATGAAAAAAGCATGATAACAAAGACATCAGACAGTCATTGAGCTACCAGTCACTTTTCGTCTACGGATTGCCCTAATTGTGATCCAATGCTTGTTGTTCACGCATTTTGTTGAGAAACCCGTGATTTTTGTATCGGCATTGATACAGAAACCTGAAGTAACTTTTTGAGTTAGATAAAGAAATGAGCCCGAATTGAGCTAAAAAATAAAGAGTGGATATTAGTCTTATCACATAGATTACCCAAGTGAAGGACATTCACTTGGGTAATGGATTTAAGATTTTTGCTATTTATTGCCAATAAGGTGTGGCATCGATGCTCATCTGGCGAGTCTGTTCCATGGCATGCAAGATGGAGTTCTCCTGGCGAATCAGCCAACGCTCCAGTTGCGCTTGCTCATCACCTTCCAATTGCTCCAACAACGCATGCAAAGGTTCTAACATTAAAAGATCATCAATTCCCTGCCTGAGATCTTCCCATGGCAGCCGGAAAGCATTGCGGTCTTCAAAGTCATAAATAGATGCGAAGCAGATGCCAGTGTAAAGATTGCGGGTCAATCGGTATTGCTGGTCAATGTATTCTTGTCGGTTCAATTGACGCTCAGGTGGAAACGCTTCAACCAGCTCAGCCCAAGTTCTGTCGAGTTGTTTTGCCGAGAACTGTCGCACACCTTGTGCCATTTTCTCTCTTGCTTTGTCATCAAGAAACGGCTGCCAGCCACGGGTCAGGATCCAGCGGCTCAGATCTAACAACAAACCTGTGTAGCGCGATGAACAAAGTAATTTAAGTGCCTGTTCTCTGTCTGGCAGGGCGTCCCGTTGAATACCAAGCTGATCCACCAGCCATTTCCGAGCATCCAGTTTACGCAGGACGTGCCCTTTGTCTTCCATCAGATCGTCAAGGTAAACCGCAGTTTTCAACCAGTTCAGTTCTTCTTCTAGCCACATCAGTTCTTGGCGAAGAATCGCACTGGCACGGCGCGGTACAATGCCTCCAAACACAGACAGGGTCTGACGAATGAATCCGATGGAATGTGCAATTTCATGAAGGGCGTTGAATTCATCACGCTCAACATAAATTTGTTCGTGATAATGCCAATGTTCCAGAGCATGTTCTAACGACTGAATGAAGCAGTATTCCGCGTTGTGCGAAGTTTCTGTAGAAACCAGAGGTAGCGGTTTTACTTTGTCACCTTCATAGCCATAAGCCAGTCGGTAACCGCGTGCGGCTTTGCTTAGGTTACCTAATCGCATGCCACCATTTTCACTCAATGTGCGGGCGAGATTGAAAAGCGCATCTGTCTGACCAGACTTAAGCTCAAGTTCAACTTCACAAATCTCATCCCGATTGCCACTTGCACTCACCCACCCCTGATCAAACGCAACTTCAACCTGACTGCCGTCAGACATACTGATAAGCCATTGCTCGCGTTTGAAATCGGTAGAAAAAATGGGAGTAAGCTCTTGCTGAAGCACGTCTAATTCTTTGCCTACTGGCCATATATCGTTAGGATGAAGTGTCAGGTCGGGAGAATTGCTGGAATGTTCTGCATTATATTCAGGTCGTTGATGCAAACCTGCGACAACACGCCCTGCGGTTTTGACTGTCTGAACAAAGACATCATCGTAGCGTCGAATCCGTAGACCAGTGTCGTGTTGTCTTAACCAATTATCCGGTGTATCGAAGTAGGTGTTACCCAGCTCTCGACAACTGTGCTGAAGAACTTTTTCTTCAGCTATTTTGGCAACCAAAGTCGTTGAAAATTCAGGTGAAACGAAAAACTTCAGTTCTATCTCGGTTTCCATATTTTTACCTTTAACGGATGACCCTGACAGCATATTGCCTAATACCATCATCGGCAAGTGGCAAATATAGCCCAAATGATGATCTAAAACAGTTTTAATGATGGATTGATTAGGTTAACATGCGCGACTTTATAGCCATCGTTCAAGATTTCGCCTTATGGCTGAAGTTTCTATAGGTTATATTTTTTAGGTTGAATAACCATGCCAGTAAATACAATTATGGGGTTATTTGCAAAGTCCCCTATTAAACCTTTGCAACGCCACGTTGTGTGTGTGAATGAGTGCTGCTCCCACCTGGTAAATTTCTTTGAAGTTTGCTCTCAGGGCGATTGGGAAAAAGCCAGTGAAATTCGCGCACAGATTTCTCACCTGGAGAAGGAAGCGGATTCCCTTAAACGAGAAATTCGCTTAAAGCTGCCTCGTGGTTTGTTCTTACCTGTAGACCGCACAGACATGCTTGAACTGCTGACTCAGCAAGACAAGCTGGCCAATCTGGCGAAGGATATTGCCGGTCGCGTCGTCGGACGTCAGCTGCAAATTCCAGAGCCACTTCAGGAAAACTTCATTTTGTATGTCAAACGTTGCCTTGATGCTGCAGAACAAGCACAGAAAGTGATCAACGAACTGGACGAATTACTGGAAACTGGCTTTAAGGGTCGCGAAGTCACTTTAGTGGCAGAGATGATCCATCAACTGGATGCCATCGAAGATGATACCGATGCCATGCAGATTGAACTGCGCCAGCAACTTATGGCGATCGAATCGAAGTACAATCCGATCGACATCATGTTCTTATACAAGATTTTAGAATGGGTAGGTGGCATCGCCGATCAAGCTCAGCGCGTTGGCGCAAGGCTTGAGCTGATGTTATCTCGTTCATAAACGAAAACTGAAACACATAACATGAGATGGGATTGTAATAAGGCGCACGGAGAGCTTGTGTGCCTTTCTTGTGCGCTTGTACAAAACTCCCCTCATACGTTATCCAACAACTAGGTATTACGATGGATATCCTCGCGAACTACGGCACTATCATTATTTTAGTTGCAGCATTATTTGGCTTCATGATGGCTATCGGTATTGGTGCAAATGATGTAGCAAACGCCATGGGTACATCAGTTGGCTCTAAAGCGCTGACTGTAAAACAAGCGATCATCATCGCGATGATTTTCGAATTTGCCGGTGCTTACTTAGCAGGCGGTGAAGTGACGGATACGATCCGTAAAGGGGTAATCGAAACCTCTCTGTTTGCTGATCAGCCAGACGTTTTGGTCTACGGTATGATGTCTGCCCTTCTGGCAGCGGGTACCTGGCTACTATTGGCTTCCTACATGGGCTGGCCAGTATCAACAACACACTCTATCATTGGTGCCATTATTGGTTTCGCCTGTATCTCCGTTGGTACTGAAGCCGTTGACTGGGCCTCAGTTCAAGGCATCGTAGGTAGCTGGATCATCACGCCAATCATTTCTGGTTTCTTCGCTTACGTGATCTTTGTGAGTGCACAGCGCCTGATTTTCGATACGGAAAACCCGCTGATCAACGCGAAACGCTTTGTCCCGGTGTACATGTTCATTACCACTATGGTTATTGCGCTTGTTACCATCAAGAAAGGTCTAAAGCACGTTGGCTTGCACCTGAGCAACACAGAAGCATGGCTATGGTCTGCTGGTGTCTCTGGTCTAATTATGATTGGCGGTTACCTGTACATTCAGAAGAAATTTGCTCACCGCGAAGACGACCACAGTTTTGCTGGCGTTGAAAGTATATTCAGCGTACTGATGGTGATCACTGCATGTGCCATGGCTTTTGCTCACGGTTCTAACGATGTTGCGAACGCAATCGGTCCTCTTTCAGCGGTAGTATCCACAGTTGAAAACCTAGGTGAAATCACCACGAAAAGCTCTATTGCCTGGTGGATCCTTCCTCTTGGTGGTATTGGTATTGTTGTCGGTCTGGCGACTATGGGTCACAAAGTAATGGCTACCGTAGGTACAGGCATTACAGAACTGACTCCAAGCCGTGGTTTCGCCGCTCAGCTTGCAACAGCTTCAACCGTTGTTCTGGCATCAGGTACTGGTCTGCCAATTTCAACTACTCAAACTTTGGTGGGTGCGGTTCTGGGTGTAGGTTTCGCCCGTGGTATCGCAGCACTGAACCTAGGTGTAGTGCGTAATATCGTTGCTTCCTGGGTCGTAACACTACCAGCAGGCGCGCTGCTTGCTGTTGTGTTCTTCTATGCAATCCAAGGGATGTTTATGTAAGGCTTTTGTTAGCCACATGTCATTATTGACTCAAACGCACAGAAAGGGAGGCTTTGCCTCCCTCTTTTGTTGCACCAGTGCCTGAAACTTCATACTATCTGTGTCTAATTAAGAATAAAGGGGTAGCGTCAAAGTGTTATCCCACCTCATCATCAGTTAAGGGACGTACCGTGAAAAAACTTATTTGTCTGGTCCTCTTTAGCATGCTTGCCGCACCAGTCAGTTTTGCCAAAGACCGCTACATTTCAGACAACCTATTCACTTACATGCACGCTGGACCGAGTAACCAGTTTCGTATTATTGGCAGTGTAAATGCAGGCGACAAAATTACCTTAGTCGCGACAAACCGTGAAACAGGATACAGCCAGGTCGTTGACTCAAAAGGTCGTAAGGGTTGGGTAGAAAGCAAATACGTATCGACCAGACCAAGCATGGCAGAACGCTTACCTAAGCTGGAAAAAGAGCTGGGTGAAGTAAAAGAGAAGCTGGCTAACGCTCGTAAAAATTCAGATGATGAAAAAGCAGGGCTGGTGGATTCTCTTGAGTCGCGTAATGAACAAATCAAAGAACTTGAGAAAAACTACGCAGACATGAACAAGCAGTTGACCGCGTCTCAGAGCGAAGTACGCGAACTGCGCGCCAAGCTAGACACTCAAAAAGAAGACTTGCTGCTTAAGTACTTCATGTACGGTGGCGGAGTTGCCGGAATTGGACTTATCTTAGGTTTGATTCTTCCGCACCTTATCCCGCGTAGGAAGAAATCGCCTTCTGGTTGGGCATAATCGAATTATCTAGATTCTGATGACATTAAAAAGGGCTCCTCTCGGAGCCCTTTTGATATTTAACCTGTTCTCGGGATAAGAGAATAGCTAACGCCACTCATACAATGCAGGGATTTCTATCTTCTCCCCTTCAAAGTCCACCACTACGGTTCTTGGAGTGATACTTTCAATCTTGACTCGCTCATCCACCCAATCGCCTTCTTTCACTTCCTGACCATTGACCTTCACCCAACGTCTGTCGCTGCTTGAGGCGTACATGTGGGTTTGGAGGTTCAGCGCGGGTAATTTTCCACGAAAACGGCGTTCATTCCCCACTAACTCTGTGACTTCATATTGAGCATCGTCCCGGTTGCGAATACTTCCGGAGGTAGATGTGTCACTGATCGCCGACTGAACCATTTGCGCCAACTCAGGAGACAGTTCAGACAAATCAAGATTATCCAGCGATTCACCTGAGCGTTCAGGCTTGGCAGATTCTGTTTCTACAGGTTGGTAGACAAATTCCTGAGGCGTATTTTCAACAGGTTGCCCGTCAACCGTTGGGAGCGCCACAAGTTCACCAAACTGAGGAAAGTCCAGAATCTTAGCCTGCTGCACTTTCACACTTTCAACCTGAACAATAGGAGACGTGTCTGGCTGGTAGTTTAAGTAGTGCCAACTGGCAACCAAAATCGCCGGAGTGAACAGTATGACTGTTTTAAAAAATCCAGACCCACTTGCTGCTCGTGCTGGTCCTGCACGAACCTGAGCCGCCTGAGGACGCTGATACCCCGATTCTGTTTGCTTGAGCCTTTGAAGTACATTAGACATCGGTTGGCTCCTCTTTCTTTGGTGTTAATGTGGGTGCCGACTCATTGGTGATCAAATCCAAAAGCTGCAATGTTTTCGCTCCGGCTATCCCATCCACAAACAACCCCTGCCAACGCTGAAACGCTTCTACTTTTTCTTTGAGGCTTTCGTCGAAAATGCTGTTACTTTCTGAGCTTTCTCCAAGAGCCTTCGAAAGCATACCTTCTAACGCCGCCACAGGCTCACCCTGATTTCCTAACTTTAAGGTCTGAGCGATAGGGTCGTGCCAGATTGTTCGGTACTCTCCTGCCCACTTTTCTTCTAGCCAGAAGCGGGGAACTTCCACTCGCTCATCGCCTAGAAGCAGTTGCGCATTATCGTTGTTCAGGGAGAACAACACAGCGTAATGACGTTGGTTATTCACGTTCAGTGCAAACACCACTGGGCGATTCTGCTTGCCCACTTCATCCAAGGTGCCCGTTTCAACGGTACAGTAATAGGCAGACTCTGTTCTTTCGCATTCAGAATCTCTTACCGAGCCCTGAAGCCCCCAGACATTAAATAGCTTCAACGTTGCTGCAATCGCATCATGACTGCCAGACAATATCGGAGCGAGCGTCTGCTCAACTGGTACTTTGACCGTCTGAGTTTCTACTCGCACTTCCCTTGGCGCCTCTGGCATCCATTTTTGTAGGGCAAGTGGCGTAGCAAAGTAAGCAAAAGCTGCCAGCGCAGCACTCGAACCCAATAACATCAGAGAGGGCAGCACACTGGTTCGTGAGGATTTCGTAGTTATGACTGATTCGACAGGTGCTTGAAACGCCATCACGTCTTCACTCGCCGCCTGAGCGATCGTCTTATTCACCGTTTTAACGCCACTTTGGCTGGCATATTGAAGGCACTTGTCACACACCAGGTTAATCAACCTTGGAATGCCCTGAGTAAATCGAGCTATGGTTTTCACCGCAGCAGGTTCAAACAGTTCAGAAGATCCATTCGCCTGCGCAAGACGAAAGTCAATGTATTCGCCGATTTCCGCGGGGTTAAGAGGCAATAAGTGATAACGCCCTGTTATCCTTTGCGCTAACTGACGCAGCTCTGTGGTTTGCAATTTGGCTTGCAATTCTGGCTGACCGATTAACAACACTTTCAACAGTTTCTGGCTGTCAGTTTCAAGGTTGGTCAGCAACCTGAGTTGCTCTAAAACGTCGGGCAAGAGGTGCTGCGCTTCATCAATAATCAGAAGCGTCTGAAACCCGTTGTCATAGTTGTCGAGCAGGAATTGCTGAATCGACTGAGTCAGAATCTTCAGAGAAGCTTCATCTGGATACTCAATCCCAAACTCATCACAAATCGCTTCCAGTAAATCCTGACTGGAATAGGTAGGGTTGAGAATCAACGCTGCTTTGGTCTCTTCACCCAGAGCAGACAACATGGCTTTTGACACGGTAGTTTTCCCCGTGCCTACTTCGCCCGTCAGCATCGCAAAACCGCCGCCCTCACCCAAACCGGATTGAAGGTGGTTCATCGCTTCACGATGACGAGCGCTTAAATACAGGTACTTTGAACTGGGTACTATTGAGAATGGCAATTCAGTAAAACCGAAAAAATCCTTATACATGCTCATCTCTCTTCGCTAAGATTCTGGCAAATTACCATTGTGACGAGGTTTGTAAAGCCTCACGACAAACTAGGGAGTCAAACTTGGACGTATATTTAGTCGGTGGCGCCGTTCGTGACCAGTTACTGGGCATTTCTGTCCACGACAAAGATTGGGTAGTCGTAGGCAGTTCACCTGAACAAATGCTGTCACAAGGCTTTCAGACCGTTGGGAAAGACTTTCCTGTTTTCCTGCACCCTAAGACTCATGAAGAATACGCACTGGCTCGAACAGAACGTAAATCAGGTCATGGCTACACCGGGTTCGAATGTCACTTTTCTCCTGATGTGGCCATCGAAGATGATCTCCTGCGTCGTGACTTAACGATCAATGCCATGGCACAGCATGAAGACGGCACCATTATCGATCCCTATGGCGGGCAACAGGATCTTCAAAACAAAGTGCTAAGACACGTATCGGATGCGTTTGTCGAAGATCCATTGCGCGTTCTTCGTGTTGCGCGTTTTGCCGCCAAGCTTGCGCCTTTAGGATTTACCGTGGCGGATGAAACCCTAGAATTAATGTGCAAGATAGCGCAATCCGGAGAACTCTCACACCTGACAGCGGAGAGGGTCTGGCAGGAATGGCATAAGTCTCTCACTACCGAAAGACCTGACGTTTTTCTTGAAGTGCTCAGACAATGTGGCGCTCTGAAAGTCGTTCTTCCTGAATTGGATGTTCTGTTTGGTGTACCACAGCCTGAGCAATGGCACCCGGAAATTGATACGGGGATCCACACTTTAATGGTTGCCAGGCAGGCTGCCGATTTGAGCAAGGATCCAGTCATTCGCTTCGCCGCACAGGTACACGATCTTGGAAAAGGCGTGACACCGGAGGAAGAATGGCCGAGTCATAAGATGCACTGCCATACTGGTCTCAAAGTGATCAAGCAGCTGTGTAGTCGCATCAAGATCCCAAATGAATATCGCGACACGGCTTTGGTGGTGTGCGAACACCACACCAACATTCACAGAGCAGAAGAACTTCGAGCCAATACGAAACTCAAGATCCTCAATAAACTGGATGTATGGCGAAAACCTGAAAGGCTAAAGCAACTGTTGATCTGTTGTGAGGCGGATCATCGTGGACGTTTAGGTTTGGAAGACAACCCCTACCCTCAGACCCACATTTTCAATCAAGCCTACCAAGCTGCATTAAGAGCCGACGTGCAAGATGTGATTCGGGATGGGTTTACCGGAAAGAACATCCGGGAAGAGCTAGACAGAAGACGCTTGAATTTTATTAAAGAAATATAAACCACGAAAAAGCGCCACCTTCTAAGAAAGTGGCGCTTTTTGCTCTAAGCTCTAAGCTCTAAGCTCTAAGCTCTAAGCTCTAAGCTCTAAGAAATTATTCTTGAGGTACCACTTTACCAATGTAAGGCAAGTTACGGTATTTCTGAGCGTAATCAATACCAACACCGACAACAAACTCGTCTGGGATTTCAAAACCGATAAATTTCGCATCCACTTCCACTTCGCGACGAGAAGGCTTATCCAGCAACGTACAGATTTGAATAGACGCAGGCTCACGAATCTCAAGGATCTCACAAACTTTGCTTAGCGTATTACCTGTATCGATGATGTCTTCCACCAGCAGCACGTCTTTGTCCTTAATGTCGTCATCCAGATCTTTCAGGATGCGGACATCGCGTGAACTTTCCATCGCATTGCCGTAACTTGATGCTGTCATAAAGTCCACGGTGTGGTTTTGACCGATAGTACGGGTAAGGTCAGCCATAAAAACAAACGAACCACGCAGCAGTCCCACCAACACCAGTTCTTTGTCTGAGTTCTTGTAATGTTCGGTGATTTTCTCGCCCAATTCGACAACGCGCTTCTGAACATCTTGCTCAGAAATCATGACTTCAACTGTATGTTTCATACTGCTCTCAATTTATTAGTGACTGATTTTGTAGAATAAATCACATTATCTAAAATTTATATTTTCGTTAATGTGCGTCCATTAACACATTTTACCATTGCAAACTACTCAGGGAAATTTTTAACTTGGTCATGAAAATGAGTACTTTCCGGCATTTCTTCATTGACACTTTTATATGCACCATTACACTCATAATGCAAATCTAATTATAAAATAATCATTAAACTTTATATGTTGGCAAGGAAATAAAAACTATGGATACAGTAAAAAAACGTCCAAGAACAAGGCTATCTCCACAAAAGCGTAAAGAACAGCTTCACGATATTGCTATCGAAGTGTTCGCAAAACGCGGCATCGGTCGCGGGGGTCACGCTGATATCGCAGAAATTGCACAGGTTTCTGTTGCAACCGTATTCAACTACTTCCAAACACGTGAAGACTTGGTTGATGAAGTACTGAGTCAGGTTGAAAAGCAATACGCGCTATTCATCAATGAAAGCTTGAAGGTTGACGCAACAGCTGAAGAAAACCTGACAAGCCTAACGCAAAACATCATCAAAGCGGCACTGGATGGCACTCACTGGATGAAAGTCTGGTTTGAGTGGAGCACATCCACTCGTGAAGAAGTGTGGCCACTGTTCCTGTCTAGCAACGAAGAGTCACAAAAGCGTATTGAAGACATGTTCCTGACAGCAATGGAACGTGGCGAAGTATGTGACGAGCATAAAGCCGAAGACTTAGCGAAACTGCTTCACGGCATCTGCTACTCATTGTACGTACAGGCAAACCGTAACCCGGATCCTGAGTACTTAGAAGGTTTGGTTGGCAGCTTCCTTGGCATGCTTTGCATTTACAAGCAAGACCACTAATCATTGACTAGGGTCTGTTGAATTGAAAAACGGAGGGTTTACCCTCCGTTTTTATTTCCGTTAAACAAAATCGGGATTTCAATACAACAAAAAAACCGCTGACAAGCAGCGGTTTTCATCATTCAGTATTAAGAAAAATTACTTTTTCTTCTTAACCGCTTTTTGTTTGGAAGGTCAGTTATTGAACCTTCAAACACTTCTGCAGCCAGACCCACAGACTCATGCAGAGTCGGGTGAGCGTGGATAGTCAGAGCGATATCTTCTGCATCACAACCCATTTCGATTGCCAGACCGATTTCACCCAGTAGCTCACCACCGTTAGTACCAACGATAGCACCACCAATTACACGATGAGTGTCTTTGTCGAAGATAAGCTTAGTCATACCATCTGCACAGTCAGACGCGATTGCACGACCAGACGCAGCCCATGGGAAAGTTGCTGTTTCGTAGTTGATGCCTTCTGCTTTCGCTTCTTTCTCAGTCTTACCAACCCACGCCACTTCTGGCTCAGTGTAAGCGATTGAAGGAATAACTTTAGGGTCGAAGTAGTGCTTCTTACCAGCAATAACTTCTGCAGCAACGTGACCTTCATGCACACCTTTGTGAGCCAGCATTGGCTGACCTACAACATCACCAATTGCGAAGATGTGAGGGATGTTAGTACGCATCTGCTTATCAACATTGATGAAGCCACGCTCGTCAATTTCGATACCCGCTTTTTCGCCGTCAATCAGAAGACCATTTGGCACACGACCGATAGCAACAAGAACTGCATCGTAACGCTCAGCTTCTGCTGGTGCTTTCTTGCCTTCCATTGAAACGTAGATACCGTCTTCTTTCGCTTCAACCGCAGTTACTTTGGTTTCAAGCATCAGGTTAAATTTGTCTTTAACGCGCTTGGTGTAAACCTTAACGATGTCTTTGTCTGCCGCAGGAATAACCTGATCAAACATTTCAACAACGTCAACTTTTGAGCCAAGAGACTGGTAAACCGTACCCATTTCAAGACCGATGATACCACCGCCCATGATAAGCAGTTTGCCTGGAACTTCTTTCAGTTCAAGAGCATCCGTTGAATCCCAGATACGTGGGTCTTCATGTGGGATGAATGGCAGTTTAATTGGACGAGAACCAGCGGCAACGATAGCGTTGTCGAAGTTAACTGTAGTTGCTTCGCCTTCACCCTCTACAAGGATAGAATTAGGACCCGTGAATTTACCGTAGCCGTTAACAACAGTCACGTTACGCATCTTAGCCATACCGCCAAGACCGCCAGTCAGTTGGTTAACTACTTTTTCTTTCCAGATACGGATTTTGTTGATGTCCGTTTGTGGTTCACCAAATACCACACCGTGATCAGCCATTGCTTTCGCTTCTTCGATCACTTTTGATACGTGCAGCAGTGCTTTAGATGGGATACAA
This sequence comes from Vibrio nigripulchritudo ATCC 27043, assembly GCF_000222685.1. Lineage (GTDB taxonomy): Bacteria > Pseudomonadota > Gammaproteobacteria > Enterobacterales > Vibrionaceae > Vibrio > Vibrio nigripulchritudo. Next base: position 11,507 of record NZ_AFWJ01000001.1, on the reverse strand, counting down.
CCCACGTTCAGACACACACCACCAAGGGTAGTGTAACGCTCGATAAGTACTGTTTCCAGACCTAGATCCGCACAACGGAATGCAGCAGAGTAACCAGCAGGACCAGAACCAAGTACAACAACTTGGGCTTTAATTTCTTTGCTCATTTTGACCTCTTGTAGTCATTATCCCTAACAGGCTGAGTGGGTGTTCAATGAATTCTTTTTAGAACGTTCTATTTTCAGACCGAAACAGTTTACAGAGTTGTTAAAGGTGTGAAAAGTAAATCCATTTAGCCTGTGAGCCAGACAACAGTTCGATTGTGAAACGCCTGTAGCGAACAAGGTTTAATCAAACTATTTTGAGTAACTAGAGGGCGGCATATAGCCGCCCTGTTTCAACCTATATTGACTTATAGCACCAAGCGGCGAATGTCGCTCAGGCAATTGTTCAAGTAAGTGATGAAGCGCGCACCTTCTGCACCATCGATCACACGGTGATCGTAGGACAGAGAAAGCGGAAGCTGAAGACGAGGAGTGAAATCTTTACCATTCCACACAGGCTTCATTTCAGACTTAGATACACCAAGGATACCTACTTCTGGAGCGTTTACGATTGGCGTAAATGCAGTACCGCCGATACCGCCCAAGCTAGAGATAGTGAAACAGCCACCTTGCATATCACCTGCCGTTAGCTTGCCAGCACGTGCTTTCTTAGACACAGCCATCAGCTCTTCTGAAAGCTCGTAAATACCTTTCTTGTTCACATCTTTGAAGACAGGAACAACCAGACCATTTGGTGTATCTACTGCGATACCAATGTTCACGTATTTCTTCAGAATGATGCTTTCGCCGTCTTCTGACAGAGAAGAGTTGAACGCAGGGAAAGCTTCAAGCGCTTTAGCAGCAGCCTTCATAATGAACACAAGAGGTGTGATCTTCATACCAGATTCTTTCTTCGCTTCAATCGCGTTCTGCTCTTTACGGAATGCTTCAAGCTCTGTGATGTCTGCGTTGTCCCACTGTGTAACGTGAGGGATCATTACCCAGTTACGGTGTAGGTTCGCACCAGAAATCTTCTTAATCTTAGAAAGCTTCTGTACTTCAGTCTCACCGAACTTGCTGAAATCAACTTTCGGCCATGGTAGTAGACCAAGTGCACTGCCGTCGCCACCTGATGCTCCTGCACCAGATTCAAGGCGCTTAAGCGCTTCTTTAACGTAGCTTTGAACGTCTTCTTTCAGGATACGGCTCTTACGACCCGTGCCTTTAACCTTAGACAGGTTAACGCCAAACTCACGAGCAAGACGACGAACCACTGGAGACGCATGTGCGTATTCGTTGTTTTCCTGGAAGTCGCCCGTTGATGCTGCTGGAGCAGCTTTTGGTGCTTCAGAAGGCGCTGGTGCTGCCGGTGCCGCTGGTGCTGGAGCCGCTTGAGCAGGAGCTGGCGCTGCTGCCGGAGCTGAGCCCGCGACTTCGAAGACCATGATTAGAGAGCCAGTAGACACTTTGTCGCCAGCTGTAATCTTAATCTCTTTTACCGTGCCTACAAATGGTGCAGGAACTTCCATAGAAGCCTTATCGCCTTCTACAGTGATCAGAGATTGCTCTTCTTCAACTGTGTCGCCAACAGCAACCATGATTTCAGTCACTTCGACTTCGTCACCACCGATGTCTGGCACGTGAACTTCTTTCAGTTCTGCCGCTGCCGCAGGAGCTGGTGCTGGAGCCACTTCAGCAGCTGGTGCTTCCGCTGCCGGAGCAGGCGCAGCTTCAGCTGCACCTTCTGCTTCGAAGACCATGATTAGAGAGCCAGTTGAAACAGAGTCACCTTCAGCAACTTTGATTTCTTTTACGATACCCGCTTGAGAAGCAGGAACTTCCATAGAAGCTTTATCACCTTCTACAGTGATCAGAGATTGTTCTTCTTCAACCTTGTCGCCAACGCTTACAAGAATTTCAGTAACTTCAACCTCATCGGCACCGATGTCAGGTACATTAATTTCGATAGCCATTGCTTATCTACCTTCTAAATTAAGCGTTGTCTTATGCGTATAGCGGGTTTGTTTTTTCAGTGTCGATGTCGAATTTCTTAATCGCTTCAACAACCACTGATTTCTCAACATCACCGCGCTTAGCAAGTTCAGTTAGTGCTGCTACCACTACATAGCCAGCATTCACTTCGAAGTGACGACGTAGGTTCTCACGGCTGTCTGAGCGACCAAAGCCATCAGTACCCAGAACCTTGTAAGACTCAGAAGGCATAAATGAACGAACTTGCTCTGCGTAGTTTTTCATGTAGTCCGTTGCTGCAATCGCAGGTTCAGTACCCATCACTTCTGTAATGTAAGGAACTTGCGCTGCTGCTTCTGGGTGAAGCATGTTGTAGCGCTCTGCTGCCTGACCATCACGAGTCAGTTCATTGAACGACGTAACAGAGAACACGTCAGATGCGACGCCATATTCTTCGCTTAGGATAGTCGCTGCTTTACGCACTTCGTTCATGATAGTACCAGAGCCCATTAGCTGAACTTTAGACTTGTCACCTGCGTAAGACTCAAGCTTGTAGATACCCTTACGAATGCCTTCTTCAGCGCCTTCTGGCATTGCTGGCATTGCGTAGTTTTCGTTCATAACCGTTAGGTAGTAGAACACGTTCTCTTGGTTCTCACCGTACATGCGACGGATACCGTCTTGCATGATTACCGCAACTTCGTAAGCGAATGTTGGGTCGTAAGAGATACAGTTAGGAACCGTACCTGCCATAATGTGTGAGTGACCGTCTTCGTGCTGCAGACCTTCACCGTTAAGTGTTGTACGACCTGCCGTTGCACCCAATAGGAAACCACGAGCTTGCTGGTCACCAGCCATCCATGCCATATCACCTACACGTTGGAAACCAAACATTGAGTAGTAGATGTAGAAAGGAATCATTGGTAGATCGTTGGTGCTGTACGAAGTCGCCGCAGCAACCCAAGAAGCCATTGAGCCTAACTCGTTGATACCTTCTTGAAGAACCTGACCAGAGGTCGCTTCTTTGTAGTAAGAAACGATGCCTTTATCTTCTGGCGTGTATTCCTGACCGTGTGGGTTGTAGATACCGATTTGACGGAATAGACCTTCCATACCGAACGTACGTGCTTCATCACAGATGATAGGAACGATGTTCTTACCAATGTTCTTGTTCTTAAGCAGAATGTTAAGGGTACGAACGTAAGCCATTGTTGTAGAGATGTCGCGCTTTTGCTCATCCAGCAAAGGCTTGAACTCTTCTAGCTCTGGTACTTTAAATTCTTGAGTAAATTTAGGCAGACGCTGTGGCGTGTAACCTTTCAGTTCTTTACGACGAGCATGCAGGTATTCGTATTCCGCTGAGCCTTCTTCAAGTTTCAGGTAAGGAAGTTCTTTAACCGCATCGTCAGTTAGGATGTCTTGAAGACCCAGACGGTCACGTAGGTGCAGTACGTGAGTCATGTCCATCTTCTTAACCTGGTGCGCGATGTTCTTACCTTCAGCCGCTTCACCCATGCCGTAACCTTTAACAGTCTTCGCAAGGATTACCGTAGGACGACCTTTGGTGTCCGCTGCGTTTTTGTATGCCGCGTACAGTTTAGAAGACTCATGACCACCACGCTTAAGCGCGAAGATTTCATCGTCAGTCATGTCAGCAACAAGTGCTGCTGTTTCTGGGTACTTACCAAAGAAGTGCTCACGTACGTATGCGCCATCTTTAGATTTAAATGTTTGGTAGTCGCCATCCACAGTTTCGTTCATTAGCTGTAGAAGCTTGCCTGTTGTATCTTTAGCAAGTAGTGCATCCCAGTTGCTACCCCAGATAACTTTAACAACGTTCCAGCCAGCGCCTTTAAACAGACCTTCTAGCTCTTGAATGATGCTACCGTTACCCATAACAGGGCCATCTAGACGCTGTAGGTTACAGTTAACTAGGAAACATAGGTTGTCCAGCTTCTCACGCGCAGCGAAAGAAAGAGAACCACGTGATTCTGGCTCATCCATCTCACCGTCGCCTAGGAATGCGTATACACGTTGTGCAGACGTATCTTTCAGACCACGACCATCAAGGTACTTAAGGAAACGAGCTTGGTAGATCGCTGAGATTGGACCAAGACCCATAGATACGGTTGGGAACTGCCAGAATTCAGGCATCAGTTTAGGGTGCGGGTATGACGGGATACCTTTGCCGTCTACTTCTTGACGGAAGTTGTCTAGCTGCTCTTCAGTCAGACGACCTTCAACAAATGCGCGCGAGTAGATACCTGGAGAAATGTGACCTTGGTAGTATACGAGATCGCCACCGTCTGTTTCATTTGGAGCACGGAAGAAGTGGTTGAAACATACTTCGTAAAATGCTGCAGAAGACTGGAAAGACGCCATGTGACCACCTAGGTCCAGGTCTTTCTTTGAGGCACGCAGAACAATCATGATTGCGTTCCAGCGGATGATAGAGCGAATACGGCGCTCTAGCGTTGTATCACCTGGGTAAGCAGGTTCTTGATCGGCTGGAATAGTGTTGATGTAGTTTGTTGTTATACCTGTTGGCATATCAACGCCATCTAGGCGCGCTTTGTCTAGAACTTGCTCTAGTAGGAACTGGGCACGCTCTACACCTTCTTCACGAACTACTGACTCAAGTGCTTGAAGCCATTCTTGAGTTTCAAGTGCGTCTACGTCATGCTTCATATCAGACATGGCGATCTATCCTTCTGTTGGTTGGATCTACTTTAAACTTGTAACAGCCGGTTATGACGGCTCATTACCTCGTTGAATTCGACGCAAAGAGCGTTCTCTTCGTGACTCCTCACGAGTCAAATCCAACAATGTTTCTTCGATATAAGCTAAGTGTGAATGAGACATTTCACGCGCCTTCTCAGGGTGACCTGAAACAATCGCATCCACAATATTAGCTCTGTGTTTACTGACTCTATCCACCACTTCATCGCGGCGGTGCAATAGCTTTAAATTCTGTAAGACATTCTGCTCAAGCAAAGGAGACAAGCTACGCACAATGTGGAGCAATACCACGTTATGCGCCGCTTCGGTTAAGGCAATCAGAAACGCCATTACCGCAGAGGCTTCTGCTTCTACGTCTTTCTTCTCTTGCGCCTGGCGAATTTGCTCTAAGCAAAGCTGAATTCGCTCGAAGTCTTCATCGGTACCACGTAATGCCGCAAAGTATGCAGAAAGCCCTTCCATCGCATGGCGCGCTTCCAACAAGTCCAGCTGGGTTTCAGAATGGGTGGACAATAAATTCAGTAAAGGATCGGAGAAGCTCTTCCAAAGAGATTCACTCACGAAGGTTCCACCACCTTGACGACGGGTTAACAAACGCTTTGCTTCCAGCCTCTGAATTGCTTCTCGGACAGAAGGACGTGAAACATCAAATTGTTTCGCTAACTCCCTTTCCGGTGGCAATTGCTCGCCCGGAGAAAGTGTTCCTTCCAGTATCAACCGCTCCAACTCCTGCTCAATGACATCGGAGAGTTTCGGCTGACGAATCCTTTGATAAGCCATATTTATTGTTCTTCTACTCTTGCAGTCAATTGGTAATACCAATTTCAAATTGGGCGAAAAAATAACATAATTAAAACGATACTGTCCAGATAAAACTTGACTCACATCATTGAACGCGGCACAAATTAACCTGAATGCAACAAGAGCTTATTAAAACAGCAATAAAATTGGTCTTACCAATTAATATGTCGTTCTGTGTGACATAAATTAGAGTTATGACAATTTGTTTTTAATCGTAGGTTGAGCTTAGTCACAACTTATAGATTTGACATCTGGGAAAGCGACGGTTTCAGTTAACACACTGAAATAGTGCTACTTCGATCCAGAATTGAGAAGTTTGCGAAAATGCCGCCAGTCAAATGTGAGCCCAGGGTCAGATTTGCGAAGTGGCGCAATAAACTGATGACCAGTAATTCGATGGTCAGTCACTTGCGGGTATTTTTTTTGTATCAATTTGGTTAGCTGGATAAGCGACTGGTACTGAGTATCGGTATAGCTATCAAATTCACAGCCTTCCAGCTCGATTCCTATGGAGTAGTCATTGCAACGCTCCCTTCCAGCAAAACTCGACACGCCCGCATGCCAGGCTCTCTTATTAAAGGGGACAAACTGGACAATATTGCCATCTCGACGAATCAAGCAATGGGCGGAAACATTCAAATCCTTTATTACTTTAAAAAAGGGATGGAGGGTGCTGTCTAACTTCCCTTCAAAAAACGCTTCTATATAAGTGCCCGTATAGTCTCTGGGAGGCAGGCTAATGTGATGAAGTACAAGTAACGATATGTCTTCTTCGTTTGAACGTGAATCACAAAAAGGCGAAGGTACCCGTTTTACGTCTGTTAACCAATGTGTTTCATCTATCTGCATTACTTTTACGCCCCATGCCCTTCTTGTTTTGTCAGCAAAGTATAAAGGAGTAAGAGAAATAGCTGAATTCTCACTTCTCAAAGAGTATCATTCACATCAATTAAACTTCACTTAACTCCCAAACTGCGATGAAACACACACACAATAGCGAAGAACGTCTCGAGTATTTGAAGCAGCAACTGCCACTAGAGATCACACGTTCGGTTGAAGACACAATTAAAGAAGACTTAGGTGGCACACTTGATCCTGCCGCTGACATTACCGCTGCTTTGATTCCTGAGGACGCACAAAACACGGCAACAATCATCACCCGAGAACATGGTGTATTCTGTGGTCAGGCATGGGCTGATGAAGTGTTCAAGCAGTTGGGTGGTGAAGTAAAAATCGACTGGCACGTTAACGATGGCGACAAAGTGGAACCTAACCAGACACTTTGTACCTTGACTGGTCCTGCGCGCATTCTGTTGACGGGTGAGCGAAATGCGATGAACTTTATTCAAACCCTGTCAGGTTGTGCGACCATTGTTGCTCAATACGCAGAAAAGCTTGAGGGGACAGGCTGTCGCCTCCTCGATACACGAAAAACCATTCCGGGTCTGCGCAGCGCTTTGAAATACGCCGTGACGTGTGGAGGAGGCTTCAATCATCGCATTGGTGTATATGATGCTTACCTAATCAAAGAAAACCACATTCTGGCGTGTGGCGGTATTCAAAAAGCCATTGAAACTGCTAAAAACCTAAACCCCGGAAAACCCGTTGAAGTTGAAACGGAAAATCTTGATGAATTACGCCAGGCCATCGACGCTGGCGCAGACATCATTATGCTGGACAATTTCTCCACTGACATGATGCGTGAAGCGGTCAAAATCAACAATGGCAAAGCCGCATTAGAAAACTCAGGGAACGTAACATTGGATACTATCCGAGAATACGCTGAAACGGGCGTTGATTACATTTCCGTTGGCGCACTGACAAAACACCTCAAAGCGATGGACTTATCCATGCGTTTTCAATAAGTTACACAGTAGACCATTATCACAAATCTGTCATCTTTTATAAAAATAAACTAACGAATGAAAAGAGAGCCTAGCTCTCTTTTTTGTTACCTATCGCAACCTTGCGAGACACATCACTTACCCTGTTTGAAGTAACTCGCACAAGATTCGTAACCTCATGAAACAGCTGAAAAATTCTTAAAGCCTCCTCCAGCAATTCTTTAATTAGTGTTTCATTACCCTTGGCACGCTCATATTCTCGCCTTGTTTTTATACGACCTTTTAAATGGAGTTATTTATGAAAAATAAAAAACAACAGGGCTTTACGCTGATAGAGCTAATGATTGTTGTGGCGATTATTGGTGTGCTATCGGCTATTGCTGTACCTGCATATCAAGATTACGTAACAAGATCTGAGCTTTCTTCTGGTCTAGCTACAGTTAAGTCAATACTTACACCCGCAGAGTTGTTCTATCAAGAAAATGGTACTGGCACAGCAGCGACTCTTGCCCAGTTGGGAACTATAGCTGCTGCAAATGATTTAGGAGCGATTGCATCAGCTATTCCTGCTGGCGGTAACCCTACAATTACTTTCACATTTGGTGCAGACAGTTCAATTGACACAGGGATTTTAACCTTTACTCGCGACCCAGCAAGTGGCTGGTCATGTGCTCCAACAGCTCCAGCAACAGCGATAGACGGCTGTAATTAATGCACACCAACTTAGCTAGCATTCTTCGCCAAGCCGATATTATTAGCGAAGAGCATGAGCGAGCTATAGTTGAATATATAGAAAGTTCCGGGGGCAGTGTTCCCGGAGCTATTCTTGCCCTCGATATTCTTCCCTCTTTTGAGCTGACTCAGCATATTGCTGAAATTTTTGGTTTGTCGGTAATAGAAACCAACCAATACAATTACCCTCAGCTCTGTGAGCAGTTAGGACTTCGCGACCTCATCACTCGTTACAACGCTTTACCCGTTGAATCCACCAACAACACGCTTTTTGTTGCTTTATCAGACCCTACCGTCGTTGAAGCGGAAGAGGAATTTCGCTTTGCAACCAACCAACAAGTGGAAATATTACTCTGCGACGAAAGAGAACTTACAAGCTGTATTCGTCGCATGTATGGCAAGAATCGAGTTGAAAGTGAGACTGGTGGTAAGGAGATCACTCAGGATGAACTCGCAAATCTGGTTCAAATCAGTGACGATGAATTTGAGTCCGTAGAAGACTTGAGTCAGGATGACGCACCCGTAAGCCGTTTTATTCATCAGGTTCTTCTGGACGCCGTCCGTAAAGGGGCGTCGGACATTCACTTTGAGCCTTACGAAGACACCTACCGTATCCGCATGCGATGCGATGGAATACTGATTCAGGCCAATAGCCCTGCCCCACAGCTCGGAAGGCGTTTGGCTGCCCGGCTTAAAATTCTTTCTAAACTTGATATTGCAGAACGCCGACTGCCACAAGATGGGCGAATCAAGCTAAGGCTAAGCGAAAAAGCCGCCATCGATCTGCGTGTATCCACACTGCCTACTTTATGGGGAGAGAAGGTGGTACTTCGGTTATTGGACAGCAGCAGTGCCAACCTAAACATTGATATGCTTGGTTACAGTAACGAGCAAAAAGCACTTTATTTAGAAGCTTTACGCCGCCCCCAGGGAATGATTCTGATGACGGGACCTACCGGTAGCGGTAAGACCGTATCCTTGTACACCGGCTTAAGTATCCTCAATACCGTTGAAAGAAACATCTCCACTGCCGAAGACCCTGTCGAAATTAACCTTGCCGGAATCAATCAGGTTCAGGTTAGCCCTAAGATTGGGTTTACCTTTGCCGCAGCACTTAAGTCCTTTCTTCGACAAGATCCCGATATTGTCATGCTTGGAGAAATTCGAGATTTCGAAACCGCTGAAATTGCTATCAAGGCAGCGCAAACGGGTCACTTAGTGCTTTCTACATTACATACCAATTCTGCGGCTGAAACCGTTATTCGACTTGGTAATATGGGAGTTGAGCCATACAACTTAGCCTCATCTCTGAGCCTCATTATTGCCCAAAGGCTCGCAAGGCGGCTGTGCCCTCATTGCAAACAACCCCATCAATTACCCTCTACTGTATTGGAAAAACATTTAATTCCGGAAGACACCACTATTTATCAAGCTTCTGCTGAAGGCTGCGCAGACTGCAATGCGGGTTATAGCGGGCGTATAGGGATCTATGAAGTCATGCCGTTTGATGCCGATATGCAGCAAGCCATTTCTTACAAAGCGAGTATTGTGGAGATAGAAAGCCTTGCCGTTAAAAATGGCATGAAAACATTAAGCCAGTCTGGAATTGAGATCCTCAAACAAGGAATAACCAGCTATCAAGAACTCCAACGCGTTCTGTATCTGTAAGGAGACATTTTGGAACAGTCATCCTCCCCAAAACTCAAATTGCACAACTTTAAATGGAAGGGTATCAATAGCTCTGGCAAGAAAGTGTCCGGGCAGTTTTTGGCTTTTACCGAAATAGAAGTAAGAGACAAACTTCGCACCCAACAAATTCAGATAAAAAAAGTCAGAAAATCAGGTATTTCGCTCCTTGATAAGCTCAGCCACAAAGTGAACAAAAGAGACATAATGGTTTTCACCAGACAAATGGCGACAATGATGGGAACAGGTGTGCCTATTGTTCAGTCGTTGAAGATGGTGTCAGATAATCACAACAAAGCGGAAATGAAATCCATTTTGTCTCAAGTCACCAAAGCAGTAGAAGCTGGCACACCAATTTCTAAGGCATTAAGTACATCAAGCAGTCATTTCGATGGTTTCTATACTGACCTTATAGAGACGGGAGAGCAGACGGGTAACCTTTCGGAAGTTTTTGACCGTATTGCCACTTATCAGGAAAAAAGTGAACAGCTAAGATCCAAAGTCATCAAAGCCATGATTTACCCTGTAATGGTTATTTTGACAGCCATTGGGGTTTCATTCTTAATGCTTCAATTTGTTATTCCTGAATTTGAAAAAATGTTTTCAGGGTTTGGCGCAGAATTGCCTTGGTTTACACAACAAGTCCTTAAGCTCTCTCACATTGTCCAAAACGATGCCTGGAAAATGGCATTGGCGCTGATCGTTTTTACCGTTGGTTTTAAACTATTAAGAAAACGTTCTTTTAAGTTCCGGTTGAGGAGCTCTCGCTGGGGACTAAAATTTCCAATTGTGGGGGGCGTATTTAGTAAGGCAGCCATCGCTAAATTTAGCCGGACACTGGCCACCAGCTTTAACGCAGGCATTCCTATATTGAATGGTTTGAAAACCAGTGCCAAAACAGCGAGTAACCTGCATTATCAAGTCGCCATTGAACAGGTTTATAAAGACACCGCAGCCGGTATGCCCATATACATTGCCATGCGAAATACCGAAGCTTTCCCGGAAATGGTATTGCAAATGGTGATGATTGGAGAAGAATCCGGTTCGCTCGATGACATGCTCAATAAAGTCGCCAACGTCTATGAGTTTGAGGTTGATAACACAGTCGATAACCTTGGGAAGTTGCTTGAGCCTTTGATTATCATTTTCCTTGGGTTCGTCATTGGTGGTCTTGTCGTTTCTATGTACCTACCAGTATTTAACTTAATGAGTGTATTAGGCTAATATTCTGCTTCGCCTTAGGTTTACCCGTTAGAGATCATTTATGGAAGTTTTTCACTACTACCCATGGTTATTCCCTGTGATGGCCGCAATCTTTGGATTGGTCATTGGCAGTTTCTTAAATGTAGTGATCTATCGGTTGCCTAAAATGATGGAAAACGAATGGAGACAGGAGTGCGCAGAATCGTTTCCTGAGTACAAGATTGAGCCTCCAAAGGAAAAGCTGACACTTAGCGTTCCGCGTTCAAGTTGCCAAAGTTGTAAAACGCCAATTCGTGTTCGAGATAACATCCCTGTATTGAGTTGGCTGCTTTTAAAAGGGAAATGCCATGCATGCGACGATAGCATCAAGGTTCGATACCCTTTAATAGAGTTACTCACGGCAGGGCTAAGCTTCGCGGTAGCCTGGCAATTTGGATTTAGTTACTTTTCTGTTGCTCTGCTTTTTTTCACCTTCGTACTAATTGCTGCCACGTTTATTGACCTTGAT
>NZ_AFWJ01000002.1 GCF_000222685.1 Vibrio nigripulchritudo ATCC 27043 | reverse complement strand
ATAGGGGTAGAGGTAAACACCTGAGAGTAGTTTTCGAAAAACTGAATATCGCTGGGTATACCCCAATAGTTACCTTTGTTGATGTCTTCTATCGAGCGAATCGAGGTCATCATCACCGCTATCAGTGGCAGCAGCCACATCAGGATAGAAATAGGCAGCGCAACGCGGTAGCTGATATTGGTCAGGCGTCCTGCCTTTTGAATCGGTTGCGGATACATTATTTTTCACTCCTCAACATACGCCACAAGAAGTAAGCGATGTACACATCCATAATGAGAAACAGAACCACCGACACTGCGGCACCAAAGCCCATTCGGTAATTGAAAATGGATTCTTCATACATTTGATACGCCAGCACTGACGAACTGCCCCAAGGTCCACCCGCCGTCATGGTTGCAACCAAGTCGAAAGATCGAAGTGCACCAATAACGGTAACCACGATGGCAATAAAAGTGGCAGGTCGAAGTTGAGGCAACACCACATACCAGAGCATGCGCCATTTCTTTGCACCATCAAGGCGCGCGGCTTCTATTTGTTCCGGGTCCAGATTGTTCAGCCCTGTCAGGTACAAAATCATGCAATAGGAGATTTGCGGCCATAGCCCAGCTGCGATAATTCCGTAAGTAACGTACTTTTCGTTCGAAAGGATGGCGATCGGTTCAAGCCCTAATCCGTTTAACGCAATGTTGAACAATCCGAAAGTCGGGTCATAAAACCAGGCGAACACCAATCCAACCACAACCTGAGAAATAACAAACGGGAAAAAGAAGAGCGACTTCACAACCCGAATCCCTTTCACCTGTTGGTTGAGGAAAAGAGCGATAGCCAGCCCCGCTGGTGGTGCAATCATGAAAAACACCAGCCAGAGAAAGTTATTTTTGAGCGATGTGTAAAACGCATCTGATTCAAACAGCTCGACGTAATTATCAAGCCCGACCCAAGTTTTATCCCCTAGCCCGTCCCACTGATAAAAGCTCAGCCAGATACTGTCGATGATTGGGTAAATAACGTAAACCACAAATATGACCATGGCGGGAAAGAGGAAAAACCAAGGCGTAAGCTGTCGCATGGTCGAACGCTTCTTTCTGGCAGAAGGCATCCGATTTCCTGGGTATATCGTTTTCACAGATTGTTCCATTTTTATGCATTCCCTGTTACTTTTTACTCAAATCCCTGCATCAAGATGGGGCACTCAGTTGAGCAAAAACACTTCTATTCTCTTTGCATCTACGTTCAATATAGGATCGTTGAAGAAATTTTGCACAGTATAAAACTCAAAGTGTAAACGTTTCCACAAAAATCACTCAATTGGTGCATTTTAAGTTGATCACGATCAACTATTATTAACAAGTCACTAACAATGTTTGCGTGTTCACGTATTTTAAATTTCAGTTACTACTACTGCTTGTGCTCGGGAGTCCAAAATGGCAGACATCACGTTACAAAACGTCATCAAAGAATATGGTGACATCCGGACAATTCACGGTGTGGATCTGGAGATCAACAACGGAGAGTTCGTCGTTTTTGTTGGTCCATCAGGTTGCGGTAAGTCGACACTGCTTCGGTTGATTGCGGGTCTGGAAGAGATTTCAGGTGGCACAATAGAAATAGAGAACGAAGTCGTAAACGAAGTTGACCCTGCCGAGCGTGGCGTTGCCATGGTATTTCAGTCTTACGCGCTTTACCCGCATATGACAGTAGAAGAAAACATGGGCTTTGGGCTCAAAATGACCGGGCATCCCAAAGAGAAGATAGAAAAGCAAGTTTCGATTGCGGCGAAAACGCTTCAGTTGGAACCGCTTCTTAAGCGTAAACCTAAGGAGCTTTCAGGTGGTCAAAGGCAGAGGGTGGCAATTGGTCGCGCCATTGTCAGAAACCCTAAAGTCTTTCTATTTGATGAACCTCTGTCCAATCTTGACGCCGAACTGCGGGTCGAAATGCGTTTGCAAATCGCTAAGTTACATCAGGAGTTGCAAAACACCATGGTGTACGTGACTCACGATCAGGTGGAAGCGATGACACTGGCAGACAAGATCGTGGTGCTCAGAGCAGGAAACGTCGAACAGGTTGGTACGCCACTGGAGCTTTATCACCATCCGAAAAATGAATTTGTTGCAGGGTTCATCGGTTCTCCTAAGATGAACTTCGTTCCGACAGAGTTTATTTCACTTTCAGCTCAAACTCTCACACTAAAAACACCTGACGATTCCATTATATCGTTACCATATGACGGAGAAATTACCGCTAAGCCAGGCGATAAACTGACTTTTGGAATTCGACCAGAGCATCTGCTTATTGGCGAAGAAAGTGCCATAAGTTTCCAGTTCGACAGTGAGGTGGTTGAGCGCCTGGGTAACAGCACTTATCTTTTTGGTCAGGCTTTAGGCGTTGATGGGTTTACAGTACATTCCCCAGGGGATCAGGAAGTTAGCAAGTATCAAACTCTCACACTTGGCTGCCGAGCAGAGGATGCACATTTGTTCTATGCAAATGGGTTACACGTCAACGCTTCCTAAACATATTTTGGGGGCGTTAAGCCCCTTCTTTCCGTTACAAATCCTGTAAATATTTATTTCAGAAACCAGCATAAAATCCTGTTTATACTGGTAGTAAAGTTCTCACTTCTGAATCTTATGAAATAAGCTCATATTTAGCGTGATGAATATCACATTTGCGCACACCACTGCATAGAAACCGCTCCTCGATAGTTTTATTACTATGGCATAATCCGCCGGATATTAATTCGGAATAAATTAAAACAATAAAACATAACTCTAAGTTAATCAGAGTTTGTCGAAACATTTGTTCAAATCACTTTGACAATTCGGTCAACAAAACCCAGTTCACTTACTAGCGTATGAGGATAATTATGCGATTAGGTTTTAAAACGCGAATAAACATTAGCGTTGTCTTGCTGGTTGCGGTTTCTCTGTCAGTGTTGGCAACTATAAGCATCATCAACCTCAAAAAAGAAATGACTACCGGGCTTCAGTCCATTACTCAACAAAAGCTCAATAGCCATGTAAAAGAAATTGAAGTCGACATGGAGTCCAAAATTCGGACCATCCATCAAGGTGCTCTCCACTTCACCAATGAACTGAGCGATCAGGAAAATATTGACCGAGTACTTCTTCTTACAGAAACCTCTAAAATCTCGGCGGTAATGATAGCGTACAAAGACGGTCGTAACTACATGTCTGACGACGGCGGTATCAAAGAAGAAACAGACCGATACCTTACTCGTCCTTGGTTTACAGAAACCGCTCAGAAAGGCAGAACCATCACCAGCGATATCTATCAGGATATCGTGACCAAGAAGCAAGTGATCAGTATCTCTGCTCCGGTTTACCAAAACGGTGAACTGATTGCGGTGTTGATTGGCGACGTTCGCCTTGATCACATCGTTGAGCAAGTTGGCTCCATGCGCTTCGCTGGCGGTGCTGCTACCCTTTCCGACCGCAATCACAAATTCTTTGCCAGTGATGACCCAACTGACATCGGTAAAACACCTTCTCAGGTGAGCCCGAGCTTCCAAGTGATTGAGAATGGTTTCCGCTCTGGTCAGAGTGGTCTGGTGCACTTCCCTTATCTTGGTATTGATTTTGATGGTTACTTCCAGCGCATCAGAATTGACAGCGAGAACTACTGGACGCTGATGGTTTTCGTTGATCGAAACACAGCGCTAACCGAAGTGAACAGTGCGATTAAAGAATCCATTCTGGTTGGTTTCCTTTTGCTTGCTGTTTCTACCGTGATTATTTTCGTTGTCATCAGCCAGCTATTCCGCCCGCTCGACAAGCTAAAAGCCGCAGTGCTTGACCTGTCTAACGGTAATGGCGACTTAACTGCACGCCTCAAAGTCGAGCAAAATGACGATTTGGGTCAGATTTCAGAGGGCTTTAATAAGTTCGTTTCTAACCTGCAACGCATGATTGGCGATATCGCTGACTCCAGTGTTCAGATTTCAAAAGACATTCGCACCCTGACCTCTTCTGCCAGCCAGAATGAACAAATGCTGCTTTCGCATTCTTCTGAAACGGAACAGGTTGTGACTTCCATTACTGAAATGAGTGAAAGCGCACGCTCGGTTGCCGAAAGTGTTCAGCAGTCCTCTCAGGTAACAGAAGCCACCAGCGTTGAAGCACACAACTCGAAAGGCATTGTAAATAATGCCGTTGAGACAGTTCGTTCACTGGTGGATGAAGTGGAAGAGATGGCAGAGCGTATTCAGGTGATGAATACAGACGCAAACCAGATCAGCGCTGTTCTTTCCGTTATCGGTGACATTTCTGAACAGACCAACCTGTTGGCGCTGAACGCTGCAATTGAAGCGGCACGTGCCGGAGAACAAGGTCGTGGGTTTGCCGTGGTGGCAGACGAAGTTCGTGCCCTTGCTGCGCGCACCCAAAACAGCACAACCGAAATTTCCGACATGCTGACGCGCCTGCTCGATGGAACAGAAAAAGTCGTTAACGCAATGGAGAACACCAAATCTCGTTGTCAGATCACAGCTGAGAAAACATCTGAAGTTTCCGGCAGCCTGGACGTGGTGTCTAACTCGGTAAACCAAATTGATGACATCAGCAGCCAGATTGCTACCGCAACGGAAGAGCAAAGCGCCGTATCAGAAGAGATCTCGCGCAATATGCTGGCGATACGGGACATTGTTGAATCGCTGGTCAACAGCGGTCGCGATACGGTCAACGTAACTCAATCACTTTCAAATTCCAATTCTCAGCTCGAGAAACTGGTCGCACAATTTAAAGTGCAATAAACAAAAAGGGCATCAGGATTGATGCCCTTTTTAATGTAACAAAAGGTCAATAGACCCTGTATATCTATAAAATAGAGAAAAAATCATGGACATTTCTTTACTGAAAAATCAGCAGGCTAACCAGACAACTTCTGAGTTCGATAAGCTTTATAACGAGGTTTTTCGCGATTTCTTTTCGCGTGATGAAAACCTCTGGCCTATCTACAAAGATCCTGGCTTTGCGGCTTTGAACCAGTTCCGTGCCAAACACCTACACCCTCACGAGCGCATGAATGCCTTCACAAACAGCAATGATCTTCACGAAGCTTTGCTGTCTCAAAACCACATGCCCGCGAAGCGAATGAAACCAACAGGTCAACCGGAAGACGTACTGGCATTTGCTGCGGCGTTATCAAAAGACTGGGAAAACCCTTCCTCGGTAGAAAACGTGATCACAATGCCTTCTGACCCAGCCATCTATGGTGCAATGATGGGAACGCTGGCAAACCCTAACCTTGTGTACAGCGAATACGCAGGGATGGCGGAGCAGCTTGAAAAGAATGTGGTTCGCCAGATCGCTAACGTGGTCGGTTACGACCAGAACGAGTCTACCGGTCTTTTCACTCAGGGCGGTACTTTCTGTAACCTTTATGGTTACCTTCTGGGTATTCGTAAGTCTCTGCCTGAAGCCATCTTCAAAGGTCTGGATTCTTCACAGGATTACCGAATTCTTAACTCGCAGGGTGGCCACTACTCCAACATGACAAACCTGTCGTTGCTGGGTGTCGACATCACTAAGAAAACAATCCGTATTAAAGTGACAGAAAGCCACGAGATAGACTTAGTGGATCTGGAGCGCAGCATGCGCGCGTGCTTTGACGTGAACACGGTTGTACCAACCATCATGCTGACCATGGGTACGACGGATACCTTCGCCATCGATCAGGTGAAGCCGGTTTACGATCTGCGCGAGCGCCTGTGTGAAGAATACGGCATTCAGGTTAAGCCACACATTCACGTTGACGCCGCTGTTGGCTGGTCGATGATGTTCTTTATCGACTACGACTTCGCCGGTAACCCAATTGGTATTAACGAAGCGACCCTAAGAGGGATCGAAAGCGTAACGGCACGCCTGCGTGAGCTGAAGTACGCTGACTCATTCACCGTCGATTTCCAGAAGTGGGGTTATGTTCCATACACGTCCAGCCTTGTGATGATCAAAAACAAGCAGGATATGGAAGCATTGAAAAACGATCCGAAGAACTTCTCTTACTTCGAAAACGATCTTCAGGAAGACACGCACCTTCAGTCGACCATTGAATGTTCTCGTGGTGCGACAGGTCTGTTTGGCGCTTACTCTGCTCTGAAATATATGGGTCTTGAGGGCTACCAGACTCTGATTGCACACAGCCTTCAGAATGCAAACTACATGCGCCACCAGTTAATGCAGGACTCTGCATGTAAAGTCGTGGTGCCAGAAAATCAGGGACCAAGTGTAACCTTCCGCTTGTACAACCGCGATTTCGTAAAATTTGCAGAAGAAGAGTTTGAAATTGAGCGCCATAGTACCGACAACGAAACCATCAAAGCCCGAATGGAACGCAACACCGAGTATCACCGCCATATCTTCAACAACCGTGGTAAGTTTGGTTTGTACACCAACTGGGTAGAGTTCATTTCCCGTTCCAACTATGTGGGTCGTGGTATCTATTCTTACATTCCGGGTGAAAAAGCAGTATTCATGAACCCAGCAACAAAACGTGAGCACATTGATCAGTTCCTTGAGCGTTTATACTACGCTAGCGGCAAGTAAACCGACCTCACATCGAATACACTTTTAAATCTAAGCCGGATTCGTCCGGCTTTTTTACGCCAAAAACATTCAAAATTCAGCAAGAAATTGGCGACAACTTCCGCTAGAATCCTCTCAAAACATAAGGATAAGCAATGAAGACAACCGTCGTTTTACTCACCTCTCTACTGGCATTCAGCGCCCTCGCCAAAATCGATCTCTCTGCCAATATGAAGCAAATGAAGCTAGCTTTTAATCAGGCAGCAGAAGCGACAACTATTGAAGGCATGAGAGCACCCATCGAAGAATTTGAGCAACTCGTTATTTTGTCCGCGAATGGCAGCTACCCACCAGAACGTGAAGAACTCTACCAGAGTGGGTTCAGCAAACTCACCAATGCGGTAGAGCGTATTGAAACCAAGCTGGATGAAGGGGATCTGGACGGAGCAAAAACTATTTTGCGCGAAATCGATGACCTAAGAAAAGAGTACCACGATAAGAAAAAGCCAAGCATCTGGTCGACCCTGTTTGGTTAACCCTTACATCGATAAGCCAGAAAACAATCTATTCTGTCTCACCGCTACGTTCAGCTAACCTATATATTAAAGCCTTGGTTCTCTAGTAGCGGGTACGAAAAACGGGATGGAATATACAGGTTCATGTGAATGCGGTTCAAACCGCCTTCTTGCAAGGTTACCTAAACCTATTGAAAGTTACGAAGCCAGAGCATGCCAATGCGATTTCTGTGTTCCTCTTGGTGCCGCTTATTTGTCTGATCCAGCAGGCACTCTATTCATTTCCGCTTCCAACCTGAAATCCCAGTCTCAAGGTGCAGGTTTGGCGCGATTCTGGGTATGTCAGCAATGTGACTCTTTGGTCGCTGTAACCTACGATTTTGAAGGCAAAACAAAGGGAGCACTCAACATATCTGCGTTGTCACCTGATCTTAAAACGCGAATCAAGGTCACACATGCATCACCTCATTTACTGTCCGCTGAAGTAAAAACGCAACGTTGGCGGTCTTTATGGATGGACACAATCTTTGAGCTGCCAGACACACAGGAATCACTATGAAAGGCTTCATGATACTCGCTTGTTCTGCCGTACTTTTTGCAAGCACCGCAACCGCATCGAGCATAGAAAACTATTCTGAATCTTTAGATTTTGCACAGGTTGAAAAAGTGAAAGCGGTTCAGAATGAAAATGGAAGCTGGTGTTTCCATACTACTGTCCGACACAACGATCAGGGCTGGGATCATTACGCCGATGAATGGCAGGTGATCGATTTGGACGGAAAAGTGCTTGGTACCCGAACGCTTGCCCACCCTCACGACAACGAGCAGCCTTTTACCCGCAGTAAGTGTGGAATCAAAATTCCTGAATCTGTCTCAAAAGTCGCCGTGCGGGCTAAGTGCAACATTCACGGTTATGGCGGCAAACCCGTAGTTGTTAATCTGAACGTATCAAATGGCGATGGATTCACCGTCCGTAAGTTTAACCAGTAACAAGACCCCACTTATGTTCTGTCATTTCACCACACGTCACTTTAAACGCTATTTGAAAACTGCGGTCTTACTCCTTTCTATTGGCTTCGCCGTCGC
The DNA here is from genome assembly GCF_000222685.1 of Vibrio nigripulchritudo ATCC 27043. GTDB lineage: Bacteria > Pseudomonadota > Gammaproteobacteria > Enterobacterales > Vibrionaceae > Vibrio > Vibrio nigripulchritudo. The sequence goes on along the minus strand of NZ_AFWJ01000002.1, from coordinate 82,160 downwards.
ATCTTCAAATGCCAGTGAGATTCTCAAAGTATTAGAAGATGGCGATGCCTCTGAATGGAAACAGGAGTCGTTTAAAGGGTTCACAAATTATGAACCCGCAGTGCTTGATGGAGTTTCAGTATTGAAGGCAACCAGCAACGGCACGGCTTCAGGTCTGTTTCTGAATAAAAGAGTAGATTTACTCCAGACCCCTTTCCTGAACTGGAAATGGCAAGTATCCGAAGCATTGCCAAAACTGGATGAGCAAAGCAAAGAAGGCGATGACTACGCCGCGCGTATTTACGTTGTGATCGACGGCGGGCTGATGGCTTGGAGAACACGTTCTCTGAACTACGTTTGGTCTGGCTCTCAGCAAGCAGGAACCTTCTGGGACAATGCTTATGTTGGCTCAAACGTTTGTATGGTGGCAGTTCGTGGTGAAGATGCTCAGACGCAAACCTGGTACAGTGAAAAACGTAATGTTTATCAAGACTTGATCACTTATCTCGGTGACAAAGGCAGTGAACGAGCCAATGAAAGGGCTTATCGTTACATCGACGTCGTTGCCATTATGACAGACACCGATAACAGCAAATCAAAAGCGGAAACATATTATGGGGACATCATATTCAGCGCTAACTAGGCACTGACTTTGGGGTGTTTTTTAGTCATTCAGAAATGTATTACTAAGCCTATACCTAACAATCGTATTTAGATTCTTGATATCAATATGAGTTTAATGCCATATTGCCCTCCAAACGTAGACCACAAAACCGCAATGCTGAGGATAATAAGTGCTCGTCCAACTAATGGAATCAAAAATCGAAAGCCTTGAACAAGACCTTGCCAATACAAAGAGTGAGACCTTATCAGGTTTAATACTTACCGCTATTGATCAATCCATCGAATGCATTGACAAGTTGTTGGAAATGGAGTGTACGCTCCCTGAAGTTAAACGCTTTCTTGATGTAGTGCAAAAACTTGAGCGCAGCAAATACGACCAACACTATAAAGAGATTGAAAATAAAATAGCTTCAAATAACGAATACGCGCAGTCAGAACGCCATAACCCGAATCAGCAGCACTTTTTAGAAAGCGCGATAAGCATAGAAATTATGGTAACTTCACTTAAGGAAAGCTTCGATAAAGGCAATGTTTCTAGATTGGAACACACGATTAATGATCAATATATTCAGCTCATTAGAACTCTTCAAGACGAGACAAGAAAAAGTGAAGATAGAAACTACGGCAGGCACGCGACTATAACCACTTTAACCTTGCCATGGGTATAAGTCCTATCGGAGCGATACCTAGTACCATTAACTCCATCTCTTCCATTTACTCGTTAAAATCTGAGCAAATCAAAACTGCCGATATGTGCATCGAAAAGCTCGAATCCTTTAACGAAGCAACATCCATATGGCTCAATACCGCTGAGCAATGGTTAGAGAACGTCGCTTTACTGAAAAAGCGCTAAGGCTCAGAGAGGCGTAGATATAAAATGATAAAAGCGGTTTACTTCGATTTAGATAACACACTGGTCGATCGTAACGCCAGTATCGACAAGTTTAGTCACGAGTTTGTCCGTCATTTTTCTACGCGACTGAAGAACCCGAACGTGGAGTACATAGCTGCATCGATCAAAGATATTGATAATGGTGGCTACCTCCCAGCGGATTCAAAATATGACCGAATCTACAAAGCACTTGGTGCAGAGCTCCCTGCCATTTTGGAATGGCGTAAAACCCCAAGCTCGGAAGAAATCGAACAATTTTGGATAGACCACATCCCTGAATGTGCGGTTGAAATGGATGGTGCTTCTGATCTGATTTCCACCTTAAAATCCGCAGGCATGCATTTAGGGATCATCTCTAATGGTGAAGAATGGAGCCGACAACGCACCGCGAGAGCAACGTCATTTGCAACTAGCTTTGATCAAATAGTGAGTTCTGAAGTCGCGCAATCGAACAAGCCAGACCCCAAAATTTTTATTGAAACCGCGAAAGCAGCAGGTTTCAAACCGGGAGAGTGCATCTATGTTGGCGATCATCCAGTTAACGACATTCAGGGTGCAACAGATGCGGGCATGCACCCTATCTGGCTTTCAGGTTTTCATTCCCACCCTTCTCCAGCATTAATATTTAAGTCTGCCGACCATTTGGGCGAAGTGTTGGATCACTGCCTTGCCACCATCAAGCGATGCCAAACAGCTAACATTAAGATGCATTTTCTTGCCGATGAACCGGAACACGCGAAAACAATAGCGCATTGGTACTTCAATGAATGGTCAAGGCTGTCTCCGGATCTTACCGAAGACAAACTTTTCCGCTCTATCCAGCAAAACGCTCACCAAAAATTCGATCTGCCGTTAATGATGATCGCCAAACTGGAACAACAGCTAGTGGGTGTCACGGAAATAAAACTCAGAGAAAACAGAGACTACCCGGAATATGAGCACTGGCTGGGCGGAATCTATGTCCACGTAGATTTTAGAGGGTTTGGCATAGCGTCGATAATGTTGGAAAACGCCAAGCAACACGCGAAACGTTTGGGTATCAAGACCCTATATCTTCAGTGCGAAAGCCACAATGTTGGTTTGTATCTACGAAATGGCTACCAAGTTTTGCACTCCGCGAAACATCACAATGTAGACACTACGATACTTTCCACCGAAGTGTGTGATGATTAAAAAGGGGCTAAGCCCCTTTCTCAAACACTACCAATTGTGAACGATAATATCGCCACGATCAGGTACTGCATCAAAAATGATGGACTGATCGTCCCACTTAAATCGTATTACCTTTCCATCCTGCTCTACCTTCGAAACACCAAATTGCGTCGGCACTTTCACTTTTAAAGTTAACGGCTCATCGTATACTTCATCCGCCAAACCATCTTTTAAGTTCAGCGTCATGGCTTTGGCATCAACACTGACCAGTTCCACCTCTGCTACCGCTTTTTGTCTGTGGTACTTTATGGCTTTTTCTAACGTTGTTACCCAGGCATCGTCTTTTGATTTCACGATGTCTAACTGGTTTTCGAAGATTCCCTGAGGAACAACTTCACTCCAGTCAGCTCCTCCATCTGGTCCTACAATGCTGTGCCACGTCAGGATGTATAGACCACCTGAATCCAGAGCAAAATCGAGCACGAATTCAAATTTTTCCAGATCTTGCAGAATATAAGCATTGGTGGAACTCAGCTCGTAATACGCCCCTTCCGAAGTAGCAAAGTCGTAAGGATTCACCACGTATTTTGCCGGATCCCATCCGCGAGCTGCGATGAAGCCAGTATCGTGTAGGTACTGTTGAATACTGCGGTTGTAGCTGCCAAACGGGAAAGCAAAGGTTGTAGGACGCTTACCTGTATTGGCTTCAATACGGTCCGACGCCACTTTTACTTCATCGTCATAGCGATCGGGACCGACAGGTGGACGAGTTATGCCCTGCCAGTCGATGTAGTCGTAATTAAAGTCGTGGTGAAGAACAGTGTGATTAGCCATTTCAATGCCGGCGTTATGACCTTCAATAATGGTGTCCCACCCTAACCACTCTGCTGTATCTGTCGTCACAAAGATAGTTGCTGCCATATCTCGTTTAATCAATTGAGGAATGGCGATATCTTTCTGACCGGGAGAATAGTCATCAAAGGCGAGTACCACTGCGGCATCCTGAAAGCCTTTCCAGTTGGCAATTTCGTAGTCCAGTTGAGAAGTCGCCAAAACCGGGGCTGATACAAGCCCCATACACGTCATAAGAGTTAACTTGTTGATAGTCATCGTATTATCCTTGTGTGAATAACCGTCAACCATCCTGTGTTACTTATCGATTATATTCAAAGTTTTATAAAAGAAACTCAGTCAGACACTCATGCCTCTATGTAACTGACTTTTAACATAATTACTGATTTATCTTGCAAAGAAATTGGCGGAAAGCCGCTCTATTGATACTTTGCTGCGGTGATAAACTGACCAAAAGACTCACACCACACGATCACACTATTGAAGTCAGACGGGTTAATTTCTGATGAGACTTCTACTGCAAAGTTTTCAAAGGTTTTGATATCACCAACCTGAACCATGGAAGATTTCAACCGATTGAAATCTGATTCTGTTTCAACAAACTCAGGCGACAGGTAAAGCTTGTAATCCGGTCCCGGTGCCAGTGTTCCCATCAAGGTAATGAACTTAGGACCAACCGAAACAGTACCCTCACCCCAATGCAAGGCATCGCTGTCTTTCAGGTCGCGTTTAAATTCCGCGGTAAACTCAGTGCCAGCCGATTTGGCTTTGATTGTCTCTGCGGTTGGGGCTGGTGGTGCAGTAAGGATAGGCAGAGCGTATATTCCACCGGCAAAGCCAATAAACCCCACTACTCCATGCGTCATTAGAAGTAACGCCAACGTTCGCTTTTTCATTCTTTTACTCGCTGTATCTATATGAAATCACAAACAACGAGTGTAGTACAATTCGAAGCAGTTGGGGTTTAGGAACAAATTAGAATGGGTAGTTTTTTCAGACTGATCAATTAGCAAGCTAGTCTTCTATCAAGCCTTGTTTCTTAAGCTCTGAAGTTATTGCCCCATTAGTTCTGCCGTGGTTTTCAGCCAGAACAGTAATTCCTACCCCTGAAATAAACTGAGTCCTCAAATCATCCCGTTGTTCTTGCGACCACGGTAAACCTGCATTTTTAGGCAAGCCGTTAGCAACATTGTCTTCCTGTTTTTGCTCTAGACTTTTCTTTACTTTAGTGGCTTTCTTAGGTGGGTTTTTAACAAAATCGAGAGTGTAAAAAAAGTGCCCGAATCACATCAGGGCTATTGTAGGGAGATTCGCTAGGCAGCACTTCACCTGTCTGAGGGTTAATTCCATTTGCCAGCGCTTCAACAATTTCAAGATGCCTGTCCATTCTTATCTAACCTCCTGTATTCAATTAAGCATGTAATGAGCACAAACAAAGCTGAGATCTTTACAGCGCAATAAGATCAGCAGTCTAGGGACGTTAACCTATCTTTTTTAATCCAAAATTGCCATGTGTAATGAATCAGATTTCACTAATAATAATTCTTAGAATAAGTATGGTAAGGAAAGGTCTTTGGAGGATCTTCGTTGGATATGACTAAAAAATGAAGCCCCAAATGGGGCTCAGGTATCGATTCTTAGCTCGGTAGATTTATCAAAGAACACGGCTTTGCCAACATCCAGAATGACTGAGAATTGTGCTCCGAATCCGATATCAGATTCAGCGGAGCAACGAGCAATGATTTCGGTACTGTTTATTCGGCTGGTGACCAGAATATCGGGACCTGTCGGTTCCAGCACTTCGGCTTTCAGTTGTAACCCATCCTGATCTTCGCTCTCTGTGACCTGAATATCTTCTGGGCGGATGCCCATTACGATTTTTTCACCATCATATTTTCTTAACGCGCAAGGAAGCGCGAGGTGTTTCTCACTACCCTCTACACCCGACAATTTACAAACGGGTTGTTCGGCGGAATCCAGCTCGATTAGCACCTCAACAAAGTTCATCGAAGGTGACCCCATAAACCCAGCCACAAATAGGTTATTGGGCTGGTTGTAGATTTCCTTTGGTGTGCCTAGCTGCTGCACTTCTCCGTCTTTCATTACCGCAATTCGGTCAGCCAGAGTCATGGCTTCAATCTGATCATGGGTAACGTACACAATGGTGGTCTGAAGCTGCTGATGCAGGCGCTTAATTTGCGTTCGCATATCAACTCGCAACTTAGCATCTAAGTTCGATAAAGGTTCATCGAACAAATACAGTTTAGGCTTTCTGGCTAGTGCTCGTCCCATGGCAACGCGCTGGCGCTGACCACCCGATAAATGTGCAGGCTTGCGATCAAGCAAATGGGAGATTTGAAGCATGTCGGCAACCCGATTTACCTCTTCATCTATTCTCTGTTTTTCCCATTTACGAATCTTCAAGCCAAAGGCAATGTTGTCGAAAACCGTCATATTGGGATACAAGGCGTAAGACTGGAACACCATCGCGATATCCCTATCTTTGGGTTCTACCTGGCTGACTTCCTGTTCTTCGATGTATATCTCGCCTGAGCTGATATCTTCCAACCCCGCAATGGTGTTCATCAACGTGGATTTACCACAACCAGAGGGACCAACTAGGATAAGAAACTCGCCCGATTCAATCGCGATATTGATCCCTTTGAGTGTTTCCTGATCGGCATTCGGGTACGTTTTTCTGATTTGTTGTAATCTCAGAGACGACATGCAAATTTCCTTACTACTTGGTGATAACCTGTTGGTCAAGATGACGTTCATGCCCTAACTTTGCATGATCCACAAACCATTCAGTAACCAGTTCTGGTCTAGTGATCGCAGTACCCACTGTGCAGCTCCAGGCACCGGATGCCAGCACTCTTGAAACCGCGTCGGGTGAGTTATAACGACCTTCTGCCATTACGCGTAAACCTTGCGCCACCCATTGTTCTACAAGGTCAAAATCGGGGTCTTTCGGCACCACCTCTGTGGTGTAACCAGAAAGGGTGGAACCGATCAGGTCACAACCCAATTCGGCAGCTACCATGCCTTCTTCAAACGTCGAGCAGTCTGCCATGACGCATTTACCCTGAGATTTCACTAAACTCACGAGATCCGCAAACGGCTCCGGACGCTGACGAAACGTTGCGTCGATTGCGATGATGTCTGCACCTGCATTAATCAATCCAATCACATCTTCTTTCATCGCGGTAATGCGAACGGGATATTGCTCAAAATCGCGTTTTACTATCCCGATAATTGGGGTATCGACATACTTTCGGACAAACTCGGTTCGTCTTACCCCTTCAATTCTTAATCCTTTTGCACCACTAAGAATGGCGGTTTTGGCATACGCCAGCACAATGTCATCTTTATCCATCGGGCTGTCTTCCACTGGCTGGCACGAGACCACCAGCCCGCCATGTAGCGCATCAATCACAGGTACTGCATCCATATGATATTTCTTCATATTGTTATCCTTTCACCGCACCGCCCATTACGGACTGACCAATCTGTCTATAAATCAAAAGTCCCAGAAGCGTTGGGGGTAGCGTGCCTATTACCATGACAGCGGCAGCCACTCCCCACTGAACGCCACCGCCTCCGGCTGCAAAGAAGAAGGACGCGCCCACCGTGAGTGGAACGGCGTCTTTTGTCGTTAGCATCAAACCAAAAAGAAATTCATTCCATGCGGTGATAAAACCGAAAATAAGCGTTGTAGCCAGTACGGGTTTCGACATAGGAATGGCGACATTCACCAAAAACGTGAATGGGCTTGCTCCATCCACCAGCGAGGCTTTGTCCAGCTCCGTTGGAATGTCATGAATGGCGTTAATCGACATCATCAACGCAAGAGGCAAGTTCACAATCGCCAGAATCAGACCCAAGCCAAGTTTGCTGTCGAGCAAATGGAGTGGCTGATACATCATGTAAAGCGGAATGGCGAAGATGATCAAAGGCACTGCACGCAGGTTGATCACCGCAGGCATCAGAATACGAGTGCCGTAGCCCTTTCGAACCATTACGTATGCCGCAGGGAAACAGAAAAGCAGAGGCAAAACCGCACCTATGCTGGCGACCACGACACTGTTCATCAGATACGCAATCACATCAAAACGATCTGAGATGGCAAAAACCTGAACGTAGTTTTCCAGCGTCCAGCTTTCGACCCACAAGCTGGCATTGGAGGCAATTTCCGCATTGGATTTAAATGATGTCAGCAGAGTCACCAACACCGGGAAATTCATCAGCAAAGCCGCAATGGCAAAAACGATCCAACGTCCGATCATGACTGCGCTCCTTTCTTTCTCGATGAGAAATAGTTAAGAGCAAACAACACAGCAAAGGTGACGAATAGCAGCAGCATAGACGCAGCCACCGCTTTACCGATATTGCCTTGCTTGAAGAATGCCAGATACACGTAGATGGATAAGCTGGTCGTTGATCCGCCTGCCCCACTTCCGGTCAGAACATAGACGTTATCGAATACGCGGAAGCCATCGATAAACCGAACAAACAAAGCGGTAAACAACGCCAGTTTCATGAACGGCAGTTCAATGTTCCAGAACAGCTTGAATCCGTGCGCACCATCCAGAGTGGCGGCTTTTCTCACGTCTTCAGGGATTGCCTGATAAGCGACATGAAACAGCAAGACAGCGAATGGTGTCCATTGCAGAATCTCAATGGTCATCAAGGTGTAAATAGCATTGTTGGCGTCCAGAAATGCCGGGCTGTCGCCAAACCATTCCCACAAATAAAACGGAACCGGACCAACAAACTCATGCAATACCAGACGGTACATTAGACCCACCAAAGCAGGTGCTGCCATCATCGGCATCATCAAAATGGCCATTAACCAAGGGTGTTTCTTTAATAGTGGTGCGAGGTACACCGCGAGAAACAGACCCAGTACACATTCAACCAATGCGGTAATAAAACCAAACTTGAATGAAAAGTGGGTTGCCTTCCAAAACAGCGGATCGTTGATGACATCTACAAAATTATTAAAACCTTGAAGTTTGGGGGAACGAAGGTTTTCGAACGTCACTTGCGAAACGCTGTATACCAGGTCGGCAACCAAAGGAAATCCCAGAAACAACGTCAGGAATAAAACCAGAGGCAACGTAAACAGTCTGCTTTGCTTGTCTACAGTTGGCTGAATCATACATCTCACTCTTGCTTGGCTTTAAAGAGAGGGGGTTCAAAGGCTGGCGTGCATTCAGCACGACCAGCCCCATACGACAGGCGCTACTTAAGCAGCTCTTTCATCGACTTTTCAGTGTTTTCCAGAGCCTGATCCAGGCTCTGTTGCCCTGCCCAATAGCCGGTAAACTCACGAGCCTGAACTTCGTACACCGTCAGCGCATTGCCTGATGTACCACCATTCATAACAAACCCGTATTTTCCTGCGTACTCACCCAGAGTTTTGAGGTCTGGTCGTTGGCTTTCCACGTCCTTAACTACGTTCTGTCTCAGTGCAGGGTTACCGCCCGCCAGCGCATAAGCTTTCGCGGCTTCCGCAGTTGCCAGCCAGTTAAGGAACTTACGCGCACCTTCTTTATTGGTTGAAGCTTTGTTCAAGCCAAAGCCCAGACCATGAACGTGAGTGAAGCGTCCGTTTGGACCTTGTGGAGGAGGAGCAATACCCACTTTGCCAGCAATGGTTGGATTCTTGCTCGCATCGGTTAAGTCACCCGCTGCCGCGTTCCATTGCAGCATGGTGGCAGCCTGACCTGCACCAAACGCCGCGTTGGCTTCTGCGTATTCATAGGAAAGCGAATCTTTTGGTGACGAACCTGCATCGTAGAGCGACTTGTATCGCTCCAGCGCGCTGCGATAGCCATTAGAATTTACAACCACGTTTCCGCTTTCGTCTAACCAGTTACCACCATAGGCTTTAGCTGCGGAATGCCAGACCATCATGTTGAACAAGAGGTTTTTCATTTGCAGAACCGTACCATAGCGAACCGGGCTCTTGCGGTTTTGCTTCTTAGCAAAAAACAGCGCTGTTACCTTGTAATCGTCCCAGGTCCAGTTTTGTGGGTTAACCGGATCCATCTCTTTTCCAAAGGTCTTTTTCGCGATTGCGCGGTATTCTTTCTTCCAGTCGTCATCTGACAATAACTGGTCGATCAGATCAGAGCGGTAGTACATAAAGTGCAAAGACAGATCAGTCGGCACGCCATATTGCTTGCCTTGATACTGCATGGTTGCCAGCACTTTATCGTCGTAAGCTTCGTTAGAAGTTAAGGTGATAGGTTCCATGTAAGGCGAGTAACGACCCAGTGAATAGGTGGCTGTCAGGTTGATATCGAACTCTGTTGTGCCAGCAGCCAGATCAGACTGCAGTTTGTCCCAGAATCCTTCACGGTTGAAAAACAGAGCTTCAACCTTGTCGTTGTCACTCAATCCACTTTTTGAATTGTAGATTTCGATGGCTTTACGTAATGCTGTTTCTTCCGGACCACCTGGCCACCCTAAAACGGTAACAGTGGCTTGTGCCTGGCTGGCAAAAACCGCAGCGATAGAAAGTGCAGCAAAACTCATTACGGATTTACGAATCATCTTCATTCTCCCTTTCGTCCCTAACCCTAATTGTAGGTTGCATATTGAGCGCTCCTTTAAAATAATTGCTCAACATTTCACCTATAGAATTAGATCAAATGGTCTACATTTACAATCCAACAGCAGACCAAAACTGTTTCATTATTGATACAAATGTTAATTTAAAGTGACATAAGACCTGAAAATAGGATTTTTTTGGTTGAAGCATGCACACACGTTCATTAGGATGGCTTTATTGGTCTATACCGATTCAAGGTCTCCAGATGACAAAAAGAGCAAGCGTAAAAAACGAATTAATGAAGTTTATTGCTAACAGTTCTCCGGGCATGCGTTTGCCCTCTGAAAGGGAATTGAGCAAGCGTTTTGATGTGGCGAGGGAAACATTAAGGCGATGCTTATTAGACTTAGAAGCCGAGGGAAGAATCATACGTAAAGTGGGCGCTGGCAACTTTGTAGCGGATCGCCCTGAAACTAAGCAGCTTTCTCTGCGATCTTTTTCTGAAGAGATGCTCGCTAAAGGCTTAAAGCCGACCAGTCGAATCATTTCAACAGAAACCTTGTCTGCCGGAGCCAAGATCAGCCAGATGCTGAACCTTTCCCCATCTGAACTCGTCTACAAAATCATGCGTGTGCGATACGCCAATGAGCAACCCATGGCGATGGAAACCGTCTATTTACCGTGTAATCTTCTTCCTGGTTTTTCGCCAGACAGGCTTTCTACGGAATCCCTGTACACCATTCTGGAAAATGATTATCAGTTGTCACTCAATCAGGCAGACCAGTTTATTGAAGCCACCGTCGTTGAACCCAAAGAAGCAGCGCTTTTAAATGTCGCGCCATACAGCGCAGGGCTGTTGATTGAAAGGAAAATGATCGCCACCGACGATACGCCTATTGAGTTCTGTAAAACGCTCTATCGCGCTGACAAGTATAAGTTTGAAGTACAGATTCGACGCCCATCCTGACCCTCAGTGCCAGTTTAAAAAGTGACTGGCACGGGGGATTCATATGCCATTGCTTACTGTGTCGCACATTTAATACACCTCTCTTCTCTATTTGCAACCAGACTTATCGAGCCGAACACAATAAACCATACCAAACACACCGACAGGAGTTAAGGATGACTACCGTTGCAAAACTTAACTACCGGAGGAAACAAGCAGGACTTCCGTTAATTCGATTTAACCTACTAAAACTCAATCCAGAAGATGTGCAAGACTTGCGAGATGCTTACGCTGCCATGTATGAAATCTCGGAATTGGCAGTGGGCGACAAGCGTGGCTACTCTGCCCTTGCCAGAGCTCACGGTTATGATCAGGACTTGTGTCACGATCTTGATTGGGCATTTCTTACCTGGCACCGCTCTTACGTCTATTCATTTGAGAAAGCACTGAATACCGCACTCAAATGGAAACGGGAAGATCCGGACTTAGAGTTGACACTGCCCTATTGGGACTGGACACAGTTTAAAACTTCTACCCACGCATCAAATGGCTTGCCTAAGCTGCTCAACGAGCTTACCTACACTAACGCCGATGGCGAAGAAACCGACAACCCACTTGCAAGAGCAAAAAGCCTGTATCGGGTTATCTCTCAAGGTTTGTCCGGAGACGAGGAGTTCACTCGCAGATACCCAGATCAGTTTAGGCAGAACATACCGATACTGAAAAATGAGGTTGACCGATACCTGACGAATCCAAGCTTTGTTCGCTTTCAGGCGGATTTAGATCGCGGTGCCCACGGTGCTATTCACGTGTTTGTGGGCGGGCAAAATTCCAGCTCTCCTTTGCCAGCGAACAGTGGGGATATGAGCAGAGTGATATCGGCATCCTATGACCCCATTTTCTGGCTGCACCATTGTATGGTCGATAAAATCTGGGCAGACTGGCAAACCCTTCATCCGCATACCAATATTCCTCAGATCATTCTTGATCATGTGGTTTACGACAGTCGAATTGGGTCTGACCTTATCGATCATGAAGAAACACTCAGGTACATCTACTCAGAAGATTCCGTAGAAACCGCCGTTGCTGATACAGGCACCGTGGATACCATTACGCCGAAACCTCTCTCGGCTGGTGTGCACCATGTGAAGGAATTGAGCCTAGGCAGTGTGGAAGCGGGATTCGTCAGAGCTCAACTGGACTTCTTGCGCCTGAGACCACCTAAGAACAGTTTCGAAATTCGGGCGTATATCGATAATCCCGGATGCAATGAATCTACTGGGTATGATGACCCAAGCTTCGCAGGCAGGCTCATGTTGTTTGGTCATGGGCAATGTCATGGCGCCCCCGGACACTGTAACCCGTCTCTGGCGACGAGAGACAAATACGACCTACGGTCAAAACACGCTCTGCGCTATGTACACACCCGCTATTCCATGGACGTCACCAGCGGGTTACGCCGCTACATCGGGCGAAAGAAGTCGATTACTCATTTAAAGATTCACCTGCTAATTCTGGATTGCGAAAACCAGGTAGTAGCGTCAGATTCGATTCAATACGATGGATGCGCATTACGCACATTTGCAAAGGGCTAAGATTTGTTAGTAAAGGCGGCGATCGTCGCCTTTAATTTGGTCGCTTTGCGCAAGAGGTTTATCTGTAAATAGGGAAAGTTTATCGTTCACTATTTTTCCTGCTGTTTTGTAATGATTTATGTCACAATACGACACTCTGTTCCAATTAACATTTCCTCCTATGAATTATCAAGCCGCTATTTTCGATATGGACGGGCTCCTTCTTGACACTGAAAGAGTCTGTATGACCATATTCAAACAAGCCTGTGAAACTCTCGGTATTCCGTTTCTTGATGATGTTTATTTTTCTATCATCGGCAAGAACGCGACGGGTATCGAACAAACTCTGCGGGCAGGTTACGACGAGTATATTGATTACTCCACCCTTCATGGTGAATGGAAGAAACATTACGATGGTGTAGTGCTTAATCAGGCGATCCCGGTCAAAGATGGCGTTGTAGAACTTCTGGAGTGGCTCAAATCCAAACAGGTGCCCCTTGCGGTCGCGACCTCCACAAGAAAAGAAGTGGCGAAGGTAAAATTAAACCTTAGCGGTCTGGATGGTTTTTTCGACAATGTAACAACGGGTTGCGAAGTCACCCACGGAAAACCCAACCCTGAAATCTACTTGCTGGCAGCAAATCGCCTTAAAGTTTCACCACTTGAATGCCTTGCTTTTGAGGATTCAAATAACGGTGTACGATCGGCAGTTGCAGCCCAAATGACCGCCTTTCAGATTCCAGATCTGGTGCAGCCTTGTGACGAAGTTAAACGTTTTGGTCACCACATCATGCCATCGCTTCACGATGTACTGGATCACTTGAAAACGCTGGACAGACCTTGAAATGCGAACGCTAAAAATTTGGCTGTCTATCGTTTCACTGTTCTTGCTTGCATTCTCAGCGTGGCTATTTATGCCAGCTATCAGCAAGGTTGAAAAGCAAGTACTTGAGCAGGATCTAGCGGAACCGTTTCGCTTGGTAGGTTATCGGGTCATTTCGACCGATCCTTCAATAGATGCCACCTATCACTATTACCTGACGATCAAAGGTTCGGACATTGATGAGGAATCACCTTTTCTTATCACCAGTGATCCTTTTATTAAGGTAGATAACTTCGACGACAACTCTCTACATATATCTGTTACCGGAAAAATTGAGCTTTACAGAAATGATTTATGGGTCAAAAAAGACGATGAAAAGCTTCATCATTGGTACATAAGTATGCAGTCAAAATACATTAGATGACCCTAATAAAATGATTCTAAAGTGCAATTACCCCACAAATAATGTGATATTTCCATAAGTTAAATTAACAGTTATAACAATTAACCCATTACTCAAATTGTTTGCTTTTTTATTTTAAAGCTCATTTCATATTTGAGAAATAAGATGTGGGTCTCATAATAGATTTCGTTTTTTGCAATCGATCTCTCCAAAACTGCAAGAGATCACCTAAACTTAACAAGTCTCTGGTAAAGGAGTTCCGGCAGACATTTTTATGATAGCAACGCCGTGCAAGATAAAGGAAAAATGCAATATTTATAAATCTCATCCATCTTGAATTTATGCGGCAAATACTGGTTATGAATTGATGCAATACAAACCTGAGAATTCTATAAAAATAGCTATTGAGCACCTTAATATCGGGATGTTCGTGACAGGCATTGAAAACAGTGAGCGAGTAAACCTCTCTAACGCTGGGCGAGTTTCGTCCCAAAAAGCCATTACACAGTTAGCAGACAGCGGAGTACGTTTTGCTTGGGTAGATGAAAAACTCTCTGCCAAAGACTGCGTATTCAAACCCGTTTTAGATGATGAACCAAAGGCAGAGAAACAAGACGAGCCAGGAGTAAACGCTCCGAACAAAAAGCTGCCGTCCAGAGAAATCAGACAAAATAAGGCCAAAAAGCTGATTGCAGAAGCGAAAGGGCTGGCGCAGAAACTGCTCAATGAAACGTTTGAAGGCAACACGTTCGAAGTTGAGGCCCTGGAAGACTGGGCAGACGATGTTATTGAAACGGTTTTAGTCGATTCCGATGCCATTAAATGCGTGTCGGCACTCAGAAATAAAGACACCTACCTGCTTGAGCACTCCGTTAACGTGTCATGCCTGCTGGTAACTTTCGGCAAACATCTCGGAATGGACAAGACGTTACTTCGTGAATTGGCCATTGGCGGCATCATTCACGATGTGGGTAAGATCAAGGTGGACGACAAAGTTCTGAACAAACCTGCACGTCTGACTCCGGAAGAGTTTGAACACATGAAGCTCCATCAGGTGTATGCCGGAGACATCATCGAGAATGTTGAAGGGCTAAGCAAGGTAAGTCAGGATGTCTGTCTGATGCACCATGAAAAGCTGGATGGAAACGGCTACCCGAATGGATTGAAAGGCGACGAGATTCCGCTGCATGGTCGCATGAGTGGCATTGTGGATATATATGACGCCCTCACCGCACACCGTTGCTACAAAGAAGGCATGAGCTCTGCTGAAGCTTTTAAGATCCTTCTTAGTATGACCCCTGCCCAGCTCGATCAGGATCTGGTGTACAAGTTCATTAACTGTATTGGGGTATACCCGGTCGGCTCTCTGGTTGAATTGAGTGATGGTCGTGTCGGGATCACCTGGACGTCAAACAGTCAGCAGCCACTTAAACCCGTGGTGAAATGTTTCTATTCCAGAAAATTCAAACGCTTTATTGAAGTCTCCTATGTCGATTTGAAAAACAGTAACGTGAAAATTGAGGGCGCAATTTCTCCGAAAGATATTGAAGTGGATCCCGCCCCTTTCTACGACACCTAATTGGATAAAACGGCAGCCCTGGCTGCCGTTTTTGTTCCTGACAAACCCTTACATGCAAGCAGTAACACCCTCCGTCAATTAGCGTCTAAAATTCAGACAAATCTACCTGACTGACAATCAAAAAAATGACTCGAAAAGTTCTACTCTCCTGCATACTTTCTGCGCTTGCCTCTACCCAGACAATGGCCGCTACCAGCCAATATTCATCAGAATGCCACCCAGAAATACTTGAACAAGCCGATATCACCAATGAAGACGCAGCACAATTTACAGTTGATAAAGAAGGACACACGGCAGAAGTTGCCGGCGTAATCTGTGATGGTACGTTAATCGCTGCTTTTGACATGCTCGACAATCACCCCAACCTGAAAAAAATTGTATTTCTCGATGTTGGTGGCTCGGTGGACGATGAAACCAATCTAAAGCTGGCTACTCTTTTCCACTCGAAAAAGCTGCACACGCACGTGTCTTCCAAGTGGAATCAAACTGATGAGTTTGGTGAAGTAATAAAAGGAGGGGTCGCATCAGGCGGGACTGACCTGTTTCTTTCTGGTTACAAACGAACTGTGGATAAAGGCGCTTATCTTGGCGTTCACTCTTGGTCAAACGACGAATACGAAGGTGCTGATCTGCCAAAAACACACTCAGAGCACAAACCCTACATCCGCTTCTACAAGCTTATCGGTCTCCCGCTACCAGAGGATTTCTACTTTTTTACCTTGGAAGCTGCAACTGCAGAAGGCATGCATTACATGACGCAAGACGAATTAGAAACTTATCAAGTCATTACTGAATAAGGATATAATGACCTGAAAGAGACTAAAACTGCAAAATAGGTGAACAATGAAAAGCGGATTTCAATACCCTATCGGAACTCAAGGCCAGCCTTGGGGCGACAAAGAGAAAAAAGCGTGGCTGGAAACGACGTCGGTAAAACGTGACTACAACAGTGACGTTGTCACCAAAATAAACGCCTTACGCGAACGCTTTGACGTCTTCCAATACGGTGCACTGAGTTACGATACCGACCGCTTCCCACTATTTGCTATCAAGAGTAAAACTTGGGACATCAACCGAAAGACGATTCTAGTGACTGGCGGCGTTCATGGCTACGAAACCAGTGGTGTTCATGGTGCCCTTAAATTTGTTGATCAACTTGGTCATGAGTATGAAAAGCACTTTAATCTGATTGTCGCACCATGCATAAGCCCTTGGGGTTACGAAACCATTAACCGTTGGAACCCCAACGCTGTTGATCCAAATCGTTCATTTTATGAAAACTCGCCTGCTGAAGAGTCTGCCAACTTAATGGCAATGGTGAAATCTTTAGGTACTGGCATTTATGCTCACATCGACCTTCACGAAACAACAGATACTGACGAGTCTGAGTTCCGCCCCGCGCTGGCAGCCAGAGATGGATTGGAATACATAGAAGATCTTGTGCCCGACGGCTTTTATCTGGTAGGCGATACCGAAAACCCGAATGAAGCTTTCCAGACCGCGATTATCAAAGCCGTGGAGAAGGTGACGCATATCGCTCCACCAGACAGTGATGGCAACATCATTGGTTCGCCAGTGGTTCAACATGGTGTGATTAATTATCCAACCAACAAGCTAGGCTTGTGCAGTGGATTTACCGGGTGCGAATACGGTACGACCACCGAAGTGTATCCCGACAGCCCTAAAGTCACCGATGAAGAGTGCAATGATGCACAGGTTGCATCAATTAAAGGTGGGCTGGATTACCTGCTTTCTTTATAACTTCTGAAAGGTCAAAAAGGATGGCTACTCGCCATCCTTTTTATTTGCTGCGTTATAGGGTCTATCGATCTAGGATTATTTGAGCAAATGCTGCCAGTTTTCATGCTTGTTCAGGTAGTGCTTCACATAGCTGCATTCCGCCACAATTTTCACGTTCAGTTTTTCAAATTCTGGCAAAACCGCTTCCATCATTACGGAACCCTTACCCTGACCTCTGAGTGCTTGTGGCACTGAGGAGTGATCGACATACCATACGTCTCCATCCGGGCGATACGTTACCTTTGCCCATTGGTCTGGTGCCACTTCAATTTTGAATTCATGGGTCTGGCTATCATGTACTACAGCAATTTTTTCACTCATTAATCTCTGTTCCTGTTTAATTCTACCCAACTAATTTGTGTTAATCTTAAACAATCAGCTCGTTCAGTGAAACCTTATGCATCAAGCTAATATCATCGAAATCTGGAAATCGAATGCAGACGCAGACAAACGTGCGTTTGTGATTCCGGATGGCTGTCAGGATGTCATCATTGTCCAACCGAACCAAGCTTCACCAGTCATTAATATCTCCCCACTTTATACTCAGACTATTGCTGTCGATATCGAAAAAGGGACTGAGATGCTTGGCTTCAGGCTAAAGCCAGGTTGTTCGTTTAAAGGCTTAGATCTCGCAGCTTTGAAACAGAAGCCTTTTGATGAAACATGGTTAGAGGATTACATAGAAAACAATACGCAGGTAAATGACAACGTTTGGGAATTGCTTCAATGCATTAGAAAGGAGCCGGGAGACATTACCAGTATCGCTGCAGTGCTGGGAATCAGTATAAGAACGTTACAAAGAACCTTAAAGCAACATACATCTCAGTCTCCCCTATTCTGGCTGCGACTGGCGCGGGTTCGCCAGTGCGCAAAAGCCATCATAACGAGCGGAAACCATTCAGATATTGCCTACGACTTTCAGTATTCCGATCAGGCACATATGTGCCGGGAAATAAAACACTGGTTGGGAGTGACGCCTACTCAGCTCGCGACAAGACAGGATATTCGAGCTCAATTGTTTGATGAAGGGTATTAATCCGCTTCTCTGCTGCGAAAATGCTTCATAACGTAGTACGCGATGGTTGCGAATATCATTACAGCAGCCCAATAGCGTTCATCTTCTAGGTTAGCAACCGTTGCTAAAACTCCGGCAACCAGCAGAAACAGCTTTGTTTTCATATATAAACCACTTTGAATTTCATAAATTTAACCCCGATACTATCAGATTCGGGGTTAACTGAACAAAGTGTGCTTATCCTAAAGCGCAATTAGGGTCTGTTGACCTAGCCTATACACCAGAAACGGGTGAGCATATCTCTATCAGGAAGCCATTAATATCATGCACATATGATGTGGTTTGCCCCCAAGGCATTTCCTCCACAGGTTGAACAAGCTCTGCCCCTGCGTCTAATGCTTTTTGCAGCGAACCTGCCACATCGTCCGTTTCAAATGCAATTTCAAAATTAGGTTTCCCTTTAGTCGGGCGCTGCGCTCCTTTTCCAAGTCGATTCATCAGATCCAACGAAGAGAGTGATAACGTGGTGTTTCCTGTATCCAGTTCTGCGTAGTCGCCCCCCTCATGAAGCATCGCTCTTTTCAAACCAAAAGCATTTTCATAAAACTCTAGAGTTTGTTCCACGTTTTCAACATATAGAATGGTGTATTTCAGCTTCATTTTCTTCTTCCTTCGGTTAACTGAGAACGTCAGATTAATGCCCCAATAGCCTTCATGTATTGAAAATACGCGACACACCCAAATGTAAGTTAAGGTTAGGACAAACAATATCAGGGAGACACAGAATGAAAAAGATTGGAATCGTTGGGTGCTCGGCAGAAGGTGCCGCACTTTGTTACACCACGATTTGTAGCGAAAGTATCGCTAAATTTGGCAATTATCAGCACCCCGATATCAGCATGCACACACCGTCTCTTTCTCTTTATGTCGATGCCCTGAATCAAGGCGACAAACAGGGCGTTGCGCGATTGATGCTAGATTCTGTTGAGCGTCTGAAAGCTGCTGGTGCGGAATTTGTTATCTGCCCTGACAATACCATTCATCAGGCTTTTTCTTTAGTCGAACCCCACTCCTCTCTGCCTTGGTTACACATTGCAGAAGTGGTAGCACAACACGCAAAAACAAAGGGATATAAGAAAGTGGGTGTACTGGGTACTCAATGGCTAACCGAAAGCGATGTTTACCCTGTCAGCATGAGAAATGCTGGTATTGAAGCTGTACTACCAAATGCTGAGCAACGTAAAAAAGTTGGAGAGCTGATCATGAATGAGCTGGTACTTGGGCGGACACCAACAGAGGCAATTGAATATTTGCAGTCTGTGATTGAAGATTTCCAAAATCAGGGGTGTGAAGCGGTTGTTTTAGGCTGTACGGAACTGCCAATTGTGCTGAGCGATGAAAACTCCCCTATTCCAACACTGGACTCAACGCGACTACTGGCCAGAGCCGCCATCGAATATGCCACTTCATAATGATATTTAGCAGAGATAAAAAGAAAAAGCCCCAGAGTTCAATAATGAAGTCTGGGGCTTATTTGTGATCTACACTCATATAATCATCAGGATACAAACGACTGATACGAGTGAAAATAATACGGTACGGCTTACTACGCCGAAATGTGAATGTTGAATCATTTCTTGATGCTGCATCTTCTCACCCATTGTTTTGTTACACTATAATTTCAATGTAATGACATTTCTGATTTTTTTCAATATTGCTCGCAGTGCCACCCCAGCCGGAGCTGAACTCCTAAGTACCATAAAGCCTTATTGAAAAAGGTCTGGATGCAACTTACTCAATTTAGTGAATTTTTTATTACAGACTTTAGTTTGTTCAAATCACTCGAGTTATCCCCTTCGAAGCAGGCAAAAAGCAGAATTGCCCAAGGTATTGAAAAAACGCCCAATGGCACTCACTCCCCTATTCACACCTCAATATCTATCAGGCTGAATCAATAGATCTCGTTCATTTGGATGCTCAATTTTCGATTGACAGTGAAAGCAATTGAACTAACATATACGCAAATGCATATATGCAAATTTAACCAATCATCAGGCTGTCATTTGTCACAGATAAACTGACATGTTTGATTAACGAGTGATTCCTATGGGTATTTTTGAACGATTTTTAAGTGTTTGGGTCGGTCTCGGCATGATCGCTGGGGTTTTAGGTGGATATGTTTTCCCTCACTTTTTCTCGTATTTAGCGTCGCTACAGTATGCACAAATCAATATGGTTATCGCGGTACTGATCTGGCTGATGATCTACCCAATGATGATGCAAATAGACTTCTCGTCCGTTAAAAAAATTCATCAGAGACCGCAAGGCATACTCATCACCGTGGTTATTAACTGGCTGATGAAACCCTTCACCATGGCTCTACTTGCGGTTGTGTTTATGCGATATGTGTTTGGCAACTGGATTGTCGATGATTTGGCAGAGCAGTACATCGCGGGCATGATTTTACTGGGTGTTGCACCTTGTACAGCCATGGTTTTTGTGTGGAGCCAGTTAACGAAAGGTGACGCAAACTACACTCTGGTACAGGTCGCCATCAACGACATCATCATGGTGCTCGCGTTTGCCCCTATTGCCGCGCTTCTTTTAGGAATGACCGACATTACTGTTCCTTGGGATACCTTGCTTCTGTCTGTATCTCTGTTTGTCATCGTGCCTTTGGTCGCTGGGGTAGCAACAAGGCACTTCCTGAAAGATCAGAAAAAGGTCGATGCACTTGGAAATACCATCAAACCTCTTTCCATTGTTGGATTGGTGGGTACTGTCATTCTCTTGTTTGGCTTTCAGGCGAATACAATTCTTGATAACCCAATCGACATTGTGTTGATTTCTATCCCTTTACTTATTCAAACCTATCTTATCTTCGCGATTGCGTATTACTGGATGAAGAAGTCGAAACAACCTCATTGTGTCGCGGCTCCAGGTGCAATGATAGGTGCATCGAATTTCTTCGAACTTGCGGTTGCTGTGGCTATCAGCCTGTTTGGGGTTCACTCAGGTGCCGCACTGGCGACCATCGTTGGTGTGCTGGTTGAGGTTCCGGTAATGCTCTCTCTGGTGGCTTTCGCCAATAGAACGAAAACGGATTTTTCACCAGTTGAATCGAATAGCTGAGCAATTACAAACTGATAACTGAGCCAAAAAAACACCAGCCAAATCTCTTCTCGCAGAGCTCATATACGTTGCTACAATTGTTAGTACCCGAGTGATTCCTCGGGTACTTCATAAAAAGAATCTTTATATTTTAATCATATTGTTCAACGTGTTATCTCGAAAAATCAACTTAGCACTGCTAGGTTAGCTGCAAATTCAGAGTTAGGGTTGGAAGCCAAGTGAAGAAGTCAGTTTTATTGCTCATATTATTATCGTCCACCAGCTATGCGAGCTCGTGGAAGAAAGAAATTACGGCTTATGCATTTGAAGGTTTAAGCCATATTTGTTCTCAGTCTCGTGAACTGAATTACAATCAGAGATCGGAGATGAGAACCATCTACATCAATAAAAAATTAGAACGAAAGAGAGAATACCCCGCCAACAAAGATTACGCTTACTACGCGTCTAAGCAGATTTGGGATTTTGGTGAAGGCGACAGCCCTAGCTATTCAGAATGCGCAGCCATCCTTAAAAAGTAATCAGCTCTGACGCTGTTTTGGTAATGATGCTGTTTTGATAATGATCTTGCTTTGATAATCTAGGTCACTGGGGATTTCGCAATTGTACGAGAACACCACGCTATGAAAAATTTCGAGACCGTATGGCAGGAATATCAACAAAGCCTCAAAGCATTCTTACATTCTCGGGTATCCAGCCCAGATGATGTCGAAGATATTCTGCAGGACGTATTAGTCAAAACATACGAAAAGCTGGATACGGTACAAAACTGGGAAAGCCTGAAGTCGTGGCTTTTCCAGATCGCAAACAACGCCATTATGGATTTTTACCGCAAGCGAGCTCGACAGTCCTCGGTAGACGAGCGAGATCTGTGGTATGCCAATGCAGAAGAAGAGCCAACACAGGACTTTTCTCGCTGCCTGCTTCCTTTCATTCAGACACTACCAGAACAGAGCGCCAAACTGATTTTCGCCGTTGATATTCAGCAGGAATCTCAAAAATCTCTGGCACTTCAGGAGAACATTAGTTACTCCACCCTCAAGTCTCGCGTTCATAAAGCCAGACAAGAGCTCAAAAAGCAGTTTGAAGACTGTTGCCATGTCACCTTAGGGAAAAATGGCGGCATGATAGATTGCGATTCAAAATCAAAAAGCTGCGATAGCTGTTAAAGTCTGTCGCTCTTTCGAGGTAATTTTTTCATTTTTTCTTCGTCTTTTTCTGAGCCCCTGCGTCTTATAGACAAATCACCAAGAGAGAACAGAAAAAATGAAAATTATCAGCTTTACAATCTGCCCATTTGTACAACGTGTCACCGCTTTGCTTGAAGCGAAAAAAGTGCCTTACGACATTGAATACATCAGCTTGAGCGACAAGCCAGATTGGTTTTTGGAGCTTTCTCCTAACGGACAGGTGCCACTGTTAGTTACCGACTCTGGTCAGGCATTGTTTGAGTCCGACGCGATCGCGGAGTACATCGATGAAGTCACAACCCCACTTCAGCCCAACCTGACTCCCGAGCAAAAAGCGATTAACCGTGCCTGGAGTTATCAGGCAACAAAGCACTACCTGACGCAATGCAGCACAATGCGCAGTAAAGACGAAGAGACTCTGAAAGAACGAGGCGCCAAGTTGATTTCCGCTTTTGAAAAAGCAGAGAAAGCTCTGAACGAAGGTCCGTTCTTCAGTGGTGAAGAGATCAGCAACGTAGATATAGCCTGGCTACCACTTCTTCATCGCGCTCACATTGTGAAACAGTACACGGGTTTTGACTTTCTGAGCGATCTGCCAAAAACGCAAAAATGGCAGAAGAAGCTTATGGAAACTGGAGTTGCTGAAAAATCTGTTTCAGAGGAATTCATCACCAAATTCACTAACTTCTACCTTTCCGAAGAAACGGAGCTTGGAAGAAAAGTGTGTTGCGATACAGATTGTTGTGAAGAAAACAGAGGCAACTGCTGTGATGAAGGCGACGAATGCTGCGTTGAAAGCAAACCATCGCTAAGCATTAACAAAGTTACCTGCTGTGCGCCTGATTGTTGCTAATCGAGTGTAGCCACTCAGACTAAATATCAGGTTCTGATCACACAAATACCCATCTCTGGCTGTTTTAAACATTCATGCTGGGGGTGGGCTTTACTCTCTGGCTCTCATACTCAAACCTTCGAACAATGAGATGCTCCCTTTTTCAACTCACTTCAAAAGATAACTTCTATATTATTTAGTGTCTTAACTCTTTCCCGGTCTTTTTCTTGTTCATAAATCAGTCACCTGAAAATATTCGTTTTCTTCACAGTTCTCATTTTTGAACCAAAATAGCATTAACATTTTCGCTACATTTTATTAACTCATCCGAGGTCTAACTTGTAGAGGAAAACGACGTGAAAAGGATTCTCACACTCGCTCTATTGCTCTCCGCCAGCACCTTTACCTGGGCTGGTGCTAGTGCCGGAGGGGCAACCCAAACTGGCTACACCCAAACGCACTACCCTATCGTGCTTGTTCACGGTTTATTTGGCTTCGATAAACTGGCTGGCGTCGACTATTTCTTTGGCGTCCCACAGGCACTGACGAAAAGTGGTGCCAGTGTTTATGTTGCACAGGTCTCCGCCACTAACAGTTCTGAAGCCAGAGGTGAACAGCTTCTGGCACAGGTTGAATCCGTTCTGGCGGTTACTGGTGCCAGTAAAGTTAACCTAATCGGACACAGCCACGGCAGCCCGACTTCCCGTTATGTGGCATCTGTCCGACCGGACATTGTCGCGTCTGTGACAAGCGTCGGAGGGGTCAACAAAGGCTCTACCATTGCAGATATCGTTAGGGGAACAGTGCCGCCCGGCTCCGTTTCTGAAGATCTTGCCGTTAAAATGGCACAAGGTTTAAGCACGCTGATTGGTGTTCTTTCAGGGGGAAGTGCTTTACCACAAGACCCGCTTGCTTCACTGCGCTCGTTAACGACCAAAGGATCGCTAAAATTTAACCGCCATTACCCCGAAGGGGTGCCAACCTCAAAATGTGGCAACGGACAGAAACGGGCGAGTAACGGCGTATATTATTACTCTTGGAGTGGTACCTCGACCGTAACTAACGTGCTAGACCCTTCTGATGCGGTGATGGGTGTGTTAGGACTAGCCTTTAGTGAGCCGAATGATGGCTTGGTTGGAAGGTGCAGTAGCCATCTGGGTCAGGTGATTCGAGATAACTACAAGATGAATCATTTGGACGAAGTGAACGGGTTACTGGGAATCCACCATCTGTTTGAAACGGATCCGGTCACGATTTACAGGCAACACGCTAATCGCCTTAAAAATCAGGGATTATAAAAGGTACATACTATGAAAAAGATCGCTCTGCTTATCGCAATTATCATCGCCTCGGGGAGTGTGGCGGCGGTCTTTTTTCTTTCCCAAAATGTTGGCGAAGGCAATGACGCAGTTAACCGGAAGTTCGGTTCATTACAGGGGACAGAAGTAGATCAGGAGTCTTCCCGTAAGGTCATTGATTACTTTCTTGCAACCATGGGTGAACAGCCTTTAAGCGACATAAAAAACCAAGCACTCAGTTTCAATCGCTCGATCCCAATCTTAAAAATCAAAGATGTGGAATTCGATAAATTTATCGAATACAAACTTGCGCTGAACGAACTCGCACCTACCGACTATGAAGTGCTAGACCTTAATGCGCTGCAAGATCTTCACGCCAAAGTATTGGACGTACAAGCTGAATATTTCTATGAGCTTGAGCGCGACAACTATTTTGCTGAGGAAAATCTGATTCGGGAAATGGCGCTAGAAAAATTACGCTTACAACAGCAAGCCACAAGCGCCTCCGACTTTAACCATCAATGGCAGCAATATCTCGCGTCTAAGCCAGACTACATACAACGCAGCGATAAGAACGCCAGCCTAGTAGAAAAGTTGAATGGCCTTAATAATTTATCTGAACAGGAAAAACATCTTGCAAGAGCAGATTTGGTGGGAGAGGAAGCCGCGAACCGGCTTGCCGACCTGGACAATCAGCGTGCAGAGTTTGACTCACGAATAAAATCTTATTTAAGCCAGCGCGATGCCATCAATCAAGCCACCTCAAGTTCAGAGGAAAAAGCGCAATCCATTGCGTCACTCAGAAACCAGTCTTTCTCAGAATCCGAATTTAGGCGAGTAGAAGCGCTGGAACGCATTCACGACGCCAACTAACAGTCAAACATCACCTCCAGTACGCAGATTCTCACCGGACATTAATCAACACATCTCGTACCAAATAAAGATGACGGCTTTAAATACTACGAAACGTATTTTTTCCGGCATTTTTTGCCCGATACATGGCCTTGTCTGCCATCAGAATCAGGTGGCTGATGTCCGTCCCGTGCTGGGGATAGGTTGAAATGCCAATGCTACACCCGACATGAATGGATTTCCCATCCACTAAAATAGGTTCGTTGAGTGACTCAATCACATTGTTTGCGATGCCTACCTTACGTTCAAAATCGTCGTTACTCAGTGCCATTCCGATAAACTCGTCACCACCAATCCGGCTCACATGCCCAACATCACCAAAATGTTTTCTTAAACGCTGGGCGGCAACCTGGAGAACGCAGTCGCCGGTTTTATGCCCCATGCGATCATTCACCTGCTTGAATCCATCAAGGTCAATAAAGTAAACATACACATCACGCGCTTCCTGCTCAGCCCTCTCTAATATATTGTCGGCATGCTGAAACAGATAATTTCTGTTTGGCAAATGCGTAAGCACATCGAAATACGCCTGTTTTTTCAACTCATTTTCCAGTTCTTTGATTCGCGTAATATCGCGGCTAATGCCAAACAGACCCACAATGTCTCCCGACTCGTCATAAATTGGTCTTTTACTGGAACTGACCCAACGTACGTTGCCATTCAGATCATAATAAGGCTCTTCGATTTCAGTGAGTGATTGCCCTTTCTTGATCACGTCTTCTTCCATTTTGAAATATACGCTGGCATGTTCTTTCGGAAAGATATCAAAGTCTGTTTTCCCCCTGAGTTCTTTCCAGTCGCGATGTTGAGTCAGGTTGGCAAAAGCTTGACTGGCATAAGTAAATTCATGTTTTGAGTTTTTGAAGTAAATAAAATCCGGAGTGTGGGCAAGGAAAAAGTAAAAACGATCCTGAGTGAGCAGCAGCTTTTTTAACTCGCTGCTCAAAACCTCATGATCGGTGTCCGATATCAAATTATTTATTGTATTTTTCATCGTTGATTATGCATCTTTTGATTTGGTCCATGGGAATACCCATGACGCCCGTTTATACCGAGCGAAGTCTAAGCAAAGCATTTCTGTGTACGTAAGAATATTAGCGCTACTCAAATAGTAGACATAATGCATATGAATTCGATTGATTAATGAGAGAATTCTTGAAGTTGCCCCAAGGTTGCAACGGAAGAGTGATATACTCGGCTCAAACAAAAAGGGCTAAAGCCCCCAGAAATTTTAAGCAGAGTAATGTCAATTAAGTCACCATGTGTTGCGGCATGTAAAAATAACGCAGGTATGTGCAGCGGTTGCTACCGTACAATCAATGAAATCATCGGCTGGAAAGATAAGACGGAAGAGGAACGCTCGGAAGTCATGAATAAGCTTTCCGGTGAGAAACAAACCCACGCCTGCGCGAAGTGTGGCAGCCCAACTTACTGTGAGATAAGCGCTGGTGGCAATCATTGCTGGTGCTTTGAGCTCGAAAAACGAGATACCAGTGCGTTAAACAAAACAGGCACTTGCCTGTGCCGCAAATGCCTTTCTGAATTACCATTGGAATAAAACGAGCTATTCCTTAGGGTTTTGCGCGTACCAGGCATCTAACAGTGACTTACCGTAAATAACCTCGGTTTGCATGTGAAAATAAAACAGGATAAGCAGTACGGCGGCTACACCAATATTGAACCAGAAGGTCACGCGCTTTCGCTTCTGTTCGCTGAAAATCGCAAGCTGGACGCCCACCAGAACTAGTGGGTAACTGAAAAGAATGGCTAAAAACCAACCTAAGTAGCCGGATATCGCCATTGGATCTAACATGAAAACCTCCTTGCCACACGAATACGCAACAAGGAGATTATCATTCATCGAATCAATAGGTTAACGACTAACCAGTAATATTAATTAAAACTTAATGTATTTTGGGCAATTTTCCCTTCTTCCCATGTTTTCTCGCCTTCCACTTCTCGCCACCAAAGCGAAGTTTGTGGGATGTTATCCAGCGTAATTTCCTGTCCAAACTTAGGCGTTAGTAGTGTTACATCATTCTCTTTGGCTAGACTTAACACTCGCTCGAAGGGTTCGTACCAATCGTGTAGTGACAGGTCAAATGTTCCGTTGTGTATTGGCATCATGTGTGAACCGGTTAGATCCAGGTGTGCCTGCATACTCCCTTCAGGCATCATGTGGATATCACTCCACAGCTCGTTGTATGCGCCGGTTTCAACCATAGTGACATCAAAAGGTCCGAATTTTTCACCGATCTCTTTAAACCCTTTGAAATAGCCACTGTCGCCACTAAAGAACAAATTGCGTTGCTCACTTTGAATGACCCAGCTCGCCCACAGCGTTTGGTCTCGGTCGAATACACCACGACCAGAAAAGTGCTGCGCCGGCGTTGCTACAAACTTAATGCCAGCGACACTGATTTCATCCCACCAATCCATTTCGACCACTTTGTCAGGGTTAACTCCCCATTCAATCATGCGCTGACCAACTTTTAGCGGCGTTAAGAACTGTTTCACTTTGCCATCCAGCAATTTGATGGCGTCTTTATCCAGGTGATCGTAATGGTCGTGACTGATTACGACCACGTCAATTTCGGGTAAGTCCTCACCACTGATCGGGCTTTCATGAAAACGCTTAGGACCCGCCCACTGAACGGGTGAAGCACGTTCGCTCAATACCGGATCAGTCAATATCAGCTTACCATCCAACCTCATTAAGATGGTGGAATGTCCCAGACGAAACATTGCGTCGTGTTTTTCTGCAAGCTGATTGGCAGTCACTGGCAGCACAGGAATTTGCGTGCTTGGTGTTGGCGTCACTCGATTAGCTTTTACATAAGCTTTAGTGATTTCCCAGATATTCGCTGCGCCAGTCTCGTAGCTGGTGTCGGTGTTAACGAACTTACCTTCTACATTGTTAGACGATGTAAATTTGTATCCTGCTGCTGCCATAACGATGACCCCTATACCGATTGCAATGTTACGTTTCATATTGGAATACCAAAAGTAAACTATACGGTGCAGTTTACTTTTAACATTTCAAAAAGTAAACTGGTCAGTGTAAAATAATTGAAATTAACACTTTCGTACGACAAAAGAATGGTTGAGAAAAAAAAGACTCGAAGTGAACTGAAACGAGAAGCCATATTAGAAGCAGCGACCAGCGCTTTTAAGGAGTTTGGCGTTCAGGCCACCAGCATGGATAAGCTCGCACAACTGGCGGGGGTTTCAAAGCGCACGGTGTATAACCACTTTGCGACCAAAGAAACCCTGGTAATGCATTTGGTTTCCGATCTCTGGAAACGCGCTATGGTAGATATTCAGCTTGAGTATTGCCCAGACACATCGCTTAAAGCACAACTGGCAGAGATGCTGAAAATGGAGCTCGACTTTATTGGTGCTCGCGAATATCTGGACTTATCACGCGTGGCATTTGGGCATTTGTTCTATAACTCAGAGGAACTCCAAAAAGAAATCGAAAAGATTTCAGCTCAGGAAACAGCTATCCACCGCTGGATCAAAGCTGCAATGGATGATGGAAAGCTAAAAGCGCTCGACCCGGAGTTTGCCAACGGGCAGCTACATAGCCTGATCAAGGGCAGTGGTTTCTGGCCGCAGCTGATGGGAATGAGAACAGAACTGTCTGAAGAAGAATGTAAAACCATTGCAGAAGAAACCGCAGAAATGTTCCTGTGCCGCTATCAAAGCTAAGACCTCAGAAACTGACTTCGATTGCCTGACCGTCAAACGAATGTAAAAAATAAATCACTCAATATCACAGGAAATTCGTGCAGTATGTGTCACACTTAACCTTATAGGATCCGTCGAGCAAGGAGCGAGAATGGGTGACACATACTTATTGCACTGCCCTCATCTGTGCTGCTTACCTTCAACTATCCAGTCCAAAATTTACGCCATAGCACAGCATCAAAGGTTATCGGATAAACAAACCATTGTGGAAACAGGTAACCACTGGCAATCGATAATCTGGCTTAAAACAGGAACAATTCGGCTCTACACATTAAATGAGCACCAAGAACATAATATTGCTTATTTTTCAGATGACGATTTCCTGTGGCCAGTGACGGAATCTTTGCGCAACCAGCCATGCCCTTTCACAATTGAAACCCTTACACCGGTGGAATTCTGGATTTGGACATATGATGAATTTCGAGAGCAATTCAAAAAAGATGAAGACTGGCGAACCTTCCACACTCCGTGGTTGAAAGCGTTCGAGAATACGAAATCGAAAAGTGTGACTTAACTGATTAAGAAAAAACTTAGCGAGTCAGCGCAGAATCTTGGGTTTTACAATGGCTTTAGACTTAGGACCATCGCAAAAAAGTACGTTGGGTTTATCTTTCCCGGTTAGCTTCCAGCTAAACAACTTGGTGAGGCATCGGATCTGAATTCGACCTTCCCCTTTCTTGCCAACCAGTTCCTGACTCGGATCAGATAACGCACTTTTGACATTCACACCACCCAGCGCAGCACCAATCTTTTGATCCGTGTTTTCACCGTCGGCAAAAAAGCTTTCTAGCACACCAATGAAAGGAATCGTCTCTGGTTTTAAAGTGTTGCCGATCATTGTGTTACAGCAGGTTGTGTACCAGCGATAAACGCCTTTTTCAGATAACCTCAGACACGCGATTTTATCCAGCCCAGTATCAATAACAAAATGATTCAGGGGAATCTGAAATATCCTGGAACCTCCGCAAGGCGTAAGCTCCTGATCCTGATTTAATTCGTGAGCGAACGTGCGACAGTCACCACAGTAGCAAATCAGGCGATTGCCCAGTTTCGGTGAAACGTTTTTGATGTGACCCGTAACTTCACCGCATTGGCACGACAGTTTTAGTATTTCCATACACTCCCCCTTTACGAGGTTCACTCTGAGTATTCGGTTCTGTTTCATGAAAACATAAAAAAGCCATTCGCGAAATTACGAATGGCAAAAAACAAGGAAGGAGTTTATACCCAAGGCAGTTTGGGTATGTTTAGTTCTAGTAAAGCGTAGTCAGCATTTCTTCAGAGTATTCTTTCAATGCTTCACCTTTCTCGACTCTTTCTACAAAGTCGGGATTAGCGATAAATGGACGACCGATTGCTAGCAGATCAAACTTGTCTTCGGCAATCGCATGACTGCCAGATTCTGCTGAGTAACCACCATTGCCAACCAAAGTCTGCTTGTAATGCTTACGCAGGTAAGATGTTGGCGTGCCGTCGAGGTAATCGTACTCGGCGCTGTCATCGAAGATACCCACATGCAGGTAAGCTAGATGACGTTTGTCCAGTTCAGAGAGGAACAGATCGAATACTTCGCGATCTCGGTTGTCCGCATCCATATTGAAGTATGCTGCTGGAGAAACGCGAAGCGCAGTGCGCTCTGCTCCAATACGCGCGGTAATTGCATCAACAACCTCTAACGGGAATCGAACCATGTTCGCTGCATTGCCACCGAATTCATCGTCGCGAGTATTACTTGAGTAATGCAGGAACTGATCAATCAAATACCCGTTCGCACCGTGAATTTCAACGCCATCAAATCCAGCGTCAATCGAGTTTGCCGCAGCTTGTGCGTAGTCTTCGACAAGTTGAGCTACCTCATCTTTCGTTACTGGTTTTGGCGTGACATAAGAGAGCTCACGCATTCTAGGAACAGATCCATCGACGCGAACTGCGGAAGGGGCTAATGCATGCTCACCATTCCAAAAATGTGGGTGGGAAACACGACCCGTATGCCAAAGCTGAAGGAAAATCTTTCCGCCATTGGCATGAACGGCATCAGTGACTTTGCGCCAGCCCTGAATTTGTTCTGGGCTGAAGATACCAGGCGTATTTGGGTAACCCTGACCATCTGG
Organism: Vibrio nigripulchritudo ATCC 27043; assembly: GCF_000222685.1. Classification (GTDB taxonomy): domain Bacteria; phylum Pseudomonadota; class Gammaproteobacteria; order Enterobacterales; family Vibrionaceae; genus Vibrio; species Vibrio nigripulchritudo. The sequence continues at coordinate 50,740 of NZ_AFWJ01000002.1, read as the reverse complement.
GCGAATGATGGTTGCTTCAGCAATGATCAGACCAGATCTTGCACGTCTTCCGTAGTACGCAGCCATTTCGTCGGTCGGTACAAGATCGTCATCAGCCATGCATCTTGTCAGTGGAGCCATCAGTATGCGGTTTTGCAGCGTAATTTCGCTATTCAACTGAAATGATTCGAATAAGTTCGCAGTCATCTTGTTATTCCTTTTTTGAATGTCCATTCAAATTAGCCTTTCTTGAATGATCATTCAAGTAATTTTTTGAATGAACGTTCAAAATGTTCTAGAATGCGATTACTAATATTTTTGTAGAGTAATTTGATGCGAAGCGCAGAGTTCGACCGTGAAGAAGTTCTTCGGTCTGCCATGGAAGTCTTCATTTCCAAAGGCTATAGCAAAACCAGCATGCAAGATTTAAAGGCGGCGACAGGGCTTCACCCTGGGTCGATTTATTGTGCTTTTACCAACAAACGCGGATTATTGCTTGCGGCTTTGGAACAATATGGCATTGAAAGCGCAAAAGTATTTGAAGCTCAGTTTGAAGGGCATGAATCTGTTCTGGAAGCATTCCAGTCTTACCTCACTCATGTGGTGGATGAATGTGAGCGCGAAGAAGTTAAAGACTGTCTGCTGCAAAAAGCTCTGAGCGAACTCTCTCAGCAAGACGAAGAAGTGGAAGCTGTGATTTCTGGCTTGATGGAAAAGTGGCGAAACAACATCGCTGGCAAACTGATTCTGGCACAGGAAAACGGCGAGCTTTCTACCGATGTTGACTGCTCCGAATTGGCCGAGTTTCTGGTAATGGGGATCTATGGAATTCGAACCTTTTCTCATACCAAGCCACCTGCAGGTACCCTAACCCGTCTTGCAAGTCAGTTGTTTGAACATATACAGCAAAAAGCAATGGCTTAACCACAATGCTCTAACCACTTGTCAGCTGTTAAACCACACTCAATAACCCAACTAAGCCAGTTGGGTTTCTTTATGGTTCTAAGGTAATTTCCCCCACCACTTGCACGTATATCAACTTTGGAGATATGCATCCCGCCAATTAATTGTATATATCTAGAATATATCAAATCGGTCATATAACAGGCAATAGATCACATTAATTGAACAAATTTCACACAAAGATCACATTTAATCCGTTGATAAAACCTCAATCTCTATTTTGTATATACATTTATATTGAATACACAAGGAGAGTGCTATGAACAGAGTTAGCGAATCTAGTCCGACCAACTACCACCCCTGGTTCAGACTAATAGGGTTAAGTGCCATCGGTATCTTCATCTTTTTTGTCCCCGTCACTTTTAACGATAAACAGAGCATCCCGCTCGATCATATGACCACTTTTTTAAAGACCAATATGGGAGTTGGAGCAGCATGGTATGCCGTCGCAATGATCATTGCTGGTGCGGCTTACCCGTTAGTAACAGGGAGTTGGAAAAAGAGTACAACGGAAAAAGTATTCTTGTTTCTTAAGTGTCTTGGGGTTATTGCAGCCATCATGGCAGTAACTAAATCTGGACCTGCGATTTTACAAGAACCAGATATGCTGCCATTTTTGTTCAACAAGCTGGTTATTTCAGTAGGATTGATCGTCCCTATAGGTTCTATATTCCTAGCATTTTTAGTCAGTTATGGACTATTGGAAGCTATCGGGATCTTATTGCAAAAACTCATGCAACCCATTTGGAAAACACCGGGAAGAAGCGCTATTGATGCCGTAGCGTCGTTCGTGGGCAGTTACTCGATTGGTCTGCTCATCACTAATCGCGTCTACATTGCTGGTCACTACAGCGCTCGCGAGTCAGCCATTATTGCAACTGGATTTTCTACCGTATCCGCCACTTTTATGATCATAGTTGCCAAAACACTTGGGTTAATGTCTGTCTGGAATCAATATTTCTGGATAACGTTATTGATCACCTTTGTTGTCACTGCAATTACAGTAAGGCTGCCGCCTTTGTCCCGTATTAATAATGACGCAGAGCATAGAGAACCCAATGCTATCACCACCAACCGTTTAAAGGTTGCGATTGAAAACGGATTGTCTGTAGCGGAAAAAGCACCGCCAATCGGAAGAAACATTCTGGACAATTTTAAAGATGGCTTAGTGATGACGATAAGCATCCTGCCATCAATCATGTCAGTAGGAGTCATCGGTTTGCTGGCAGCCAAATACACGCCAGTATTTGATTGGATTGGTTACCTTTTTTACCCTGTTACCTTAATCTGGGGCATCGAGGATGGAATGCAACTCGCAAGAGCAAGTGCGTCCGGTCTGGCTGAAATGTTCCTGCCTGCCTTGTTGATGAAAGAAGCTGATATCATTGCTCGGTTCTCTGCTGGTGTGGTTTGCGTGTCGTCGATTCTGTTCTTCTCGGCATCCATTCCGTGCATATTAGCCACAAAGATACCTTTGACGATTCTTCAGCTTGTCTCGATTTGGTTTATAAGAACCTTCTTGAGCCTAATGCTAGCTATACCCACCGCTTTACTACTGTTTGGTTAGAAGAAAAGAGAACAAAATGAAAAAAGGGCTTGATAAATCAAGCCCTTTTCTATGTTTAGATTCGTTAGTTTTTGAGTAAATCCAAATCTTCAAGTGGTAACCAGTCTACTTCTACACCTGCTTCTTCAAACATGCTTTGGCTGACCTGAATTTTATCGCCCCAGCGAGAAAGAAAATCTTCTGTTTGAGCAGGGCAATGCACTGCTTTGATTCCCGTTTGGATGATTTTGGCGGCACAGTTTGGACAGGGGAAATGCGTTACCCAAATTTCACAGTTATCAAGGTCGCGCTTCGCGAACAAAATCGCGTTTTCTTCAGCGTGGAGTGTTTTCAGATACTTCATATCGCGTTCGTCGGTTTCTGCGCTGTCTGAAATACCATGCGGGTAACCATTAAAGCCAACCGAAACAATGCGATTATGCTTTGTTATCACAGCGCCAACTTGCGTTGATGGATCCTTACTCCAGGAACCAACCAGTTCAGCCATTTGGAAAAAACGCTGCGCCCATTTAGAAATCATTCCACTCCCCCACTTAATTAAATAAAAATATATTCAGGTAATATAGCATCTTAGTATAACTAAGAAACCGTCTAGCCCTGTTATATCAACGATTTCGCCAGAGTTTCTCTCCAGGTCCAACCACTGGCTACTGAATCTGTGCGCCTTTCGCTGCCCAATCCCCAATCAACGTGCGCTCTTCTTCCGTCATCTGGGTCAGGTTGCCAATGGGCATCACCTGAGTGGTCACCGTTTGCGCCACAATTCGATCCACATTGTTTTTAATTTCTTCCGCTGTATCCAATACAACTCCTGCTGGTGCCGTCTGAAATGCCACATGAGTTGGATTGGCTGAGTGGCAGACAGTGCAACGCTCTTTGATCACGGAATGCACCTTCGTAAAAACAGATGTCCTGCTCGCTTCGGGTTTTGTCTCGACCTGACTTGTGCTTGCAGTCTCCGTTACCTGAGAGACTACAGGTTTACTCGTCGGTGAAGTGATAAAGGCCAGTGTCATCATCCCAACTGCCGCAGCTGGGAGTGTCCAGGCAAACTTCTGGCTACCGTGACGAGTATTAAAGTAGTGTCGAACTAAAATACTGAATGCTGCCAACCCAGCCAGAATTAGCCAGTTCCAGTTGGAACCATAGGTACTCGGGAAGTGATTGCTGATCATGATGAACAGCACAGGCAAAGTGAGGTAGTTGTTATGACGCGATCGCAGCAGCCCCTTTTTAGGCAGAGTCGGATCAGGTTCCTCACCTTTTTCGATGGCACTGACCAGATTCCTTTGGGCAGGCATAATGATTCTGAACACATTCCCTACCATGATGGTGCCGATGATCGCCCCAACATGAATGTAAGCACCGCGTCCACTGAATACTAAAGTCAGCCCGTAAGCTGTCGCAACCAAGAGTGCAAATATGATGATTCCGAGTAACAGAGGGGTTTTACCAAGGGCAGAATCGCACAACAAATCGTAAACAAACCACCCCACAACCAGCGAGCCAATACCGATGCCTATTGCTTCAGCAGAACTTAAACCCGAACCCGGCGCAATCAGATAGATTTCCGCATTAAGGTAATACACAATCCCGAGCAACAGCATCCCTGTTATCCAGGTGAAGTACGCCTCCCATTTAAACCAATGGAGTTTTTCAGGCATTTCAGGAGGAGCGAGTTTGTATTTTTCCAGATGATAGATACCACCACCATGTATCGCCCACAAATCCCCTGCGAGCCCTGTTTTTGGGTTGATGCGATTTAGGTTATTCTCTAGCCACACAAAATAGAAAGAAGCACCAATCCATGCGATTCCGACTATCATGTGAATCCAGCGAATGACCAAATTCAGCCACTCCGTTACATGTGGATCCATCTATAACTCCTTTTTGCTGTACTTTGCGTACATGAATGACACATTCCCTGTGTTTGAGTGTCCCCAATCAATCAGGCGGGAAACACACCAGATGCGAGCGACAAGCTCCGTATTTCTGAAGCCTGAAAGTAATATTCGTCGCAATTACTTCCTTCCCCACTTCTGTCTACAATCAGAAACTGATCGTTCGAACTCAGGGCAAGCACAGGGTGATGCCATATACCTTTATGATAGTTCACCCCCTGCTTTCCGTTACTCAGGAAAGCCCGTAACGTGTTTGCATCCGGTTTATCAGAACCAGCGGCGACCACGATCAAAAAAGGATTTCCAAACAAAGGCATAAAAGCCTGAGAACCGAGCGGATGGCGCTCAAGCATCTCAATGTCTAACGGATAACTCAGCGGCGTTGCCTCAAAAATACTGATGATGGTGTTGCCACCGTAAGCGCTGGTATCGGCTTGCGCCAGATGATGAAATCGCTTGGTAGAACCATTATTGATAAGGAAGAACTCACTGCCTTCGCTTTCAATAACGTCACCAAATGGCGAAAACGCGTCTTTGGTCAGAGGCTCAACAATCAGCGGTTCGGAGCTCATTGGCTGCTTTCCATGAGACTAGATTTGGAAGAACTCACTTTGGGCACCACAGCTTTCGTTCCCACAATTCGCAAGCGGCTGATGCCACCATCAGGGAAGATGTTCAATCGCACATGCGTAACCGGTCCCATCGGATTAATCTGAGATTCGAACTCATGAATTGCGTCTGCCGTAAGTTTTTGCGGAGGTAACAGCTCTCGCCAGAAAAGGCTCTGAGTTTCTATCTGCTCGTCGGTGCCTCCTTTTACAAAGGCGGCTTGTATCGAACAGGTGTCGGGGTAATTTCCCTTAAAGTGCGCCGTATCCACCAACACTTTCTCTACATTGCCTACATGACCCAGAGCAATGATCACCCAATCATTGCCAGGTGTGCGCCGTCGGGCGGTTTCCCAACCGTCACCCATGTTTTCACCACGCCCTGGCCCCAGAAGATTGCTCTTTTTGCCATAGTGTTCGTCGCTGCAACTCAAAGCTCTTCCACCGTAGGATACAGATGCCAGATCAATCGGCTGAAGTGTGTCTATCTGATTCCAGTCGACAGCAGGTAAACCATAAACTCTTAACCGAGCGATGCCACCATCGGGATAAATGTTGAGTTTCACGTGGGTGTAATTACTGCCAGATGCGATTTCAAACAGGTGTTGCTTATTCCCCGACAAGCTGACCGAAGGCAAAATCTCAGTCCAATAGGTATGTTCGTCAGGATCAGAATTTGGGCAATAACACGCCTCTATCGATGCGGATGGAGGGAAGTTTCCGGTAAAGAAACGCGTATCGATATCCACGGCTGAAATTTCTCCGGCCATTGCTAAACGGACTACGCAGTAATCGTGCCCTTCTTCGCGCTTGCGGCGGCTTTCCCAGCCGTCCATCCACTTACCGTTGTTGTCGTAAACGCCTTCTTTCCAAACCGGATCTTCTCGGCGAATCAGCCGGCTTTTATCCGCGAAAAAATCGTCGGTGGCAAAAATGGCTTCGGCACCTAATTTCTGATCGGCCAGATTCACTAAATGATCGATGTTTAAAGACATATCCATGTTCGTCCCATATCACTTTGGCACTTCACTGTGCCTTCAGGTAGCACCCTATAAGTCTTGTAATCTGAAGAGCGCTATCTTATTAATTTCTTCTATCGCCTGAGTGAACTCAGCGACTGCGGTGTTCTCCAACCTTTGTTCAAATGACTCTAAAATTTTGTGCCGATTCGACCCCTTTACCGCCATGATAAAAGGGAACTGAAACTTAGCTTTGTAGCGTTCGTTAAAATCGGTAAATCGCTGAAACTCTTCAGGTGTGCACTGGTCAATCCCCGCCCCCGCCTGTTCAGAGGTCGACGCCTGAGTCAGCTCGCCGTTCATCGCTGCCTTTCCAGCCAGGTCAGGATGCGCAAGAATCAACTTAAGTTGAGCGCTTTTGTCTGCCTCTTTCAGGGCAGTTGCCATCTTTTGGTGCAGGTGCTCGATATTGTCATCCTGCTCAGAAATGCCTTTTTCAAACGCCTTTTCCGCCACCCAAGGGCTGTGTTCGTATATGTCGGCAAACGTTTGAACAAACTCGCCTTTCGAAAGAGAAGACGGTTTACACGCTTTAAAAAGTGCCATGGTTGTTCCTATTTTTTGTCCGACGTTTCAAATGGGTGGTGTTGGTGCCAATGCTTCGCAATGTCTACTCGTCGACATACCCATACGTCGGAATGTTGCTGCACGTAATCTAAGAAACGCTTTAATGACGCAATTCTTCCCGGCTTGCCAATCAACCGGCAGTGAAGCCCGACAGACATCATTTTTGGTGCCCTTTCGCCTTCCTCGTACAGCGTGTCGAACGTGTCTTTCAAATACTGGAAGAACTGCTCCCCACTGTTAAAACCCTGCACAGTGGCAAAGCGCATATCGTTAACATCAAGGGTGTACGGAATCACCAGTTGGGGTGTTTTCCCTTCCATATGCCAGTAGGGTAAATCGTCATCGTAAGCGTCTGAGTCATACAAAAAGCCGCCCTCTTCTGCCACCAGCTTACGTGTATTGGGGCTGGTTCTGCCGGTGTACCAGCCCAGCGGGCGATCACCCGTTAGCGCCTTAATTACCGATATGGCTTTAAGCATGTCTGCCTTTTCCAGATCGGGGTCGATACCCTGATAATCGACCCAACGGTAGCCATGGCTGCATATTTCATGCCCGGCATCGACGAATACTTTGGCAAGTTCGGGGTAGCGTTCCAGTGCCATCGCGACAGCAAAAACCGTCAGTGGCATGTTGTATTTTTCAAATAGCGCTAAGACCCGCCAAACCCCAGCACGGCTTCCATATTCATAAATGGATTCCATGCTGATATGGCGTTGCCCTTCGATTGGCTGTGCTGCTGGAATTTCCGACAAAAATGCCTCTGATTCTGCATCACCGTGCAAAATGCAACGCTCTCCACCCTCTTCGTAATTCAATACAAAAGACAAAGCGAGCCTTGCCCCACCCGGCCATTTCGGGTCCGGTGGGTTTTGGCCATAGCCAATCAGATCTCTCGGGTATTCGTTGCTTTTCACTGATCGTTCGCCTCCCACCGCGTGTTATATATAATTGTATACAATTCATTGATAGAAATGTAAAGAGTGCAATTCTTAACCACCTCATTTGAGAATAGCAGCTATATTTGAAGAGGTTAGGCGGAAAATTGCGTGTTATTCGGCTTTACAACGCTGCGTGAGTTCACGAAATGACAAACTATTCGCTGACGAATTGCATCGATTCACTTTAAATAAAACAAAATTGTGTACAAAAAAGGATTTTTGGAGATGGGAAAACTCACGACACACGTACTGGACACCACCCATGGAGTGCCCGCTGCCGCCATATCCATCGAGCTGTACCGCATTTCAGGTAATGAGCAGATGCTGCTCAAAACAGTGAAAACGAATAACGATGGCAGAACGGATGAGCCAATGCTGTCGGGAGAAGAGTTTAAAGCAGGAAAATACGAACTAGTGTTCCAGGTTGCTCATTACTATAAAGAAAATGGCATCGAACCAGATGGTGTTCCCTTTCTGGATGATGTGGTTATTCGCTTTGGGCTCAGTTACGAAGACAGCCACTACCACGTGCCGTTGCTCGTATCGCCATATGGATATTCAACTTATCGCGGGAGCTGATCGGAGCCCGCAGCCTTTGATCACCATTTGAGCGATAAATGATGCCGCTTGTTCAAAGTCGGCTTCTTCCAATTCGGTTTTATTCATCACTATACAAATCTGCCAGCTAAAATCGGCATACGTTTGAGTGGACGCCCACAGCATAAACATCAAATGATGAGGAGAAACCTCGTCCATCAACCCGCTTTCAACCCAGTCGGAAAACTTTTCAACCATATCACGCGACTGCTGGAGCAACTTTTCTGACACTTCCTTCGGCAGCATTTTTCCACCGCTCATTACCTCATTCGCAAACACTTTGGAAGCGTTCGGATGGTCGCGAGAAATACTGAGTTTGGTGTGGATATACTGCGTTAAAGCCTCGACTGGGTCGGTCAGCTCTTCCAGGGGTTTAGACGCGTCGAGTAAGGGCTTGGTAATGGTATTAAGTACCGCATCATAAAGCTTTTCTTTGTTGCTGAAGTAGTAAAACACGTTGGCTTTAGGCACTTCGGCTGCTTTGGCAATATCAATAATTTTGGTGGCTTCATACCCGTTCTGAGCAAAGCATTCGCTGGCGACGGATATGATGAGGTCGTGATTTTTTTTACGAATTCTGGACATGAAAAAGCTTAGCAAAAAGAAAAGTAACTCATTGAATCTAGACTAACATATGCCACGCCAATATTCAGATGCATAAACGAACCAGAACTAAGAAAGATGAAAATATGTACAAAAACGTTTTGCTTCTCACTTCAAATTCCAATATAAAAAATACAATATTGTATACAATCATAAAAACTGGAGCGGCATATGGAACGGAATCCACAAGCGAAACTCAATGTAGTGGGCGATCTTTCCCAATCGGGGTACACGGACATTTTCTCCCCCTCTGCCAGAGCGTTTTTAGAAAGTCTGGCTTCCGCTTTTGAACCAAGACGCAGACAACTCATTAAAGCCAGAGAACAGAGACAAGCTCGGTATGACGACGGGGAACTGCCCGGCTACAGGCACGACACCAAGAAAATTCGGGATAACAAAGGCTGGCAAGTTGCCGAGATCCCTCTTTCACTGCAAGACAGACGCGTCGAAATCACAGGACCGGTAGATCGGAAAATGGTGATAAACGCGCTGAACTCTGGCGCAAAAGTCTTTATGTGCTGCTTTGAAGACGCAACATCTCCAACCTGGGACAATATGATTCAAGGGCAAATTAACCTGAGAGACGCCAATGACGGCAGCATTGCGTTTGAAGACACGGTAAAAAACAAGCGCTACCAGCTCAATGACAGCCCAGCGCAGCTAATGGCACGGCCTCGCGGAATTCATCTTCCTGAACGGGGTATCGAGCTAAACGGCGAACCAATTGGCGGCTGCCTGATGGACTTTGCGCTCTATTTCTTCCACAACGTTGAATCCCGAAAAGCCAAAGGAGAAGGCGTTTATTACTACATCCCTAAGTTAGAGAGCATGGAAGAAGCGCAGTGGTGGGATGATGTTTTCAGTTATACCGAGCACTACTTTGCAGCAAAGACAGGCACCATTAAGGCAACGGTATTGATTGAAACCCTGCCCGCTGTTTTTCAGATGGAAGAGATTCTCTATGCCATGCGCAACCATATCGTGGCGATGAACTGCGGCCGGTGGGACTACATTTTCAGCTACATAAAAACCCTGAAAAATCATGGTGACCGTATTTTGCCAGACAGACACAGCGTTGGTATGGACAAGCCATTCCTTGAAGCCTACAGCAAGTTGTTAATTCGCACCTGCCACCAGCGAGGCGCACTGGCAATGGGTGGGATGTCGGCGTTTATTCCAGCCAAAGATCCTATCGAAATGCAAACAGTGACCAGCAAAGTCATCGAAGACAAATCTCGCGAAGCCAATAACGGCCACGACGGCACCTGGGTCGCCCACCCCGCTTTGGTGAGCATCGCAATGGACGTATTCAATGAACGCTTAAAAGGCAAGACCAATCAACTTAAGGCTATGCCAGATATCGACCACATCAGCGAAGCAACGTTGTTAGAGCCAAGTGAGGGACCAAGAAATGAAGAAGGCGTGCGCAAGAACATTCGCATCGCGCTTTATTACATGGAAGCGTGGATTCGGGGAGAAGGTTGCGTCCCAATCTATGGATTAATGGAGGACGCCGCCACCGCGGAAATATCCCGCGCCAGCATCTGGCAATGGATACATCACGGCGTCACACTCGACGATGGCACCATCTTTACCAAATCGATATTCAAAGACTGGTTACAGCAGGAAATCAAAACCATTGAAAGCGAGATCGGCAGTGATGCATTTCATCAGCGCCGTTTTCTGGAGACGGCGGACTTGTTCTATCAAATTTCCACCGATAAGCAATTCGTGTCTTTTTTAACGTTGCCAAGCTACCCACTGCTGTAGAGTTCAAAACAATGTCGATTTCTTTTTCTGTCAGATTCGATTTTGCTTATCACTTAGGTATACAATTAAAAATACAACGAGTTGTACCACCCTGATAGGACATCATGGCAAGTTTGAAAGACAACGAATCTAACCCAATCAAAACCAGAGTACCCGGTCAAACTCAGGACGACGTGGTGTACTGTCATATATTCGATGCCATTTTGGAGCAGAGGCTTCCTCCGTCCACCAAGCTGAGTGAAGAAGCATTAGCCGACATTTTTGGTGTAAGCCGCACCATTATTCGCCGCGCACTCCATCGCTTATCCATAGAACAGGTTGTGGACATTCGCCCCAACCGAGGAGCCATGGTCGCCGCCCCTTCCAAAGAAGAAGCCAAGCAGATCTTTAAAGCTCGTGAAGTGTTAGAAATGGCGATTACAGAACTGGCGGCAGAGAACGCCACTGAATCTCAAATAAAGGCATGTAGGGAACTGGTCGCGGAGGAAAACAGCGCCTTCGAAAATGGGGATTATGGTCGCGGGTTGCGCTTGTCGGGTGAATTTCACATCAAGCTTGCAGAAATGGCAGACAACTCCCCAATGCTGGCATTCCAGCGCAGTCTGGTGTCACAAACCTCACTGTTGATCGCTCAGTTTGAAAGCAACAACAATTCAAACTGTTCTCAAGACGAACACGCTTGCCTGCTCGACGCTATCGAGAAAAAGAACCAAAAAGAGGCGCTCAAACTTATGGAAGAGCACCTTCATCATATTCGTTCAAAACTCAATCTTGATGGGCAAGCTAAGTCGAACGATTTGCATGTTGTATTTTCAGATGTAATTAAAAAGAAAAATTAATTACCGCACAATATTTTTTACGGAGTATTTCACTTCGAGATCTTCAGGTGCGTAAATAACCAAAGGTTCAGAGCTGTCGTAAGAAAATACATTGCTATTTTCTACTCTTAATAACTCCTTATTTTCTGAAATAGAAGTACAGGCTTTAAGAGTTTGAGTAATACCATAACTAGGAAGAACATAATGAGTGCTTTCAATTCCATTAGCTGGTTTTTTAATAATAGTCCCATCTAAAGCTGTTGAATTACAAGTCTCGGTCACCTGTTTATTTATAACGAAGTCTATTAATTTTTCAGACTCATTTTCTAAAGATGGTAATGTAAATTCATGGCGCTTGAGACCCGCATACTCATCAACAACTTCCTGAACTTCTCCCACCTGCACACACACATTTAGAATTGGTTGATTGCTTTGTTCAGAGCTTACGAATGATGCTAGTAGTGAAGTGAATAGATCATCTGAATTATTAGAGTTTTCGGTGCTACCATCACCCAACAATGGTTGATATTTCACAGTACCTCGAATACCTGTTGCTTCTATACTTGCTTGAGATGCTTCACCACCAAAATCAACTAAAAATTTAGGTGTAGTAACGGTAAGTCGATTGCGTTCTTTTTCACCAGATAGCGCGTTAACCAAAAAACTGCGTAAGGCACGACGCTGAGTTCGATCGCGATACTCGGTTCTAAAAGTAGATAGTTGAGCTGAAGTCGGCACGTGATAATTGGTGCCGTGAGCCTGGCAGGCAGCTTGCACTTGTGCCAAGTCAGTTAAATTGGTTTGTAAGTCAATCCATTTATGCTGAACAAATATGTTTTCATTACTTTGGGCAAAGGTAGAAAAAGCACTAATAGAGAGTGCAACCGCTAATATTGTTTTTTTCATTTTATTTCCTAATTACTAGTTATTAAACTTAATTCTTAAGACATCTCAAATAACTGAGTCATCCGAATATGTAAAACGGAAAAAATATAGTATCAACTCAAATCAAATAGCATAGAGAGCAATACTTAAAACTCTTTTAACGGAATTAAATGCATATCATTTATGTGCCATAAGGAGCTTAATGCCATCTTAGAATATCAATTGTATATAAAATCTAGAGCATAACAATATTAACTTATAGCGATACATATCATTTAAATTAAAAAGACAAAACACGCTTAATGATTCAAATTGTACTGCCACGATTCCTTTGACAATGCGGCTCAAGTCGGAACCTTACAACATGTCGAAGCATTAGCTTTCTTGATTACTCACCGCCTTCTTAAGTCGCATGATGCGGCTTTCTTTGTAGCCGAATATCCCGACCATCATCACCGTAACCCCAATGCACATGTTCAGTTGCAGTGGAGAGTAAACATGAAAGTTGGAGATCAAGAAATACAGCATCATCAGTAAAAGCATGATCTGAATAATCCAGCGCGGTTTATCATTAAAATCGAAGGTGTTGGATGCAGAGTCGTACTTCACATGCACTCGACCCACCAAAAAACCCAGGTTGATCAGCAACCCACCATCACCTGTTGAAGGTTTGTAATCGATATAGTTCAGCGCTAAATACTTCTCTAGACCTTTCAGATCCATTCTGTTTTTCCTTTCTGTTACTTCTTTGGAGAACCGACAGAACGGATAATAACAGAATCACATTCATCCGCAGACTGGCGAAGCGAAAATGCGCTGGTTTTGTTGTTACCAAGTATGATTCAAAGCCTTTAAGTAAGAACTGCATCGGATTGTTCGCTAGTGGAATTCAATAACTTTAGAATAACTCACTGACAGAACTTATAATTTGCACCTTTCACCATCCGAGGTTTCTTGATGACATCGCCTTCCAAATGGCTGGCAAGCTTAATTTTTGGGGTTTGGTTGTCACCCACTCTTTTCATTGCTCAGGGTTTTCTGGGAGGGTTCGGCTGGCAGTTTTCAGCGTTCGCTTTACCCTTTCTGCTTGTCAGCCAGTGTTATCTTTTTTACTCCTGCATACTGAATCGAAAAGCGTTTACCAACTGTTTGATATCCATTCTTTTGGCATTCGTAGCATGGCTGATTGTTGCATTATTTATAGCGGTAGTTTCGAGCGTGAATTTGATGGTGGGGATGGAACGACTAGGTCTGATTTCTTTAACCACCTTGGTTGGCTGTTTGGTAGCCTTCGTTTTTTCTCTCTTCTACCAAACTCCACTGGAAAAGCGCCTAAGTGGCTATAACAGATATTTTGTATTTCTGAGCTTTATTTTACCTATGATCGGGATGACAGTTATTGCAGCGTTGTGGTTACTGTCAGAAACCAAGTTTATATAGCAACTGCGTTTTTTGGACAAAAGCTCACCAATGACTTTGTTAAATTGACGACCAACTTCATAAGTCGTTACAGAACTCGCGATTTAACCCTTTACATCTGACGCCAAGCGTAGAACACTGCCCTTCGAAGTTTTAGTACCCGACACAGTAGAGTCAGTAAGAGATTATGAGTAACACGGCACCGAAAAAGTCGAACCCCCTATTCGAGATCCTCTTTAATGTAATCATCCCTTCTTTCATTTTGATGAAATTCAGCGGGGAAGAACATCTGGGAACAGCCATGGCGCTAGTCGTCGCCCTAATGTTCCCTATCGGATACGGCGGCATGGATCTTATCCGCAACAAGAAATTCAACTTCATATCCGCATTGGGTTTCATCAGTATTTTATTGACGGGCGGAATCGGCTTGTTAGAACTGGATACACGTTGGCTCGCATTCAAAGAAGCTCTGATTCCAGGTCTTATCGGTTTGGCAGTTTTGGGCTCTACCTTTACGCGCTACCCGTTTATGCAGAAGATGATTTTAAACGACACCGTGTTTAACCTCACATTGATCCACGAACGTCTAAAAGAGAACGGTAAAACTGAAGCGTTCGAACGTTGCTTAACGTCTTCCAACTATCTATTCGCCAGCACCTTCGCATTTTCTTCAGCGATGAACTACTTCCTCGCCACATGGATTGTGACCAGCCCAGCAGGCACACCTGAATTTAACGAAGAACTAGGCAAGCTAACGCTTTACAGCTACCCGGCGATAGCGATTCCAAGCATGCTGATGATGTTTGGTATCTTCTACTACGTTTGGCGTCAGATCCGCGCAATGACCAATCTAGAAACCGAGCAGATTTTTCACGCTAAGTGATGATGGAATTCTAAACCGGTAAATTCGGTTATCTAAATTAGGTAAATTAAAATCGCCCTCAACGTTATTGAGGGCGATTTTTTGTTTGAGTATAGAAAGTTGTAGGAGTGTCCAAAATTGTCGATGTGAGTTAATACACCAGCTTCAATATCCACCAAATACAAAATCTTCATTTTAGATTCCCATCACACAGCAGAAACTTGAAATTTGACTGGTTAAAATATGCTCAACTACATTAATTTATTACTCAACAGTAGTTGGCTACCACAACTAGGAGAAATCAATGAAACTTGCAACCTTTAACCTATATAACTATCTCGAACCGGGAAACTATTGGTATAGCAAGAAAGATAAGAACACCAACACAGAAGAAAAATGGCGAAAAAAACAGCAGTGGATCACTTCTCAGCTTAGTGAGATAGAGGCAGACATTATAGGCTTTCAGGAAGTGTTCAGCAGCGAGTCGCTGAAACAACTCTGCTTGACGCTGGGGTATGAGCACTTCAAGTCTGTTGCCCTTGTTGGTCAAGATAAAGATGATCCGACCCTGTACAATCGACCTTTAGTCGCATTAGCATCTAAACATCCCATTCGTTCGGTGACACCAGTGGGAACGAATTCTGAGCTAGCTCAAGCTTTGGGGATATCAGGCGGGTTTTCTTTTAGCCGGACGCCAGTAAAAGCGGTAATTGAAACAGAAGTGTTTGGGCTAATCTGTGTATATGTCGTCCATCTTAAGAGTAAAAGGGCTCTCTACTCCAGAAGATACACGCACCAAGATTCAATGCAAGATAAGGTACTACTGGAAATGCTGGGGCAGTCACAGGGTAAAGTGGCTTCGTTGCTGCAGCGCGGAACTGAAGCAGCCTGCTTGGCAGCGGATGTTATGCTGGATCAGCGTTTTTCCGGTCTACCAACTGTGGTGCTTGGTGATATTAACTGTGACTTTAGAAGTGTCGAGTACGATGCTTTATGTCCTAAAGGTGGCTTAAAAGTGGAAGGAATGAAAACTGATGCACAGAAAGCACAAGTAACAGACTTCTATGACAAATTTCGCTTGCACAGTGCTTTTGCATCAGCAAAGGTGAACAGTAAAGCGCCAACCCACTACTACAAAGGAAAGGGAAGTACTCTAGACTACATCTTTGTCTCTAATGAATTGGAAGAAAAGGTGGAAGAACATAAAGTATGGAATGCACATATGGTGATCCCTTCTACGGAAGAAGTCATTAAAAATCGTGACTATAAAGAGTCGACTGACCACGCAATCGTCACTATTGAGCTGAAGCCTTAGTTTACGTTCATAGATGAAGGTTTATCAACAATCTAAACCAAGTCGATGATATCTATATCTGGCTTGGTTTTAGTGCTAAGTGCGCCATGCTCAGCTTTAACACACCTATGGACACTTATGAGTTATCGTTTTCTATAAATTAGTCTTTCTCAGATTACCTTGGATATTGCAAACCCTGGTCAGTTGGCAAAATCTACCGTTCCACTACATATGCGCTCCTAGAAAAAGGAATTTCAATCGACGTATCGGCTTGCCATCCCACCAAGCGGTGATTTCAATAGATAGTTTTGATCTGGAGAGTAGACTGATCATTCGACATGCACAAAATACCCCAATGTGAAGACCTATCTTAGCTTCTTATTCTTCAACCACATTCATAATATAATATTATCATTTAAATAAATAATGATAATTTTAACCAATTCATTCATACCCATATACTCCCTTCTATCGAAGCAAAGCTGCAAGATTAACGGTACTAGGAGCAAATTATGAAAATGAATCACGTTGGTATCATGGTTGGTGATATGGACAAAGCGGTTGAGTTTTATACTAAAGCGTTAGGTCTTCGTATTGTAATGAACAACACTAAAGTGATTGAAGAACGTGAATCTGCGATTGGACGTATGTGTATTGCGGTATTCGGTGAAGGTTTTAAAGGCTTTAACATCGCTCACCTAGTAACAACAGATGGTATCGGGGTTGAATTGTTTGAGATGAAAAATCGTCAAGAACGTCATGAAGTAGACTTCTCTCGCCTAGGTATCTTCCACTTCTGCTTGCAGCTACCTAAAGAGCAGTTTGATACAGCAATCAAGCGTGTTGAAGAGTATGGCGGAAAAGTTCGTATGGACATCATGCGTTACCACCCAGAAGACGACCTAAAGCAGGCACAAATGGTTTATCTGGAAGACCCGTTTGGCAACCTGTTCGAGTTCTACTCACACTCTTACGAAGACACTTACGCTTCAGACTATGAATAAGTAAACACGTAAAGCAAAAGGT
Source organism: Vibrio nigripulchritudo ATCC 27043 (assembly GCF_000222685.1). GTDB lineage: Bacteria > Pseudomonadota > Gammaproteobacteria > Enterobacterales > Vibrionaceae > Vibrio > Vibrio nigripulchritudo. The sequence goes on along the minus strand of NZ_AFWJ01000002.1, from coordinate 33,924 downwards.
TGGCTGTTATGCCAACCTTTTTGTGCTCATTCCTAGGTAAGATCTAGCCAGAACCATTATATATAAGGGCATAACGCAAATACCTCCTGAATAGTGGTTCTTAACTCACTTCACCCATATCAAAAGAGTTTTCAATAACTTTAATGACTTGCTCATAACGCTTAGCAAGTGGTGAATTAAGTTTGCTAACCAAATACACAGGCTCTTGCCTCTCTGCGGTAATATTGAATATTTTTAGCTGTTCTTTGGCAGCGAATAAGTCGACACACCACCGAGGAACCACTGTAAAACCAATGCCCTTCGCTATAGGGACTAATATTTGATGCACTTGGTTAATGTAGCTTTGTGTAGAAACCTCATCCAAATCGACCAAACGAAGCAAATCGTTATTGGCTTGATTAACATAAGTTTGGAAATAATGAGCCAGATCTGGGTGACGAACTACGCCTAACTCCATTAATAATTCATTGATAGGCAAGCTTTCGTCTGCGGAAAGCGGTAGCACAAGAGCAAGACACTCCGCACCAATAACACGGCTCGAAAAGTATTTGGGATTGGGCTCTTTTGTTACTAGACCTATATCCAATTTTCCCTGCAGTATCTGCTCAAAGATACGTTGGTTTGGTGTTGCTTCTAACTCAATAGATAAGTCTGGATAACTCGCTTGCAAAGAAAGTAAATCTGAATAGATCAACCAAGCGAAAGTGCCCGAACAGCCAATGGTACAGCGACCTCGGAAAGGTTCGTCGTGTGCCAGATTCTGTAATAAATCAAACTCTTCTTCAAAGTGTTTGACGGCATAATCGTAAACTTTACGCCCATAGATGGTTAACTCGAACTTCTTGTTAAATCTCCTTATTAGGGGGTAACCGCATGCAGCTTCTAGTTTATTGATGTGCTGGCTTACCCCAGGTTGCGTCATGTGGAGCAACTCGGCCGTTTTGGTGAAATGTCCGACATCAATCAGTGTTTTAAAAGTGTTAAGCCAAATAGGATTGAGCATGGTTAGAAACCAATAATTATTAATAAATACGTTTTCAATAAATACTGATTATATCGAAAGCCACCTTTTGTGTCCCTATCGTTCAGAAAGAACGACAGCTCGGGTATACCGCTAGTCTCTATATTAATACTCGTCATATAAAGCCTTAGATTTTCACTCTAAACTCCATTCACTTTCTTTGATAACCGGACTCGCGCTTTTTTTGTATATCGTAACTGATTAGCTTATCTACGTTTTTTAGCTGAACCCCAACCTTGTTAAACGCCTTTTGGATAGCTGTTGAAACATGAAGCTGCCCTTCTCCCATTAAAAAGTTCGCTCTATCTTGAATAGTGTCGAATACGCAGGCGATTTTTAAGCTCTGTGGAAAAGAAGAGAATTTGACCGTATGAGTCACCCAAAGAAAACCGTCGTAGCCTTTTAACGTATCTTCACAAACTTCGGTTAACACATCTCTAATTTGATTTTCGATCTTCTTATCTGATTTACGCATAAAACAAATTTCCTATTTAACATCTTTAAAAAAGTTTTTGGTCAACAATGTCTTAAACATCATTGGCCACTGTGGCTATTTCAAATGTAGATTAGTGATAGTAACACTTGAAAATCTTACCGTGAGATATCGGTAATAGATGAGCAAGTCAAGCAAGAGGATTTGAGATTGGAGCCGACCTACCTCTACCTCATAAAGAGGTAAAAGTATGCTATGAATTTCCTTAAACTCAATTTTACTTTTCAAAACCTGCCATATGTAGTGAATAATATTGCTAAAAAGGAATAACCAAGATCAAACGCTTCCTTTCTGAACATTGATTAACATCCTTTTACCTTAAATCTACGACATGAATTTGCTTACGTTCTAACAAATTAAGCTGCCTGTTTCGGTACAGTCGCAACAACAAACTCAATGAAATTGCACTGAATCAGGAGATGCTGGTCAAGCTTTAGAACCTGTCACTTGAAAAAAACATCGCCAAACCGGATTCTGTAACGCTTTGAACTTTCCGACTAAACCGAGCCTCCCATGTTGAAAACACTCATTCCTGCCTCTTTATCACTGCTGTTGATGGCCTGTTCATCACCAAACGTCTACAACGATCTGAACGTTTCTGAACCCGTTGCAACCGGGGAACACAAACTTGGGGTGGCGTTTGGTGGCGGTGGAGTACGGGGCTTTATGCACTTAGGCGTGTTGAAAGCGTTGGAAGAAGAAGGCATAAAACCAGAAGTGGTCAGTGGTGCGTCTGCGGGCTCGATTGCAGCAACGCTTTATGCCTCTGGTATGCGATTTAGCGAGATGGAAGTTGCCATCGAGAAACTCGAAATATCTGACGTTACGGACATTGTGCTTTCGTCCAAAGGGTTCGTAAATGGTAAACGCTTATCCGACTGGATCAACGCGCATGTCGGCTATAGCGATCTGGCGGACATGCCCATCCCTGTAGCAGTGACTGCCACCAATATGACGACACGTAAGACTGTTGTTATCCGTTCTGGCGACCCTGGGCATGCAGTACAAACCTCTTCCACCGTGCCAGGTACTTTTGTTCCCGTTGAAAACCAAGGTGATATCTTAATTGATGGCAGCGTATTCAGTGTTGTACCGGTTTATACCGCAAAAGATCTCGGTGCTAAAAAGGTCATCGCGGTCGATATTTTTTGCCACAATCAACCCGCACCGGAATTGACTATAAGTAAAGTGTTGCTTGCGACGTTCAGAATGCAGAGCTGTAGGCTGTCGCAACAAGAAATGGCCAGCGCAGACGTGCTCATCACACCAAATTATGAACCGAGCAGTGATGTGTCGTTTAACGACAGGGCGAAGGCGATTGAAGCGGGCTACATTGCCACAAAAGAAGTGATGCCACAGATAAAGGCGTTACTTTCCAACTAACCATTGAGAGGGGGACTTTTCTTGTCCCCTTCCCTTTTTAAGATCTTCTTTTATCGACTAAAACACCACTCTATTCAACCCTGCAACGCGGTTGATTTTTCAATTCGCTAAAGGCTTAGGCGTTAACACACTTTTGCTCGTCGCAGGCTTCACAATGAAGCCAATACCGATGAGGAAGAGTACACAGGCGATCATTTGTGCTGTGCTTAGCATCTCGTCATACATAAAGTAGCCAGAAATCAGCGCGAATACGGGCACCAGTAAGGTTAACGGCGCAGTGGTGCTGAGTGGGTAACGAATCAGCAGATTACTCCATACCCAATAACCGAATAATGTGGTTGGGTAAGCCTGAAATGCCACTGCGATAGTGGTTTTCATGTCCCACACTTCCATGGCATGCACTACAATATTTGGACCGTAAATGCTCACCGCAAGTAACACCAGCGGGATAGGCGCAAATAGCATCCCCCAAACATTAAAAGCGAAGGCCTGAGTGGTTTTCGACGCCTTAACAATCAATCCCATTATCGTCCAGCTCGTCGCGGCAACCATGATTAGGAATACCCCTTCTGCTGTCAGGTTGCCGTTGGTGGCAGAGATCAATACCAACAGTGCTGCCAACGCAATAACAGCTCCAATGACTTTGCGCTTCGAAGCCATTTCTTTCTGGATAAACACGCCCACTGCCATGCTGATTAAAGCGTTGGAGGACAAAAGCACCGAAGACATACCGGACGAAAGACCCGCAGTGATAGACCAAGATGCCATCCCCCATACACCTACGCCAAAGACCACGCCGTAACCAGCCAAATAGCGCCACTCTACGTTTGGTCGGCGAATAAAAAAGATCGCGGGAATCACGGCCAAAGTGAAACGAGCAGCGGTTGCTAACAGTGGGTGAACATCAGTAATACCCATCTTTATCATTGAGAAATTAAATCCCCAAATAGCCATCACTAAGGTTGCTAGTAATAGGTCGTTTTTCTTCATAACTGTCCTCCTTTTTCCTTGAAAAAGAGTATTACTCGGGTACAGTTATCGGTACAGATACAATTTTTTTAACAAAAATCGGTACAGTTCCTTATGAGTATGTACAGAACCTTAGCCAGTCGGTTTATTCGGGAGATTGAGGCTAGAAAACTTGCCGAAGGGAGTCGGATGCCATCGCTCAGGCAGTTCTCAAAGCAACAAGCAGTAAGTATGTCGACAGCCGTAAGCTGTTATCAGGAACTGGAATCGCAAGGCTGGATCCACGCACGCCCTCAAGCGGGGTATTACGTGTCTCCGCAACGAAGCAAACATAACACTCCAGAGTGGGCGAGTTTTGTCAGTAAGGTGTCTTCGGTTAATCAAAACTTCGCGATTCATTCCCAGCACAATGGACCACTTGGCGTATCGAGCACCGCCATTGATGATGTGTCACTTAATGAACTGGAACGCAGCTTTCGACGCGCCAGCAAACGAATCGGCAACCGCTTAAACCAATATCCAGACACCCAAGGTGAGCCTTTATTGCGCAATGCCTTGAGCGATCACTTTTCCAAACTAGGGCTGAACTTTACCCCAAGTGAGCTGGTGATTACCTCTGGTTGTATGCCGGCCATTAAAGCCGCGCTGGAATCCTGTTCACGGGTAGGTGATGCGATTGCAATCAGCTCACCCTGCTTCAGCGGTATTCTGGATTTGCTTGGGCAAATGGGCAGAAAGATTGTTGAGATCCCCTCTCTGGATGACGGAATCGACCTTGCGCAGTTGGAAAACCATTTGAAGAAAGGAGTGGTTAAAGCAGGCGTATTTTGTACCTCACACATGAACCCGCAGGGGATCACCATGTCGGCAGCCCAAAAACAAAAGCTGGCAGAGCTGGCTAATTTTTATCAAGTTCCGATAATCGAAGATGACGTTTACCTTGAACTTTCCTATTCAGAACATACACCATTGCCTGCCAAATACTATGATCAAGGTGGGTATATCCTATGGTGTGGTTCTGTCTCGAAAAGCTTGTCGCCGAGCTACCGCCTAGGTTGGTGTATGCCAGGGCGATACACCGACCAATATTGCCAGAAGCATGCCGCTTCCTGCTTTGGGATCTCGCTTCCTATGCAGCTTGCTATGGCAGATTTTATTGAGTCTGGTCATTACGCCAAGCAGCTAAAACGTCGTCGCAGCAAACTGCTTCAACTCAGACAAACGTACCTAAGCTATTTATCGGATCGCCTGCCAGAAAACGTGAACATCAGCCACCCTCAAGGGGGAATGGTGTTGTGGCTACAAGTCCCTACCCTCAACGTTACCCAGTTCACCTCACTACTCGAAGCCAGCAAAATCGATATCCGATTGGGTCACTTATTCAGTACTCTGTCTCTTTACGACAACTGCTTAAGGATCAACTTTGGTTTTGAACTCACCAAAGAGGTCCAGAAAGAGCTGGACGTATTGATTGATGCGGTGAGGCGGGCTTGTTGAGTCATTCACCAACAGAATTCTTTCACACAAACCCATTTACAACTCATGCCATGTGTTGCTATTCTTTTCGCGGGTTTGCAGGACGCCCAACTCGTGAAAGTTCACTCACCTGTGTAATAAGACAATTTAGTTACTGACTCTTATCTTTGGTCCCTAACGAGACAGACCAACCACTCGATGGAGTTTGTATGCGTAATCAAAAATCCCCTAGTGAATCGAATTCACTGACCTCTTCAAAAACCAATCCCGCTGTTGAGTCCTTGTTGCGTGAGGCTCGAAAATTACACCGTGTTGCTAAATCTGGCAGTGTTTCTGATGCCATGCCCATTATCCGCAGAGTCGAAAAGTCAGGTGTTTGTTTTGGACAGCCTGTTTCCTCTTTGTACAACCAACGCCAGACGTTAAAGCGAAAGCACTTTCTGCGAATGCTGTCAATTGAAGCGGGTTACAACAGCTGGGAATCGTACAAGCCTGTGTTGCTTGCTCAACAAGATGGGGCGGCTTTCACCCCCGACTTTGATGAGAAAGTGCTCTCTACACTGAATCTCTGGTTTTCAACGGAAGAGGAAGCCCAAACCTATGCCAATCAACACGGTGGAGAAGTGTTGAAGTATGGTAATCAGGCTGTGGTCATCCCTAGAAATGCAAACGGAGAAGTTCAATGATGGCTCAATTAGCATTTGAACTGGGCAGCATGATCGCTTTGCTGGGATGGTTGAGTTTGATATTGGGGGCAACACTGTCCTCACAACGCATCAGCGATGGTTTACTGCTGTGTGGTGGTCGAGTGATCCCCTTTTTACTTTCTCTCATCTACCTGTTTCTTCTGGTCAAATATTGGGGAAGTGCCCCCGAGGGTAACTATTCAAGCCTGGTTGGTGTGGGGTTGTTGTTTGAATCGCAGGGGAATCTCGCCGCTGGCTGGCTTCACTTTTTGATTTTTGATCTGTTTATAGGGCGCTGGATGATTGATGATTTGAAGCGTTCAGGTAAAGCTCGATGGCGATTGCTGCCTTGCCTGCCTCTTACCTTTATGTATGGTCCGGTAGGTCTGGTGTTGTATTTCGTTTTTCAGCTTTTTGATAAACCCAATGATTCGGTTTTGTATGCCAGATAGCTTCGTTAAATTGGGTTTTGTTCACCATTAAAACACTAAAAGCCTCAGGCTATACAGCTTGGGGCTTTAGAATCTTAGAATGGCATTGGAACATACAGTTTAAACTTGCTTCCATTCCAATATAAGTAGGTGTCATTAGCAGACGGAGTAGGCACCAGAATCACCTGACGGGTGGATTTATCTATATCCGATACTTCTTCGTTCAGTACGTCGGCATTAACAACTGCCAGTTCAAGGTCGAGCTCAAAACCCAGCGCATCGCAGGCTTGTAAGACGTGTGCGCTGTTTTCAACTGGAATGATGATCGACTCGCTTTTTAAGCTGCCATCTTTGGTGCATTTGTACAATTCATCCCAAGGGCTGTATTGAAGCTGATTCCCTTCAGGTATAGCCACTTTTGATACGTCTGCGTAAATAATGTCTACAGAATTACCGGATACCACTTCACCAGACAAGATCTGCTGAACATGACTCGCTTGGACGGCGTCTGTGGTGATTGTTTTTCCAGAAAGTGCTTTCGCACTAAAAAGACTGGTTGTAAGTGCAAATCCCAGCACTATTGTGATTGCTTTTTTGATTCTCATTGTCCTCCCTAACCAAAACAACGCCTGATAAAACCACACTTGCTTAATGCAATTTGCGAAAAACTGCGATTTAAAATTGCAAATATGCAACAAAACAAATATCAAACGTTTGCCAACCCCTATTTTCAAGGGTTTAAAACTGGCACGCGAATTGTATTGTAGTACTTGACCCTTTTAAGCCGAGGGTCACCTAGCCAACTGACGTTGTTAGTGAATGAATTTGTTCACAATTGTATAGCCAGCCGCACTCTATATTGCGACTGGCTTTTTTTATGTCGAAGCTTTCAAAAAGATGCCAAATCACACCTAACTTAAGCTGGTTCTACTTCTATGTAAGAGACCTTACCGTCTAAGCCGTTATCTGAATAGTAAGAGACTTCTACTGCTGGGTGAGGGCTTGAATTTGTTTCGAACGTAGAAACAACAACCTCACCCTCAAACGCTTCTGTCACCTCAATCCTTGTCCAATCATCATCCTTACTTTTGTCTGGTGAGTCGTAAACCGTTATTGTCACTGGACTCTTGATATTGACTAGCTTGACCGATCTCGCTTCGTCGTTGTCAAAGCCCTGATCTCCGTCTTTGCAATCGATGCTGTAGTGCTTATCTGCTTCTAGTGCATTACCAACCTGATCTTGCGTCGCACCATTACCTTCCCAAAAAGTGATTACTCCACTCATGTTTATATTCTCCTTAGTCGTTTCAAGTTTAAAGAACAGCTTGATTAACACTAGAATACAAAACTAAGCGCATATCTAAAAAAACATGTAAAAGCCAGAGTATGTGATCAAATGACCATTCGGTAGAGGACATCATACATAACACAATCAATTCGTTAAGCTCTGGATCAAAACTGGATATAGCCAATCACCTCTCCACTTTTGGTGGATATTTTTCATAGGTAGAAGGTAGAAGGTAGAAGGTAGAAGGTAGAAGGTAGAAAGCTTCAACGTCCTTTGCTGTTTTTGTCGCGGCACTTTTCTGAATAAGTGCCAAGTATTCCGATTCAGGCCAAACTTGGAATGTAGGGTCTACATTCTGGCAACAGGCATTCTTATCAAACAGAGACTTTGCTAAAAGCACTTCGTCGTCTTTAAACTTTGAATAGACAAGGTTTTCAGACTCCCACTGGTGGTAAAACATAATTTGCTTCTCGCTCTGATAAACGCCTTAAACACTAATGTGGCAGAGTTTTGGGTGAGTTCGCTCCATAGATTGCAAAGACTTTCTTCGAGCTCGTAAAGTATTGAGCCCAAAACGCATAATAAATCCAGGAAAGGAAAATATTGAAGAACGGGCTTGGGTCATAAGCGCCTTTAAGATTGAAGTACGCGTAAGAAATCAGAAAGGTCACCACTCGAAGAGTCATGTCGTAACCTATTAATTTTCGTATCTTGGCAGGAGTCTCCGAAGCCTTATTTCTTAAAATAAGTAGTATTAGCGTAGATATAATGATGGAGGGAGTGGCTTCCATTAGAAGAACCCCATATATAGAGACTTCATAGCTGGATAACGTACTGGTCTTGTCATTCAGACCTAACCAAATCATGAACAGGTAAATCACTGTTCCTAAAATTGCCATTACATTAGAGATAACAAATAAATAGAGAGTGTTAGATTTGTTTTTTGAAGACATAACTTAAATTGTGTAGTAACAACAAAAGAACACACGCTTTGAATACGAACATTCAAAAACCTGTGTTCTAAATATTTTTGGCTAATTGCACCAAGCCAACTCTGGTTCGGTGTTTGTTCCCAATTATGATTTCGGCGCTACTGACTTTGCAATAGCATTAACTTGTTCTTCTACTTTGGACATTTCCTCAGAGTTGCCGACAGAAACCAAACGTATGTAAGTGCCCGTTTTGGTGTAACCGACAAATTGAATCGCCGTTTTACCTTCTGCTTTCGCGACTATCTTGTAGCCTTCACTCTCTGCAAACTTAACTTTGCTTTCGGATGTGATTGTTAGATTTTCAAACCCAACGAGTGACTTAATCAGCGCAGTGGCGTGTTTGGCGGGCTCTGGGAAACGGGTTTTGGACATGGAGCTTCCAATCATCAGCACAGGCTTTTCACCTGATTTATCAATACCTTCAAATGTAGTGAGAGATACGGTGGAATTACCCATCACATCAGCAACATTGAAAGGCTTTTCTGGCTGGAACGTAAAAGATAGCAAAGCCAATTTATCGGACAATGAAGCAGCCTTGCCAATTTCAATACTCTTGATTGAAGCCATCACTTCTTCGTGATTGAACGTTTTGGTATCCATTAGGTTGTAAGTCACCATCACCGTTTTCTGCCCTTTGAAAAGTGCAATGTACTTATCAACACTTACACCAGATACCGCCTGTTCACCAATCACGACAGGCGCTTTGTATCCGTCCATTTCCAGCAAAGTGACGTCATTCACCTTAACCCCTTGCTTGGCAAAGCTCTGCTGCACGGTTTCCAGGTTACCAAAAAGAGCAGATAACTGATCAAACGCTTCTAAAGGCAGTTCCATAACGACTACGCTAGAACTGTTTTTGGCATTCAGATAACCTGCAAAGGTATCTGAAAGTTCAAATCCGTCAGGTTTCGGCATACTCACGGACGTACCTGGAATCTGAACCAGATCCTTTGTCGCCCATGAGAAAAATGGCAACATGACCAGCGATACAAAAAGCAGAATGTTCGTTTTAAGCATTGTCCCTAACCTATCTATAAAACTGAACAGAAGAAACTATCACAACTAACTCACTAGAATAACTCACAAAAATAAGAAAATTATACTTATGCGATCTCGGACTAAAGCTTGATATTAACGCCTGAAACAACTCTGTGATTTTGGGTGGGAAATAACAGAGCAGGATCAAGCAGTTGTCGATGTCATTCAGCGCTCTCTCCTTTTACCCCTTTAAGCAAGCTCTTTACTGCTTTCGGGAGCACGATCTGAAATCACCTGTCCGTCTTTTATTGTAATGATCCTTTCTGTTCTATGAGCCAGTGCCTGATCGTGGGTCACCACCACAATGGTGCGCCCTTGCGAATGCAGTTGTTTAAACAGCTTCTCGATTTCCGCTCCGGAGTTGGAATCCAGAGCCCCCGTCGGTTCATCTGCAAGTAAGATCTGAGGGTCGTTGACCAGTGCCCGTGCAATGGCGACCCGCTGTTTCTGTCCGCCCGAAAGCTGGTTCGGCTTATGATGTAAACGCTCACCTAGTCCGACTTGCTCCAGTAGGTGTGTTGCTTTTTTCTTTCGCTCTTTGGCGCTGATCCCCGAGTACACTAAAGGCAGCGCGACGTTATCTAACGCCGTCGCGTATTCAAGCAAATTAAAGCTCTGAAAGACAAAACCAATTTTCTGGTTGCGAATGGCTGCCAGCGCATTGGGCGATAGGGAAGACACGTCATCTGCGCCCAGCTGATATTCTCCGCTTGTCGGCGTGTCTAAACACCCTAGCACGTTCATCAGAGTGGATTTTCCTGAGCCAGAGGGACCCAGAATAGACAGGTACTCGCCTTTTTCTATGCGAAGATCCACGCCATCCAGCGCTCTGACTTCGGTCTCTTCTCCGCTGGCATAATATTTACAGATACGGTTCAGTGTTACCAAGGGGGAATCAGACATCTTGTTCTCAAAATTCTCGTTATTATTCACTGTGTAATGCCTCCAACGGCGATACGCTGGCAGCGCGGTTAGCTGGTAACCAAGCTGCCAGTACACCAATCACCATCAAAGCGGTCACGACAACGGTCACGACAACAATCGACAGTTCCGGTACGGGTTTGCCCAAGCTTTCGTATAACGCATTGCCTTCCAGATCCAGCACATGAAATAGCGTCACCACACCGAAGGTCAGTAGCAGCCCAAGCACGCCGCCCATCAACATGGTCATGATGGACTGAGTCAGGTAGTGCATTCGGATTGCCAACGGGGTTGCGCCCACCGCCATTCGAACGCCAATGTCACGGGTCGACCCTTTGACCATGGCGTACATGATGTTGGCGATACCTATTCCCGCCACGAGCAGGGTTATCAGCCCCACCAACCCCAGAAAGCTTTGCAAACCGATTAAAAACTGGCGCATGGTCTTCTGGTTCAGATACATGTCGTCCACCTGAACCACTTGCTCATCCAGTAAAGACGCGCCATGCTTGCGAACCAGTACCTGCCGAATCACACTGGCAAGCTGAACCCTGTCTGCTGATTTTTTCGGTTGCACATTGATAGCCTGAACAGGCTCATTGGGGTGAAAGCGCTTCCAGGTGTTCAAGGGAACAAAGGCGGCGTAATTGATCGAATCGCCCCGCTCAACGTTGGCGCTGTTTTTCGCCAGTACCCCGACCACCGTGAAAGTGCGTGTCCCAACCTTAACGGTCTTGCCCACAGGATCGGTGTTGAGTTCCACCGAGGCAAACCAGTTCATTTCCTCATACTCATTAAACAACTCAACCGCCGTCAGGTAACCCAATACAATCACATTGCGCTGTTCGTTTTCATCTCTGGGGTTAAGCCAACGACTACCCGGCAGCACCTCAAGCCCCGCAAGGCTGGCGTACTCCGGCCTTACCGCGAAAGGCTCGGTCCAGCTCATTTGCGTATCCGTTTTCAGTTTGTCCTGCCAATTGCTTGTGGGCAGAGCTCGCTCAACACTGGGCAGTGCCGCAATGACATCCGCATCATCTTCTCCCAGCTTCAATGCCTTCCCCTGAAAGAACTGGCTATTGCTAACGGTGGCTATTCCTCCGGTCACATAAATCAGCTGACCGTTTCCACGCTCTGCTGTGCTGATCACGCCTTGCCGGATACCTTCTCCTACCGACAGCATGACACCAATACAGAGTGTCGCCCACGCCACCGCGAGTATGGTCAGTCCGAGCCGCAACTTTTGAGCCGCCATTTCCTGAAAGATTTGTCTCATCGGTAACTGCATGTCTACCCCCTCGAACTCAGCGCAATAACAGGCGTCAGACTCGACGCTTTTCTTGCTGGGAAATACGCAGCCAGCAAAGCCATCCCTATAACCACGCCAGACGACAGCGCCACTGAGTCTGGTGTGATGACAGGAATGCCAATCCACTCAGGTAACAGGCTATGATTCACTTCTAATAAGTTGACTGCCCCAAACGAAAACAGCAGACCGACCAGCGCACCAGTGAGCACCAGTATCAGACCTTCAAACAGAAATTGGATCAGAATGGCGCTCTGAGTGGCTCCAATGGCTAATCGCACGCCAATTTCTCTGGTGCGCTCTGTCACGGATAAGAACATGATGTTGGCGACGCCCAATGCCCCGACAGCCAGAGTCATCGCACCACTGATGCCCAGAAAAGCCTGAATGGCGCGCAGAATGCCTTTGATTGTGGCAACGTTGTCGCTGTAATCCGGCATGTGAAGTGCGTCATGGTCCGACGGATCAAACTTCATGCTATGAGAGAAGAAATTCAGCAGTTGCTGACGAAGCTGACCTGCACTGATTTGGGGGATAGGCTTAACCAACACACGGCAGGGACTTCCGGACCAAATATCCAGATACGTTGAGCGCGGGATCATCACCATGCGTTGAGCACCAAAAGACTGGGTAGCGTCTTCGCGGCTTAAAATCCCCACAACTTTAAACGGAATGCCCGACACTTTGACAAATTCGCCCAGTCCAACACCGCCCATCATGGCAACGGTCTCTCCAATAATGGCGACCCGGCGGTGGTGCGCCTGATCCAAAGGAGAGAAATTACGAGAGCCCGGCTGAAGCTTCAGGTAGGACAAGGGAAAATAAGCCTCATCCACGCCAGCCAGCATGTGAGTTAGCTGGTGCCCCTGCATATTGGAGACGCTCGCTTCCCACTGGTCGTACACCACTGCCAACCGCTCCACATAAGCCGCTTTTGACAGTTGCTTAAGGGCGCTTTCCTGAAAGTGCATGTCGCGACCAGAAGGCAATCCATTCCACGACTTACTGGTTCTGCCGGGAAAAACAGTCTGAGTCTCATCCGCCAGCTGTGAAAACATCTGGCTTTGCTGTCGGTAAAACCCTTCCCCCAACGCAATCAGCACCACTACCGCGATAACGCCCCAGGCGATGGCAAGAATGGCTAACAGGCTTTTGATTTTGTGGGCGCTCAGAGTCTGCCAGGTCTGAGTCAACAACGCACTCATGATTCTAGCGCTTGAGAGATCAGGGTCATGGTACCGTCGTCCAGTTGCCCCGCAACGGCAAGCAGCTCGACCCTCTGTCGCCAGTACTCATACAGATTATTCTTTAACTGGTGTCTGGCAGTGTAAAGGTCGTTGTGCGCGTCAATAAGTTGTGACGCGTCAATCATTCCTGCGCTGTACAAGGTCTGCTGTGTTTTCAGCACCTTTTCACGGGAATCAATCAGCGCCTGAGTAGCCATTACCTGTTGCCAGTTAATATCGACCTGAGAATACGCGCGCTGCACCATTTTGCGAATGTTGATTTCCACCATTTGCATGGCTAACTGAGCTTCACGGATGTTGAGCGATGCGGTGTCCACTTTGTTCTGAATGGTGCCATTGAGATCAATCGGAATACTTAAGCTCAAACCAGCAGTGACGTCATTGTCGGATAAGTCTGTTCCGTGCTGATTGTAACCGAGGTTACCGGTCAGTTTGGGGTAGTAGCCACTTTTCGCCGTCTCTTTCTCAAACTCCCGTACCTGAATCGTCTGAGCCGCAACTAGCAGCTCCGGGCTGTTGTCTTTTGCAAGCTTGATCCAGTCAGACTCAGATTCCACCTGTTTTTTAGGCTCAGTCAACGGGTCATTCCGGATCTGGTCCACCGTGTCAACGTCGCGAAGTATCAGGGCATGCAGCTCCAGTTGTGCCTGAGCAAGCTTTGACTGACTATTCAGAATATGGCTCTGATCTGCCACTTCATTAGCCAGCATTTGCTCTACATCGATGGATTTGACTTTTCCGGCTTTGAATCGCTGCTCTGCAATGGTTCGCTGTTTACGTGTTTCCTGCCGTTTGTTTTCGGCGAGTTGCAAATCGCCCTGCGCACTGGCGACATCGAGATAAGCCAGAATCAGTTTTTTAGCGAGTTCATTTCGGGTTTTCGACAACTCAAGCTTCGAGACCACAACGCTTGCTTCAGCGCTGTCTAACTGGGTCCAAAGACTGCTGTCCCAGATAGTCCAGTCGAGCGTCGCGCCTAAGGAATTGCTGGTTGACCCGTTTTTACTCCAGTTCGCATTTGCCGACGCACTCAATGAAGGCAATCTTTCACTGCGGTTTAAGTCGAGGGCATTTTCCTGCTTTTCAATATTAAGAGCAGCTTGTTCAAGTTCAGGGTTGTTGGCTTTCGCCGCCTGCCAAGCTTCTCCAATCGAAAGGGCATGCGCCTGGCCAAATACCGCAATGCAGCTCAATAGCCACAGTTTTCTACTCACCATGCGGGGCTCCCATTATGCTTGCGTCGATGATCTCATCGGCTTCACTGACTCCGCTTAGCACTTCAACCACAATGCCATCGGACATACCCAGTTCCACAACCTGAGTTCGATACCCCAGCTCAGATGCATCCGCTATCAGCACATGAGGCGTCTCGCCTTCGAACTGCAATGCTCGCTCCGGTACCACCAGCACGTTCTCTGCTTTTTTTAGCGTGATTGTGGCTGTAGAAGAAAAGCCAGACCGAAGCTTTATGGTGTCGGGGATGGTCAGCTCACCGACTTCCACTTCAAACCCGTTATCAAAACCATTGGATTTACTTTCTGAGTGAGCATTCAGCTTCTCCGACTGTATTGCCACCTTTGAGAGCACCCCCTTAATGGCAGTATCTGGAAACGGAGCAACGGTCAGTGTGACAGGCATACCCGGAAGCAATATTGCGGCATCATGTTCGCTTACACTCCCTTTGAATACCATCTGCTGTAAGTCTGCAATGGACATCATCTCCGTTGCCGCCTGACTGGCTTCGGTAGAGATAATAGGCGCGCCCACTTCCACTTTTTTGTTCAGAACCGTGCCATCAATGGGTGAATAAATAATGGAGGTTAGTTGCGAACTGCCTACCGACGCTTCTCCGCTGCGGATCAATGCCAGATTCTGTCTGGCCTGAAGTACTTTCGCTTCGACGGACTTCAAATTCGATTTTGCGTTCACATATTCGTCGTAGTTTGAAGGGATCACCTTCTGCTCAACCAAACTCTTTAAGTTGGCGTGCTTTTGCCTGGCGGATTCCATTTCTGCTTCTGCCTGCATCAGCGTTGTTGAGGCATCGGTCAGTGCCTGAGGCGTCGGGTTAGGTCTGACTTTGAGCAGTGGTTGCCCCTCAGAGACCTTGTCTCCCACCTGAACATACAACTCCCCCACAATGCCGTTGATCTGAGACTTGATTGAGACAGAATGCGCGGGAACGATGCTCCCTACCGCCACGGCATTTTTCTCAATGGTCCCCGTTTCTACGGTGAGAATAGGCAGAGTTTGTGTATCTTGATTTGAATTTAGATAGGCGTGTGCCCCGTACCCTAAAAGGGCAATCACACTGATGGATACGATCCAATACTTCACTGTTTATGACTTCCGAAAATTAACAAATTAAGATGCTCATCCGACCTAAAATCGAATGATTAAGTTCCCAAACGAAAAATAAATCCTCAAGGAATGAGGAGATAGCGAATCATATGAATAAAAATCATAAAAATTCGATTTATAATTCAACATTTAATTATTACCCTTTGTTTTCTACAAAGGAGATTTCAATAAAATAGAGTTAAAAACCACCAATAAAGTGTTTTTAAAGACGAATCTCTTTAAATTTAAGGCTATGTTCTAAAATGCAAACTAAATAAATTCAACAATTTTAACTTGAGAAATTTAGACTTAAAAATCCGAAATCGACACTTAATTTATCTCAGTTAAAAAGTGTTATATTTGTATATATCTACACACTGTGAAAAATTCAATTGGGAGAGCATAGGTATGCCCCCCCCCTATTTTCTGGAATGAAATTTAAACAGTATCTACTTGTTAAGCTTCAATCCAATAATTTTAGGGTGTTGTCCCACGCAACCATCCACTAACACTGAAAGTGATTTTCCTGTGGACTGTGAGTCTAAAATCATTGCGAAAAGGCGCTCGACGGTGTGAGGTTGTGTTACTTCAAAGTTGGAGGAAAACAAGTACATGCTCTCTTTTGAAGACCATCGGCAGCGGTCAGGGTCGTGAAATTGTGCGTTTTCAACGTAAAATCCATGCTGGTCAGGTGCCCAAACAATATCTTTAACGGTTTGATCACCATTTGTCCACGACGCTGCATAACTGGATATCGAGAAAATAGAAAGAGTAAAAGCAACAACCGTTTTTAGCATAGTTAAAATTCCTGAGTTTAAAGATGAGAAAATCGTCTAATCCCGATACTGTTCCACTTTTGACAACTGCGGTTATTTTACGGGAATATTCATCATCTAAGACATAAAACACAAAAGACTCTGAATTTAAACATTACCTTTTGTCTTAAAAATAAGAACATGAACAAAGATCAAGTAATGTATAAGATCAGGTAATGGTAAAAATTATCAGATAATAATAAACACCAAATTTATTTGATATAAATATTAAAGAAGAAGATATAAAGCAAAAAACACAGATAGTGAAGTGTTTACAGTAATAAGTCACAAACCGTCACAAACGTTAATAGCACAACACCCCATTTAATTATCTTTGGCTATATCTTTGTACTAACCACAAGGGAACAGCACATTACTTTTTGCACGGGACAATAAAATCAACGTGATAGTGTTCATCGTGTCGAACCCAAGAACGTCTTTTAGAAAGCCGGATGTTGTCCTTAATGTAAGTGCCATAGGTGGTTTTGAACAACCCAGCTTGCAGTTTGGGATCGAAAATAACTCGCCATAGGTCATGCCCGCGTTTTTTCGATTCTTTATGGAGTTCAACCAAATGTGCCGCTAAAGCGGTGTAGTCGATTTCCAATCCGTCGTATCGACCTTTTTTGTCTAACTCAATGTCGTAACCTAGCTTATTAAAGGGGTGCGTCGGCAAGTGTACGGACTCCCCATCTTCGTTGATCATGGGTGTCATAAAGTCAACCGACAAGCCATTGCGGTGTGTTTTGTGTGGGCTGAATTTTCCACCTTCTTCAAAGCCTGTTTCAGCGTATTTGAATACCTTGTCTGGGTGCGATTGCTCCAGATTCTTGTAAGCAGAAAGATTAATGGCTTTCACTTCAGAATGTACGTAGGTTCGCCCTGCTACGCTTGCGGTATAACTGTAAGTTTCGAAGTTTTCTCCATAGAGTGGAAGTTTTACCCCTCCCTCTAAAGACCCATTTGAGGTGGTTCCAAAACAAACACTTTTTTGAGCACCGATTACGGGAAGAGAAAGAATCGAGAGAGATAAAAACAGTTTGGATAGTCCGGTCGATCGGCGCATTTGAATCCCTTTTTAAACCACTAAGGTATTGGACAATGCTATCTGTGGCTGGGTGTCAGGCTGAAGTGAAGTTTCAGTATACTTGCGGAATTTTCGATGCAGAGAGAAATAGCGCCACAAGTGGCGCTATTTTTAAGCATTTTTTTACTTTGGCGCGAGCCCCATCTCGTCTAAACGCATTAAGACTTCGGTTTTGCGCTGTTTAGCGACTTCTCGCCAGTCGATATTTTCCTTGGCTCCGATTATGGCGTAGATGGAATTCAGCCCCGTACCTTTAACTTTTGCTTTCAGCTTTGCATAAAGTTCATAAGAATCGGCGAGCATGAAATCATCAACGGAGTGGATACCTACCGTTGCCAGAATTTCCTCACTTTTAGGACCAAATCCTTTCAAATCCCTCAAACGCTTCTCGCCTTTACTCATACTCTATTTCCTAACTATTCCCAAACCAGAATTCCATCTTTCACGGCACAATTGGCAACCGCGTCCTGACTGTTTTCAATATACACTTGCTGCGATTCAGATACTTCGTAGGTGAGGTATTCTGAGCATTTTGCACTCTGCCCTGTTCCAATAACCACTTTGGTGCCTGCCTTTAACTCACACGTGACTAATTTGTCCAAAGGAGACCACTGGTAACAGATCTCATAGTCTTCTCGGTATTTGGCGACCTTTCCCGCAGGCAAGTCGTATGCCCACCACTGACCAAACTGGCTGTATGGGTTGGTACTATTCCAGGCGCGATACAAAGTCACCTGAGTTCCAGCTTTGCTTTGGTACACCTTACCCTGACACAGTTTCCCTTCTTCAGGGGCACCCAACGCGCTGCTTAGCAAGGCTTCATCTTCTACAACTTCGAAATATGGAGCGAGTCTTTCAGGTAAATCAACACTGCCGACACACTGAGAAGAATTCAGATCCGTTGTTGCTGTATCAGTTGACTGCGGTTGACTGGCACAGCCAGCAAGCATAAGGACAGAAAGTCCAAAAATAGCATTTTTCATTTTACATTCCTTCGTTATTTTAAGTCGGGCGTTTTCTTACCCCTGAATTTGACGCTTCAAGGCTGCCATAATATGCAATTACGGTCATTAGACCCACCTAACGAAGTTGAAGTGTAAAGAATGTATTTCGATTTGGTTTCTTCCTACTTTGCAGTACTAAAGGGCGATTGGATGGTTTCACGTACCCACTTATGACGTGCAGAATGGCTATTTTGCTGGTGCCACAGCTGTACAATCGAATACGGTGTCAGATCCACTGGTGCGGGGCAGTGTGCCAACCCTTTGAAAATGGAATCGGCAAGATTAGAAGGCATGGTGGTAATGATATCGGTACCACGAATCAAGCTCGCTAATACATTAAACGACCCAGTTTTTACGGCGATCTTTCTTTGCTTGCCTTTAGCGATGATTTGGCTGTCTGCCTCTGTTTTCTTGATGTCTCCTAATACGATGATCCCGTGTCGGGCTTGGCAGTATTCATCTAAAGACTGAGGAGCGCTTCGAAAATCGGGGTCGTAATACACCACATCGTGATCCGAGATTAAGCGTTTTTGACGAATGTCTGTGGCATCAATATCGATATCCGGGTTAATGGCGAGATCCGCGACACCTTCTCTTAACGCCGTTGGAATATCCAACCCTGAAATAGCGTGCACGATACGAATCGTCAACTCCGGCGCTTGCTTTTGAAAAATAGGGAATACCGGTTTGATAATGTGTTCAATTTCATAGTCATTCGCCATGATGGTGAACTCACCTTTGTCCATTGACGGATCGTAAGTCATGTCCATCGTCATGGCTTCAAGTTTGGCGAGCACAACCCGTGCATCAAGCGCGACTGTATCAGCCCTTTCTGTGGGAATAAGCCCTCTTCCACTTCTTACAAATAAGGGATCATCAAGGATTTTTCTGAGCCTTTCCAAAGCATGGCTGGCAGAAGATTGGTTGATGTTCAGATGCTGAGCAGCCCGCGATACTGACTGGAAGTCGTAGATGGCAAGAAACTGGGTCAGCAGTTTTCCATCTATCGCTAAGAAATCGGTTTTGTGCATATTACCTATTCATATGGTCATATTGTTTGGCATTCAGACACTCAATAGGATGAGTTTTCTCCCAAGATGATAATAAGGAACAGAAAAATGTCTAAGAAACTCATACTATCAAGCCTAATTATGGCAGCGCTGTCTGGTACTGCCATTGCTCAACAGGGCGAAAGAATTTACTTCCCCGGCGAACAACGCGTCGCGTCGTATTCTCAACAGTCTCAAGCGCATCAGCCAATTCGCTTCCCTGGTCAGTCCTATCAGAATCGATATCGTTATTCTGCAGAAACAATGGCATCTATGTTTGCAGCGGAAGGCTTCTACCAGGAAACACTGATCGAGCACAAATACGATACTTATTACAACTACATCGACAGAGACGTTTACATTCAGCACTCTCCTGATTATCCAGATGGTGCAGAACCTCTTTTTAACGAGTTAACCGAATACCTTCAAGGTATTAGAGACACAACTGAAATCAAGGTTCTTAGAACAATAGCCGAGGACGATTACGTAGCGATTCATTCTTCATGGGCAACCACGGGTGAAAATGGCGAAGTGTCGACGGATGTGTACATCGACATTTGGCGAACTGAAAATGGCAAACTGGTCGAACACTGGGATCACTATCAAACCATGAGCCCGAACCTGGACTTTACCGGTCCTGAAGTAAATATGGACTCTAATCAAAACAGAGAGCACAACCGCAAACGTGCGTTGTACTTTGTGAATACATACAATAACTTAGAAGATAGCGTTAAATTGGAATACCTGCTGGCAGACAATTTCATAGCCTACACAGCCGACGCACAAGTCAGTAAATTTGATCACATAAATAGCCTGGAAGAATCGGCTCGACAGAATAAGCGTTTCGTTCGAACTCCGGCGAAAGCCATCGCTATGGGCGATATGGTCCTGGTCCATTCTAAACATCTCGAAGTGGGCTCAGACAATGAGTTTGGAACGGGTCACATCGATATCTTCCGCTTTAACAATTCAGGAAAAATCGTAGAGCAGTGGAATATTGCCCAGGACGTTAAGTCGTTCTACGAATTAGATGCTGCAGGTGAACTGGTGTTAGATGCGGATGGTAAACCTGTTGTCGCGCTTAATGCCTGGGGTCAGCCAAACCGCAGAAACAATAACGACATCTTTGCGTACCCTTACAAAGGTTAAGAACCACCATTCAATATCTACCCTGAGAGCAAGGACGCTCTCAACCTGCCACTCTGTATTTCACGCTCACTTTTGTACTTCACTGATACGAATTAGATAAATATTGAAATTATGCAGAAAGTTATGCAATCTTAACTTCTTTTACTTAGCCCAACCTTTGTTTTCGTTTAAGGAAAAACCATGAGTTCAAATACGATTCTCAGCCAGTCCCTAATTGTGAGCGGGCGTGATATCCCACTGAAAGAATTGTTGTTTGCTAAACGCGTGCTG
This sequence comes from Vibrio nigripulchritudo ATCC 27043, assembly GCF_000222685.1. Taxonomy (GTDB): domain Bacteria; phylum Pseudomonadota; class Gammaproteobacteria; order Enterobacterales; family Vibrionaceae; genus Vibrio; species Vibrio nigripulchritudo. The sequence goes on along the minus strand of NZ_AFWJ01000002.1, from coordinate 12,959 downwards.
AACAACTACATGCTGATTGCTTTGGACAACAGCCCGGCAGAGCTTCTGGCAGAAATGAAACACGCTGTGAATAGCGTCGATTACTTTAAAACTGACTCCGACCCATGTGAAGCGCGCAATGCAGTAAGTGCCATGTTTAAAGAGGTGGAAGCCGCAGAATCGTTTGAAGATTTTAAATCCTTCGCGGCGAAACCTTCTCAGGCGCTACATGAACTGATTGAAGATCGCGCTCAATTGATCAAACAAGAACGTGATTTGTTAAGAGAATCTGGCTACGACGTATCAAAAATTTAAATTACTCGCGGCTATAACAACAATAAAAAGCCAGCCTATTCAACAGGCTGGCTTTTGTTTGCATGAAGGAATGTTGTTTTGAACTAAGCGGAATTACTCAGCTTTGATGGTAACAGTGACACCAGAACTCGCACGGTAGCCATTTATACCAATATGCCACTTACCCGCGCCCGGGTTATCAATCACACAGCTCTCAGCATTACCATTGCGCCAAGGTCGGCAGTCATGCTGTGAAAGTGTAGGCTGAGAACCTTTTCGAACGTACAAATCTACGTCGCCAGAACCGCCCGATGTGGTGATCGTCAGCTTCTTATATCCACTACCGATCTCCTGAACGTGATGATGCCATGCCCCACGTTCTACTCCTACATTGGTAAGGGTTTCATTAATCGGCTCCGGACCACCTGGATTTGGTGGAGTGGTGCCACCACCACCATAAGTTTCCTGAAGTGCCGCAATATCATGCTCAGTCAAACGCTGGCGCTGACCTAGCTGATTGTTCGGCACAGAGGTATCTTTAGAAGTGATGGTCGGCTGACCGTTAATACTGAAAGATCGGTAAGAGTAATGCATGATGGAGCGAACATCGTAAGGACCGATAGACGTCGTCACCGCTCCTTTCTTGCGGAAGTTGTGCTCTTTGCCCTGTTCAATATTGTTCCAGTGGATGTTTACGTACTGGTCACGGTCTGCACGGGACTGTTCATGCCAGAAACCTAACGCATGCAGGAATTCGTGAGCCACGATACCCGGCGTACCACAACCCTGACCAATTGACAGGTTTTGCGCTCGACCAGTGTAACCCACCGACGAATAACAGCCTCGATCCCGAATGATGCGTACGTAACCAGTCTGATTGCTTCTTTCAACAAAGCGGACGTTCGATACGTTCTCTATCCAGCGCATCCCCTCTTTAATTGAGGCGACATCGTGAGCAGGGATGTTGCTTGCAATTGTGTATGGAACAACGCCATTTGGCCACTTAGCGTGACCACTCCACGACGCATACCCCGTCACTTCACCTTCGTTAGCAAAGCGCATCGGTTGAACACCCAAGTTCTGAACATCTTTGGCATTACCCAGCACAATATCGCCCTGGAAAACCGCCGCTTCACCGCCTTCTAGTGATTTTACATCGTAAGACACAACATCATTCGTCCCAATAATATGGGTTTGCTGTGTATCCAGGATCGGCACAGTTGCATTTACATCTGATTCACTGGCACCAACAGCGATTATTGGAGTCAAGGTTAATACAGATACGGGTATAACTACATTTAGTTTCATTATTATCTCCATATATTTTTTGAACCCACTTCACAGCATTTAGGCTTATAGAAATAAGCCTATAATTAAGTTTTAAGTACGGTAAAAACTTAGAGAAGATATATTTCTCTAAGTTATATAAGTTTTAAAACCCAACACACTATCTATCAAATTAAAATGAAGTGGTGTCAATATTATTAATAGAGACATTGAGAATTTCAATTAACGAAATGAGGATATATTTAATTTTACTTTCTTACTTACTCATCATTGACTAGAAGTCACAGAGATAAAATCGCTTTGAATGACAAATCTTAATATTGAGCAATGATTATTTAATGACATAACCAAACACTGAGATAACATAGAAATTAATATCTATATTTTACAGCAAGTTAAAACCAATCATTAGAAGAACGAATTTTAAAAAATGACAAATCCATAACAACAGACAGGGTGAAATAGTTTATTTAAATAAAAACTAAAGATATGTTATATCATAACAGAAATAACAAGCAGGACAAACTTACATTGTGAATAAAATATTAACTTTGGTATTAGGGTTTCATTTAATCCATGTAAGCCCGACTATTTTACCCTCGTTAATAACTAAAAATTAAGTTTAATCACGAACAATGCAATTATAAATGCGATTAAGAACATCCACCTTACTTTATTACTCTCGATAACGGTGTAATAGTTCGGGTTAAAAAGAGGCTTTTTATTACTGTCAGATTTCATGGTCTTCTCCTAAAAAATACGGCAGACCCTAACACAGAAACAGACACCTCTACTGTAAGCATCAGTAAGCCACACGCTTACATGATTACTCAAGTTTTCAAGATATAACCCAGGAGATCTCTCAACAGCGAGTTTAACTGGCTTTCATACTGTGTTACCGATTGCTTGATTTGGAATCACTAGATACTCAAATCGGCGTACTGTCTGAAAGCCAGTTCTCTATTCTTTCGTCGAGAGGGGCTGATTTTAAAACCGGAAGTTAAGCCCGGCTAAGATGGTGTCTGCGTAATAGCTGTTCTCAAACATAAAGCGACGATAGTCCAAGCTGAGGCTAAAAGTATCCAGCATGATGAGCTCTGCTCCACCTCCAAAATATGGATTTACTCCTTTGTGGTGTTCAACCGTTTCTGCTCCACCAGACTTAGGCTTAAGTGTGCGTTGCAGATCGGAATGGCTGACACCGCCCATCGCATAAAAATTGAAAAAGCCCACCGGAGCAATGTTAGCCTTCAAACCAGCAAAGGTCGCATCATACTCAAACGTTTCTGTGTTGTCGGCAAGTGCACCGGTCACAATGGCGTTGGTCACTCCCGAGGCGGTTGCATAACCAATTTCAGCAGAAAAATTGGGATGAAATTGATAGGCATATTCGAATTGGGCTGCAACCCCAACATCGCCTGAGTCATCATTATTAATGGCTGCTCCACCAAGTTTGATGCCCAAATGGTGGTTAGCTGCAAGGGTGGAAGTAGATAAAAGTGTGGCAAGCAAGAAAGTGATGTTTTTCATATCTATTAATCCTAGATAGGCGAACCGTAACCGTCTGAAACTAGGGATATTCAATCAACTAATGTCAAGACGCATAATCTAGCCGGTGAAACTTGCTTATCATCTGTTTTTGGTAAGAGCCATGAAATCAGGATTACACCAACACGAAAACGCTCTAATACAGTGGACGATATTCAACCAGCTATTCTTTAACGGCAATCACTCAGTAATATTTATAGTTATTTATACCCAAGTGACCCACTTATCCAATCTTTAAGACGAACTCTTCATTTGTTAACAAAATGTTGACCTTTTGGTCAGATTATTCAAAACTTGACCAATGGGTCAGTTTTTTATCACGCAGGAGGACTCGTGATATCGTTTTTGTTAAACCAATCTGTACAACACATTGAAGATCTGTCTCCCAATACCACCGTTTTGCAATACCTGAGAACCCAGTTAAGGAAAACGGGAACAAAAGAAGGTTGTGGCTCTGGGGACTGCGGTGCGTGTACTGTGGTACTTGGGGAAGTCGTTGATGGGAGATTAGTTTATCAATCAGTGAACTCTTGTCTGACGTTTGTTTCATCACTTCATGGCAAACAGTTAATCACCGTAGAAGATCTTAAAGACCCCAGCGGCTGCCTTCATCCGGTTCAGCAAGCCATGGTGGAGTTCCACGGCTCACAATGCGGCTTTTGCACCCCCGGCTTCATTATGTCGATGTTTGCCTTACTGAAAAACAAATCAACAGTGACAAAACACGATGTCATGGAAGCGTTGTCGGGCAACCTTTGCCGCTGCACTGGTTACCGGCCGATTGTTGATGCGGCGCTTTCACTCAATAGCAATCAAAACCTGAGAGATCAGTTTTCTGCATTAGAAGAAAAAACCATTGCGCAGCTTAACCAGCTATCAGCTCAGAAAGGTGAGCTTACCTTTGGAAGTTTTCAATCTTATCTGCCTACTTCAAAGGATGAACTGGCGTCGCTACTTGTGGCTAATCCAGATGCCAGACTTGTCGCGGGCGGTACCGATCTCGCACTTGAAGTCACGCAATTTCACAAACCCATTCAAACACTCATCAACGTAGCTTCTGTTGCCAATATGAAAGAGTGCAAGCTTGTGGATGATAGCCTTGTGATTGGTGCGAATGTGACACTCAGCAACGCGTATCAAGCTCTTTCTCAACACTTCCCAGACTTTGGTGAACTGCTTCACCGCTTTGCTTCGCTTCAGATACGAAATCAGGGGACACTCGGTGGCAACATTGCGAACGCCTCCCCGATTGGCGATTCTCCTCCATTGCTGATCGCATTAGGTGCAAAAATCGCCCTAAGATGTGGCAATGAAACCCGAACTCTGCTTCTGGAAGACTACTTCATTCGGTACAAGGTCACGGCGCAAAAGCCCGGTGAATTTATTGAATCGATTCACATCCCTCTGCTGCAACCTGAACATACCTTTAAGGCTTATAAGCTTTCTAAACGACTGGATGACGACATTTCTGCCGTTTGTGGCGCGTTCAACCTGACGATTCAGAATGGAAAAGTGACCCGAGCGTGTATTGCTTTTGGCGGAATGGCGGAGATTCCTAAGCGTGCAAAGCACTGTGAAAACGCGTTGATTGGTCAGGACTGGAATGAAAATAGCATTCTTGATGCGATGAAGAAGCTCGTGGATGACTTCGAGCCTTTGAGCGATTTCCGTGCAACCAGAGAATATCGCGCCTTAGCAGCCGCGAACCTGCTGCGACGTTTTTATGTTGAGTCCACTCATCCACACAACCAAATCGAAACCAGGGTAACGTCTTATGTCTAGTGCGCCGAAATCAGCCATGAGCCACGAAGAGATGGTGGCTCTGTTCAAACAGGATCTAAAAACTGGCGTAGGTAAAAGTGTTAAACACGACAGCGCGTCAAAACAGGTTACTGGCGAAGCGATTTATATCGACGACAAGCTGGAATTCCCAAATCAGCTTCACGTGTACGCCCTGCTCAGCCCACATGCCCACGCAAACATTATGAGTATCGACCTTTCCCCCTGCTATGAATTCGAAGGTGTTGCGATTGCGATAAGCAGTGAAGACGTACCCGGTAATTTGGACATAGGTGCAATCTTCCCCGGGGATCCTCTGCTCGCAGATGGCAAAGTCGAATACGTCGGACAACCAGTTATTGCCGTTGCAGCGGAAAACATTGACGTCGCAAGGCAAGCAGCACAAGCTGCAGAGATAGAATATGAGGTGTTGCCGGCTGTACTAGATGTGGAAGAAGCACTCGAAAAACGCCTGTTTGTTACCGATACTCACCAACAGAAACGGGGGGACTCCAAAGCCGCCCTCGCCAATGCCAAACATGTATTAGAAGGCAGCTTACACGTTGGTGGGCAAGAGCACTTTTATCTTGAAACTCAAATCGCCACGGTCATGCCCACCGAAGATGATGGCATGATTGTCCACTCCTCCACCCAAAACCCAACCGAAATTCAAAAGCTCGTTGCCAGCGTACTTGGTGTACCTATGCATAAAGTCCTGATCGACGTACGAAGAATGGGAGGTGGTTTCGGCGGAAAAGAAACTCAGTCTTCCTATCAGGCTTGCATGGCGTCGGTTATCGCCAAGTTAACGGGTCGCCCGACCAAAATGCGAATGTCCAGATCCGACGACATGATGATGACGGGCAAACGCCACCCATTTTTTAACCGATACAAGGTTGGGTTTGATGACGCTGGGGTCATCGCAGGTATAGAGATAGATGTCGCAGGTAACTGCGGATATTCGCCGGATCTTTCCAGCTCTATTGTTGATCGGGCAATGTTTCATTCCGACAACGCTTATTACCTTGGGGATGCGACGGTGACCGGTTATCGCTGTAAAACCAATACGGCATCGAACACAGCATTTCGTGGGTTTGGTGGTCCTCAAGGCATGATGACCATTGAGCACATCATGGATGAGATAGCGAGCTATCTGAAAAAAGACGCGCTTGATGTGAGATGCGCAAACTACTACGGAAAAGACGAAAGAAATGTTACCCACTACTTTCAGACAGTGGAAGACAGCGACTTCATGCCTGAAATCACCGAGCAGTTGGTGGAAAGCTGTGAATACCATAAACGCCGGGAAGAAATCGACACCTTTAACCAGCAAAGCCCAATATTGAAAAAAGGGCTGGCCATTACCCCGGTGAAGTTTGGTATTTCGTTTACTGCTTCGTTCCTCAATCAGGCTGGCGCTCTGATTCACATTTATACCGATGGCAGTATCCACCTTAACCACGGCGGCACAGAGATGGGGCAAGGGCTGAATACTAAAGTGGCACAGATTGTTGCCGAAGAATTTCAGGTCGATATCAGCCGTATTCAAATCACTGCAACCAACACTGAAAAAGTGCCCAATACTTCTCCGACGGCAGCATCATCAGGGACGGACCTGAATGGTAAAGCGGCGCAGAATGCTGCCCGAAACATCAAAGTACGGCTAGTAAATTTTGCGGCGGAACACTTCAAAGTAGCGCCTGAAAAGGTGAAGTTTAAAAATGGTGTGATTCAGGCTGGCGAGAATCTCATTGAGTTCGATGAGTTCATCCAACTGGCATACTTCAACCAAATTTCTCTTTCCAGCACTGGATTTTATCGCACCCCCAAAATCTACTATGACCATGAGAAAGCTCAGGGCAGACCGTTTTACTACTTTGCTTACGGGGCATCCTGCTCGGAAGTGATCGTAGATACGCTTACGGGAGAGTACAAAATTCTGCGAGCGGATCTATTGCATGACGTAGGCGCATCTCTGAACCCAGCCATCGACATTGGTCAGGTTGAAGGCGCATTTGTTCAGGGTGCTGGGTGGCTTACCACCGAGGAACTAGTATGGAACGAACAAGGTAGGCTGACCACCAGTGGCCCTGCAAGCTACAAGATACCAGCGGTTGCCGATATGCCCATTGATTTCAGAACGCACCTACTGCAAAACCGACAAAACCCGGAAGACACGGTGTTTCACTCTAAAGCAGTGGGCGAGCCGCCATTTATGCTTGCCATGTCTGTCTGGAGCGCACTGAAAAATGCAATCAGTTCCGTTGCCGTGGGAGATGCCCGACCTCATTTGGATACGCCAGCTACGCCAGAACGTGTCTTGATGGCGATTGAAAAGGTACGAATGCCACAGCCAACACCAGAAACAAAACCTGAGACAGCATTAGAGAAATAATCGGATCCGCGAGGGAAAGTTATGTACAACGACAACTGGATTCAGGAACTGGCAAAACTTGAGAAAGCGAATCAAGCCTGCGTGATGGTTACGGTGCTTGATGAACGCGGATCAGTTCCCCGCGGAGTCGGCACCAAAATGCTGATAACTGAAGACAGGTTATTCGCTACGATCGGGGGCGGTCACCTTGAGCATCTTGCTACCCAAATGGCCAGGCAAATGCTCGAAGACAAAGCAACCGACGTCAACGTTGAAACGTTCAATCTTGGGGCGCGTTTGGGTCAATGCTGTGGTGGCATGGCAACGCTTTGCTTTGAACCCATCGGCACTCAAAAAAGGCACCTGTATCTTTTTGGTGCCGGGCACGTCGCCAAGGCACTCATTCACGTTGTCGCCACTCTGGATTTTGAGATCACATGGATTGATCAACGTGAACACGAGTTTCCTAGCGACACACCAGCCAATGTCGAGGTTCTGGTCAGTGACGACCCTGTTGGCGAAGTCAACTTTGCCCATGAAAACAGCTACTTTCTGGTGATGACTCACAACCACCAACTCGATTTTGACCTGACAAGAGCTATTCTTGATAGAGAGGACAGTTGCTACTTCGGGGTCATTGGTTCGGCAACCAAACGTAAGAAGTTCGACATGAGGCTGAAACAGCGAGGCTATAAGGACAGTCAGCTCGAAACAATGACCAGCCCCATTGGGCTCAGCGATGTTCCGGGAAAACTTCCTGCAGAGATTGCCGTATCGGTCGCTGGTGAACTGATTGCTCACTATCAGGCAGAAGAAGCCAGAATTCGCGGTAAGGCTCAACCTTCATCAAACAACTTGTCCCATAAAATACAACAAAAACAAGCCTAACGGACGTAAGGCAACAAAAGGAAGCAAAATGACAACAAAAACACACGCTTTTCGAAGCGCGGTGCTACACAGTGTGGCTGACCCACAGGAAGTAGGGTTAGAACACTCTTACCAATATTTTGAAGACGGTATCGTGGTTGTTGAGGACGGGTTAGTGACCCAGATTGGCGAAGCAGAACACCTGTTATCAACACTACCCGAAACCATAGAAGTTACTGAATTTGAGAACAAGCTCATCACATCAGGTTTTATCGATACGCACATCCATTATCCGCAAACTGGAATGATCGCGTCTTACGGCGAGCAATTACTTGACTGGCTCGAAAACTACACCTTTCCTGAGGAACTTCGATTTAAAGACCCTGAATACGCTCGACAGGTGGCAACCTTGTTTCTGGATGAACTGGCGAGTAACGGCACTACAACCGCGCTTGTGTTTGGCACTGTTCATAAAGCATCGGTAGATGTTTTTTTCGAAGAAGCCGAGAAACGGAATTTAAGAATGATAGCGGGCAAAGTGCTGATGGACAGAAATGCGCCAGAATCATTAACCGATACGCCTGAATCTGGCTACACCGATTCGAAAGCGCTAATAGAAAAATGGCATAAACGCTCTCGCTTGCATTACGCCGTCACACCAAGGTTTGCGCCTACCAGCACCAACGATCAACTGGCCACCGTAGGTAAGCTTTTAGAAGAATACCCAGACGTTTACATGCATACGCACCTTTCTGAAAACCAGAAAGAAATCGACTGGGTAATGGCGTTGTTCCCGGAACGCAAAAGCTATCTGGATGTATACGATCACTACGGTTTGCTGCATAAACGTTCTGTATTTGCGCATGGCATTCATCTGTCAGATTGTGAATGCCACCGTCTGGCAGAGACAGAATCAGCGATTGCATTCTGCCCGACCTCCAACCTTTTTCTAGGTTCCGGGCTGTTTAGGCTTAACAAAATGGAAGAATTTGGTATTCGGGTTGGCATGGGGACGGATGTAGGTGCAGGCACCAGCTTCTCCATTTTGCAAACCATGAGTGAAGCGTACAAAATCATGCAGCTACAACAGGAAAAGCTTCACCCATTAAAGTCCCTGTATTTAGCCACATTAGGCGGAGCAAAAGCTCTGCATCTGGATAACAAAATCGGAAACCTTGCCGTGGGTAAAGAGGCGGATTTTGTGGTGCTGGATCTTCATGCAACTCAACTAATGAAATTCCGAATGAACCAAGCCAAAACGCTGGAAGAGAAATTGTTCGTTTTGATGAGTCTTGGCGACGACAGGACAGTCTCTGAAACGTATATTATGGGAAATCGTACTTACCCCTCGGAGTAATACCGTGAAAAACATGCAGCTATTTCAGACAGATCGGCTTCAGATTAATAAAGTTGAACTTACGGATGCCAGTAAGCCCGACTTTCTACAGCAGATCCCTGGCATTCTTACTCCAGCAGTCACTCATGCCCTTCCTCCTCATTTTCAGGGAATTGAAAACTCAGAATCCGCAAAGAACTGGCTAACTAATGCACTCTCGGAAGGTCAGGTTCTTTCTGTGACGCCTACAGAAAGCAGTAAACTGATGGGCTTTGTATTTTTGTATCAGGAAGACAAAGAAAATCTGCATCTGGGATATTTGCTTGGAGAGTCTTTTCAGGGGAAAGGATTTGCGAAAGAAATGCTGAACGGACTGCTTCGGTGGTGTGCAGATTACACCGAAACAAAATCAATAGTAGGCGGAGTTGAAACGTCGAATGTTGCTTCAGCTTCGCTGCTGCTGAAACTCGGTTTCACCAAAACCTCTGACGGCAAGGGTGACACCGAGTTTTATCGATATGACTTTTGAACTTAAAAGTTAGGGTCTGTTGACCTAGACAAACGTTTCTGCTTTTCGCAGCAGAATAGAAGGCGATGTCCAGGTAAATACGGCTTCTTTAACTTTCGACCCACACGGTGCTTTCCAGTCACTCAGGTGAGACTGTGTGGCTCCCAATGCCAAGTAGAAATGTTTAGCCGCAACGTTCTGGTCAAGAACTTCCAAATAAACACCAGAATCTGGAAAGTACTTCTCTGCCCATTTGGCGGCTTCCAGCATCAGCTTAGTGCCTAAACCGTGCCCTTGATAAGCAGAATCGATGTGAAGGTTGTCTATGATGGTGCCATATTCAAAATTATGATTGCCATAAACACAGATGAAACCGCAAAGCTCACCTTCGTTTTCGAGAATAAGCACATTTTGATTAAATGAAGGGTTGGTCAGTCTGGTTTGCCAGACAACAATTCTGTCATCTTCTGCGTACTGATCGAGATAGGCGTCGGTTACCAATCCTCGGTAATTTTGCTGCCAGCTTTTCGCGTGAAGCTGGGCGATGCGTTCGTAATCCTGATACTCGGCTTGTCTTAGTTCCACTCTTCCCTCCTTGAGTGTAAATTCTTCCATTTTCGGGTGATTTCCATTTGGACTGACGCCCAATTCACCTCATCTTGTTGTTCAGTTTTACGGGCTTACTGCCCTTAACTGTTATAGTTTTAATACAGTAAAGCAAAACTAACCACATTTCTCACTATTTTTGAGCGATATGACTACAAAAATAGTAAGCAAAAATATATATATCCAGTCCATCATCCCAAATCATATATAAACCTATAGTCATATATATTCGATTTATACCCAAGTAACCCCAAAATGCTTGGCTCCGAGAGAATCAACTGGCGCTCAGACAAGACGCTGATTTAAAGATCTAGTGGTTCTAAATCAAGAATCGGTAACGCTTAAAAGATAAGACCTGACAGGGAAGGAAATTGTTGCGTGTGGGTCAAACGACCCACACAACACGCAGTGCAAGCGCGATAAGAATAACGCCTGAAATACGGTCAATCAGCAGGGCTCTCTGACGAATTTTGTCGATAACCAAGGGCATGGAAAGCAACAACGTAATCAGCGTATACCACACACCATCGACAATAAGAGGCGTCGCGACAATCACAAACTGATTAAAGAGATCGTTACCCAATGCCACAAACTGGCTGAATAACGCAATGAAGAACAGAGCTATTTTGGGGCTAAGAATGGAAATCAGAAAACCCTCTCGGGCTGAAGCAAGAATTGATACCTTTTCTCCCGCTTCCAGGCGCGCAGCGACACCACCTTTGGATCTTAGTGCATTGAACCCTAAGTAAGCCAAGTATGCGGCACCAGCATAACTAATGGTTTTAAATAAGATCGGTGACTGCTGCAATACCACGGCTAAACCAACAATGGTAATTAGTGCATAAATACCAATGCCAATCGCATGCGCCCACGCCGCTGCTAACCCATTCACTCGCCCACCAGCCAGAGTATGCTTAGAAACCATCACTAAGCTTGGACCCGGAGACATTGCTCCAAGTAAACAAATGGCAAACAAAGATAGCCAAACGCTGAACGTCATCGGTACTTCCTTTTCTTTCTAACCGCAAGAGCCCGACACTTTCTCATTTAGCACCACCCACATGCAAGTTTTCTTAGCATCCAAAATGGCTGGACCGTCAACTTATTGAGAAAAATAAAAATTAACATAGAATTTACATTCATATAGTTTATTGGATGCATATCACAATTTTATATAACGCAGCTTTTATACTATTCAATCGGTTTAATTGGGTATAAACGCAAGGAGGCGTGAATGATCAACAAAATCGGTTTTTTTATTTTCCTCAGTACGTTCATTTTAACGGGTTGTATGTCATCTAATGTGAAATGGCATCAAGGAAATTTACCCAATAAAAAGGAAGATTGGGTTAGGTTTAAAACCAACTATTTTTTCAGGGTCATCAATACTTGTGAGCCACCGAAGCCTAAAATGCTTTCGAATAAGGACGGGCTAAACAGTAACCAATACATGCTTAGTGATACCTTGTACCGCTTTACTCTGACCGGTAAAGCAAGTGCATGGAGCAATGTGAAGTTTGAAGCGGGTACATTACTCGCAAGTCAAATCGACCCTTTTTCCAGTACCGTCACCTTCAACAAAAACACAAACAAATTCGACTTAGTATCCTCAGGCAATAAAGCGAGTATCAGCACTTCATCGGAACAACAATCCAAGTTATCCGACATTACGCTCGCGATTGAAAAAATTGAAGAAAAGTTAGCAGCCGAAGAAAAAAAAGCCGAAAAAGACAGAGACATCGAGCTAATCACCAGTTATCGAAACCAGAGAAATCAGCTTGAGAGCGCCAAAGAAGAAATATTCAAGTTTCTTTACGGTCATACCAAAGTGATCCCCCCTATTTCTTTATCTAAAGCTGATATTAAAAACATCAAAGAGAAAACCTCAGCCCAGCAAGATAACTTACTACCAAAATCCGGGGTAATTTCCGCAAACTCCGTATTTGCAGAATTTATCACCGAGAAAACAAAGCAACAACATGCCAAAGAGGTTGCTCAAACTACATACTCAAGGAGCGATTGCCCGCCAGGATTCTCACGCAACCATGGTTTTCTGATTCTTGGTCCGGAGGGTTGGAAGCACTTCGATCCGGAAGAAAGGCTTTTGCTCGCAATGTACACCTCAGAGAAACCTTTGATATCGACAATGTCCGAACTGTCGCAAAAAATGACGCAAGCGCACAACCAGACACGCCTGGATGAGAAGCCGTATCAAGAGGAAATTCAACGCATACTCCGTTCTCAAATATCTTTCCTGAGAGCAGAGCAAGAATGGGAAACCAAGGTAGACGAATTAATTCAGTCACTTGAAGACCAACCGAAAGCTGGTGATGGAGAATAAAATGAATAAATTTTGCGTTCTCATTACTTTAATCCTCACT
>NZ_AFWJ01000003.1 GCF_000222685.1 Vibrio nigripulchritudo ATCC 27043 | reverse complement strand
ATTCCCTTTTCGACAATTATGCAGTGTTTTCAAATGAAAAGAAGCCCAAAACGATTGTTGAGGGCTTCCATTTGCAAGAGTAGTCGAGTTTACGTCGGCTTTCTGGCGAGGTCTCTGGCTAAAATCAGTGCCAACCCGAAGATTTGGAGGAATAAGGCAAGGTTATTGTATTGGGCTGAATCTTTGTGGATTTGGGACATTTCATTGGTGAGTTCTAAGTTCTCAAGATACAAATCATCGATGCGATTACGCTGAGTTTGCTGCGCTGTTTCAATTAACTGGAATAGTTCTTTTAGAGAACCGATGGCGATGTTCGGGACGGGCTGCCCCACCCAGCTCTCAAGCTGCTCAGACATCTCCTGTTCAAGAATCAGCGCATCTTCACTGCTGAGCGTTGGCAAGGTGGTGACGAAGGTTAACAACGCTTCCCGCTTACGCTCCAGGTTTTCAATGCGACTCCATGCAAGTTGAATCTGGTGCTGATTCCCTTCTTTCTTCTCCTGATATCGCGCATTAAGCTGGCTGTAGTCTTCGAGCACTAAACTGGAGATCAACAGCGCCAGAATGTTCAGCATCAAGCCAACAAGCACCAGCAACCAAGCGGGTGGTCTTAAAATCATGTACATATAAAATCACCACCCTAGGCTTGAGCACTTTACAGGTTGTTGACCCTAATAAATACGAGGCTCTCCACGGAAGATAACCCGATCATTCCCTCGGTACACGCCGAACGTTACAATGGCTGACGGGTTATCGTCGCCTTCACCGAGCCAGTTGAAGTGCAGGAACTCAAGCTCTTGCGCGTTGTTACCTGCACAGGATAGCCCAGTTTCTCCCGCCGCTGGTACACCTATTCTGAGTTTAAGGCGAACCTGCTCACGCGTTCCTTCCACTGTCGCATTTTGCCTTGCGATTAAGTTGCTGCTTGTACCGTTGTCGATGTTGGTGTGTGACCCTGTCAAGTCAGCACTCGTTGACCCACCTGTTGGCCATACTAACTGGCGACAATAGTTAGCCCCGTCAAAATCCGTTTCGACATCATCGGTATTCGCGACGAATTTAGAACCATTCCAGTATTCCGCGCGCACTGGCACGGTAACGTTCTGTCCACTGTTGGTACCAACATCGTCCAACGCCAGCCGACCATAGCGCATGTCTAATGATGCGGTAAATTTACGACCGTTATAGATGGTACTGCCGTCATTTCGTATCTGCACGGCATCAACAAAGTTCGTACAACCCACGACTGAACAGTTCATGCTGTGCTCACTGGCTTCAAGCCCAAGGCGGACCTCATATGGTCCATCAGGCTGGGTAATTCTAGGAGTAACCTGAGACGTTAGACGAGCAAACTCAAACACCGTGGAAGGAATGGAGGCAGTCCCATCACTCCAGTCTTTAAACCAGTTAGCGTTCGCGATATTACCTGTAATGAGTCGGTTGGTCAGATCGTTATTCGCACTCGCCGGATCAATGGCGTTATTCAATGCCACCAGATTTAGCTGCATAGCCACAGACTCAGCAAATCCACCATAGTTGGTTGCGGTCGTAAAGGTATATTGTGCAGGGTCTGAATTCGGAACCAAGTTTCTGCCTTGAGCTGTAACCTCGAATTCTGATTTAAAGTTTTGCTCCATATACGTGAAGCCTGCTGTCTGATACGTGGGGTTTGGCGCCTGACCTTCTTGTGTGTAGTTTTGGGTTAACTCAAACTGATAGGGGTAGAAACGCCCGACCTGAATGGTATCGCTGTCTATCCCGCTGGTCTCACCATAGTCATAAGCCAAACTTGTTGCCGTTAGATTAATGCTGCCCACCTCATTCCAGTTCAGATTTGCCAGAATGCCGTCTCTTGCGTTGGCGCTGGTTTTAAACTCGTACACTGTACCGGTGATATCCGTATTTTCGTGGGTTAACGTTCCCGCATTACCACCAGACGGGCTGTGTAAGCTATACCCCAAATTCGCTTGTGCAAAGTGACCACTTTCAGTGTGGAAATTAGGTGTGGTTGCACGTGAGCAGTCGTTCGCCACAGTATTGTCGAAAATCACAGGTTTAATACGTACCGAGAAAGACTCCCCCGCCAGCGCAAAACCGGGACCTGAGGTTGCCGTACCATCATGGGATTTCGTCACGCCGCCCACCGCAACATCGCAGAGTGCCAACCTGTCTGGTCTTGCCTCGACGACCATTACCCCTTCGATATCATTAGCATCATCCCGAACTGTGACATTAATTTGCCCTGCATCGTTGTATCTGAGGGTCATTGTGCCAACACCATCAGTAAAGACGACATTGCTATTCACAAGCACAGCCTGCAAAGTACCTGAACTTGGCACTATGTGAGATGTAGTTGTGAACTGAAGGGTTTTGGTGCCGTCATAGTCGTCCATGGTTTCAGTACCACTACCCGAAGTTTCTCTTGTCGCTTTGATGGTCACATTGGTCTGCTGACCGGCAATGATCTTCAATGGAGAAGGCTCAAATATAAACCCTGTATTGTTGAAATTGTATGGTCCGGCTGACGCAGTAATGGATGGGAAGTTAACTACGGTTGCAGTGACCGTCGCCACTTCGACTACGATATCACTGTAGAGGTAGTAAGTCGCGGTCCCCCCCTGAATGGGCATGGTACTGGTGTCTGCAATACAAGCGGCAGACGCCTGATCGGTTGCTTTCCAGCAAGGTGGTGTACTGGTTTCAGGTGTAATGATAAGGTTGCCGTAAAAGTCGTTATCGACATTCCCTTCACTGTTGATCAGGTTAAAAGTAATAGGAATGGAATTACCCACCAGTTCCGTCGCAGACTGCGGAGTAATTTGCAGCTGGTAGACAGGTTGATTACAACTGGATATGTCACCGTTCAGCCTTGTGTTCCCTGACATACTGGCAGTTAGCGAGGCCATAGCACCGGTGAGCTTACTGCTTCCTTCAATGGATATATTATTCTCTGCAATGACAAAGGCTGTGACATCAACGTTGCCGTACATCCTGAACAGTGACGAATCACCATGGACTACAAAATAGATATCATTTGGGACGCCTGACAAGTTGACCCGACCGCTATTAGCTACAACAGTACCTTTACTGTGCAGATATACCTGTCCGCTCACCTTCACCTCGGCATTGCCAGTTATGTTGATTTCATTGGCAAAGTAGTCACCCGCGGTAAGGGTCACAACCGCACTGCCTGATATGTTAATTTCATCATACTGACCGGGGCTGACGCTGTGGGTACCGTTGTTTAGATTGATCGAGGTTGCCCCTGGCGTAAACGCCGCAAAATTGTAATTCGGAACCAGCAAGCTGTTGTTGGCGATACAATTACCCAACGTACAGCTATTGTTTGAGTGGGTGTTTACGTTGAAATAACCCAACTGATTCCCGTTAACGGCACCGGATATTTTAGAGCTGCCCACCATGGTGATCTGACCGGACGTATCCCAGGTCTGTGCAGGGCCCGTAAACTGGATACATTGCTCAACATCGAATGGCACTTCGAAAATGATGTATCCTAATCTTTCCGCGATGTGTTTACGTTCTGAATCCGCATCCTGATCTTCTTCTACCATGAAACTGGATTTACCCGTTTCAAGTCGACAACGCCTTAGCCAGCCACCGTTGTTACCGTATCGAGTATTTTTAGAAGCCACGATGATCGGCACTACATCATAGTTCTCATCATAATCTGCGTAGGTTTCACACCCTGTGGTCACCGGATCACCTGTGTCATAAGAGTTAATGGTGATCTGGTTTTTTACGGCGAATTTAATATCGTCTCGTTCACCGCTGCCATAAGCGGCAATAAATCCGATGCGTTCTGGCTGGGTTGGGTATAAGCGGGAATTTTTGCTTTTGTAGCCGTCGATTTCACTCCGCTCAAGAGCAATATCGAAGTAGTTACGATTTACCACTGGAACGGTAGAAGTAAGCCAGAAATCTTCACCGTTATTGATACTTTGTACCTGATGGATGATACCGGGCGTACCACTGAATGAATTAAAACCTTGGTTCGAGTAGTTGTTGAAATAAATTCGTTCTCTCTTGTTGCGGTTCACGTTCCCTGCACTATTGGTGCCCAATCGGTACATGTATTTCTGGGTAGAAATTTCATCCACGATCACTTTTACGCCATTGAAGTCGTGTATCCCTTTTTCCATGACGACGTAATCGATTACTTTCATGGGCACATCTTCATTACTGGAAGGGGCACGACGGTCTGGCGCTATTTTTTGTTTGAAGCGCACATAGGTGTTGGTTACTTCAAGGACTTTAATCGCAGACGGAGAATCCTGTTCATTCAGAAAAGAAATGGTGCTCATGAAAAACACCATCGGCACCGTGTTGTAGGTTTTCTCGAAATTCACCTGACATACGGTATTGATACAGTCGGGATGTGGGTAAGCGTTAACATTATAACGCCCATATTCAAGCTCAAGCGCGTTTGCACCGGCACCCATAAACAGCAACAACAGAGTTAGAGCAAATCTAAAAAGTTTCATTCTTGAGCCCACAGCAGGTTAAACAAAACACCTTCTCCGTTCAAAGCCTAGTACAGATTTTCGCTCCTATTTGCTTCATTTTTAATAATTTGGCTGATTTTCTAACGCAGCTGTGTATTTTCTGCTCAAGCTCACATTTTAGCTATATCTCTAAGTATCCAACTCGTTTCTGATACAAAGCTGTCTACCTAAGCTTTACTTTGAGCTATCAGGTAGGAAGTGATGGCGCTGATCTTGCCATCTTCGATTTGGAATATGTCACAGAAAAAGAAAGGCTGCTCTGCTTCCCCATGCCCCTGAACGACGAGATGTTCAGAAGCTTCAAGCTGCTTAGAGACTTTCAGGCTAACGTCTTCCTGCTCCATTTGATAGCAGATAGAACGAATATTATCTGTTCCGACAATGACATCCTTACCAACGTTTTGCCATTCGGTTTTGTCTGTCAGAAAAGGGATGAGCTCATCCACATCTCCACATGAAAAGGCAATGCACGCATTTTTGATGCTTTCGTCCATGTTCTCACCTGTTTAATTTTCAACCAGTTATTTTAACTATACCCATAAAACACACTCTTTATGACGACTAATAGAGCAAATTTGTGAGCTGACTCGGTTGTCTCATGTCGTTCATATCGCATACACTTAGCCCACTATTTCTGTAGGAGCACATGCCTAATGAACAACTAACCCCCTAAAACCAAATGAATTTTATTTTTGGATTACAGGGTTAGTGGGCGTGTCTTCGTCAAATTTCTGCTTTTCTTTCAGCCATTCAGCTGTTCTGTTTTGATTCGATCGCGTCTCAGACCCTGACTATGAAATGTCGGAGTCTTTATGATCACACAAAAAAATATCGGCATACGTGCCAGCAACCTCTCCTATCAGCACCCAGACGGAGAGTGGCAATTTCAAAACCTTAACTTAATCGCGCATCAGGGGTTTTATGGTCTGGTGGGTAACAATGGCTGCGGTAAAAGCCTGCTTTGCGATTTACTGATGTCCATCCGACAACCTACGTCGGGTCAGATTGAATTATCGGGAGAAGTTGCCCATCTGGTTCAGTTACATGAGGAATATCAGCCCAGTGAGGCCGCTTCTGACAACTTATCTATTTCAGACTGCCAATCTATTTCGGACTTCTTATCTATTTCGGACTTTTTAGGCATAACGCCTGTTCTTGAGGCAATCACACGAATTGAACAAGGCAGCATTGATGCTAACGATTTTGAAACCGTAGGAGATAGCTGGGATATAAGAGAGCGTGTTGAAGCCGAATTAGAAGCGATGGGCGTGTGTTGTCACTTAGCTCAAAAGATAACGTCGCTTAGCGGTGGCGAGCTGACCCGCCTTAAGCTTTGGCAACTATTTGAGTCCAATCACGATGTCCTTATTCTGGACGAACCGAGCAATCACCTCGATCAAAAAGGGAAACAGTGGCTCATTGATCGGTTGCGCCAGTTTTCAGGCTGTGTACTGGTTGTCAGCCACGACAGACAACTGCTCAGTTGCGCTGATGGCATTTTTGAGCTTTCGCACCTTGGGCTAAACCACTACTCAGGAAACTATGACGCTTACCATCAAACCAAAACCGTCGAACAAGCGGCAATTACTCGCAAACTGGAGCACATTGAAAAACAACAGAAGCAGGTCGCTCGAAAAGCTCAGGAGGATCATGAAAAAGCGCAGAAGCGAGCCGCTCAGGGAAACAGGCTGCGAAAATCTGGCAGCCAAAGTAAGTTGATTCTGGATGGCGCAAAGCAAAGTGCGGAGAAATCGGCATCTGCCAAACAGAATATGCATGAAAGACGCAAGCAAACGCTTACCGATATCTATCAATCTCTGAGCCAGTTAAAGGCGCAGCAACACTCTATGTCTTTGAGTTTTGAAAATCACTCACAAAAGCAGAGACAGTTGGTGTTTCTGGAAAACTGTATTCTGCCATTTGGTTCTGATGCCCCGATCACTTGGTCCGTACACAGTGGGGATAAGTGGCACATAT
The DNA here is from genome assembly GCF_000222685.1 of Vibrio nigripulchritudo ATCC 27043. Classification (GTDB taxonomy): domain Bacteria; phylum Pseudomonadota; class Gammaproteobacteria; order Enterobacterales; family Vibrionaceae; genus Vibrio; species Vibrio nigripulchritudo. The sequence goes on along the minus strand of NZ_AFWJ01000003.1, from coordinate 12,534 downwards.
CAGGTGAGAATGGCAAAGGGAAATCGACGCTGCTTAAGTGTTTGTCCGGTGAGCTGTCGTTTTCCTTGGGTTCAAGTAGCCTAAAAGAATGCTTATATATCGATCAGCACTTTTCACTTCTCGGAAACGAGTTACCCATGATTGATGTGGTAAAAGCGCATTTGGAACATCTTAACGACAGTGAAATTCGCAACCTGCTGGCAGCCATTGGGTTTCGGCGAGACTCTGTATTCCGGAGCTGCCAGCAATTGAGCGGTGGTGAAAAAATGAAGCTGTCTGTTTTGATCGCCAGCCATCAGGCGCAACCTTGCTTGTTGTTGTTAGATGAACCAGACAACCATCTTGATATTGCCAGTAAACAGCTACTCTCGAATATGCTTGCAGGCTATCAGTCGGGATTTGTTCTTGTAAGCCATGACCCTGTTTTTGTTGAAGAATCTGGAGTTCAATACACTTTTCAGATCTAATCAATCGCTCTAGAAACCACTTGGGCATCATTTCGGTGCTGTCTCATAAATTCTTGTGCTTCATCAGCGAGCAACATGAGCTTCAAACAAAATGGCTGATTTCGTTAAATCTTGATCATTTTGAATGGAAAACTTGGGTGTATGGCTTATGCTCAATTTAGTAAATACTGAATCTAGGAACATCAAAGTGGAATTGAAGACCGAGCTAGAGCAATGGGATGGAAAGAACACCGATGCCATCACACTGATTTATCAGGAACATCATTTTGAACCCTACTTCATTGCTCAGATTATTGAGCTAAGTGAGGAAGAATCCTATTGTTCCGGCGCTACCTGGCTGCTCAAACATCACTTTGAAGCTGAGGAGCAGTTAACAGACTCTGAAATTGATGCGGTTTACGGCAAGCTAAACGGCATTGAGAACTGGGAGGCTAAACTGCACTTGCTTCAAGCCATCCCTTATATGCCGATATCTGAAAACAACAAACCGCTGGCGGAAACCTTTGTTCGCGCCTGTCTGGGCGACAGAAACAAGTTTCTTCGTGCTTGGGCATACAATGCACTGTTTGTGCTAAGTCAGCAGTATCCGGAATACCTGGGAGATGTGAAGCGTCTGTTCAAAATCGCTCTGCGCAAAGAAGCGCCTTCAATCAAAGCCCGGATTAAGAACATTCTGGTTCAGAATAAACTGGAGAATCAGACTCCGTAAACCACCTGATTTCGCCCTGCCCCTTTTGCGTGGTAGAGGTAATCGTCGGCAACTTTAAACATGTCTTCTAACTGAGCACCGTCTTCTCCATACACGGAAACCCCGATACTGGCGGAGACGTTCACTCGGTTTTCAGCCACTCTGAACGTGTTGCGACACAGAACTTTTCGGATGTGTTCCGCGACAGCACAAGCGACCTTCCTTTCGGTGTAAGGCAGCAACACGCAAAACTCTTCTCCACCCACTCGATAAACGGAATCTGAACGGCGCACTGAATCTTTAAGTAGCTTAGCCACCTGCCTGAGAACTTCATCGCCTACGTCATGCCCGTACTTGTCATTGATCGATTTGAAGAAGTCTAGGTCAACCACCAGCATGCTGAACACATCGGTTTTCCTTCGGTGCATGGTCACCATCTGTTCGAAACTGAATGCGAGGCTTAAGCGGTTATCAATTCTGGTGAGTGGGTCAAGCAGAGCAAGGGAGGTTAACTGTTCTTCGGTCTGCTCTCGATTGTGTTCGTACACATGGGCGATTGCCCATATCGCCATTAAACACGCCAGAACATTAATAGAAGAGTGCAGCGCAAGCCCGGATTCTGGCTGTGTCGATTTCCAATAAAAAAATGCCGCGCCTATCGGCACCATTAAGGCATTAATCTTCAGACCGGTACTTTTGCCAAGTAAAAGGTATCCGACTACAGGGCATAAAAACAGCCAGACAAACAGAGTGTTTTGTGTGTCGGTGACATAAATTCCAAGGTAAACCAGAGTAAACAGAAAAATCACATAGGCGGCAGAGTGCAACTTTCTGTTATTGAGAGAGCTGGAGTAGCAGAAGAGGTAAGCTGAGTAGATAGAAAAGAAGAGTTCGGTAATACCAAGGATTTTCTGTTCGAGTGCAAACAAATTGAGAAAACCGTACACAAGACCAGCAACCAGTGTAATAAAAGATACACCTTTTAACATGTTGCTCCGAAAGGACTGAGATCGATTCAGCCACTCGATGCCCGCATCCATATGTACCATTGTCTTTCCTAGTCACTTGTGCACCCAGTCGCATTTTGGGGCATTAATAATTCTCACTCAACGATAAAATCCAATCAGAACTCAATTAATTGATCCAGGTTTGATAATGACATTCCTCGGACATAAAAATGAGCCAAAAAGAAAACAAAGAGAGCTGATACAAAACACAGTAAAAATACAAGATACTCACCAAATCTATATTTTGAGACACTATATATTGGGATTTCTGCAAATAGGGCTAATTTTTAATAATCATTGAAATGCATATAAAATGAGTAAATTTTAATCTCAGCCAGTAAATTTATACTCCCCAAAACATTGGAATGAACATCACCAAAAAATGCAACTTTTATTGACCATCAATTCAATAATTTTGAGCTCTGAAGAACAAAAAAAGCAGAGCCAATTGGCTCTGCTTATCTGATGCTTTTTTAATCGCTTACTGCTGCTTCCACAACTGACTCATACGCATTGGTCCAGGTGTTGGGAATGTCCAGGATTGTGGCATGTTTTCAGGCACGTTTCGTAGTTTGTTGTTCACCACGACACCAACAGGCAGTGACTCAACAGTACCAATCACGTAGAAGTGCTCTTTCGCTATCTCCATGATTTGACCCATCAGTGCCATCTGTTCTTCCTGAGAAGACGTCTTCTCTAGCTTGTTCCAAAGCTCAATCTGCTTTTTCACGTGTGCTGGTGGCTCAACCGCATTGTCACGACCTTTCGCCCAGTTGTAGTAACCAAGACCCCAGGTAGATTCAGGGCTGAATGGAAGGTAGTGACGTGCATCGTCCAGTACCCCTGCTCCACCATCACCAAAGATTGGAATCATGTCGTAATCGTTCGTCAGACGAAGGTTGGTTACGTGGTTGATTTCCATGATGCGGATATCCAGGAACACGCCGACGTCTTTCCACTGGTTCTTCACCAGTTCAAGTGAATCGGCAAGCACACCTTTGTCGTTGACCTTAGAAATTGCCTCAATGCGCAGACGCTGTCCATTCTTCATCAGACGGAAGCCTTCTTTGTCACGATTCGTCAGACCAAGAGCGTCCAGCATCTTGTTGGCTTTCTTAGGATCGAAATCCGTGTACTGGTATGCCATTTCTTCATCGTAATATGGCGAAATTTCAAGTGGAGCCGCCTGATAAGGACCAACCGCACCAGAGAATACCGTTTCGCTGATTTCATCACGGTCAATCGCGTGAGAAAGCGCAACACGGAAATCTTTATTGGCGAACAGTTCACGCTTCACCGGATCGTTCACTGTCTGGTTAAGCGCAATCACCAACTCAGAGCTTACCGTACTTGGGCGGAACTTGTAGGTGTAGCCGCTTTTCTTCTCGTTATCGATAAGCAGCGGGCGGTGTGTTGGTTTACCAATGTGGCGGTGCTGGTAATCGGTTTCACCATTCGCCGCTCTTAGCACCATTTCTTCCAAGTCTTCGCTGTAACGCCAGCGCACGCTGTCCAGATAAGGCAATTGGTTACCTTCCGTATCCACTTGCCAGTAATAAGGGTTACGAACGTACTCGGCAAAACTTGCGTTTGGCCCCGGCGCAGATTTCACCATCCAAGCAGTCAGTACCGGGCGATCTACGTTGTTGTAGTGCTCGATGAAGTAATGAGCGTTACATTTGGTTCCTGCGTACTGACGCCATGAATCAAATCCAGCTGTTTTGGCATTCGCTTCTGCTTTGTCGTTAAACGATGGCATAAACTCTGAACAGTAGTGTTTTGGATACGCCGTAAAGCTTTCACTGTCTACCGTTGCCAGATGGCGAATGAACATGCCATTCGCTTTCTTAAGAACGATTTTGACCGTGTGAGGGTTCAGAACTTCCGCTTTCGCAGAATCAAACGTTGGGAAAATCAGAGGTCGGTTGCCCGCGTGTTTCTCGTCACCCAATACATCGTTGATGTAAAACGCAACGTCTTCCGCAGTGAAAGGATGACCGTCTGACCATTTCACGCCCTTACGCAGGGTAATTGTGTATTCGGTGTTTGCGTCGTTTGATGTAAAGCCCGTTGCCAGGTTCGGCACAACTTTAGAGTAGGTCTCATCAAAGTTGAACAGGTTATCGTAAGCGATCGTTCGGATACGGTGACCATTATCTACAACCTTACCGACCAGATTCAGAGTGCCGCCGTACTGACCCACTTTTTCATATGGGGTTACGACCAAAGGCTCTGAAGGCAGACGCTCTTCCACCACAGGAAGTTTGCCTTGCTTCACTAACTCAGCCAGTTGCGGCGCTTCATTGAACGTCTGCGCGTAGGCTGACATCGATACTGCTGCAGTTACTGCAACGGCTACTTTGCCAAACAGAGGTAAATTTAAATTATGTTTCATCAGTCACTCCCTGATGTTTCTATTTATAAAAATGGTCGCCTTTTCCCGAAGACGATTTTCCTGATCAACCCGACTCAGGAACGAAAGCTGTACGCCCAGCCAAGACAAGTGCTTTGAGGGTGGAGCTGCCTTTATTTACTTTCCCGGATACAGCGGGAACGCTGGCATGGGCGTACAACAAATTGGTGTTTGGAGCACAAGGGTAAACGGCGCTCTTGCCTTCCCCCTGTACCAATTGAATTTCACTGTAAAGCTTCGATGACTCTACTCTGGAGTAGGTTTCATCGGTGTGGCTGAACCACGGTTTCCACTGGTCAACCGCATGACCCGTCATCAGATAACTCAGTTCTATGTCGCTCTTGATAACGTGCTTTCTGTGTTCGACTCGCTCTTCATCCAGATACTGCTCTGTGGTTACGGTGCAGCCCTCAAAAGGCCGCCAGACAGACATCAGTGCATCCCCTTCTCGCCAGCTCTCGATATTGCGAGTTCTGGTGTGCCAGGTATTGGTAAAGGGGTGAAGAAACGCCAGTATGTTGTCGCCTGCAAACCCTTGGTCAATCCACTTTTCGCTTTCAACACACAGCCCGTGGTCACTGCTGTAGGCAAACTTGCTGTATTTGTCGTTGCAGTGTCTTAATTCACCACTTGCAGGCGCATTACTGATGAGGTAACAACCCTCTTCCCGCCATAACAGGTGTTGGTCACAGACAAACTTCGGAGCTAAAGACGAATCAATCGGCTCAAGGTTTGCCTGCCAAAAAGGGTGGCTCGCGTCCAATCTCAGGCAATTGAACGCTTTGAGAGCCAGAAAAGGAGATACCGGGCTCGTATAAAACTCGCTCGCCAGTAAATTAGGGTAAGCAAAGCCCGGCAATAAATGTCCGTCATGCGCCCAGATGGGTTGTTCACTCCACCAGCGCATTGAATTTGTCCACATAGATTTGAGCAAGGACATATCAATGCCAGCAGGCTCAAAGCTTGCCAGTTCTGACCAGAAAGCAGCACCAGCGAATCGATAATTTAGCGACCGACCATAGCAAAGCTGGGCACCATCTGTGGCGTACCAGTATTGATAAGTTTCTGCGAATTCGACCGCTCGCTTTACGTATTTCTGGCTTGCTTGTGGGTCAGAATCCTGAACCCAGCGAGCATAAATCAGCCCGTAAAAGTGAAACGCGAAAGGGTTGTAGTAATCCAGCACGGGCTCAGCGCCATCCTGATACCAGCCCTGACCTAGGTAATGCTCGTCAATAAATTCAAGATCGTCATTGAGTTTGCTCTGGTCGATGTCGAAACCCAGTTTTTGCAATGCCGTCACTATCAATACACGAAACCAGCGCCAGTTGTTTGGTGGAATCTCCAGTTCTTGAACTGGCTTCATCCAGTCTGCAAAATTTTGTTTTTCTTTATCAGTTAGCGGTTCCCAGTAAATTTCACTGGCATCAACCATCGCTACGGCAAAAGCGCTCATTTCAACGATCATCTGGTCGTAGTTTTTCGGCTGTTTCCATGGCGATCCGCTAGTACCGTTTACGCCTTGTTTTAGCCACTCTGCCAGCTTGTAGTTCTCGTTTTTTAACTGCTGATGAGCAGGCACCGCACCCCACATAAGCCTCGCAACAAATTCGATTTGTGTCGCTTCTGAATCATAATGGGCCACACAATATGACAAGGGATCCGATACGCTTGGCTGCGTTTTAGCAAACGGCTGTTTTTCAAGCAGGAAACGTAACACATTCAGTGTGTTATCCTTGCTATCAAAGCTTGTTTTGTTAGGTAGCCATTGCGCTAATCGAATGCTCATCAGCTCTCCTGTCTTGAGCGTGGTTTATGACGATGTCTCATCTTTAATCCAGATTAAAACTCATCAAAATTATTTTTTAAAACGCTTTTTCAAAATTGTGTTATTCAGATCAAAACTACGTTTCATTTTTATTAGTTATCGTTGGATGAGGTCACATTTTTCTGATGAAGAACTCAATACGTAGCGTCGCCTACTTTCTCTGCAAAGGCAGGAAGTGTTTGTAATTTTGAGGATTCCAACCGCGTTTTAAGCACGCCCCCATGGCGGATAAATAAGGTCGGATATGGGAAAAGAACGCATAGTAACCTTCACAGAGCCTGTGTTTAGCGTCTATTGCTAACTCACCCTGATCATTGATTCTCTGTGCAGGACAAGCACCGTGGCATAAGTCTCGTTGATTACAACTGGAACAATGTAAAGCAGACCCGACGGGCTTCCGCTGGGAAAATGACTGCTGAACTGGTGTTTCAATCAGGTTGGGGTAATCATTGCGTCGCACGTTTCCCAGCTTGAATTCGGGATAGACAAAGTGATCGCAGCTGTATACGTCGCCGTTGTGTTCAACCACAAGGTTTTCACCGCACTGAGGTGAATGGACGCAGTTTGTTGAAGGCATCCCTAGCGACATGCCCAACGCATTATCAAAGTGCGAGACAAACACTCTGCCAATGTCTTTCTCTCTCCAGCGGTCAAACACACCAATCATAAAGCGACCAAACTGCTCGGCGCTGACACTACGGTGTGAAACCCCTTTGCCCTTCTCTGCTTCGACAACAGGAATAAACTGAATGAACTGCGCCCCTAAGCTGGTGATGTGGTCGTAAACCCGCTTGGGATGATGCCCATTGTGGCTTTGTACCACCGTTAGAACATTGGTCTCGACACCATGTGACAGCAAAGTCCGTAGCCCTCGAACGACCTGTTGATATGACCCTTTACCACTGCGGGTTTTACGAAAGTGATCGTGAAGTTCTTCGTCGCCATCTATGCTGATACCCACCAAAAACTGGTGCTTCTTCAGAAAAACGGCCCACTGGTCGTCAATGAGCACACCATTAGTCTGAATTGTGTTGCTGATTTGCATACCCTGTCGGGCGTGTTTTCTTTGGAACATCACGGCTTTTTCAAAAAAGGAGATTCCGCGCATAGTGGGCTCACCGCCCTGCCAGCCAAACACCACTTCCCGACAGCCATTAGGCTGGCTTTCAATGTAGCTTTTTATATGCGCTTCCAATGCCTCGTCTGACATGTCGAAGCGATTTTGTCCTGGGTAGTACTCGGTTTTATCCAGGTAGAAGCAATACTCACAATCCAGATTGCACAACGGACCAATAGGTTTGCTGAGTACGTGGAATGGTCGTGCTGCTTTTGGGGAACAGGTAGGAATCCTCATTTCCCGGATAGCATCGAGGGCTGGGCTTATCGCATTCATAAGTATGTTTCTAATGGCAATTCAACATAAGAAACAATACAACAATATTTTTAAAACACCTTTCCAAATTATCAATAAATGTGATCGCGTTTAATTTTTTGAAATGGCATTTCAAATTATTATATTGCCATTCATTTCAGATTCGAGGTAGATGTGCAGCGCCCAAACCTTCTTTACGTTTTTCCTGATCAGTTTCGTCAAATGGCGATGGGGTTCTGGAATCACCCAGACTTTCGAGATTGTTTGCCCGGTGAACCGGATCCGGTTCATACCCCGAATCTGGACAAGTTCTCCAAAGAGGCATTGGTTTTGACCAATGCTGTCAGCAATTGCCCTTTGTGCAGCCCGCATCGCGGAAGCTTGTTTACCGGGATGTACCCAAACAGAAGTGGCGTTCCACTGAACTGTAATTCTGATCGCCTGAACTCCGATCTCCCTAAAAGCGCCACCTGCCTGACGGATGTGCTTGCTCAGTCGGGTTACAGCGTCGGCTATATTGGCAAGTGGCATCTGGATTTTCCTACCGATAATGATCCTGAAAATCCGGGAGGTTTTGTCGACCCCAACACGCCTGCATGGGATTCTTACACCGAGCCTACTCGCCGGCACGGCATTGATTACTGGTACGGCTACGGCACGTTCGACCAGCATAAAAACCCCCATTACTACGACAACGATGGAAAGCGTACTGAGCCAAAAGAGTGGTCAGCCAAGCACGAAGCCGATAAAGCCATTGCTTACCTGAATAATTCAGATAACCAACGCGATCCCAACCAGCCATTTGCGCTTTTTGTTTCCATGAATCCACCGCACAGCCCATATCAGTCTTTGGATGATTGCATGGAGGACGACCTGGCTTTGTATCAGGACAAACCTCTCGAACAGTTGCTGGTGCGTGAAAACGCAGACCTAAATTGCACCAAAGCAGCTTCAGCGCCTTATTACTTTGCCAACGTGACAGGCGTCGACAGAGAGTTTGGTCGAATACTGAAAGCGTTAAAAGAGACGGGAGAATGGGAAAATACTCTGGTGGTGTTTACCTCAGACCATGGTGAAACCCTTTGTGCTCACGGGTTGGACGATGCGAAAAACGCCATTTATAACGAAGCGTTCAACGTCCCGTTTCTGATGAAACTGCCTTTTCAGATTCGCCCAGCGCTCTCCCATCGATTTATGAGTAGCCCCGATATCATGCCGACAGTTCTGGGCTTGTTGGGGTTGTCAGAAAATACGCCTCAACACATTCAAGGCAATAATCTTGCCCCTGAAATCATCGCGAACAAAGACGATTCTGGCTGTGTTTTGTACATCAAAAACCTCGATGGGGAACGTGATGATCAGGGAAAAATCGTCAGCTATTTTCCGGTAAGTCGAGGAGTCAAAACCGAACGCTACAGTCTGGTGATCACCATAAATCGTCAGCGTGAACTGGATTCTGTGCTGCTGTTTGATAACCAGACCGATCCTTACCAACTTCAAAGCCTTGACTTCAACCCCATCAACTCTGTTGAACAGGCGCTGCTCCTTCAACTTGCCAGCGAACTAAACCGTATCTCTGATCCGTGGGCAGAGCAGCAGATTCTGGCAGACCTTATTCCTTACGACACCGAATGCAAACAGGAAAAACAATGACCGAAGAAAACCAAAAGAAAAAGCAAAGCCACCCTAATGTCATCATCATGTACGCTGATGATCTGGGTTTTGGTGATGTAGGCTGTTACGGTGCCAATGAAATTCCAACACCGAACTTAGATAAGCTCGCCGAAGACGGACTCAAGTTTCATCAGGGCTACGCAACCGCTGCAACCTGTACACCTTCAAGATACAGCCTGCTGACTGGCTCGTACCCTTGGCGAAACCCAGATGCGGCCGTATTGCCGGGCGATGCTCCTCAGATCATCGGTAAGCTGGACGACACCATGCCACGCATGTTTCAGAAAGCGGGTTACCAGACCGGTATCGTGGGTAAATGGCATCTAGGTTTGGGCAATGGCGACCTTAATTTCAATGACACCATTGACGGAACACCAAACGATGTCGGGTTCGATGAGTCCTACATCATGGCAGCGACCAACGACCGGGTGCCCTGCGTGTACATCGACAACCGAGAGGTGGAAAATCTGGATCCAAGCGACCCGATTGAAGTGACGTATGAATGGGATCAGGCTTTTGATGACGTACCTACTGGTCGTCATAACCCTGAACTGTTAGATGTGATGTACGACCATGGTCACGACGGCACCATTATTAATGGCGTCAGCCGTATCGGGCACATGCGTGGTGGCGCATCTGCCGTCTGGAATGATGAAACTATGGGGGAGGTGTTTGCCAACAGAGCCATCGACTTCATTGAGAAAAACCAGAACGAACCTTTCTTCCTATTCTATGCATTGCACCAACCTCATGTACCCAGAATCCCGAATCCCAAATTCAGAGGCTCGACGCCGCACGGTGTCAGGGGGGATGTCATTGTCGAGATGGACTGGTGCATAGGGCAGGTTCTGGACAAGCTTGACGCACTGAATCTGCAGGATGACACCATTGTTATCTTCTCTAGTGACAACGGTCCCGTACTTAACGATGGCTACAAAGACGAAGCGGTTGATCTCAATGGCGACCACAAAATGGCAGGACCATTGCGTGGAGGGAAATACAGCCTGTTTGAAGGCGGGACACGGGTTCCGTTTATTGTCCGTTGGCCAGAAGGGATAGAGCGTGGCGATTCTAATGCACTCATCAATCAGGTGGATCTCTACGCGACTTTCGCCGCCATGACAGGGCAACCACTGAAAGAACAGGAAGCTCCAGACAGCCAGAACCTGTTTGAAGCTCTCACGGGTCAGGATCCAGTTGGGCGCGATGATATGGTGCTGGAAGGCATGCAGTACAAAAAGGTCTATCGAGACCAGCAGTATGCCTACATTCCTCCTCACGACGACGACTTTATCTGTCAGTACACAGGTAATGAAAAAGGCAACACACCAGAGCCGCAGCTTTTTGACTTGCATGACGACGTAGGTCAGGTGAAAAACCTTGCCACTGAAATGCCTGAAAAAGTTGACGAACTGGCAGCCAAGCTAGAAAGCATTGTCAGTAAGAAGAAATCTCGCTAAATGAAGCACTGACTTCATTGAAATGACAAAGCCCGTCGAAACGGGCTTTGGATATCAAATCGGTGATAGAGCTAACTTAGAGTTTCTTCGAAGATCCCCAGTTCTTGCCCAAGCCAGATGGCTCTTTCGGTGTGGTCGAGTAAATGTTCATGGCTTACAGGGTGAATCAAAACGGGCATCTTTCCTCTGTTTTCATCCAGCCACTCTATGATGCCCTTGCTGTTATCTTCAAAATGCAGTTCGAACATCGGCATTTTGTGGGGTCCTACCAAGCGCTCTACCAACGGGAAAATCGCGGTCACATCGCTGCGTTCGCGTCGAATCTGAGCGTGGAAGTCTTTCGCACCCTGAACATTGTTGAGCGCGAAATAAACGTGCGCATGAAACATAGTTGACTCCTTTGTTTTTCTTAATATTAAGTCACTGAGTATTTAAGGGAAGTATTTATTCCTGATTAATACGTTCAAAAATTTCAAACGATATCCATGTTTTTCCAAGGGTTGTGGTCACATTCAGACCGATTGATGAGATCTGCGTTGAAATTTACTAAACACTAATGTAGCGGGCGATGATGAATAATTAGATTCAAAGCATATTTCGCCCAAAATTATTATTACGTAAATTATAAATTATGGTACAGATATCACTGCATTTTATAACTATGTTACTTGATTAATCTGTAATCAGGTGCTGTTCATAGATTTGCGAACTTCCCCTGTAGTCGAACTAGGTTCGGTATAGAGATTCATTATTGATTCTGCTAACCACACGATCAGGCAGAATCAAAAATGAACGTATGATACCTGGTTGGTGGGCAAGGCTCGATGACGTATCGGGCAGTTCGCTGAGTAATGGGGATGACTCAGCGAAACACATAAAAATTAAAGAACAATTTAGGACAAGGATAAAAAATGTCTAACAATATTACGGCGAAGCCTGATGCGAAAACAGCAGGCATGAGCCTTTGGAAACAGATCGTTATTGGTATGGTGGCTGGGGTAGCAGTAGGTGCCATTTTCGGACCTAGTGCTGAAGTACTGAAACCCATAGGTACGCTGTTTATTAACCTGATCAAAATGTTGATCGTACCATTGGTATTCTGCTCCCTGATTGTGGGTATCACTTCAATGAAAGATACACGCAAAATGGGCAGAATCGGCGGCAAAGCTGTCATTCTCTATCTTTCTACGACTGCTATCGCAATCTCGATCGGTTTAGCGCTGGCAACCCTTCTTACTCCCGGTGCTGGCATCAACATCGCAACGGCAGAAGCCGCAACCGCCGCCAAAGAGTCGCCTTCTCTGGTGACTACACTGTTGAACATCATTCCTAAGAACCCTGTTGATGCCCTTGCCTCAGGCAACATTCTTCAGATCATTGCTTTTGCAATTGGTTTGGGTGTGTCACTTTCTCTGATCGGAGAAAAAGGCGAGCCTGCTATCAAGGTATTCGAAAGCCTGGCAGAAGGCATGTACAAACTGACTTCACTGGTGATGAAACTGGCTCCTTACGGTATCTTCGGTTTGATGGCGTGGGTAGCGGGTAAATACGGTTTGGAAGTACTTCTGCCTTTAGGCAAAGTGATTCTGGCGGTTTATATCGGCTGTGTGATTCACGTTCTTGTT
>NZ_AFWJ01000004.1 GCF_000222685.1 Vibrio nigripulchritudo ATCC 27043 | reverse complement strand
TGTGTTCCCTCACCAAGGATTCAAAAACGACTCTTCTAAAAAGTCCGCATAATCACAATGCCAAGTTGGTGATACTCATCAGCTTGGTTCAAATCTTTTATATAACCTTTGCAAGTCCCAGGCTAACAACACGAAGCGGATCGTAATTCGACTTTTGTGAGTTAGGTCAATAGCTTCGAAAAGCGTAAGTTTCTCTGCAGTGAAAGGGGGAAGCATGATCCTTAGAGCCTTACTTATTGCTTTTATGTTCAGTGGTATTAGTGGTGTGGCGATTGCCGATGATTCACATACCAACAAAGTTGCCGAGAAAATCAAAAAACGAGTCGAGAGATCAATCAAACGTTATAGAAAGCCCTTGCAGGGATACTGTAACTATATGATTGAAATGGAGCATAAGGGAAAGTATGCCTATATTAAACGCATACGTTATGCGGGAGACAAAAAGATCTGCAAAGTAGGCAAGAAGGGTCTCAAGAAAGGTATGCGCTTCAAATATAAAGTTCCTGAAATGTATATCCGTATCCATGTCTCCGAGTAAGTGGATTTTCATGAATTTAAAGCACTTATCTATATCGTAATGCACTATAACTAAATATATCCTGTTAGCTTTCAATAAACCTTTCGGTGAATAGATCCATTTCACTGGCACTTTTCAAGTGCGTAGCTATCCAGAAAAACGAGTTCATCCGTTGTTAGAGGTGATTAATAAATCTTGGTTGATTTTCGATGATTTTTGTCACACAAATATTTTTATCGATAAACGCAAAAAAGGAGCCTAAAAAGGCTCCTTAACCCCAGCGCAGCAAGCAAAGGTGTGAGGTCGGGTGTAATAATGCAATCGATTACATTTATGTGTAAATCATTATTAACCAGTGTTTGATTTTGATCGCAGCAAAATCTTTAAGTTTCATAGATATACATAAATGAAACAGCAAAATACCGTATTTAGACTGGAATAGAGACATAAAGAAGACTTAAATAAGAATAGAGGTACTAAAAGTGCAAGAATGGGATGGCACGGAGTACGTGGGCAAAATACATTTGTATGAGGGCGTTATCTGTTCTGGTTCTGCTCAAGAAGGTCTAAATTTTCAGGGAATAGTTGCGAGAATACTGTAATCAGCGAATCGAGGAACCTTGACGATTTCAATAGAGGTAAAAAAGACGATGGGTTATCCATCGTCTTTCATTTTGTAGAGCTCAAGTTATCCAGAGTTCAGGTTAGCTAGCTCAATTCAAAGTCCAGATGCTCTGAAACTTGCTTTAACAGATCTCTCATATCCTCTTCTTCGCGCACGATTGAGTAATGATCACCTTTCAGATTCAGGACTTCCATCCCGGGCAGCTCGTCATGCCAGGTCGCCGGGTTAGGGTACCAGGCCATAGGGTTTTCAATACTTGGGCTGGCGTGCAGGTAAAGAATATTGCCTTGGATGCTTAGGGGCTCAGGAACATAACCATGAACCGCATCTTTAGTGGTGTTTTCCATCGCGAGCAGACGGGCAAAATAATCCGCAGTTAGAGCTGGTGGGAACAGGTTGAGTTTCTGACCCTCACCAACTACGTAATTTAGCCTCTCTAGGTCTGTTTCGTGCTGTGCTAGCTTTTCAATATCCACGTCCAGCTTAAAGGCGTATTTAAAGAAAAGGTGCATTGTCTCGACGGGATCTTCTTGTTCCGGCTCGTACATCACACCATTAAGAGCATCGCGCAGACGCTGGTGGTCATCAGCTTCTACCAACCTCGCCGTTACTGCTTGATCAAACAGCAGCTCAAACTGGTCTTCAGGGTTCATGCTGTGATTTCGAAGTTCCTCAGCGCTGGTGTTCAATCCGTACATCTGGTGGAAGAAGGTTGTTAACCCCTGAGCGATATCTGTGTTTTCTCTCTTGTGGTAGCCGTTAGGGAGATCAACCAGTGCAAGCGTACCGACTTTCCTGCCATAGCTTTCAAGGATGCGAGCAATTTCAATCGAAATCGGGGCGCCAGCACAGTAACCCAGAATAGAAATATCACCTTCTGGCTGCTGTTCAACGATCAAGTCGGCGTAACGCTGAGCGTATTCATTGACACTTAATCGGGCGATCTCTTCGTCCGATTCCGCGCCCGGAGCCCTTAACCCATATACGTTTACATTTTCAGAAATCAGACCCACCAGCTTGTGATACACCTGAACGTGACCATCACCTGGGTGAACGAGGAATAGATAGTGGTCGCTCGTGCTTGTTTGCATTTCAATGAGCGAATTGACCGCTTCAGGTGGGACAATTTTCCCTGTGTCAGGATTGCGAACTGCCTGCTCTACAGCATTAGCCAAATCAGCAAGCGTATCCTTATTCATCAGGGTATCGGCTTTAATTTTCGTATTGAACTCCCGGTTAACCTCAGACAGCATCGACAGTGTTTGCAAAGAGGTTCCGCCCAAGTCCGTAAAGCTGTGTTCAAGATAAATCTGGTCACTAATAGAAAGAACATGCTGCCAGATACTGGCGATACCCAACTGCGTGATGGTCTCAGGGAGGGTTTGTGGTTCCAGCGCGATTTTTGAATCTTGAGCGTGACTGATAACAGCTTGCGTATCCAGTTTACCTCCAACTTTTAATGGGGAAGCTCTCCATCCAAGCATAGCGTTTTGGATGCATGTAAGGCGGTATCTGGCTAACCAAGTAGTCACTTAACTGACAGGCAATGTCGTTGGCGTCTTCCGGATCGTGCGCGGTGTGATATGCCGTCAGAGATGTGGGTGTTCCTTTGGAGTTTCTTTCTACAGCAATGTAAATATCAATGGCTCGGTCACCAAAGAGAACAGTACTCGCATCCTTAAGTTGATTGGCAACTTCGTCAGTCACTACCAATTGTCCAGAAAGTTTGATCTGGTTATCTTGCCTGCCCACAAATACCAGTTCGCCGTTAGGAGTTATCTCTACAATATCGCCAGTCCGGTAGAAGCACTCGATGTTATCTGTTACCGGATCCGGAATGTAAATGTATCGCGACTGGTTGTTTTTCTGATCTTTGTAGACGTTCTGAAGGCGGTTACTCACCAATAATTCGCCTTTCTCTCCCTGCTGGCAAAGATGCCAGTGTTGAGTGTTTTCATCGAAGTGCATGACTCTGGCGTCTACACCGCGAATCGGCTTGCCCAAGTGGGTGGGGATGACTTCGCTAGAAACGCTTTCATCATAAAGAACCGCACTCATCACCCAGATCCCTGCTTCTGATGGGCCGTAGCCATTTACAATGCGAGAGACGCCCGCTTTAGCCAGCCTATGCGGAAGATCGTCGCTGAACGCCTCGCCGACCAGCATAATAGTATTAACGGGAGCAAAAATGGGGTTTGGATTGCCCTCATGAGTCTGAAGGAGGTGGCTGACGTGGGATGGGGTAATCGTGATATGGGTGATATTGAAGTCATGGATAAAGTCGATAAAACCCATATGACAGAACATTGTCTGCTCATCGATCAGAACCAGACAGGCTCCGTTACCCAGCGCAATCGCCAACTCATGCACTACCGCATCAAAGTTGCGTCGAGCCAGTTGTATGATTCGGGCTTCGTGGTTGAGTTTTAGCTCTTCGTTACCCGTGCGAGTCAGGTTTGAAAGAGGGAGCATTGGCATCGAGATGACTTTTGGCTCCCCCGTGGTACCAGAGCTGCAGAACACGCAGGCGTCGTGCCTTGCACCAACAGCCGATACCGATTCGTCGGAAGTTTGAGACATCTCAGACTCATGCTCACTAAGCAATAGCGTTTTAAAACTAGAGAAATACGAGCTTAGGTTGGCGTTTTCATCGTCCAGAAGAATGATATCGGGTGCAATTTTATGCAGCCGTTTGGTGTTTACTTCTGCCCCTAGTTTGGGTTCCACCAGATGGATGGCAGCCCCCAGTTTTAAAACTGCCACAAAAACGGTGGCAACTTCTATGTTGGTGCGTGATGTACACAGGGCAATCACATGTTTACGGTGACCTGGTGAAAGGCGACCTAGCTCTTCACGAAGGTAATTTGCTAGCCGGTTCGCTTTTGAATCGAGTTCCCGGTAGCTGTAGCTTTCTCCTGCTGGGTTTAAAATGGCTTTATTGTCAGGATATTGTTTTGAGATAAGTTCGAACTGATGAATCCAGGGCAAAGCTACATGATCGCTTTTTGCCGACAGCTTGCGAAGATGGATTGAAGCTTCCATATTTGATTGATTTCCACTCAATTTAAGTCAAATACAAAGTTCACCTCATAGAAAGATAACCTCTTGCTTGTCCTTGTTTAGCGGAGGCACGTGGTAAAACTATCTTTCATAAAAACAACGTTGAGGTGGGTTGGTTTAATCAAGTGCGAAAGCTAGCAGAACTCAGTTGCATATTTTACCGTTTCATATTCCCTTAATATAAAATTTGCACCAAAGATGGGGAATATTGAAATCTAGAAATACGTCATTTACACCAATCGGGCATATTTGCCCAACTGGTAATATTATCAATGAAATCTTGAGGTTAGCATTGAGTTTGGAGTGGCTGGAGAATGCGAATCATTTATAGTTTGAGCTTTTCGAGTGGTTTAACTTCAATACGATAGTCGATGAAAAGCGTGGAGTCTGGACTCAAAGAAACGCAAGTTGGTGATGCTTTTTGCTGGTAAGGGTTAGCGATTTGAGCGGTATTCGGAGACAAGCCAAAAGGTGAGCAAACTGGTTCCATTCCTAAACAGACATTACGCCCATTCCACGG
The DNA here is from genome assembly GCF_000222685.1 of Vibrio nigripulchritudo ATCC 27043. Classification (GTDB taxonomy): domain Bacteria; phylum Pseudomonadota; class Gammaproteobacteria; order Enterobacterales; family Vibrionaceae; genus Vibrio; species Vibrio nigripulchritudo. The sequence continues at coordinate 14,063 of NZ_AFWJ01000004.1, read as the reverse complement.
CTCCGCTTTAAACCCTCGGTTTGAATACCAAAGTAACAGATCTGGCAGTACGTCAGAGTCCCAATCCAAGGTCACCATCCAGTCTTCTTCAATATGGTGTAATGCGGCTTTACCATCTGTCCTCTCCAGTTGCATCACTTCCTCTATGTTCTCTTTAAATGGAACGCGGGAGGCATCAATATTTCCACCCAGAATATGAGGCACTTCCTCAAGAGACAGAAAGATTTTGTCTGGCTGAAATTGCTGAGAGCCTGGCAATACGATAGATGGATGTGTGTGTCCCCTGGTGAATTTTCCGGGGGCAATTCTTGCTCCTTGAGGTTGGTTGGGCAACCTTAAGCATGTATGCAACGACACAGGCTGGCAAGTAGGGCGTCTGGCTTGAATGCCAAGACGAAGATCCACCGCGGGAGCGTTAGGATCGGGGCGTATAGTACGGGTCAGCCGGGCGATATCATGGTCGCTGGGGTAGTCTATGTACATGGAAATTTCGTTGCCTTCTGATGGCTCGAAAGTCCAGTTGTGATGCGAGCCATAGCCATGAACAAAATCTATCGATTCGTTCTCGTCCAAAATATCACGCCACGTTTTGGGAAAGTGTCCAGTTGGCATTGGATAACCAAAAGGTACGCATGGCCATTCACCTCTTAAATGTCTGGTGAGGTTATCCACTTCATCTCCGACTTCTTCGCCATGCCAGGGCGCGATGTAGAAAGGGTTGACCTGTTTCCCATTGGGTAGAATGAAAGCGCTTGGTCCGATCATGGCACCCATAGACTGCACACTAATAGTGCCAAACTCCCACGCCAATGCGCGGAAGTCTGTATTTTGAGGGTTTTTCTTATTCATCTCAGACTCTCTGTAATCGGGACCAGTTTGGAATGTTCGCCCGATAGGTAGGCAAGCCTGCGACGTCACTGTGATAAAGCTGAATTTCTCCCGCTCGCTCGTCACCCTCCAACATATAAGCGGCAGTCGTAACCAACAGGGTTTTCATATCTCTCCCTCCAAAGCACACATTGGTTGGGCGAGACGTGTTGACCTTGTACAGCGTCTCTAACTCGCCAGAATGGGTCAATCTTGCAATGCCTGCCCCGTCCCATCTGGCGCTCCAGATATGTCCTTCGCTATCCATGGCAGCGCCGTCCGGCACTCCATAACTGTCGCCAAGTTTAGAAAACACTTCAGGTGATCCGATCGAGCTTGTTTGCGCATGGAAAGGAGAACGATAGATTTCACTCTTCATTGAATCAGCAAAATACAGCCATTTATCATCGGGTGAAAACACCATCATATTGAATACGCCAATGTGCGTCTGATGATTGCGAATGGTGTGTCTGTTCACCATAGAGAAGAAGTTGCCGTTTGCACCAATATCAAGAGGGCTGCCATCATCGGCGATGTTTTTCTGCATCGAACCCAGCCAGATATTGCCATTTCTGTCGACACCGCCATCATTCATCCGATTTAACGGATCAGAATCAATTTCAGTCCAAAGTACCCATTCGCGCTGCTTTAAATCGAGCAGATACAAGCCGTCGTATAGGGTGACCAGTAACTTGTCGGGATCTTCGGAAGGCAAGGTGTTAACAGGTGGCGCAGGTGTGGGGAAGGTAACCAGTTCTTCTTCATACAGTTTATATTGAAACAGCAAAGATCGAGTCACGTCTATCCAGAAAAAGGACTCTGTTTTATCGCACCAGCAGCATCCCTCTGCTAGATCGCAGCGGTCACCAATGGTTTTTTGAAAATTCAGCATAGAGGTTACCTCTCTGTTGATTAGAAATGGTAGAAAAACTCATGACCGCCACCAAAGTGCTAATTCGGGGAATACGATCAGTAAAACCAGAGCGACAATTTGCAGCGCGATAAAAGGAACCACGGCTTTGAAAATCATCCCTAGTGATATTTCAGGAGGTGCGACCGACTTCAGGTAAAAGGCGGCAGGACCAAAAGGAGGCGTAAGAAAAGAAAGCTGCATGTTGAGTGAGAACACCACCCCAAACCAGATTGGGTCGTAACCGATTTGATTGATGATCGGCACAAAAATAGGGAGGGTCAGTAAGGCGATGCCTACCCAGTCCAGAAACATACCCAGAATGAACAAGATACCCATCATCAAGAACAGGATGTAAATCGGTTCGCCATCACCAAATGAAAGAATGAGCGATTCAATAAACCGAATCCCACCCATCAGGTTGTAAACCCCAACCAGAATGGACGCTCCGATACCAATCCAGATGATCATCCCTACGGTTTCGAGCGTTCGTATCGTGCTTTCTTTAATGAGTTGGAATGTGAGCTCTTTACGCACCCAGGTAGAAATCAGGATCCCGATAACGCCCAAACCAGAGGCTTCTGTTACTGATGCGATACCAGAGTAGATAGAACCCAAGACCATAAAGGCGACGAGAACCGGAAGAATCACGCCTTTGAAAGCGACCAGTTTCTCTCTTAATGGTGCGTCGAGCTCCTGATCAGAGGCGATAGGTGCAACCGAAGGGTTGCTGTAAGCGCGCACCAGAACATACGCTACATACATGGACGCCAGCATGAACCCAGGAACAAATGAAGAGGTAAAGAGATCGCTGATCGAAACGTTGGCAATCAATCCATAAATAATCAGCACAATGGATGGCGGCACCATGGAGCCTAATGCGCCACCAGCAACGACGGTTCCTATCGCTAGGTTTGGATCGTATTTTTGCTTCAGCATTTGCGGTAGTGCGAGCAAGCCGAGTAATACGATTTCACCCCCAATAATGCCAGACATGGCGGCCAGTAACACGGCAACCAGTAGTGTCTGGATGGCGACACCACCTCGCAGGCGGCCTGAAACTAACCTCATGGCGTTAAACAGATCGGTTGCGATAGACGATCGATCAAGTATCGCCGCCATCAAGACAAACATGGGCACGGCAATAAAGACGTAGGAGGATATAAAGGCGTAGATCCGGCTGGCGAGCAGTGGTGTGGCTTTTGGTCCAATCCAGAACAGCAGAAAGAACATGGCGACAAAACTGGTCACGAAACTCAATGGCATGCCAAGAAGCAACAGCACGAGCAGCATGCCAAGTAATAACAGGCTGCCCCATTCAATACCGATGGCAGAGAGTTCAAACATGCGACCCCCGAGTCAGTTTGTTGATTAATCGGAAAACAAATTGAATGAACATCAGGCAAAGAATGAGAAACAGAGTGATTTTGATGAAAGCAGGAAAAGCGGGATCCCACGCACTGCCTGTCGTTTCAAATCTAATGTCGCCATTGGGAGCAAACACAGCACGAAGAAGCACTTGCCAGGCTGCCCAGGCTAACATCCCGGTAGAAACGCAGCACATCGCATAAATAATGACATCGAGCCAGCGTCGGACTTTGGGAGAAACGGCGTCATAGATGATGACGACACGAATGTGCTTATCTTTTGCGACGCAGTGACTGCCTCCGTACACAAACAACAACGCGCCGATCATCACCGTGGTTTCGTGCACCCAGAAAGTGGGGCTGTCGAACACATACCGCTGAATGACTTCGTAAAATATAACGAGAGCACTAACCAGAAATAGAAAACTGATGGTGTGACCGACTTTTACAACCAGCCTGTCCAGGTAGTTCAAAGGTTCTTGCTGTTCACTTAAATCCATAAAACCTTCCTTGGCTTAATAGGCTGCGCAAAACAGCACAGCCGTGGTGTTGGACGGTTAACGGTTTAGCTAAAGCATGCCGTTGTCTGCCAAAAACTTGGTTATCGCTTTATAGACTTTTTGAGCATTAGGCGACTTTTTGGCGTACTTCTCCCACTCATTTTTGGCAATGGATCTGAACTTATTACGCTCTGTTGCCGACCAGTCGTGAATCGTAATTTTTCCACCGGCTAATACTTCTGCCACCGCTTTCTGATCCGCCATTTTCAGGCGAGAAACCATCTGGCGGGCAAAATCGCGAACCGAAACATCAAGAATGGTTTGCAGATCGGCAGGCATGCTGTCCCAGGTTTCTTTGTTGATTGAAACCTCTAAGACTGGAAGAGAGTGGAAGCCCGGATAAACGGGGTGAGGGGCGATGTCGTGCATGCCTTGCTGGTGGTTGGTTGAAAACACCGTGTAGTCAGCTGCATCAATAACGCCTTTATCGAGAGCGGTAAACACTTCCGAACCGGGTAAATTCACAGGGATTGCACCAGCCGCGGTGAAGATCGTCTGCACTAAACCTTCTGGCGCGCGCAACTTCAAGCCCTTGAGATCTGCTACTGAATCAAGTGGTTTCTTTGAAACAAAAGCTTCAAGACCTGTAGCGGAAGCACCAATAAAGTGAAGCCCGTAAGGCGCTAGCAGTTCCTGATAAAGTTCCTTGCCGCCGCCATGCTCAATGAAGAGCAACATCTCGCTTGGGTCTGACCATGCACCTACGGGGTTACCCAAAAGCCCGAACGCTGGATCTTTTCCTGAAAAATAACCTGTAGCCGTAATATGACCATCAAGGATGCCTGCGCTGATTGCATCGATGGTTTCGGTGTGCTTCACCACAGAACCTACGGATAACACTTCAATCATTACTCGGTTATTGGTCATCTGAGCAACGCGTTCTGCCCATTCTTTTTTAAGCAGGAAGTTAGGGTTTCCAGAGTTATCGCTGGATTGGAACTTGAGTTTGTACGTCTCTTTGGCTGCATGTGCAGTGGTGCCCACCACACAAAGCAGAAGCACGAGTAAGAATTGCTGTATCTGTCGTTTCATTGGTCTATCTCCATGTATAGTCAATGCTCCTTCCTTCTGGAGCCGTAAAACCTAGCCTCGACGTTGTTGTTTTATCTCTCACTTGTATTTTTATTGTGTGGGTTATTTATTTGCGTGAATAACCTGCTGTTCTAAAAGTATTTGTGTTTCTTCTTTGCTAAAACCGAATTCGGTGAGTACCTCAACAGAATGTTCGCCATACAGAGGAGCATGAGTGAGATCGCTACGCGACTTCTCCCCAAACCTGATTGCTGGTGAAACCGCTTTGTATTTCCCACCGATGGGGTGCTCGATTGTGGTGATATGAGGTGCCGCTTGCGGGTGAGACAAAAACTCCTGATAGGAATTCACCACGTTGCACCAGACGCCCAGAGGAGTCAGCAGTTGATCCCAATCCTGTGCTGAACGTGTTTTGAGCGTGTCGGCGACAAGGAAATAGATTTGGTCGCGCCACTCACACATATCGTCAATATCACTTTGCGATGGGCGTTGAGATTTCAGAGTTTCTAATTCAGGTTTTTCCAGTGCCTGCGCGAGCACCGACAAGTCTGCCTGCGCAATGGCAAAGTACCCAGACTGACATTGGTAGATCCCATAGGGCGGTTCCTGATATATCGACACGTGAGGCGCTTTGCTTCGTTTGGGAGGTGTGTCGGAGGCAAACCATGTGGCGATCTCCTGACATTGCATTTCCATAATGGCACCCATCATGGTGACAGACACTTCTTCGCCAACCTGAGTTCGGCTTCTGGCAATCAGAGCAGCTAGCACACCTTCACACAGCATGTGAGACGCCGTGACATCCACCATGTAAAGAGGTGAGGGCATGGGCAAACCGTCTTCCCGACCACCGTGCATGGTTAAACCAGTAAACGCCTGCAACAATAAGTCCTGACCGGGGCGATCTTTCATAGGACCTTCACTGCCATAACCACTGATTGAACCGACCACCAGAGACGGATTGATCGCCGAAAGCGATTCGAAGTCGATACCCAGCTTTTTCGCTACTCTAGGGCGAAAGTTTTGAACCAGCACGTCTGCTTGCTTCACCAGACGGTACAATGCATTTCTACCTTCCTCAGACTTAAGATCCATCACCAGCGAGCGTTTGTTTTGGTTCAAAGTGACATAGCAGGTGGCGTCACCAAACTTGGTGACATCGGCCATTGGGGCGTGGCGGGAAAAATCTCCGCCGCCCGGTGCTTCAATCTTAATAATATCTGCGCCCATTTCTCCTAAGCGCTGAGTACACAGGGGACCGGCCATCGCAATCGTTAGATCCAGTACTTTTATTCCCTGTAATGGACCTTTATTTGATTTGGAATTTTCCATTTATCGCCCCTTAAACACCGGTTCTCTTTTCTCGCCAAATGCTGCAATCCCTTCTGCGGCATCGTCCGTCATCATGCACAGCGTATAGCCGTCGTTTTCCCACGATAAACCTTGCTCAATCGAGGTTCCCTGACTCTGGCGAATCACATTTTTAGCCGACTGAACCGCGATCGGCGGGTTCTGCGCGATGCGTTTTGCAAGACGTTTTGCTTCCGGCATCAGGTCATCTTCCGAAACGATTTTCTGAACAAAGCCAACCCGATGAGATTCTTCTGCGCTCATTAGCTCGCCCGTAAGGATCCACATGGCCGCGTTTCCAAACCCAACCAGACGAGGGAGAATAGAAGTGTTACCGCTCCCTGCGTGCCAGCCTCGCTGTATTTCAGGAGCACCAAATCGGGAACGTGGTGTCGCGATTCGAATGTCACAGCAAATCGCAACTTCCAGTCCGCCTCCTAAGCAATAGCCATCAATGGCTGCAATTGCAGGCTTGCGCAAATGCAGAAGTGGGGCGATGTAATCACGGTCGTAATTGGCGCGGTTTCGTCCTTCCCACGCTGTGCCAAGATCATCAAGCATGTTGACGTCACTGCCAGCAGAAAAAGCGCGTTCACCCTGACCCGCAATCACCAGCACTTTGATGTCGTCATTCGTGTCGACCTGCTTGGCATACTGGACGATTTCTGTCCCCATCGCGGCGGTAATTGCATTGAGCTTGTCCGGGCGATTGAGCGTGAGCGTCGCGATGCCATCTTCGACGTTGAATAAAATATGGTCCGACATAATTCCTCTCTATAGTTCGTAAATTGGTGGCGTTATTTAGATTGTTGTTTTTCAGAGCGGGCGAGACGCCACTGACCAATAGCAACAGCAAGAACCAGCAATAAGCCTTTAGCCACGAGTTGATAAAAAGTTGGAATACCGAGTAAATTCATGCCATTTGATAACGTGGCAAGAAGCAATACCGCGAGCATGGTGCCAAAGACGGTCCCTTTACCTCCGGCGAGTAATGCGCCACCTAGAAACACGGCTGTGATCGCTTCCAACTCCAGCCCTTGTGTTCCGGAAGCGGGTTGACCAGAGCTTGTTCTGGCCGTCACGATGACGCCTGCTAATCCGGAAAGCGCACCCGAAATAGCGTAGATGTAGAAGCGCATACGAGTCAGGTTGATACCCGCCAGTCTTGCGGCGGCGGGGTTGCCTCCCATGGAGTAAATGGAGCGACCAAATACCGTGTAGCGCATGATGAAATGCCCCATAAGCGCCACAATCACCAGAATGATAAAAGCGACGGGAATACCGGGAAAATCACCGAATGCCATCACTCTTCCCGAACCTAAATAGGCAAGCCCCTGATCCAAAACACCTACAGGTCTGCCACCGGGCGCAATTAAAAAAGCGATTCCACGAAAAGCCGAGAACGTTGCCAGAGTTGCTACAACAGGGTTCACTTTGAGGTGAGAGATAATCGCAGCATTGACCAGCCCGAGTACCAAGCCAATCGCAATGCCTCCTGCGACACCCCCAGCTACGGTTCCCATTTGGGTCACAATAATGGCGCAGATAACCGACGCACAACCCGCGATAGAACCCACGGATATATCAAGCCCTTGGGACACAATCACCAGTGTCATCCCGACAGCAATAAGCCCGACAACCGCCATGTTCTGACCAATGTTGAGCAGGTTACGGGGCGAGAAAAAGTATTCGGTTTGGGTGGTGATTAAAGCCACCATGATGATCAGAGCAATAATCAGCGACAGGTTTTCTACACCAACCAGGTCGGTCATTCTTTTTAGCAAAGAAGGTTTCGGACTGGGCGCTTTAACTGAAACCGAGGCTGCTTCATTTGTGGGCATGTGACTCTTCCTTGAACACAATGTTTAATGAACGGCTTTACCGCTAATGGCAAAGTTAACGATGGACTCTTCGGTGGCTTCCTGACTGGGAATAGGGGCAGAGATTTCACCTTCATGCATCACGATAATGCGGTCCGACATAGACAGCAGCTCGGGCATTTCGGATGAAATCATCATGATGGCCATGCCTTGTTGTGCCAGTCGATCTATCAGACGATAAATTTCTGCTTTAGCACCCACATCCACCGCCCGAGTGGGCTCATCAAGAATGAGCACTTTCGGGTTTGCGGCAAGCCAGCGCGCCAGAACCACTTTTTGCTGATTTCCTCCAGATAGCTTCCCAACCTCCTGATCTAAACTCGGGGTTTTGATTTCTAACTGATTAATGAAGGGGGTGATGGTTTCGCCCATTTTGGCGTAGCGTAAAATGCCAAAGCGAGCCAGAGCGGAGTACACTGCCATAGAGGCGTTTTCCAATACGGAGCGAACTAAGATCAGCCCCTCCGCTTTACGGTTTTCCGGTGCAAATCCAATGTTGGCTTTAATGGCATCAGCAGGGGATGAGATTTTCTGTTCTTTCCCTGCGACAAAGACCTGCCCAGAGTTTTTTGGGAATTCTCCAAACAGCACTTTTGCCAGTTCTGTTCTTCCTGCACCGACCAGACCGGCAAACCCTAAGATTTCGCCTGCCTTGATTTGAAAACTGATGTCTTTATGCCAGTGGCTCGACAGGTTTTTCACTTCAAAAACGACATCTTGCTGGCTGGCGTTTTCCCTTTGAAAACTGTGTACCAGTTCGCGTCCGACCATCATGCTGACGATCTGATCTTCATTGGTCTCAGAAGCGTTAACATCTCCTGTGACTAAACCGTCTTTTAACACCACAATGCGATCCGCGATTTCCATGATCTCGTGCAAACGGTGAGAGACGTAAATAACCCCAAGCCCTTCAGCTTGTAATGTCCGAATCAGGCGAAACAGTTTGGTGCATTCTTCGGTGGTTAAAGACGAAGTGGGTTCGTCAAAAGCCACCACTTTCGCGCCGTGTTTAACGGCTCTCAGGATCTCAACAATGTGCATCTGGGCAGGGGAAAGATTATGCCCTAAGGTATGAACATCGAGCATGCCAGTGAAGCCGTATTTCTCCAGCAATCGCTCAGTGCTTTGCACTATTTCAGAGTGATCCACTCTGCCATCCTGAGTCTGGGGGTATTCACCAATAAACACGTTTTCAGCGGCAGAAATGTAAGGCACGATTTCCGGTTCCTGACGGACAAGACGAAAGCCAGCATCTCTGGACTGAAGCGGCGTTGCGGCACTGATGTCAGATCCGTCTAAACTGACTTGACCTTTATCCAGTTGGTAATCACCGCACAATATTTTCAGGAGTGTTGATTTGCCTGCTCCGTTCTCACCGATAAAGGCGACTACTTCCCCTGAATCGACCTTCATCGAAACATGAGAGAGGGCTTTGACGCCTGGAAAAGATTTCCAGACATCCTGTACAGACAATACCGTTGCCGATTCCATATTGATTCCTCAATTACAGGGCATGAATGTCTGATAGTTTGAGGCATCGACTATGGTGGTATTCGCGACCGTTTTCAGTGGTAGCGGCTGACCAGACTCAATGGATTTAATTAACGCGCGGGCAGCCGCTTCACCAACATCCACTCCGCTGATGTAAAGCGCGGCTTTGAACCCGCTTGGGATATTGGCTTTCCAAGGGCGGCACGCTTCATAAGCACCAAGACCGACTGCGATAACATCTTTAGCAGGAAAGCCTGCATTTTTAAGAGCATTTGTTGCACCGAGTACGCCTTCATCGTTACAGGCAAAAACAACCCACTTATTGATGTTTGGATGGGAGGTGATAACAGGTCCCGTTGCTGTCAGGCTGCTGTCTGTAGTACCTGAATAGGCGACAGAGTAGATCTTGCTGGCATCGGCACCCGCTGCGATCACTTGTGCTTGAGACGCGTCAGTCCGGTCATTACACACCGACACTGTTTGTACTTCGACACTCAGAACACCGTAATCGTTTTTCTCCAGCCAGCCTGATTCTTTCAAAAGTTTTCCGGCTCTCTGACCCACTTTGGTTCCCATCGCTTTGCCATCGAATCCGGCGAATGGAATCGGATTTCCATCTCCATCCTTAAGCGGATCATCGGTGGCAATGACTGGGATCCCGGCTTCTTTAGCCGCGCGAGCGACTGCTGGACCCAGTGCCTGATCCGGCGCTGTAATCGCGATGGCTTTCGCGCCAGACGCAATCGCATCGGTCACCGCATTGATGGCGAGGTTAGCGTCGAGTTCCACATTAATGATTTTTGCTGAGTAACCCAGAGACTGGGCAGCGTCTTTAAATCCGTTGCCTTGATCAATGAAGTATTGCTGAGTACCACTTTTGTAGATGGCAACAATTTCTCCATTACTTGCACTTGCGCTCGCAACTGCCAGCAATGCAGACAAGGCAACGATCGAACTTCCTTTGTTCATGTTTCTTTCCTTGTGGTGGTTGGTTATTTTTTGTACTTTAGAATATTATATGTTTATCAGACAAAGATGATGTGATCAAGCACAGGAAAAATAGAAATGCAGCGTTTAACAGGGAAAGTAGCAATCGTGACCGGAGCCGGTCGGGGGATCGGAAAAGCCATTGCACATCGGTTTTCAAGTGAAGGTGCAACAGTGGTAATCGCAGAGCGGGATGGCAGGCTGGGCAAGGAAAGTGCAGCGTCCATTCAGAGTAAAACAGGGAACCCCGTGATCTGTATTACAACGGATATTTCGGACTCTAATTCGGTATCCGCAATGGTAAAAGAGACGAACTCATTGTTTGGAAGCGTGGACGTTCTGGTAAACAATGCGGGTATTGCGGTATTTAAAGAACCACTGGATACGGCTCAGGATGACTGGGACTTATGCATGAAAGTGGATCTTGAAGGTGCCTGGTATTGCTGTAAGGCGGTATTGCCTTTTATGCTTGAGAAAAGAAATGGGGCGATCATCAATATCATTTCTAATCACGCTTTTTCCATCATTCCTAAAACGTTTCCATACCCTGTTGCCAAACATGCTCTTCTGGGTATGACGCGCTCTTTGGCTCTGGAATACGCAGGGGAAGGCATCGCTGTTAACGCCATTTCCCCCGGATACACCGATACTCAAATCGCACAGGATGAATTTAATAAATCGGACAATCCAGACGAAGAACGGGCAAAGGTAGAAGCCAAGCAACCCGTTGGGAGGTTATGCAAGCCCGAAGAAGTGGCGGCAGTCGCCGCGATGCTCGCCTCTGAAGAAGCGCGGTTTATGATAGGAGAAAACCTAGTGATCGATGGTGGCGTGACGATACGAATGTACGAATAATACAGTTCGTAAAATTTGAAATAGACAACGAACACAGCTTCATCTACTGAAACTGTGTTCGTGTATTGATCTATGCGGATTCTAAATACGCTTTTCTTTCCGCTAACGCTGTGAGCACTGGTCCTTGTCCCCAAGGAACAATTTTATTCAGAGGGACATGCCAATAGTGTTCATCCACTAAAGCAGACATCACTGCCGCAGACACACCCATTAGGTTTCCGTCGTTATCCAGATTTTTAACCATCGCCTCAAATGCGAGGTTGGCAGGCTTTTCAAAGGTTTCTGGATCCAGAATGCCTGCTTTCATTCCACGATAAAAAGCGGTCGCCATAAAGGCAGCAGTGGAAGATTCAGGACCTGATCGTTCCTCGTGAATCATGGCGTACCAGTTGCCATCTGGAAGCTGGAATTCCAGCATTTTACGGGCTAATTGCTGAGCTTGTTCTTTAACCGTGTTTGCACCTTCTACATGAGAGGCGTAGTGAGCGACGTCCAGTAAGCCCAGCAGCGCCCATCCTTGCCCACGACCCCAGCCATCAATGTACGATTGCTTGGTGTCTTCCAGCCAGTAGTGACGATAAAGCCCAAGTTCAGGGTTAAACAGAAATTGTCGATACCCGAGTATCTCTCGAACTGCTCTTTCTCCCCAGTTGCCTGAAGGGTCGATATGAGACAGGTGAGCATAGAAAGGTGGATCGAAGTGCATACAGTCGAGCCAGATACCAGCCCCCGGATTGAGCATTTGTTTTTGTTGCTCCTCAGATAGCGGAACGCCGCCGTATGGCTGTCTGAGCGAGCGAAGGGTGTCTTCAAAGGTGACAGGCACGCCATCGATATTGCGTCTTTCACTCAAATGGTGCGCTAAGTCGATGGTGGCCTGTTTCAGGTTTTCGTCTTTCTTTCTCTCGATGATCGAGCACATGATGTGACCTGGTGCCGTATTGTCATCCAGTTGAAACGGGGTTCGTCTGGTTGCCCAGCCGCGGAAAAATCCCCAGGTAAAGTCAGACCATCGGTTATCACCAAGATAATCTGACGCTGCCAGTAAGCCTTCAAACCCTACAGAATCGCCGTAGAACCACCCCTGAAAGGGGTGCTCTAATAATCGGTCGGCGACATTGGTAATGATTTCATTTCCTAATACATCCTTGTTCATGTAAGTCCTTTAAGGGTATACAGACCCTAGTTGTTAACCAATTTCATTCCCTCGTGAGCATCACTGATTGCACGATTGATGAGCGCTTTCATTGCTTCCTCTGCAACGGTCGCGTCTCCTGCCATAAAGGCGTCGTATACGTCTTGATGAAGAACGTGGCTTTCTTCCATCCCTATCATTTTGTCGGTGTATCCTTTGCCTTTCATTTGTAAATCAATGAGCAAGGCGAGGGCAGCTTCAATAACAAGAAACAGGTGATTGAGCAGTTCCGACTGAACGCACGCAATTAGCGCACGATGAAATTCCAGATCCGTTTCAATAAAGCGGTTTCGTCTTTCCTGCTCGGGTGCGTTATCGTCTTTAAACACTGCCACTTTTGCATTCCATGCATCGGTAACTCGCTGGCGATCTGAATCCGTTGCGGTTTGAGTGGCAGAGAAGGTAATACCCGGTTCGAGGACGAGTCGGGTTTTAAGCAAATCGTTCAGCAGGTCGTGAGTTTCGCCAGACTTGATTCGCCATTCCATTAAGTCCGGGTCGAGCAGACGCCATTTTGATCGGGGCTGTACGCGTGTCCCATCCGAAGTTCGGCTAAAAATAAGCCCTTTGGCAGAAAGCATACGAAAGGCTTCTCGGATAACAGAGCGACTCACACCCAGCTCTTCAACTAAGGCAGCTTCTTTGGGCACGGCTTCGTTCTCACTCCATTCACCGCCCACAATGCGAACACCAAGATGTTCAACAACGGTTCCGAGAATGCCGCGGTGTTTGATTGATCCTTCAAGCAAGCTTGCGCGATTCAGTAAGCTATTTTTACTCATGTACGCTCTCCATATTTATATGTTTATCATATTAACACACAAAATAAAGCGCTGCTTACTTCATAACCAGATGAGAAATGATCGGGGAGGAGAGAGGTGTTATTGAAATGCCTTTTGCCTTTATATCAAAAATTGAGCAGGAGCGATCCATCGGTGCTGATAAACAAGATTTGGGACAAGTAAAATCGCCGTTTGTCAGACGTTAAAGGAATAGTTTGGGGTGAGAAAGGTCGGTGGAAAACAAAGAAGCAGCAACACGGGGAAGCTGCTTTTTAATGTGAATTAGAATGGGAGTGGATTACCACTCTGCGAAGGAGCCGTCTTCATTTGTCCAATGTGGGTTTCGCCATTTAGGTTGTGAAAGGGCTTTTTGATGCTGCTCGCGCATAAAGTCTTCGTCTATGTCGATGCCTAACCCCGGTCCTTCAATGTTAAGGCAGTAGCCTTCTTTAAAATCAAAGACATCTTTATTGTTTACGTAATCGAGAACATCGTTTCCTTTGTTGTAGTGCATACCGATACTTTGTTCCTGAATGATGGCATTCTGGCAGGAGGTATCAATATGAACAGACGACGCAAGCGCAATTGCGCCCAGTGGGCAGTGAGGGGCGAGTGCGACGTCATAGGCCTCTGCCATCGAGGCGATTTTTTTCAGTTCGGTAATACCGCCACAGTGACAAACGTCAGGCTGAATAATGTCGACGCCACCATGCTCTAACAGCTTTTTGAAATCCCATCGAGAATGCAATCGCTCGCCAGTAGCAATAGGAATGGCACCATAGCGGGC
>NZ_AFWJ01000005.1 GCF_000222685.1 Vibrio nigripulchritudo ATCC 27043 | reverse complement strand
ACCTGATCTCTCAGCTCAGCGGATAGCTGTTCGACCAAGAAGAAATTGTAGTTTTCAATGTCTCTGAACTGCTCAATCCCAACATTACCCCATGAGGTTTGTATGATATTGGCGTAAGGGTTGAGTGGATGAAGTGCCTGTGCAATGCGTTTAACCGAATCCGTTTCCAGCTTATCGGTTTTGGTGAGGAAAACGCGGTTAGAAAACATGATCTGCTCAACCAAAAGGTTTTCCAAACCACGGATGCCTTTTTGCAGATTCTCCTGCCAAGTTGGAATTAAATCCTCCGCGTGGTCGTAATCGTCTCTTAACCACGTAGAGTCAACAAGAGTGATCACACCTTTCAACGAGTAGGCGTGCTGCTGGCGTTTAAAATATTCGACCAGAGGTAAAGGGTGGCTACTACCTGAAGTTTCAATAAGAATCCACGGCGGCTGTTTTTTCTTCACGAGCCTTGTGAGTGCTTTGTGGAGTTTCTTAACACCTTCCGGGCTACTTACACTATCCCCGCTGATGGTCATAAAATTACCGTTGTTTTCATTCACAACATCGGTGTTCATGATCAGCACGCCGTCGACGTCCAGCTCACTCATGTCATTTACCACCACCGATGGAACACTGTCGGCATCCTGAGTCTGAGCCAGAACGCTACGTAAAACGGTGGTTTTTCCTGAACCGAGAAAACCGTGCAAAATAGTGACAGGGATGGTAGCCATGAACGTAAACCTTTATTTGAACAGATGCTTAACGAGCATCAAATCTGAATTGGTTGACGTTATAACATAACGGAATGGGTTTGTAATTTTTATCGGTTAAGAGAGCGAAACATACCAAAAAGCGATGGAAACCTGCCCACCGCCTTTGGTTCATAATCTGCTTACATAATGTAGTCGGTAATCTAATTGCGTTGCGCCTTGATGGTATTTGCCAAATCCGTCAGACGACGACATCTACCCGAGTTTCAACTCTATTGTTATTTTCGACGAATTCCATAGAGACGCTGTCTGCTTCACTCTTAGACATTCGGCGGAAAATGCTATCGGCTTGGTTTCGGGAATCACCTGCGATGTAAAACTGAGTAGTCAAAAGCTCCCGATCCCCATCAAACACTTTTACATGAATGTGTGGGGTACGCCCTGGGTAAACGGTAGGCTTGATGGTTCGAAAGCGATAGTTGCCTTCTTCATCTGTTACATCGTGCCCAAACCCTTGAAATCCAGAATCGTAAGTGACGTTTCTATCGTCGCCTGTGTGTAGATATTTTCCATTCACATCGCATTGCCAAATTTCAATTCTATGTCCGGTTAAAGGCAGCCCTGCTTTAGAAAGAATTTTCCCTTTTAGATGAATGATCTCACCGCCGGCTTGTTCAACGGCTCCAGCCACTTTCACCAGATCATTGTCGATATCAGGAAAACGCATCGACGTTTCCGGATAGAAAGGACCTTCTGTGGCACTAGGAGTGAACACTGCAGCGATAGAACTGCGTGAATACATAGGTAATGCTGCGAGCGCCGCTATGCCTTTTACAATACCTCTTCGGCTTACTGATTTCATAGATAGAGAGCTTCCTTGTAGTTATGATTTTTCTTATGACAGTGTTAGGAAAATATAGTTGAGGCTCCCAACTCCCAACATGTCATCTCATCAATCTGACATTAAAGAAGGCTCAATGTTTCAGTGAATGAATGGTTATTGATTAATATGTTAGTAATGAGTTTGTGGTGATTTAAAATATCTAGTTGAATTAATGAAGATTTTATCTTCTTAACTATTTTGAGTTTTTGGGGTTATTTTTCGATAAATGGAGTGCTTAATCGCCTAAATCAGATGAAGAGTTATTCGGGAGCCTATCCAGCTCCCGAATGTTTGAGTTCACCCACTTAGACGTCTTCGACTGGCTCATTCTCGTACGCATTATGAAGTAATGCCGATAGCTCGTTAGATTGAGGAAATTTGTGTGATGAGATTTCGCTGACGCTGATTCCGGGTGTCCACGAATTCATTACCGCCGCTCCTTTCAATTCTGAAAGGTCTTCAGGGGTCACGGGATCTGTTCGATGTGGGATGTCTAGTTTGGTTAACTGTCTTTGTACCATTGCCATCATTGTGCCTTTCAGCATATCGGCTTTTGGCCAGACGATGGTTTCGCCGTCCCAAAAAGCCATATTCCATATGGTTCCTTCACTTATGCGGTTATTGTTATCAATGAATACCGCATCATCAAAACCTTGTCTTATTGCCTGATGCAGATAGTAGGTTTTGCCTATCTCGCCGACGTGTTTGATGTTCGCCAGCGGTCTTTCGTGATGGATCGCTGCGAGTTTCAGAGGAGCGTCTGGACCGTTAGATGGCGCACTGGTGCGAATCAGTACTTTCGGTTCAATGTTCATACTTGCAGATGTAAATTCCCCCTCGGGCGAATAGACCGTCACAGTAAGCGAAAGATCCGCAGGACCTTTTTCTAACGCGGTACGGACGTAAGAACGCACTATCTCATCTGGTACCGCCTTTCCAAAAAGCGTCATTGAAGCATTTCTCAATCGCTCCAAATGTAAGTCCATACCCTTTATTTTTCGGTCTCGAACCTGAAGTGCGGTGAAGTGAGCAAAGCCAGAAAATGCAAGGCGACATATTTCTGAATTGGGAATGAATTCCCCATTTAATAGGGTTTGTTCTGCATAGATATCACTGTTCATTTTGATGGCTCCAAATTGAAAAAAGTATGCGGAGCCAATACTATAAACCCTCACACTGCTGTCAGAGTCAAGAGGGAAAATGAAGATAGGTGAGTTGTCCAAGCAATCAGGAGTGAGTATTCGGATGTTGCGTTATTACGAGCAACAAGGATTGCTGAAACCCAAACGTACTCCAAGCGGATACAGAGATTTTGATAGCGGAGAAGTCCTTACTCTGGAGCGAATAAAACTTCTGAGCGCAGCAGGGATGAAGCTGACGACCATGCTGGAATTTTTACCCTGCCTAAGAGGTGACAGACCTGTTTTGGAACCGTGTGATGAGCTAAGAAATCTTCTGCATGAACAGATTCGTGTCGCTAATGAACAAGTGGCTAAAATCGCTGAAAGCCGAAAAATACTCGAAAACTTTTTAAGAGAGATAGAAGAGAATTGAGTAACAGATAGCAAGATCAAAAACGCCCGATGAAGCTCATCGGGCGTTTTAATTTACATCCATCAACTCATTTTAAAACGGGTGATGACGTAAGAACCGCTTAGTTCAGGTCAGCAAAGATCGCTTCTGCGTTAACCACACCACCTGAAATAGACAGGGTGCTGAATGGAACCAGATCTTCTGGCGAAGACGGTTTCTTAACCAACAGCCCTGGGTATGTAGTGGAATGCTTCATCAACAGTCTTTTCAGCTGTGTTGCTGATAAGTCTGGGTATCGAGACCAAACCAGAGCTGCGACACCAGAAACGACTGGAGCTGCCATACTTGTGCCACTGTACGCGGCGTAAGTGTTGTCTGGTGTAGTTGAAAGCACTCGGTATCCCGGTGCGAAGATATCAACGCTCTTTTGACCGAAGCTACTGAAGAAAGTCACCAGATTTTCATCCGCTGCTTTATCGGAAGCACCGACATCCATCCAAGTTGGGATTGGGTGACCACCGTAGTGAACCGCGTAACGGTTCGGGTAGCTTGGTTTGATGTCATTGTCGTTGCGGCTGTTACCAGCGGAGTGAACAATCAGTACATCTCGGCTTGCTGCATAACGGAAGGCTTCATCCACAATGTATTTGTGAGGTGAGTAGCTCTTACCAAAGCTCATGTTGATGATTTTTGCACCATTGTCAACGGCATAACGTACTGCGTTAGCGATGTCTTTATCACGCTCATCACCGTTTGGAACCATACGCACAGCCATGATCTGAGCGTAGTCAGCCACACCGTCGATGCCTACGCCATTGTTGCGCTCGGCAGCAATGATGCCAGCAACGTGCGTACCGTGTCTGCCAACTGGTCCTTTCACATCATTATTACCGTAACCTCTTTCCCAAGGGTTTCTTGGGTTGTCCATCACGATGTCTCTGCGTGGATCAAAGTCTAGGTTGTAGTGGTAGTTGATGGATTCCTGGTAGCGGCTTACGCGTGACTCCAGGTAATCAAATGAACGCCATTTTTCAAATACAACCAGCAGACCTTGTGCAGCGGCAACGACAGCTGCATCTGAATGAGTCAGTAGCGGCTGAAGCCCTTCCTTAGAAAAATCGGTGTGGTCTACAACAGCTAAAATCTCAGCTTTGTACTGGTTTGCCTGCTCAGTAGCCAGAACAACCTGATCCAATGCATTTTGGTAGTAAGCCACCGACTCCAGGTAGTCCGCTTCTACGCCTTCATAGTAAGCGCGTTTTTTAGGCGAGATCCAATATCCCTTTTCCTTCAGCTTGAGGTACTTTTTGTACTCACGCGTCACCTCTAAGGTATCTTGATCCATGTTGACGCCAAACGCGTTACCCAGATAGTTCCATCCGTGAATATCGTCGATGTAACCGTTGCCGTCGTCATCAATACCATTGTGTGGAATTTCGTCTTCGTTCGTCCAAAGCTTGTTTTTCAGGTCTTCATGGTCGGTATCCACACCTGAATCTAGAACCGCGACAATGATCGGCTGTGGCTGAAGTGGTGGAAGAAGGTGGTTGTATACAAAATCGACACCAGAACCCTGAATCGCTGAATAGTTTGGAGAAGCGTTGAACCAGTCGCCGCGGTGTTCTGTCGGGTCGCTCAGTGTTCTGAGAACACTTAACACCGGTTTAACTGACTGAGGAGAGTGATCCTCAACGATGGTGCCTTTTACATCTTTTATGAAAGGAGAGTTGATAGGGTCTCCTTCGACATTTGCATAAGCTGAAAAACTGGTACAAGCAGTTATCGCCACTGCAAGAGCGGAAAGTGTATATCCTTTATTCATTGTGTTGCATCCTTTTATCATTATGTGCTCAAAAAGCGACCTGAAGATAAAATGAATACAGTTGAATATCATTCGCATTATTTATAAAGTGCGTAATTGATTCCATAAAGCAATGTATTGCATATGAAAATATGCATATAAGTTTGAAATGAATGGAAAAGAGAAAGGGAAATTCGCCGTTTTTTAGCTAAAAATTCTCTGTCTTTCTACTGGCGAAACAAACAAAAAAGGAGGCTACGCCTCCCATATTGTTATTTAAATTCAGTCGATTAAAGTGTTTTTTAATATCGATAAGGCCACAGATATGATGCCTAAACGAATGCACTTTGAGAGTACTTTCTGATTTCTCCCAGCGCATAAGCAATGATCTCGTTATGCTCCAGAGATGGAGAGAAGAATACGCAAATGTTGTAGTTAATTGTACTGGCGACCTCAAAACAGTCGATCTTAGAAATATGCCCTAGTTGGCAAAAAGGTGTCGCCAGCTCATCAGGCAAAGCTGCCCAGCCATTGTGCTTTAGTAGCTCTATGACGACGTCGTTATTGCTGACTATGCTTGAGTTTGGAGAAACTTTAGCTCCCTGCAGCCCAGTATCAGAGTGGTTTTCTAATATGTACTGCTTTTCAATTTGAAGGTCTGTGATTCTCACATCAGAACGTTTTGTCAACGGGCTGTCCGCACCAACATAAATGGACAAAGGAACCCGTCCCAGATTGATAAAATTCACTTCTTTGTCTGGACGAACCATCATTTTTATCGGCATTAATGCAAGGTGTGCCTGCCCACTTATCAAGTCTTCCATCGCTTCTTGACGACTTCGGTGTAACCAATTGAGTTGGGTTTGTGGGTACTGTTGGCGAATGTTTCTCTCTATATGGGCAATTAGAGAAGAGGGGATCATTGCGTCGTGATAGATATTGAGGACGAGTATCTCCTGATCAAAGGAGTTCAGTGCCGCTTTTTCGAATTCCTCTATTTGTCGGGAAATGGCTGCACCTCTGGGGTAAAGTTGTTTAGCCGCGTTTGTCGGGACTGCGCTGCGTCCCTCAATGTTAAAAAGATCAACCCCGATACTGTCTTCAAGAATCGTCACATGCTCACGTACTGTCGAGCGATCTCTTCCGATACGCCTCGCGGCAGCGCTGTAAGAACCACATTCATATACCGCACAAAAGCTCACTATCTGATCTCGTGTAAACATTGCTTATATTCAACCTATGGATGGGAAAGCCCAACAAAAGTGGTTATATCATAGTTTATTTGAGAGGTATATTAAACATATAGCAAACGAGCTAACAAACAATTTCCTTAAGTGAGGTGCTTATGTTCAAGTTTAACAAGGTTTCTTTTGCCGTTTTGATGTCTGCATGTGTGGGTTTTTCTAGCGTTGCGGTGGCTAATGATTACAAGGTTATTGAAGGTGTTATTTATGGGCAGGGTGACGTTACGCTAAACGGTGAAGTGCAACCAAGAGATCTATGGATGGACGTGTATCTACCTGAAAATGTTCAGGCTGAACCGACTGAGGCTATTTTTATGACTTTTGGTGGTGCATACCATAGAGGTCACCCACACAACCCTTATTTAATGGAAGGCGCTCAAACGACTTCAATGAAAGAGTATTGTGAGACGTTCGTAAAACGTGGTCATGCCTGCTTTACCATTGACTATCGAGTGGCTCCGGAACAACCAGTCCCAACTCGTGAAGGATACAGTGAAGACATGCTGAATATGGATGCCGTCCCCAACATGCAAGGTCAGGTGAACATTGTTCGCTCTCTTATGGAGCTGCCAGCACTCGACTTCAACAATCAAGCTGATGTAGAGATACTTGAAAATACCGTACTCTCAGCGGCAGAAGACTTGCGTAGCGCCGTTCGTTTCGTGAAAGACAACGCCAGTGAATACAACATTGACCCAGATAAAATCGTGTTAGGTGGCTTTTCCGCAGGGGCAATTACCAGCCTAAATGTCGGGCATGGTATGCAGGAACCTGTAGCGGGCGTGATGATGTTAGGTACAGCAGAGATTGGGTTCGATATTAAGAAAACCGTCAAAGATGGAGAAGAAGTGAGCCCAATTCTGATGTTTCAGGGTCAGTACGATTTGCCAGCGACCTTCATTGGTACTCCGGATCTTTTAGAGCATTACAATAATGTGGGTGTTGACTATTCCTACTCATGGATCCCCGGCGCAAGCCATTTCTATCCTGCTGGCTCGGTGGCTTTGTCCGGTGATGGTTTGCGTAAGCCAATAGAGCAGCGGATGGTCGAATTTATCGAACGTGTCACTCAATAAGAAATAGAAAAATCATAGAATCTAATGCAAAGCACTCTCGATAGAGAGTGCTTTTTTATATCGATTAAAGCACTTTCTTAATAGCAGCTTCCGCGCATGCTACATCCAGGTGACCACCCGGAGCGCCGCCTACACCAATCGCACCAATGATTTGATCATTCACTTTGAGTGGAATGCCACCTGCAAGCAGCAACAGGTTGTCATCCATATCTTTTAGCGGTTGCAAAATTGGTTTTTCAGAGATGGTCTTCATCAGGTTTGCGGTAGGCTGCTTCATGCTTACTGCCGTAAACGCTTTTTTGCGTGAGCTTTCCAGCGTGTGAGTCCCGGCGTTGTCAGCACGCAGTTGAGCTACTACACGACCCGCGGTATCAACCACAGTGGTACTTACTCGGTAGCCTTGGGAATGGCATTGGTTTACGGATTCTAGCGCCAGCTGAAATGCGGTTTGTGAAGCAATATTAGCGACATTCACGGTCTTGTTTTCAGATGCGGAAACATTGGTGCTCATCAGACCGGTAACAGCAAACGCAGCAGCAAATAAGGTGTGTTTCATTGTCATGGGTATCTCCTTGTTATTGGATGTCTGTTTTGATAGAGCCATCTTAAATAAGGTCGAATTACCGAATACTTTCACCAACATTACAAACTGGTAATGTTCAATTTATCCGCAGAAAAGCTGTTAAAATTTGACCTGTAGGACAAGTAAAAAGGAAATCTGTGTGAGAGTGTTGCTCATTGAAGACGACAGCTTTATTGCTGACTTTGTCATTCAGGGTTTGGAACAAGAAGGCTACAGCGTGACCCATACTGCCAATGGTTTGGATGGTGCACATCTGGCTAAGAGTGAGCCGTTCGATATTCTGATTCTCGATATCATGTTGCCGGGCAAAGATGGGTTTCAGATCCTCTCTGAATTGCGCGGGGAAGGACATTCGATCCCGGTGATTATCCTTAGCGCTAAACACTCGGTTGAAGAGAGAGTGCAGGGAATCAAATCTGGCGCGGATGACTATCTTGTTAAGCCATTTGCATTCAGTGAATTGCTGGTACGCTGTCAGGCATTGCTACGACGAATGTCGGTTTCTTCAACACCAAATGCCACCTTAAAATACCTGGATGTAGAACTGAACCCACTGAAACGAGAACTGGCTCGGGGTGGCAAAACCATTTCGCTTAACCAGCGGGAATACGCGTTGGCTTATCTGCTTCTTCAGAACCCGGAAGTGGTGCTCTCGAAAACCAGCATTCTGGAATCGGTCTGGGGTTATCAGTTTGATCCGCAAACCAATGTGGTCGACGTGTTAGTGTGCCGACTTCGCGCCAAGCTAGACAAAGGCTTTGACCAGTCGCTGATTCATACTATTCGGGGAGTGGGTTATGTCCTCAAAACAGAATATTGAGTTGGCACTTCAACAAGCTAAAAAGCAGTTGTTTTCCCAGTTTATGGCTCTGCTGTTTGGCGGCTTAGTGGTGATCTTATTGCTGATTGGCATTGTGTTTTTCTTCGATTCCTACAAAGAAGAAAAGAAATACCTCCACAGTCTTTCCACTGAATACCAGCGCATACTGACCTACGAATCCGATGAAAAGCTGATCCACGTTATCGAATCCAATCAGCAGCGGTTGTTTGAAAATCATATTTCGGTCTATCTATCAGATAAATCCGGTGTGCTCCGCTACTTTGCGGGGGATGAGTTTCCTGTGATGGGGCTGGATAAAGCGATAATGGATTGGGGCGATCAAGGATTTTTCTATTTCCTTTCGCAACCGCATCTGGCGATTCAACTGCTAGGAAAGACGCATGTCTTTAGGCTGGTTGTGGATTTGGATTCCCGCTATGCGTCTGCGTTCAAAAACTGGCTGATTACCTGCCTGTCTGTGGTGTTACTTTCGCTCATCACTGCGGTGTTGGTTCATCGGTTGTTGTCCAAAACACTGCTGCCCCTGTCTCATCTGGCAGAAGACATTCGGCGTCTGGATGAAGGCAATCTAAATGAAATTTCTCAAACTCAGGTTTCACAAGCCAGTGGCGGTTTTGCTCTGCTTTATAGCAGTGTCCACAATATGCTGGGTAAGCTGACAACCTGTATCACCACGTTAGACAGAACGCTAGATGCCATTGCACACGATCTCCGTACACCCCTCACCCGCATTCATTTGACGGCAGAAAAAGCCTTGTCGCTGCCAGCTCAAAATCATTCTCCAGAACACCTTTCTAAAGCCAATGCGGATTTAACTCAGGCGTTGAGTGATTGCGCAGAAAACTCCACTCAAGCCAATAATCTTCTGACCGCTTTGATGAAACTGAATGACGAGCTGACAGGCAAGAAGCCTACTCGACTAGAAAAGATCGACCCGAATGTAATGATGAGCCGAGTCGCGGGCTGGTACGAAGACATTGCAGAGGTAAATGGTATTCACCTGAATCTGGAACTGGCAGACAGCCACTTTGTGGAAGCCGATGCTTACAAGCTGACTCAGATTATTGTCAACGTGTTAGACAATGCATTGAAATATACACAGGAAGGTGGCTCGGTGACTCTGTCCACTTCAGTCCACCAAGGTGATTACCAGATTGCTATTAAAGACACGGGTATTGGTATTGACCCCGAATACCATGAGCTGATTTTCAAGCGCCTGTTTCGGGTGGATGAAAGCCGTAATTTAACGCCCGGGTATGGGTTAGGGTTGTCGCTGACCAAGGCGATGGTAGACAGCATTAACGGTTCAATCTCGGTTGAATCTACACTGGGGCAGGGTAGTTGTTTTAAGGTTGGACTGAAAAAAGTCACAGCATAAAAAAGCCAGTGGTTATCCACTGGCTCATGTAAAGGCTATTCATCTATAGAGATTTTTGTTCCTGAAATGGCTTGTCTTTATCTTCTTCTTTTGACCAGAAATACGCCAGTACCGAACCGGATAAGTTGTGCCAAATGGAGAAAATCCCTGCTGGCAACGCAGACAGCGGTGTGAAGAACTTCAGCGCAAGAGCGGTCGCCAGACCCGAGTTTTGCAACCCGACTTCAATAGCAATGGTTTTGCAGATGGTTTTATCGAATCCAAAGACACGGCATAAACCGTAGCCAGCAATCAAACCAATGCTGTTGTGAAGCACCACGGCGAAGAAGACCCAAGCGCCAATATTGGCAATTTGATCGCGGTTTAACGCCACGATAATTGCAATCGCCAATACAATGGCTGCCATAGAAATCAGCGGTAGCAAAGGGTTAATACGTTCAATGGCTTTACTGAAAAAGTGGTTGACGAATACGCCGATGCTCACGGGAATCAGCACAATCTTCACAAGGCTCATCACCATTTGCATGACGGGAACATCAACGCTGACGCCCAAAAAGAGATCCACTAAAAACGGTGTCATGACCACGCCTAGCAAAGTGGAGATTGCCGTCATGGTAATAGAAAGTGCAACGTTCCCTTTAGCGAGGTAACAAATCACATTGGACGCAGTTCCTCCTGCGACACTGCCGACCAATACCATACCGATAGTCAGCGCTTCATTCATGCCAAATGCCATCGCAATCAGAAGAGCGGCAAGAGGCATAATAGAAAATTGAAGAAATACTCCAACACCTACGGCTTTTAGATATGAAGAAAGGCGCTTAAAGTCGGCAATTTTCAGTGTTAAGCCCATCGATAACATGATGATCATAAGCAATGGAACGATTTGGCTTTTCAGAGGAACGAATATGTCTGGCTGAATATATGCCGCCGCGGATCCTAAGATCGCCCACAGCGGGAACCAGTTGATGATTGTTTTAAGCATGATGAATATATGAGAATGGATTCATTGGTGTGTTTGATAATCCATCAAATGTGTCGGTATGTACAAGCGTTTTAGGTAGCTAGGTGTTTAAAACTGGTCAAAAACTAATGTTTCTCTCAAGTGTAAAAATCCAGTTAATGAATAAAAACCAGTTGGTAATTTTGGTTAATTATCAATTATTCGTTCAATAGCATGCGAATTTGGTTATGTTAAGTAAAATGTTTCATTTGGCATTATTATCTCATTCAGAAAGAAACGGACCGAAAATTCAGCTCTCGATTGTCAGAAATCGTCTCAAATTCATCTTTTCCACCTCATCCCAAAAGTGCAACTCATCGCATTCACGCATAGCTTTTTAGAGCAAGTTAAAAAGACCATATATACCCAAGAATCTTAAGACCAATTGGGTATAACAATGGCACTCACAAGAACGAGCTTGATGTACGTAGTAGGCTGAATTTCAATATTTTAAGAATATTCACAGGATAATTAGTATGTTAAGGAAAGTACTAAGTTGCTGTATCGCTGCTTCGTTTGCGGTGATCTCAACGTCAAGTCAGGCACAACAAAATGGAGTACAAGGATTTACAGCGGAGGGTCAAACACTGGCTCCTCTGGTTTCTGCACCGGAAAGCCAAGGCGTTGAAGGTCAGTACATTGTGGTACTGAAACAGCCTCTGACATTGGCGAGCAACCCTGAATCCATTCAGTCTTTCACGCAGCAAACAGTTTCTAGCCTTGAAACTGAGCAAGCGGTGAAGATTGAGAAGGTATTCGATCGCTCAATCAGTGGTTTTGTTGCAACGCTAAATGCCGAGCAACTTCGTTCGCTGCGTGCGGATCAGCGTGTAGAATTTATCGAGCAGGACCGCATCATTTCCATCGACCCGGTTGTTTCGGCTAATGCCAACCAGAGCAACGCAATCTGGGGTCTGGATCGAATTGACCAGCGCGACTTGCCACTTAACCGCAACTACAACTACAACTTTGATGGTTCGGGTGTTACTGCGTATGTCATCGATACCGGTGTCACCACAACCCACCCAGAATTTGGCGGTCGTGCTGTATCGGGCTATGACTTTGTCGACAACGATGCTGATTCCACCGATTGTAACGGTCACGGTACACACGTAGCGGGAACCATTGGTGGTGCTCAGTACGGTGTGGCCAAAAACGTGAACATCGTCGGTGTCCGAGTCTTGGGTTGTACAGGTAACGGTTCAACTTCTGGTGTTATTGCTGGTGTTGACTGGGTTGCTGCCAATGCCTCGGGTCCTTCCGTCGCTAACATGAGTTTGGGCGGTGGCGTATCAACAGCGCTTGATCGTGCGGTTGCCAATGCCGTTCAGTCTGGTGTGAGCTTTATGCTGGCGGCAGGTAACTCTAATGCGGATGCCTGTAGCTCATCACCTGCTCGTGAGCCAAGTGGTGTGACCGTTGGGTCGACAACCAGCAGCGACAGCCGTTCCAGCTTCTCAAACTGGGGTAGCTGTGTTGATGTATTTGCACCGGGTTCCAGCATCAAATCTGCCTGGTTCGACGGCAGCTACAAAACCATCAGCGGCACATCAATGGCGACTCCACATGTAGCAGGTGTAGCGGCGCTTTACCTGCAAGAAAACGGCGCACTTTCTCCTGCTCAGGTTTCTGCACTCATCAGTAATCGCGCAAGTGTCGGTAAAGTCAGCGATACCAAAGGTTCTGTGAATAAATTGGTATACAGCCAGGTAGGCAGCGGTTGCGATACTAACTGTCCTAATCCGGGAGACGGTCAACTGAAAAATGGTCAGGCTGAAACAGGCATCGCGGTAAGCCGTGGTGAGAAGAAACACTACTACATCGATGTACCTGCGGGCAGAAGCCTGTCGGTGACAATCAGTGGTGGTTCTGGTGACGCAGACCTCTACACCCGATTTGGTGCGCAGCCAACAACCAGTACTTGGGATTGCCGCCCATACCGCTGGGGTAACAGTGAAACCTGCACAGTACCGACGACTAAGAATGGTCGTTACTACATCATGCTGAATGGTTACTCTGCGTCGAGCGGTATAACCCTGAAAGCCAGCTACTAAGTACAGTCGCTAATAAGGCAGGTCTCAGAGACCTGCCTTTTATCATAATCACCTGCAGCCTCATTAAGAAAATGACCTTGATTGAGCTATTGACTACGCTGTGAGTGCGTCCTCCAAATTATGTTCGTTCTCGAGCAGATGTTTCAGTTCCTGAATTCCTGCTTCTTTTAGCACTTGGTAGTGATCCACATTCAGTTCGATGATCTTCGGTGGGTGCTGGCTAAATGGTGGCGAGTTTTCAAGAAACGAGTAGTGGTCTCCCTGTGCTTTCAGGATCGTAATTGGCGTGTTGAGTTTTCGGTTTGCCAGCTCGTCGAACTGATAGCTGAAACCGTAAGTCATGGCTACAACACGAATGATTCGTTTCACGAGACTCTCCTCAAGCTCGGTAAATCTCTGGCATATAAAGGAAACAAAGTCGTCTTCCGTTCGGCACAGTTGCAGACAGCGATCCAGCAGCTTTCCTTCAATCCGGTGTGCAAATACCGAAAACAGAATGGCGAGAAACACAGGGTTATCAAATCGTGCTTCATGAGAATACGCTTTTTCTCTCTCCATTTGGGTAACGGGAGCACCCGGAGCCAGTAAATACAAGGCGTTGACTTCATCACCCATGGCTTCTAGCTGCGCAGCGGTTTCAAACGCAACACGTGCGCCAAAGGAATAGCCCCAGAGTGTATAAGGTCCGTTGGGTTGCAGTGCTTTGATTTGTTTGATGTCTTCCGCCGCCATCTCTTTCACCGATGCCAGAGGAACTTCACCCTGATTGATCCCAAGTGCCTGTATTCCGATAAGGGATTGATCGGTAAACAGCCCATCGGCTAACGATCTCAGGCTCAGTGGGTAACCGCCTAATCCTGGCCAGCAAAACACAGGATCTTTGGAGCCTTTACTGAGGCGTATAAATCGGGCGTTCTCATGTTGTTTGTTTCCATTTTCCTCAACCCATTTTGCCAAATCCGCAATGGTGGGTTTTTCGAACAGAACCTGAAGGGGCATTTTTATGGAAAAGCTGCCGTTAATGCGGTTAACCAGAGCCACAGCCGTCAGTGAATTACCTCCTGACTCGAAGAAGTTATCCTGCGCGGAAACCGATTCCCACTTCATCACCCGGCACCAGATATCGCCGATTTTCTTTTCAGCTTCAGTACAGAGCGGAACCATCTCCCGATTGATGTCCAGACTTTTAAGTGCGTCCAACTGGTTGAGTGCGGCAAGGTCTACTTTTCCATTCACGGTTTGAGGGAGGTTATTAAGAACCAGTACCTTGTTGGGGATCATATAGTTAGGCAGTTGTTGCTCTAACTCTTCTTTCAGCATTTCAGCCGGACCTTTCATGTGTACGCTGTCTTCGTACATGCCTTCACTCTGATACTGCTCCTGACTGACTGCACCGCCAATACAGAAGTAGAAGCTTTCAACTGGAAGGTTGAATTCTGACACGATGGAACGGATTTTTAATGCCGAAGGAAGATCATTTCCTGATTTGGAACTGTAGCCAGAAGACATCATACCCAGTAACTGGTGGTTGCTTTGGAAACGGTGAAGCGCGCGACCAAGATGAACATAATGGCTGTCTTTGTCTTCACTGTTGCAGACCATACTGATACCAAAACTTGAACGCTCATACACCTTCTGATTGATGGCAATAACGTCACTTTTTTCAATGACGCGATTGGTCATGAAATCTAAGTCGCCATCTCGGTATCGATAAAGACCAGCGGGCAATCCTTCGACTTTATTTTCATGCGCTTGAACCAAAATCTGGACGGCATCGGATGTATTACTTGGAGTGCCGTTTTCAATGCGATAACTCCCCAGATAGTAGTCGCTACGTTCGCCTTCATACCATTCTGGAAGTGTGTCTCGTGAAACAGAGAGGTTCTGGGAAACCGAATGAGCGTGCTCTGGAAGCAATTCATCAAACAGACCAAGCATGTGCCCTGTTTCCATCTCCAAGACTTCCAGAACATTGTTTTTGTAAACATGTTCGATGGCACTGCGTTTACCGATGAAGTGAATGTTGAAGCAGGGAGCGCAATCTTCTGGCAACGCGCGAATGTGTATTAAACAATGTTCAACTGGGTGATAGTAGTAAATACCGGGTTGCAAACCTTCCATGCCGCTCAATTCAAAATACATTTGAGTGGCGTACAACGCCCCTGGAGATGCATAAGCATGTTTTGGTAATAGACGTTCTTCGCTGAGGAACTGACCAAAGTTACGTAAAAGCACGCCAAAGTTTTCAAGAGAAATACGACCCTGATTAGCCATGGAACAGGGCGCTGGTGGTTGATGTTCTAGCAAACTAAGCAGAGTGTCTTTCGTGATTCTGGAATCGGACTCGAAGAAGCGATACGTTTTCCGACCAAACGCTCGGGCTCTTTGTTCTTTCGAAGCGGTTTTCCCCGAGAGGTTGATAATGTGCTCAGGTTTGCGACCTTCAAGCGAAAGGCTTCCGGAGTTTGAAAGCTGCGCCTTCACCTGGAACTTGTTGGATTTAGATTGATGGTGGCTGTCGTGATTGCCCTGATCCATCAATGCAGCCTGAGTTTCATCAAGTTCAACGCAGGCAACTAAGTTTTGGTGACCTGTACGGGCATCATCCTTAACCACTACTGCTGCAGTTTTTACCCAGTTGTGATTTTCAATAGCAAGTCGAATTTCATCCAGTTCTACGCGATACCCTCGAAGCTTTATCTGGCTGTCTGCTCGCCCGATAAAGTGTGTATTACCGTCGTTGTCCTGTTTAACGAGATCGCCGGTTTTATAGAGAATTTCATGACCGGGAAGAAAGGCTTTGGGGTTTTTTATGAATTTCTCAGCGGTTAACTCTGGGCGATTGTGATAGCCATTGGATACCTGAACGCCCGATATATGAAGCTCGCCAATTTCATTCACCAGCGCTGGTTCGCCGTCTTCCCGGAGTACGTGATACATGGTATTGGCAACGGGTTTACCTATGGAAATGGCATCTGGGTATGTGTTGATTGAGCTTTGGGAAAGGGTGAAGGTGGAAGCGTTAACGGTACATTCGGTGGGGCCATACAGGTTGGTGAGTGAAGCATCTGGCATCTTACTGAAAAATTGCTTCGCCAGATTTCTGGTGAGGATTTCTCCCCCGCTGAACACCTGCTTGAGAGACTCGCAATCGGGGAACAGCGGGTGGTCGACCAGAGCCTGTAATAATGTGGGCACACACTGCAATACCGTAATTTCTTCATCAATGATGGTTTCGAGCATCGCATCCGGATCTTTGTAGCATCCTTCGGGTCCTACAATTAACCGACTTCCGTATGCGGGTGCCAGAATTTCCCATTGGGCAGCATCAAAGCTGGACGGCGTTTTCTGAATAATTCGGTCAGATCGGTCGAACCCAAACTGACTCTTCATAAATGCAATTTGATTGGAGATGTTCTGGTACGTAACCATGACACCTTTAGGCTTACCTGAACTTCCTGACGTGTAAATAACATAAGCCAGACGCTGACTGGACACGTCTGGATTGCCGTTTGTTTTACTGCTTGTCGGCAAGTTATTCAGTTCCTCCAGCGTCACTATCTTAATGCCTTCAGTAACGATGGAGGTGAGTTGTGCTTTTAGATGTTCCGAGGTCAGAACAACCTGAATACCAGAATCCTCCACCATGTACCGGAGGCGTTCGGTTGGATAATCAAGGGCTAAGGGAAGATACGCGCGATTTGAAGCGAGAATGGACCACGCGCCAAGAACCATGTCAGCGGACGGACTGAAGTACAAGCCAATACGGGATGCTTGATCATCAATTGCGCTGCTCAAGCCATTTGCATTCTTAACCACCTGTTGGAAGAACTCACCGTATGTGTGAGAGGCGGTAAGATCCTGAACGGCGATGTCTTCTGGATGGGTGAGTGCATGAGATTCCAGCATGCTTAGCAAACAAGGATCGCTGGAGGTTAGGTTATCGTCTTCAATAAGGTTTGTGTTGGGAACGGATTTAGGTATAGCTGTGTTCATTCTGAGTAAGCTCCTTTTGTTAATGAACGCAGTGGGAAGGCCTACAGAGAAACTACATAATGAAAGAAACTTACACAAGAGAATCTTTTGTGAAAGATAAATTCTTATAAAAAACTGACATAACCCGTACATGTATCTCAGGTAAGAACTTTGAAATAACTTGGATGTACGGGAGGAAGGGAAGGTTACTTTTCGCTTACAACAAGCCAGCTTCTCATGATAGAGGCAAGTTGGTTTTGTTCTTCAAGTGTCAAAGGCGAAAGGGTTTTTTCGGCGTTTGCCAGATGTGCTTCAACGGCTTTATCTATCAGGGCTTTCCCCTCTTCTGATAGCGTGACTTTGCAACTGCGCCTGTCTTCGTTGCTCGCCACTCTCACTATTAAATCTCGCTGAACAAGGTGTTCGATTCGGGTGCTCATGGCACCGGATGACAGCATAAGTGTCTGATACAACTCGGTAGGGGTCAGTGGTTCATTATTTCGTCTTAATGTCGCAAGAATATCGAACTCTACTGAGGTTAAATTATGGTCTTTAAAGACTTTATTCTGTTTTTTTTCAATGATTTGACTCATGCGTCTTAGCCGACCAACTACTCCCATCAACGAGCAATCCAGTTCAGGTCGCTGTTTTTGCCACTGAAGTAGTAATTTATCTACATGATCGTATTCCATATTGCACACCAATTTAGCTTTCCAAGAAGATACTTTACATTGAATTATTTATGCATTAACTTGGATTTATCTTTTCATAAAGATATTTATTAGAAAGATACAAAATTTTATCATCAAACTTGTTACTACACACCACTTTCACCCACAAACTTGATCTGGTTATTAAAAGGAATCAATAGATGGTGATTTTATAAAATGTAGAGGTAGAACAATGACTAAGCTCCAGACACTCTTCAATATATCTCTTACTGCATTAGCCCCCATTGTATGGGGCAGCACTTATATAGTGACAACAGAAGCCCTCCCCGCAGACCTCCCCATTTACGCTTCTGTGATCCGCGCATTAGGTGCCGGGTTAATTCTAGTAATGCTGTTCAGAACCCTGCCTTCTGGTAAATGGTGGTTCAAAATTGGTGTTTTGGGGTTGCTCAATATTGGTCTCTTCTTTTACTGCCTGTTTGCGGCGGCTTACTACTTACCGGGTGGGATCGCCGCGCTATTTTTATCCACACAACCCCTTTTTGTTATTGTGCTTGGTGCACTGATTTTAAAAAGTAAGCTTAACCTGACGAACTTGATGT
>NZ_AFWJ01000006.1 GCF_000222685.1 Vibrio nigripulchritudo ATCC 27043 | reverse complement strand
GATTGCCATGTTCCTCATGAATGGACAGATAAAATCGTGCGTAAAGTGCAGGCTTCGAAAGAGCTGGTCGCACATTTTATGGGAACGATAGACACGACAGAGAAATTTCAGGCTCGACGTGCCCATCTGGCAGAACGTGAATGGGCGCGATTTAAAAAGAATGACTCGCTCGAATGCCGGAACTGCCATGAGTTCGAATACATGGATTTTTCAGAACAAAGCACTCGCAGCGCGAATCAACACTCAACCGCTCTGGCATCAGGTGAGAAAACATGTGTGGACTGCCATAAAGGCATTGCGCACAAACTACCAGACATGCATGGCGTTGAAGGCTGGCAATAAGGAGAAAATCAATGAGTACACTTGAATCTGTGATTTGGCATGTGCTCGGCTACTCTGCCATGCCAATCATCATTCTGACAGGTTTCGCGGGGGTGGCAGCTGTGTCTTTATGGCTGCTCTCTCTAGGGAAAGATAAAGACCCACAATAGAGCCAAGTTTTAGCACCTTTGCTTGCTATGGGCATTTGCCCAAAAGAAAACTCCCACCTTGCGGTGGGAGTTTCTTTTTCTAGCCAACTGAGTTGTTAGAGTTATTATCTTAGAATGCTTAAGCAGTTTCTGTTTCTGCTTCTTCCTCTTTCACGATATCTTCGATAACAGGAAGCGTTTGTTTCACATAATCGCCGGGAGCGACTCGAAGCACTGGGTAGTCTTCGTTGCCCACGCTGAACGGTTCGCGCTGCTCTTCTGGATTAAAGCCAAGCAGCCACTTATGCCAGTGCAGCCACCAAGAGCCTTCATTGTGTTCAGCGTTAGCCATCCACTCTTCAGCCGTGTCATCCAGATTATCATTAGTCCAGTAACCGTACTTTTTCTTGTCCGGATGGTTAACAATACCTGCAATGTGCCCTGACTCTCCAAGAACAAACGTCTTGTTACCACCAGTCTTAAGCGCACCACGATACGTTCCCTGCCAAAGCGCAATATGGTCGTCTTTGGTAGAGATGAAGTAGCTTGGGATACGAATCTTATTCAGATCGATCCAGACACCACCTATCTTGACGCCTTTGTCTTTAACCAGTTTGTTTTCCAGATACAACTCTCTGAGAAGGAAGTTATGCGTATCCGCGGCTACATTGGTACTGTCGCTGTTCCAGTAAAGCAGATCGAAATCAACCGGGCTGTTACCTTTCAGGTAATTATCAATGTAGTAGTTCCAGTACAGACTGTTCTCTCGCAACAGGCTGAATGTCACGCTCAACGAGCGACCATCCATGTAACCCTGCAGATTATTCTGAGCTTCAATCGCACGTATTACCGTGTCATTGATATAAGCACCAACTTCTCCAGGCTGTGAGAAGTCCAGTAATGTCGTGAAGAATGACGCAGACTTAATGCGTTTTTTCATTCTTTTCGCAGCATAGTATGCAACGGTGGAAGCGAGTACTGTTCCGCCGATGCAGTAGCCCGCGGCATTAATCTGCTCTTGACCAGTTATGGATTCAATTGCGCTGACCGCTTTAACCACACCATCTGTTACGTAGTCGCCAAATTCTACTTTCGCCTGAGAAGGACCAGGGTTACGCCAGGACATCATAAATACCGCGTGACCCTGCTCTAGCAACCATTTCACCAGAGAGTTTTTCTCACGCAGATCGAGAATGTAGTACTTATTGATAAACGGCGGCACAATCAGCAGTGGCGTTGCGTTTACCTGCTCTGTTACCGGACGATATTGAATCAGCTCAAACAGTTCATTTTGGTAAACAACGTCACCTTGGGTATTTGCGACATGTTCACCAATTTGGAACGCATCCGTATTGGTCATACGGATCTTCAAAATGTCGGCACTGGCCTCTACATCTTCTTTGAAGTGCTGCAAACCTGTCAGTAAGTTTTCACCATTCTGTTCCATTGTCAGCTTAAGCAACTCAGGGTTGGTCGCGATAAAGTTGCTTGGAGATAAAGCATTAATGGTTTGGCGAGAGAAGAAATTCAGCCTTTCTTTGGTTTTTTCATCCAGACCTTCAACAGCGTTGATGGTGTCTAGATACGTGCGGCTGAACAATAAGTAAGATTGCTTGATAAAGTTATAAAACGCATCATCTTGCCACGCTTTATCTTGAAATCTCTTGTCCCCTTTTTCTGCTTCAACAACAGATTCCTGGTTCGCTTGCAGCGCTACTTTTTGCCAAATCTCTAGTTGCTGTTCCCACCATTTAGTTTGAACTTCAAGAAGAGCGGCTGGCTGCTGAGCGGCTTTTTCGAACAATTCTGATGTATCTTCCAGGCTGATTTCGTGCATCGCCTTATTAAGAGGGGTATTGACGGCTGCCTTGCCTTGCTCAAGATCTTTCCACCATTGCTGGTTGCTCTCTTGGAGCTTAACAAGGTAGTCCGAAAAGAAGTTTTGAAACATGATAAAACCCTTTCTTCGGATCAAAAAAACGCCACCCGTAAGGGTGGCGCCCTCATCTTAAGCTGGAGTAGAAGCTTTCAGACTTTCAGAAGTGATTTGCTCAACGTCTTCTTTGAATTCATTAGCAATGGATTGAAGTTTGTTGCTGTCGTCCATCAGTTGCTGAGAAAGACGAGTAATAACAGACAGCTGCTGGTTGCTGAAAGAAGCCAGAGAAGTCACGTCTTTCACTTCACCCGCCGCTTTTAGCTGAGCAAGACCTAAGTCGCTGTATGAACGCAGTGCGTTTAGGTGAAGTTCAGTAATCACCTCTGCGTTTTTGGTGAATAGTTTGTTGATTTTTGTGTAAGGTTCGAACGTTTTTTCAGTTTGATCGGTAAAAGCTTTAAAAATGTCAGTGTACATGGTGTCTCTCCTGATAAACAAATTTCCATTAAGTGAATCGATATTTCTCAGTCGGGGCTCCTGCCCCAATGAGTAAAACAGTTGTTAACTGCGTTTCAGTACTACTGCAGTGCCCATTCCACCGCCGATACAAAGTGAAGCCACTCCGGTACTGCTATTTTGGCGCTTCATTTCATGAATCAGAGATACAATGATTCGGTTTCCAGATGCCCCTAGCGGATGACCAAGTGCAATCGCACCGCCATTTAGATTGGCTTTGGATAAGATGGTCTCTTTGTCCACTTCATGGTGATCCGCAAGCTGGTAAACCACACCCAGTGCCTGAGCGGCAAAGGCTTCGTTTAATTCGAATACGTCCACATCTGAAATGGAGAGTTCAGCTTTGCTCAAAGCACTTGTTACGGCTTTGACTGGTCCTAGTCCCATCACTTTGGGGTCAAGACCTGTTTGTGCATAGCTTGCCAACTCGCATAGAGGGGTCAGGTTTAATCTCTTAACAGCACTTTCGGATGCCACTACCAGTGCACTTGCACCATCGTTTATGCCAGAAGCATTACCAGCGGTGACAGTACCTTCACGATCGAAAGCAGGTCTTAGTTTTTGCAACCCAGCCAGACTCGCATCGGCTTTAGGATACTCATCTGTGTCAAACACAATCGTTTCACGACGCTGTTTCACTTCCACCGGAATAATTTCATCTTTGAATTTTCCGGCTTCAATGGCTGCCACTGCTTTTTGCTGGCTAGACAGTGCAAATTCATCTTGCAGCTCTCGAGATAATCCAACTTCCTTGGCAATGTTTTCGGCAGTGACTCCCATGTGGTACTGGTTGTAAACATCTGTTAAACCGTCGGAAATCAGTAGATCCTTAAAGCTGATATCCCCCATTTTCTGACCTTGGCGTAGGCTAGCCGGAGCAGCAAATGGGATTTGAGACATTACCTCAACACCTGCAGCGACAACCACTTCGGCGTCTCCACTGCGAATGTGAGAAGCTGCATCCATGAGGGTTTTCATGCCGCTTCCACACACCATGTTGAGCGTGTATGCAGGGGTAGTTTCTGGAACACCGGCAAAGATTGCAGCCTGACGACCGACACCCATGCCCTGACCAGCACCAACAACATTACCGACAATCACTTCGTCGACTTCGGTTGGGTTTACATTGGCGGCTTCAAGCGCACCTTTGATCGCGGCAGCACCTAGTTCACCTGCTGATGTGTTTTTTAATGTTCCACCAAACGCACCGATAGCCGTACGCTTCGCAGAAACGATGTATACCTTTTCCATTTTTTAATTCCTTTCTGAAGTTAACTCATGTACAGGCCGCCATTGACTGACAAAGTTTCGCCAGTAATGTAAGCCGCTGCATCGCTTGCCAAATAGCTGACCGCTTTCGCGATCTCATCTGGTTGAGCTAGCCTCTTCATTGGAATTTCGTTTTTAATGGTTTCCAGTACGTCTTCACGGATGGCAGTGACCATTGGTGTTGCCGTATACCCAGGAGCGACAGCATTAACTGTAACGCCTGAACGCGCACCTTCGGCTGCCAGTGATTTGGTAAAGCCGATCATGCCAGCTTTTGCAGCCGCGTAGTTCGCCTGACCAAATTGCCCCTTTAGACCATTTACTGAGGTAATGTTGATGATTCGCCCACCCCCTTTTCGCACATAGCGGCAAAAAGCGGTTGGGTAACGTTGAATAAGCTGTTCAGGTTTGTGTCGATAACATCAAACCAGCTGTCAGCCGACATTTTTTTGAAGACACCGTCTCGGGTGATCCCAGCGTTGTTAACAACAACATCTGGTGTACCTTCTTCTCTGAGAAGTTTTTCAAGCCTTTCACTGCACTCAGCAGTGTTAGTAACATCAAGTTCAAATAGTACAACCTGATCTTCCGTGAATTGCTTCTCATCGAACCATTCTTTTGCACACTTATAGTTACCAGTGTAATAGGTCGCGATAATACGATAACCTTCACTAACTAATTGCGTACTAATAGCCGACCCGATTCCACCCTTGGAACCAGTGATCAAAGCGAGTTTTTCCATTAATGACTCCGTTCTTACAACAAGCGTGACGCAAGACGTCAAAACCAACTGACGTTATTTTTAACGCCTCAATGAGATTTATTCTTAGAGCTTTTTAATACGTCTTAAAGACTCTTATTTGTTATTTAATTTAATTCGAGACTGTGACGTTTTTATTGCTTGATATTTAAAATAAGCAACATTTTTAATAAATCTACACACAAAGTTGAGTTTATTAGAAAAACAAGATCACAGTCTCAAATATCAGGTACTTATGTTAACAAAACGCTGAACAAGAAAAGTATTGTTTACATTTTTTAAACAACTTCGAATGATTTTCGAGCTATTGCTATATTTTTCAGTAAGTTAAAGATTATATCTATAGATATGTAATTTATTTAAATAACTAAGGGAAATGTTATTTAGGAAATAAAAATAATTCTAACAGAAATAAAAACCATATAGTTCATTCAATTATATTGACATAAATATCAGGTCTTTTATTAAAGAGAAAAAGGAAGGTTTTTATAAAATAAAAGGCAGCAATAACGTGCTGCCTTTTATTATTAAAAATAATATTAGAAAGTGAAACCTAAACTTGCAGAAGCGCCAAATTGGTTATTTCCAGCATAACTACCTGCCAAGTCAATATTTACTACGTCAAATGGGCTTAGCCCTAAGCCAAATGTAACAGAATTGTCTACTGTACTCTTAGTATCCATTTCGTAGCCCACTCTTAACTGAGCCCAGTCCCAGGCGTTGGCTTCTGCCCCTAATCGAACAAACTGAGTATCATCCGCTACACCTACAAAACGCGTTTGCGATGTTAGATCAGCATCTGCTGCTACAGTGAAAAATTCCGTTGTGTATGCAGCACCAACCGTCATCTGAGGCTTCAATTCGTAAACGTATTTGGTGTCGGTTGTGATCGACTGTTTCATAACGTCTTTGATGGCAAATGCCGCTCTGAAGTTACCAAGAAGCCATACCGCACCTAGGTCAACGTTAAATGCTGATTCGTTAGTTTCACCTTTATCGTATTCATCAAGCTCAAAGTCGTTTACGTTGATGTTTTGAGAGTATGTGGTGAGCTTTTGGAACTTAGGAGTGATACCAAGAGAAACTCGTTGACCAGCCAGATCAAGCTGCTTTGCCAGCGCGAGACCCACTTCTGTGTAGCCGAATGCGACCAGATCAACATTGGTATCCTGTATACGCTGATTCGTATCGGTAAGGCTGTCTGAGACCTTGTTTGCCACGTCTGTCACACCGATAATTTCAACATAACCAGACGTAAACAGGTTGGCTGCCACCAGGTTAGTTGGCAAGGCAGCAGCAACGCCAATATTTCCTGATGCTGTAAGAGGCTTATGCCCTGCCAGAGAGTCCAGGTGACCATTAAGCTCGGCTAATAGATCGGTAGAAGGTGAGCTCTGCACTTTTTTATAAGTTTTTTGCACGTCATCAATGACTTCTATCGCATTATCGGTATCACGAACTTTCACCCCACCGGCGGGGATTAGAATTGCAAAATCGTCAGATTCATCGATGACTGCCGCCAAGGCAGGGTTATAAAATGGGGCGACTAAATACTCACCTGAAGCAACACCCGTATTTCCCATACCATTCCCTCTGCCATCAGCTACGTGATTGGCTGCAGAAACGGAAAGAGACAGCAAAGACAAACCAAAACCCACTGCATATTTGTTATTCATAACGATATCCAATTTTATTTATTTTATAGCTCAATGAATTATAAAATTCATTCATGGAATGAAACTCACTTTCCATTCAATTAAATATTTTAATGTATAAATTCGCAACTAGCTTCTGATTTGTGTGATTTACAACCAAGTTTTATAAGTTGAAGGCTAAGGTAAAGCAGGAAGGATTTCTAAAGAAGTGGGTAATCTTTGGGTCAAAATCATCCGCTCTTTCTGACTTTTTGAAAGGCGTTTGATTTTGTATTCGAGTTTCATTGCTGTACTTTTAGAATCGGCAATATAAAGCCATTCAAGGGTTAACGGGGCTTTCCCTCTTAAAAATTTAGCGCCTTTTCCGGATTGATGCTGACGAAACCGACGAATCATATGGTCGGTTACGCCACAATAAAGAGAGGAGTTTTTGTCCCTGATAAGATAGACAAACCAGGGATTACTTTTAATCATTGATTTACAAGTGATCGGATTTGAGAAAGTGATACTTTCAGCTCTTCAATTTCATTTCTTAGCTCAGACACTTCATTCTCTAGCGCTTGAATTCGCGAATTGTCACCGACAGGCTCCGAAGCAACAGGTAATGATTCAATATCAACTTCACCGCAGAACAAATGCTGGTAGCGTGACTCTCGCTTGCCAGGCTCTCTAGGCAGCTTTACAACTAGCGCTCCTTCTTCGCGATTTGCCATCGCTTCAAGCACTGCTTCTGTTTCTTTTACATCTGCAAAAGTACACAGCCTGTTGGTGCGCGTTCTGAGTTCTCCGGGTGTCTGAGCGCCGCGAAGCAGCATACAACACACTACGCCTTTCTCCTGATCAGTCAGTTTCAAACTGCCAAACTCAGTATTACAGAAACGGTGCTGATATTTTGCGGCACGAGCATTGAAGCTACTTTCGTCTGTGACGAGACGGCGCTGCATAAGTGAATCCAATGCATTTTGCACATCACTTTCACTAAGCGAGAGGACAGGTTCACGATTGCTTTTTTGGTTGCACGCCGAAGTCAGGCTGTTTAGCGTTAGGGGATAATGATCAGGCGTTGTGACTTCCTTTTCTATCAAACAACCTATTACCCGAGCTTCTATCGCGTTCAATTCAATGCTCATTCGACTTTCCTTCTTAATTCGTTCCTATTGGTAACCAAACCTGCTCAGTGATTTGTAACCAATGGGATTCGCTGTGGCTTGCCATCCAAAGATAGAACAATAATTTTACTGCGGCTGAGTTCTATTTCGGTGAGTTCCTGCAACTGACGCCCTGTTTTGTAGGATGAACTTAACTTTTCTCTCTTAGAATGAGAGCTGTTTTCGGGTTCTAAATCGTCCTGAGGCGTCATAGTATCTTTAAAACTTATAAAAAGAGAAAAGAATGATATAGCGGTTATCCGCGTTAAGACAACTCTTGTCGAAGTGGATGCCTAAAAATTCGTCATAAGACGCAAGGGATTGATCTAAAGTCTGTTAAGCCAACCAGCATTGTGTTTTAATCGAAAAAAGTTACTCATTTTGATTTTTGAGGTAAAAATCCCATGAACAACGTTTTTGAAATCGTTAACCAAGCTCGTCGTAAGAACAAGCTAAAACGTGAACTTCAAGACAACGAAAAGAAAATCCGCGATAACTCTAAGCGTGTTGATCTTCTTGAAAACTTGCTTGACTACATCAAGCCTGAAATGAAGCACGATGAAATTGTCGCTATCATCAAGAACATGAAAGCGGACTACGAAGATCGCGTTGACGATCACATCATTAAGAGTGCCGAAATCTCTAAAGTTCGCCGTGACATCAGCCGCAAAATTCGCGAGCTGACTGAAGCAGACAAACAAACTCAAGGCAAAAAATAAACTGCCTGACTGTCTGCACCCTGATTTTCAGGGTTAGCACTCGTACGTACAAAGCCTCTGCTTAGCAGGGGCTTTTTAGTGTCTGTTGAAAAAAACATTCACCTAATCTAACCGATTCACTGCATTCATTACTTCAACAAATATCGGTATGAGGAAATTTTTTTCTGCGTTTAACGTTTGCGTAATCGCTTACTCTCACTTTCCTTAATCCACTGTATTCCCGAGTAAATCAAGCCTTGGTATAGTGACGAAAAATGACCATTCGGGGCACGGATAACCCCCTTTATCTCATGAAGAGAAGAATTGGTAGCGGTAAACACCGATGAGAATAAGAGGGTCAATTTATGGAATTTAGCACTGTTGAAATTTTGGGGTATGCGTCTTCTATCATGGTAGCGATCTCGCTAATGATGAAAGACATCGTACTGCTGCGTGTACTTAACTTTATTGGATGTGCACTGTTCACCACTTACGGTTTAATGATCGATGCCATGCCAGTTGTCGTAACAAATGGCTTTATAGCATGTGTGAATGTCTACTTCCTGCTGAAGATGTACAACGAGAAAAAAGCAGCCAGTCTGGAAACAGCCAAAGCCTGATAAGCTGAATCGTTCATAAGAAAAGCCAGTGTCTTCACTGGCTTTTCTACTTTCTGGTTGATTAGAGTCTGTTGATCTAGTTATTTTTTAACGCCATCCAGACGCTTTCCCATACTCACCGACTCATCAATGCTATAGCCTAGGTATTCGTAAAATTGAATGACTTTGGCGTTAGTGTTTCTGACCTGAAGATTTATCTTGGGGCACCCTTTTTCCTTTAACCGTCGCTCAAGATCTTCCATAAGTAAGCGTCCTGCTCCGGTTCC
The DNA here is from genome assembly GCF_000222685.1 of Vibrio nigripulchritudo ATCC 27043. Taxonomy (GTDB): domain Bacteria; phylum Pseudomonadota; class Gammaproteobacteria; order Enterobacterales; family Vibrionaceae; genus Vibrio; species Vibrio nigripulchritudo. The sequence continues at coordinate 9,033 of NZ_AFWJ01000006.1, read as the reverse complement.
CTGATATTCAGGATCCACAGCAAGGTAGTTTGCCCACCCTCGGTGACCTTCGTATCCCCCCATAACAGACGCGACAACCTTGCCACTTTCTTCCATCACCAGAAACAGCTCCTTATCGTGAGCCACTTTAATATCGATGTCTTTGCTTGGGTCGTTCCAGGGAACCACTAATCCGCAAGCTTGCCATATTGCTATGATGCTTTGTTTGTCTGAAGGCTGATACGTCCTGATATTCATTCGCAATCCTTTTCTATAACACTGATTTTCTAGCTTATTACAAAGTACCTAAATAAAAAGGCTAGGAGAACCCCTTAGCCTTTGATATTTATGAATTTTTATAAATTAAGGTCTATGGACTTTGAATACTTAAAGCAGAATAAATAATCCTGCCAAGCATGCACTCATCAGGTTTGCCAGTGTGCCTGCAAGTACCGCTTTGAAACCTAAGTTTGCCACCTCAGAGCGGCGCTCTGGCGCGATCACACCGATAGAACCTAGCTGAATGGCGATAGAGCCAATGTTGGCAAACCCACATAATGCAAATGTAACAATCACTTGAGTGTGCTCAGACAGCGTCTCCTTGTTCGCCACAAAGTCGATAAACGCCACAAACTCATTCATCACCACTTTCTGGCCAATATAAGAACCCGCAGCCAACACTTCGCTGCCTGGAACACCAATCACCCACGCCAGAGGCGCAAATATATAGCCGAATATGGCTTGCAAAGTGATACCACTGAAACCACCCCATTCGCCAAGTGTTTCAAGACCAGTATTGACCATCGCGATAACACTCACGAATGCGATCAGCATAGTACCGACAGCAACGGCTACTTTCATACCATTCATGGCACCACTGGCAAGTGCATCAATAACATTGCTCTGTTCTGCTTTATCCATTTCAACATCAAGCTGCTGCGATGGTGTTCCTTGCTCCGGAACCAGAATCTTAGCCATCAGTAAGCTACCCGGTGCCGCCATGAAGCTTGCCGCTATCAGGTACTTCAGCTCTATACCCAGCCCAGCGTATCCACCCAGAACACTGCCCGCGACCGATGCCATACCACCAGCCATTACAGCAAACAGTTCAGAACGCGTCATTTTTGACAGAAACGGACGAACCAATAGCGGAGATTCACCCTGAGACAAAAAGATGTTACCAGTCGCGACTAGCGACTCTGCTTTACTGGTTCCCAAGAATTTCTGAATACCGCCACCAATAAACTCGATGACTTTCTGCATAATACCAAGGTAATAAAGCGCGGAAATCAAGGCACTGAAAAAGATAATGATTGGAAGAACACGGATTGCAAAAATAAACCCACTGCTCGCCAGATCACCAAAGAGAAAAGCGATGCCCTCGTCAGCAAACCCCAACAGGCTGGATACACCGTTGCTCAGACTGGTCAAAGCCAACTGTCCCCAAGGAAAGTAGAGGACAAGTGCCGCAAAACCAACCTGAAGAATCAGCGCTCTGGATACCGTTTTCCAGTTAATGGCTTTGCGGTTCTCAGAGAAAGCGTAGGCGCAAATCAGTAGGGTAATAACACCCAAAATGCTAAAAAGAATGTTCATTATCAACCCTGTTATCGAATGGAAATTGAAGAAGCGCCCAAGCGCAATTCAGACAGTAAATGGCAGGGTTGTGATGGTACGGAACTGAACCACCCCAGAATGGAATTGGAAAAAATCGTCATTGCGGATTCACCTTTACAAGCAGTTAAAATTAGCTGGTCCGGTCCGTGGGGTCATTCACATGCTTAGAATCTGTTGACTCTTGTTAGCAATCCTTGTGACGGCTTGTATTGGTTATGCAAAACGTATTAATCACAAAAGATCAACACGCCTCTATATCGGCTGTTCTAATCAATAAAACAACCGAATGTGCCAGCTTCGGCTTATAACCGAGCGAGAAGTATAGCGGCACAAATGAGAACTTCATCACATATTTTTACGCAAACGTTCAAGCGTATAAATAATGTTCAAACTACGCTTTACTATTGTTTTCAATGGGTCATGGCATTTGATTTCCACCATGTAAAAAAATTTTTAAATTTTTTTTGTAAAGATGTCTTTTGAGCCGATCGTTGTTCGTCACGTCATTGAAAAGCAGTTGGGCTTTTTCATTTAAAGGAGATTTATCATGACACTTACTACGATATTAATGGCGACTGTAGGCATACTGGCAGTATTAGCATTGGCAACTCTTTTGTTACCCAGACACATTGAAGTCGAAAGACAATCTATGTTGCCTAAGCAAGCTAAAGACATCATCAATCTGGCCGCTTCAAACAAGGGATACCAGAAATTCAACCCATATAAGTCGGCTGACCCAGATTTAAGTATTCAACATTTTGGCCCGGAGAATGGAATCGGTTCTGGTTTTCACTTTAACGGAAAAGATGGCAAAGGCAGCCAGGTGGTTTCATCTGTCACGAATCACTCTGTTCAGTACAGTATTGATCTTGGAGCAATGGGGCAGCCCACTCAGATCATCAAAGCAGAACCAAAAGAAAATGGCGCACTCGTCACATGGCGCATGGAAATGGATTTAGGGAACAACCCAATTGCTCGAGTATTTGGTTTGTTTATGGACAAGATGGTAGGCAAAACCTTCGAAAAAGGTCTGGATAACCTGGCGAAAGCTGCTTAACCCACCAAATTTAAAACTTAGCGAACTTAAGGAGAAAAACGATGCGCTATACATTTTTACTTTACACCGACCCGGCAGATCTAGCAGACATGACTCAGGAAGACTGGATTGCAGAAAAAGAAGTTTATGGGGCTTACATCGAATCACTGCAAAAAGCAGGAGTGTTTGTCGATACAGACTGGTTGCAGCCAGTTGATACTGCAACCACAGTCACGCTGAAAGACGGGACAAAGCAGGTGCAAGATGGTCCTTTCGCAGAGACACGTGAAACGCTTGGAGGGTTCTTCGTAATCGATGTACCCGATCTGGATGCGGCTATGGTTTGGGCTGAGAAGTGCCCTGCTGCAAAACGCGGGAAAGTTGAAATTCGCTGCTCCGCAATGGACTCACTATGAGCAAAGAATATCGTGCCGCCGAAATGGCGGCACGTTCCTCATACGGAAAGCTGCTGGCGTATCTGTCATCCAGAACTCATGACATTGCGCTTGCTGAAGACGCATTAGCAGAAGCCTTTACTAAAGCACTCAGCCACTGGAAAGAGAACGGCATTCCGAACAACCCAGAAGCCTGGTTGATGACGGTCGCCAAAAACAAGATCACAGATCGCCAGCGTCAATTGGTTCGCTTTCCCGAAGAACCAGAAATTGAAGAGGAAGCGAACATGGAATCCGACTCCCCCGCTCTGCCAGACAAGAGACTCGAGCTGATGATGGTTTGTGCTCACCCTGCTATCTCAGCGGATTTGCATACGCCCCTGATGCTGCAAACTGTTCTGGGAATTGAAGCAAAGGTGATCGCCAGACTCTTTATGTATCCCCCTGCTGCGCTGGCAAAGCGTCTCGTCAGGGCAAAAGCCAAAGTACGTGATTCTGGTATCCCCTTTCAGGTCCCAGATCCTTCTCAGTTACCTTCACGTTGCCAGACAATATACGAAGCTATTTATGCTCTACACACCTACGACTGGCTTGATCCAAACGATACTTTTGGTGAAGAGGCATTGTATCTGGCGGATCTTCTTGTTTCTCTCGTTCCTGACGATCCGGAAGCCAAAGGGCTTGCTGCTCTGATTGCCTTTGGACACGCGCGACGGTTAGCCAGAATTCATGAACAGACCTTGGTCCCCGTTGAGAAGCAAGACATGGCACTTTGGGACGATAGCCTTTCACTGTATGCTCAACGTAAACTGAAGGACGCACATGCGTTAAATCGCGTTGGTCGCTTCCAGATTGAAGCCGCGATTCAGTCGGTTCATCAGGCTAGGAAGTCTTCAGGAGTAACGGACTGGGAAGCCCTTAGTAAGCTTTATCCTGCACTCATTCAGTTTGCCCCTTCTGTTGGCGCGAAGGTGGCTTATTCTGTTGTAGTGGCTAAACACTTTGGTTACGAGAAAGGGCTTAATCTAGTTCTGGATTTAGAATCTGAAATTGGTTCGGGTTTCCAGCCTCTTTGGGCAACGAAAGCTGAATTCTACCGCAAGCTCTGCCAACCCAAAGAAGCCGCAGACTGCTATCAGAAAGCTATTTCTCTCTCGACGGATACGCCAACCATACGATTCCTGGAAAACCAGTTAAATTCAATGAGATTAAACTGAGCGCGTAACAGGCTTATAAAAAAAGCCCCAGATAAACTGGGGCATGCATAATCAACTTACAAAGCTTGTCAGTGTTACTCGTCTTTAAGTTCCACCAGCTTAGTACTTCCTCCATGGAACTTTTCACGCTTGCGCTGAACCATGGCATAGAAGCTTGGAATCAGGAAGGTACCCGCCAGTAACACGCAGAGTAAGCCACCAACCAGTGACACACCTAATGAGTTCTGACTGATGTAACCCGCACCTGAAGCAAAGATTAGCGGAGTAATACCCAAGATAAACGACCAGGAAGTCATATTCACGGCACGGAATCGCAATTCACCACCATGAACGGCAGCTTCGTCGATCGGTACTTCTTTGTTCTCACGCTCCAATTTCGCGAACTCTACAATCAAAATGGCGTTCTTCGCTGCGAGGGCTATCAACAACACTAAACCAATCTGGGCGTACAGGTTCAGTGGAATACCCGTCAAGTTAAGCGCCATAAACGAGCCCAGTGTCGCTACCGGAACCACAAGAATGATAGCCAGTGGAATCGTCCAGCTCTCGTACTGTGCCACCATAAACAGATAAATGAAGATTAGAGCCAATGCAAACGCATAGATCGCCTGATTGCCCGCTAACTTCTCCTGGTACGCCAATCCTGTCCACTCGTATTGATACCCATGAGGCAGTACTTCAGCCGCAACTCGCTCCATCGCTGCAATAGCATCACCACTGGAATAACCCGGTGCCGCTTCACCCTGAATGACAGCAGAACGGTACATGTTGTAACGCCAAGCCACATCCGGTTCGAAGACCTGCTCATAACTCACCAGAGTACTTAGCGGGATCATGTCTCCAGACTGGCTACGAACGTGGAACCTGCCAAGATCTTCCATGTCTGTTCTGTGTTCGGCATCTGCCTGAAGTGTCACCCGGAAGTTCTTACCAAACATGGTGAAGTCGTTAACGTAAATAGAACCGAGGTTACCCTGAAGCGTCTGGAAAATTTCGCCCAAAGGAATGCCAAGCTGCTTAGCTTTCTGGCGATCAATGTCCAGATAGAAGTGCGGAACGTTGGCACGGAACGTACTGTAGGTGTACAGAATTTCCGGCTGAGCGTTCGCTTTAGCCATAACCTCGCCCATAACCTGAGCTAAGTCGCTTCGGTTTCGACCTAACGCATCTTCAAGTACGAATTCAAAGCCAGAGCCTGCTCCCATTCCCGGTACGGCTGGCGCACCCATTGCAAATACAACAGCTTCTGGAATTTCCTGTGCCGCACGAGCATTAATACGATTCGTAACGGCAAAAGAAGAATGATCGCCGTCCAGATTGTTTCGGTAGTCCCAATCCTTGAGTTTAACGAACAGTGAAGCGCCATTTGACGCCGCTGCACCGGTCAGGAAAGCATAACCATTAGCGACAGTCACACCTTCGATACTAGGCTCTTGGTTGATCACATCCATCAGCTTTTCAGTTACCGCTTCTGTACGAGACAGAGAAGCGGAATCCGGTAATTGGACGTTCACCAGCATGATGCCTTTATCTTCCTGTGGCACGAATGCTGTTGAAGTGGTTTTCGCAAGGAACGAAACCGCCGCCACTGCGACACCAAAGAAAATCAGTGCCAGAATTGTTTTCTTAACCAGAAAACCCGCTGCCTTACCATATTGACTAGTGACTTTGTCCAGAACCCGATTAAAGGCATCAAACCATTTCGCGGTATTGCCTCCGCCTTGCTTAAGCACCAGAGAACACACAGCAGGCGATAAGGTAAGCGCATTAATCGAAGAAATAACAACAGAAATACAGATAGTTAAAGCGAACTGACGGTACATGATCCCGGTGATTCCCGGTAGCATTGCCACTGGAATAAATACGGCAAGGAGAACCAGTGTTGAGGTAATGATAGGTCCGGTTACCTCTTTCATTGCCTTAAGCGTCGCTTGCCTTGGCGTTAAGCTTGGATCGCGTTTCATGATGGTATCAACGTTTTCGATAACCAGAATCGCATCGTCCACCACGATACCAATGGCCAGAATCAGACCAAAAAGAGTTACGGTATTAATGGTAAAACCAGTTGCCAACATGATGGCAAAGGTACCAATCAAAGAAACGGGAATGGCAATAACCGGAATCAGAGTAGCACGCGCACTGCCCAGGAACAGGTAAGTGACCGCGATAACCAAAAGAATGGCTTCAATAAGTGTTTTGACTACGCCTTTAATCGACTCTTCAACAAACAGAGTCGTATCGTAACTGGTTTCGTACACCATACCTTCAGGGAAAGTCTTGGAAAGCTCTTCCAGCCTTTCCATCACCAAACCACCACTCTCAAGAGCGTTCGCACCAGACTGGAGAGAAAGCACCACGATAGAAGCGTCCTGACCACGGAATAAGCCCGTACCGTTGTAAAAGTTTTTGCCCAGTTCTACACGAGCGACATCTTTCAAGTAAACCGCAGAACCATCTGGGTTAGCACGAAGCATAACGTCTTCAAACTCTTCCACCGTCTCTAGTCGACCTTTAGTCACCAGGTTAAACTGCACTTCCTGTGGGTTAGCGTATGGTGCCGCCCCGATGTTACCTGCAGCTACTTGAACATTCTGCTCAGCCAGGGCTGCATATACGTCCGAAGTCGTCATTTTCAGCGACGCCAGTTTTTCCGGATCCAGCCAGACACGCATTGCGTACTCACCACCACCGATAACACTCACGTTACTGATGCCTTTAACACGAGCAAGCTGATCTTTAACGTTCAGGTTCACGTAGTTGATCAGGAACTGATCATTGTACTTACCCTCAGGCGAGTAAAAGTTCAGTACCATCAACAAGTCAGGTGAATTTTTCTTCACCGTGACACCCACCATTCGAACCTCTGGTGGCAACTTTGATTCGATCTGGGTTACACGGTTTTGAACGTTGACCTGAGCCATGTCTGGATCGGTTCCGATATCAAAGGTCACGTTTAACGAGTAAGAACCGTCGTTGGCACTCTTCGAAGACATATAGATCATGTCTTCCACGCCATTAACTGAGGTTTCTATCGGGTCGGCAATTGCCTGCTCTACAACTTCTGCACTGGCACCAGTGTAGTAAGCTGTAACGTTAACAGAAGGCGGGCTGATTTCCGGATACTCAGAAACCGGCAGTACAAGCAATGAAATTGCCCCTGCCAATGTAAGAATGATGGAGATGACCAGCGCGAATTTAGGGCGCTGAATAAAAAATCGGCTCAGCATGATTAAGCTCCCGTGTTGGCGGAATCGGAGTCTTGGATATTGACAGGCATTCCATTCCTAACACGTTGCAAGCCTTGCGTAACAACCTGCTCTCCCTTAGCGAGCCCTTCTGTCACGATGACACCTTGCTCGGTCTGCTTTCCTAGTGTGATGTTTCTGCGCTCAGCTATGTTGCCTTTGGCAACAATCATGATGAAGTCGCCTTCAAGATCAGTCTGAACAGCGCGCCTTGGTATCACCACCACTTCTTCTGGTGTTTGTTCCTGAATGGCAACACGAACATGCTGCCCCGGTAATAATGCGTGATCTGGGTTGGCGACGCTGGCTCGAAGTGCAATTGTCCCGGTGTTCAGATTGATTCGGTTACCGATGAAATCTAACTTGCCTTTGTGTTCATACACACTGCCATTTTCAAGCTTGATCACTACTTCAAGCGCTTTTGCAGCTCCTTCACCATCACCTTTCACTTTATCCATGCCAAACTCCAGTCTTTCCCGCTCACTTACGTTAAAGCTGGTATGAATCGGGTCTAAACTGACAATGGTGGTTAAAGGACCGGAAGAGGGAGAAACCAGATCACCAATACTCACATTGCTGCTGCTGATTCTTCCTGTGAATGGCGCAGTAATTTGAGTGTGAGACAGGTTAACATTGGCGAGATTGAGTTGTGCTTCTGCGGCTTCTACCTGAGCTTCGGCACTCAATTTCGCAGCTGTAAGCGTGTCAAATTCAGATTTGGAGATGTTGCCTTTCGGCAAGAGATTTTTGCCACGCTTGAAGTCCATTTCTGCTTTTTTCAATGAGGCATGTGCCTGTGCCAATGAGGCTTTGGCGGTTGCAACCTGAGCATCAAAGGAGGAAGGTTCGATTTGATATAAAACATCGCCTTTTTCAACAAGCTGCCCCTCGATAAACAGACGATCTTTCAGGTAACCAGAAACCTGTGCTGTAATGTTGGCATCTTCAACGGCTTGTACTCTGCCAACATAGGTTTTACTCTGTTGATGCATGACGGTGGTTGACTCCATAGCCACCACATTAGGCGCTACGGCGTTTCGATTTCCTTGTTCTGCTTCACCACATCCTACTAATACTAATGAGCTGGCGACTGCCAGACTGAGTAATGTTTTCTTCATGTATCTACCATTTTTTAGAAGAGTTTTGAGTTTTGTCTAACGGATAATGCCTTGCTAGCGCGATTATGATTTTACTTTTAACCAATTATCCGTAGCCGGAATCACCAACATAAGAAATGTGACACAATAGATGTCAGCGAAACCGTTGCGATATACGCAAGTTACCTCATATGATTGCCTAGTGGCGAGTAGAAATGATTTTCATGACGCGTTTTCAGTTTTTGATTCAGCCCCGTAGGATCTTCAAAGTGATGTTTCGCCAGAAAACCAATGCATTCTCACTAAACCAAGGTTCAAGAGATAGCTTGCGTATATTGACAGTTATTTTTGTTAGAGTGCTGCAAATATCTCACATAAAATTGTGTCAGTTTATTGCAAATTACAAAGAAGTGATAAAGTCATCATTTTTATGTAGTTACCTATTAC
>NZ_AFWJ01000007.1 GCF_000222685.1 Vibrio nigripulchritudo ATCC 27043 | reverse complement strand
GAAGGACCACCATTAACATGCTGTTTAAACGCGTTTGCTTCGCTAGCACGCTGTGGGCTAAGCCCTGCAATGTAATCAGACTGACTGGTCAAAACGGCTGGATTCAGAGTCATTTTTCGGCTGATACCACGCCCACTGGCATTATAATCCAGTGTACCTTTGCTGTTTGACCAGCGAACGCCTTCTAAGAAGTAATCTGTCAGTACATCTACACTTTGAGGGCTAAATTTCCAGGATAAATCCCGAACCTGATACGCCCAGAAAGAGGCTGCCTTAAAGAAGACCTCACCATAACCACGAGTATAAAGCTGCGGACCATGTTGCTGGAATGAGAAGTCAGCCTGAATACCTTCATCACTGGTGATCACGATGGTTTCTTCAATGCCATCAAGCCCTCTTCCTACTTGGGCTGTATCTTTATTCAACAATCCGCCCCAGATAACGCCTTTGGAAAGGTCGGTACGGTTGGCGCCGGTTTTACTCGGGCTGGATGGCATATCCCCTGCTATTTGTGTGACCAGACTGGAAGGCAATCTATCACCCAACATCATGGCAATGGGTCCAAGACGAAGCTGCCTGCCAATATCGTTCCACCACCAGTTATCGTTCACCGGGTTAATGGAATACCAGTGGTTAAGACCATTCACAACAGCGTCGTAGGCACCGGGATTCAAATTCAGTTTAACGCCAGCCGCCAAAACTTTTAAACGATCAAGGTGATCCCGAATCGGTTTTTCCTCAGTTGCCATCTTATCGTAGGCAATGTCGGGCCAGCTGCCATCGGCGTTCTGGCTGGCAATGTGCTGGCTCACCAAATCTGCCAGGCTTTGCCCTTTGCTTTGAGCAGACGAAGCTTCCTGATTCGCATAATTGGGGGCAATACGTTGTTTTAATGTTGAAATGTCATCGGCAAAAGCCAGCTGACTTGCCAGTAAAACTGGTGCGATTAAGGCGGTCTTAATGTACTTGGAGGCGAGTGTATTTATCATAATGCTTCCTTATTTGTAGGGTACATTGGTTCTGGAACAAGCAGCGGCTCTAAGCCCCCTTAGTTCCAGCGCGAGAAGTTAACTTTTTATAAGTTATTGGTATTTTCTCCTGTTAATACAAATATCAGGAGTCATTTGAACCCTATCAAACAAAATATAGAAACACCATTTCAAAATATAAAGAATGGAATTTCGATCTTGATTGATGTGTTTTTTGTGATGCAATACGTCTCAGGAGTGAGATGGAAAAATGAGGGGTAAATCTATGAAAAAGAGGAAAGAAAGCGCCAGCCGATAAAACGACTGGCTATCAGGTTATTTAGGAAAACCAACGCCACTCATAGGCATCCAGTTCGATCACGCGTAGATTACCAAGGTGATCCGTTACTTCCAACGATTGAGGTTCCGCACTGAAATTGACTGCGGTCGCCTTACCCGTTTCAGGGAAGTAAGCACAGTCGATATCAGGATGAGAAGACAGCCACTGATGTTCAGTTCCGTCATTCTTACCTAGCCATACCAGAATATTCTGAAGCAATCGAGCGTTGTCCATTGAAAACGGCAGATTGCCAAGATAGACCGCTCGCCCTTCACCGTATTCGCGAGCCGTCAGAGCCAAATGTTGCCCCTGCGCTGCTATCACGCTCAGATCTTCCGCCTGAGGATACACATAACTCGGGTTACCGAAATCCACGCTGCCATTCAGATGCTTAGCCAGGAAGTGCTCTCGGTCTAATTCTACCGGCATTGCCACACGCCCCATGGTCAACGCGGTTTCTTTCTCAAGCCCGAATACATCACCAAGCTGGAAGTAACGACCGTTCTTCTGGAATGCTGACGGGTCACTGACACCTAAAAGACCACCACCCTGCGCAACGAATTTTCGTAACGCAACCAGTACCTGAGGGTTATCCCAATGTTCACCACCACTCCAGGCAGAATTGGCATCGCCGGTATTGATCACCACTTTAATGTCGTCGCTAATGCCATTTTCTGCGATGTCTTCAAAGCTGATAAATTCGATATCAAATGGCAGACCAGACAGACTTTCAAGCAAGTTGTTTCCAACGAACTCCATCACATCCGGGCGCGGCGGAACGTAGAAACGTTGGTCACGAGCCTGATTTTGAAGCCAGCTTCGCGCTTTACCCCATGCACTCAGCACGGCAATTTTCCCCGGCAGTTTCTGAGATTCAGTACGTTGCGTATTGTCCAGATAATCACCAAACTGAGCGGAAATTTCGGTCACATGATCGATGAAGTGAGGGAACTTGTTCGCCAGCGACAGGTAACCACCGTAGCCAATTCTGTCTAACGGTTTTTGAAGCATGGCACGACGGATCTTGGTCCAGTTAGACATGGATTCGACAACAGGATCGTTTCCTTCGCGGAATACATCTGGGAAGAAGTACGGATAGAATCGGGCTTCACGAACCTGATCGCCGCCAGAGTCCGTCAAACGGCGCAATGCCACTCCGTCTTCAACTGCCCCGATGTTAATATCCAGACCAATTTGCTGATAGCTTTCTAAGAAAGGTTCTGTACCTATCCAGTGGTCGCCCTGAAACATGGCTGTCTTTTTGCCAGCCTGATGCGCCATATCGACCAGTTCTTTGGCAAACCCGACCACAAATTCCTGAACAAAGGTCATCCAGTCTTTATAGCGCTTGGAAGGAACTTTGTAAGTACCGTTGTAATAACCCGCATCGACGAAATCTTCCGGGCTTAAGGCGTAACCAAAGCGTTCTTCAAAGTCTTTCAACGCACGAGGGCTGACCGTTTCACCATACCCTGTCCAGTCACGGTAAATGTCCTGATTCTTTTCACCTGTATCAATAACAAACAAGAAGGCGAACGTTGTAAACCGAACTACCGTGGTGTCTGGGTGCGTTTCAAGCCAGTGAGCAAAATGCTTCAGCAGATGAGCACGACACTCTGGGTGATAAGGGTCGAGGCTCTTAATTCTTGGTCCTTTCCAGTCGTTTGTCAGGGCGTTATACATGGACACACTGTCCCAGACCTGACGAGCAAGAAACGTGACCGCGTACTCGTGATAGGGCGTCACCTGCTCCACTTTTACCTGTTGTGTTTCCACATCAAAATACCAGTGACTGGCAGGGATGAGTTCATTGGTAGTGCGATTTCGAACTTCCCACCACTCCTTTGGGTCGCTGTCGTCGTCCAGCTCATATTTATCTTTGCTGTAACCATTTAGCGGCGTAATCACCACTTCTTCAGACATCGCAGTCACAGGGAAAGACATCAAATATTTTCTGTGCAGGTATTCTGGATGCTGATTGGCGTAATCCTGATCGGCTCTGACCAGACACATCACTGAGTAAACGTCGCTGTCCTGTTTGGCTAAAGACTCTGGCATGGTTGTGCCATCACTGTCGCGCAACGCATCCGCCTGCCAACGCTGAAAGAGATCGAGAACCACGTCTTCCTGACCTGCTTCAACAGGCAGGGTCATATGACCTTTACGAGAGGCATGGGTTGTCATAATAAACTCCAAAATTGAGGATACAGGTTCTTCCAGAACCCGATAAAAACTTGAGATAAAGCGGGCAGCCACCCGCTTTGTTTATTGAATTACCAGAAGAATTTCTCGTATCCGTTTGCACGCATCAAGGCTTCCAAATAGTAGTAGTCGCCATAAGGCAACATGTTGTCGCACAGACCTACTTTCACAAAAGATGCCCCATGAGCCAACAAACCAAGCGCATTTTCATCGCCAGTTAAATCACAGGAATCCATCAGCCCTTGCAGCATGTACAGACCCCAGTCGCGGTATTGCTTGGCTTCTGATTCGTCTTCAATACACTGAGCAATCAACAGTAAACCCGCCGCAGTGATCGCGCCTGCGGAGCTGTCTTTGTACTGAATCTCATCGGCTGGTAAAGAGTAATCCCAGACTGGTACACCATCAGGTGTAATTTGCTCCAGCGCGTACTTCGCCAGCTTTTTGGCAAGCTCTAAAAACGCTACTTCACCAGTGTAAAGATAAGTTTGTGCAAAACCATGAATCGCCCACGACTGACCACGAGCCCAGCATGAATCATCAGCATAGCCCTGGAATGTTTCACCTTTAATGGGTTCTTGAGTCACTGGATGGAAATTGAACGAGTGGTAAGTAGAGAAATCGTCACGAACAATGTGTTTAGCCAGAGTCTCGCTGTGTCGCTTCGCTGCTTGAGCATACACAGGTGACCCTGTCACCTTGGAAGCCCAGAATAACAACGCGGTATTTTGCAGAGAATCGATAATAGACTTACCCTGAGTAATTTCTGGACCCAGTGGATGCGTGTCATTCCACGCCACAATGTAGCCACCAATCTTTCTGAAACGGTGAATAAGGTGGTCTGCGGCACGAATCGCCATCATTTTCGATTCTTCATCACCTGTTAGTTTGTAATCCGCCACACAGCTCAAGCTGTATTGAAAGCCGAGATCGTGATCCAGCCAGAATGGGTCCAGAAGCATGTCGGCAAAGTAAGATTTACGCAGTTTTGCACTGTTTTTAAACTGCTCCTGCGCCGTCATCTGGTAACAAAGCCAAAGCTCACCTGTCCAGAAAGAAGACACCCAGTCGAACTGATCGCAGTACTGCCAATGGTTCTTTTCCGTACCGATTTTAGGGTTTCGCTCACCAATCTTTGGAATGTTTCTTTTGATGGCGTCTACCACGACAGGTAGATGATTCAACACACGCTGCTCATCAAGTGTTGCAGGCAGCTCTGGCAAAATAACGTTGTCAGTCATGAAGTTACTACTCTCTTATCTTTCACTTTACACAGCATCAAGTGGCGGTGTTTTTGATAAATCGAATAGTACTTGAGATCTGGGAAAGAAAAATGCAGCCCGCTCACATTTTTAAAACAACGTTTCAATATTTAAATTTAAAATGAATAGTAAACAATCAAGAGCAATGAATTGTGGTCTATCACCGTGTTATTTTCGGGCGCTTCAGGATGGGGACAAAGGATGGCTGCTTCAGACATTCTTTAGGCTGAATGGGCTGACCTGCTGGAAGCTGCTTCTTAACGGTGAACAGAAACGCCTAATTTTCATAAAACAACTAAACATTGATAATGGTCGTGTGAGAGCAAGTCTGAGATCTCCTTCTAACTGATTTTATATGTATTTTTTGAGCATTCCATCAATACCAATGAAAACTGGGAGGTCATATCCTGTCATGACTAAATAATGTTAACACCTTGTTCATATTAGTGTTTGGGTACTTCTGGGACGTTAAAAACCTCAATAAATAAAAATACTATAAATAATTTTCGAAACTAACAATCACCTGAAAGACTGCATACATAAATGAAATTCAATACCGTACAATAATTTGGTTAAGATTTGTTATCTCTAAGTATTTTTCGAAATTCCTAGTTGGCAGCAAATAAAAACTTCGGTAAACCTCTCTCTTTAGAGAACAGAGTGTCTTTGCTTTTATAGTGAAAAACTTGGAAAATTCATCTATTGATTAACAAGTTAATATAAGAACACCTTTTGTTAATTTTAAATATCATACAGTTAAAGTTGTTATCTTGATGTATATGTAACTAGCACTACGCATCTAAAAGAACTGAAACATAAGATAATGGTGACCTAATAGTGATATATCGACCGCAATTCGAACATAAGCTTTTGATTGAAAATATTTTAATTAAATAAAATCGGAGATATTTGGAAAATCATATCGCGAGATAAATATAATAATTTCCATATCATGCCATTTAAGGAGTCTTATCATGTTTTCGCTTTCTATGACCTCAGATGTTGGTTCTAAATCGACCAACAAAGCAGTTGATGTTCAATTAATAAAAGCCCTGTTAAATACATACGCTAGAAAAAACAATCTTAAACCTCTTTCCTTGAAAAATAACAAGGTTGATGAAGACTTCATTACGTTAATAAAAGTGTTCCAAAAGAAAGTAGTTAAAATGAGAGTTCCCGATGGTATCGTTTCAGCTAATCGTGGTACTTTTAAAAAATTATCTAGCTACTTAAGAAGTTGCTACACCATCACATCTATTACAGCACCTAGCACTGGTATTTTGACATGGAATGAAGAAGGAAGAGAAGGCGGTATTTACCATAGCCGAAGTTTCCATGTCCCTTCTTCAAGTTCAGGCTTAACTATAGGCCGTGGTTATGACATGAAAGAGAAAACTTCTGCTCAGATAAAAAGTCATTTAGCATTAGCTCAAATTGAGGCTAAGAAAGCAGATGTAATTTCCTTAGCTGCTGGCAAGAAAGGAAATGCTGCGAAGCAATTTGTTATTGAAAATGATTTGCTGGACTTTGAGATTACAGCTCCTGCACAACTAAAGCTTTTTAATATTGTCTATAAAGAGCTTGAAGCAGATGTAAAACGCATATGTCAAAAGAAAACAGTTGTGACAACCTATGGTACGACCAATTGGCAAACACTGAACTCGAAGATAAAAGATGTACTGATTGATTTGAGATTTAGGGGTGATTATCATGGTTCTTCAAGAAAAAAAATACAAGAACACGTAGCAAACAATGACCTTGAATCCTTTAAAGCAGAAATCAGCAAACAAGAAAATTGGACGAATGTTCCAGCAAAAAGACGAAAAGCACGCATAAACTATCTAAACTCGTAACACAAGGAATATAAATGAAGTTTTCAATACTGTTATCATTAGCAGCCATGATCATGAGCCCGCTTTCATTTTCCCAACAAAATAAGCAATATGTCAGTTTGGATGCATGGGATATGGGTATTGAACGTGTCGATGATAGTTTATTTCGTTGGATATTGTTTCACCCTGATTCCGAGTTTCCTTGCTTACGCGTTGAAACAATGGAATCAGCAACACGAACGCTAATTGAACAAAAGAACATCTGCTCGGTTATTGACAATGAAACTAATAAAGTTTTTGGCTTTAAAAACCTTACCTATATAGACATACACGATATTCGGCTCGTAGAAAGTAGGTTTATGTTTGAAGTAGAATTGACTCCCCTTGAAAGCACAAAAGTAGTCTTAATCTCTTGCGGTTTGGAACTCTCGTCCTCTAGATTAGAAGATCTCATTTGTAAAGTTGACCGCTAGTTAGTTCACCATAAATTAGATACCCCGAAAAAGGTCACCGTTATTCGGCGACCTTTGTTTATCTGACTTACTTGGCGTCAAAAACCACTCGGAGCGGATCATAATTAGCAAAAGGTGCATCCTCGACACCAATCTGATCAAACGAGTTCAGACCGAATGTCCAGAATGCTTCGCTACCATCTTCTTCCTGCGTAATTACGATAGTGTGCCCTAATCCATTAACCGCCTTTTTAACGGGTTGTGTGAAGAATTCCACTTTGGTAGGCACATTGGTGTCCGACGGACCTGTTCCTAAACTACCAAGCAGGTCTTGCCCCCAGGAATAAAGATTGCGTTGTTTTGATACAGCTAATGTGAAATTACCCGAAGCAGAAATCGACCTCATCTTTACGCCATTAGTCTTTACCGGAGTTGGGGTGTGCGTATCTTCGTCGCTACCTATTCCCAGTTGACCCGAGAAGTTTTGCCCCCAAGCCATAACGCTGCCGTCGTAAAAAAGAGCAGCAGCGTGGTCTTTGCCCGCAGCAGCTGCTTTTACGCGTTTGTTTATGCCACTCACCGCTTCTGGTGTATGACGAAATTCCAGCACATCAGGGTCGACGCCTAGCTGTCCGTTATCATTACTTCCCCACGACAAAAGTTTACCTCTTCGCGTAACGGCTAAGCTGAATGAACCACCACCTTCTACGTCCACAATATCTTGAAGCTCAGGGACACGAGTCGGTGTCAGCACATTGTTTGTGGCTGGAGTGTTTGCGTCGGTTTCAAAGCCTAACTGACCAGCAGCATTGTTACCCCAAGCCCAGACATGCCCGCGTTTGGAGACGGCGAGCGCATGTCTCTGCCCTGCCCCAATGTCGGTGATGAAGACTCGATCAAGCGCTTCAACCTTGGTCGGTTTCATGACTTTGTCTTTGGTTCCGTTACCGATCTGGCCTTCTCGATTGGTGCCCCATACCCATACGTCTCCGGCGCTATCAAGCAACAATGTGAAATTCAGATTCGCTTTGATATCAATAACACCAATGCGCCTCGGTAACGCCAAGTCAATGGCGGTGGGCAGATCAACCGTTCGGCTAGTCTCACCGTTTCCAGCCTGATTACTGGTGTTTCGCCCCCATGTATAAAGCGTTCCATCCTTGTACGCAATGGTGTGTGCACCGCCCGCAGCGATGTCACTCTCGTAGCAACCCGACAAACCTAAAACGGCGACCAGCGTCCCAATTAGTTTTATACTTCCCTTACTTAAACTCATCGTATTTCCTTCACTGATTAGTGTGCTCGGAAATACCATAATTGATATTGATTATCATTAGCAATTACCAAAAGTGATAATGCAAGCAATTCAGTTCCCTTTCGAGATATTCATAAGAGACACCATTTAGTTTTCACTTTAAAAAAAGGATCTGTTTCTCTGCTGACTTTGACGAAAAGCTTGAACAAAAACTGAACTATTTATGTTTCTTTGTGAAGCCATGCCAAGAACTTTATGAAACGTCCATTTATTTTATAAAGTATAATTATCAACAAGAATAAAGGACTTCTCATGAAAAAGTTAATGCTTGTAGTGACCTATTTGTTTGCTCACTCTTTATCATTCGCTAACCCCGACCTCAATATTGACGGTCCTGTAGAAACCGAATCTATTCGAATCGCCTCCTATAACATCATGGCTTCGCGTATGGGGGACACAGAAGCCATCCGAGACGCAATAAAATCAATTGATGCCGATATCATTGGACTCCAAGAGGTAGATAACAAAACGGGTCGATCTGCCACTAACTTTGGTCAAGCAGACTCAGCGCCAATCAACCAGGCTGAATATTTTGCCAAAGAGCTGGGGTTACATTTTGCGTTCTGCCAAGCGATCGAGTTTGATGGCGGTGAGTACGGGCATGCAGTCTTATCTAAGTATCCTGTCGAGATAGTCAAAAAAGTCGAACTACCAAATAAAGACGACAAGGAGCAACGGGTTGCGTGCGCGGTTAAAGTTGAGGTGCCAAATTATCCGGCTCCTGTTATCGCGGTAACCGCTCATTTAGACCATACCGATACAGATTTGAGACTCGCTCAAGTCAGGACATTGAATGGTGAATTTTCAGCCTGGCATTTCAGGAACGGGTTACCCGTGATCATCGGGGATTTAAACCTGCCGACTCAATCAAACGAGTATTTTGAACTTCAGCAGTGGTTTATAGAAACCGATAAAGACTTGAAGCTAACGGCACCAGCATGGAATCCTGATCGAAAAATCGATTACATTATGACAAGCGCTGCCCAGCAATGGGACATACAAAACGTCGCGGTTCCAAAGCCGACAGATAAAGTTTCGGGTAAAGCCTGGTATGAAATTTCTGACCACTTACCTGTAATTGTTGATATGAAGCTGACCATGAAGTAACAACTCCAAGGCAGAGCGTGACATTACTTATCCCGCTATAAACAGAAAAGCCGTCTGGATTGGACGGCTTTCTTCATCTTCAAATTGACTCTTTTATGTACTTCTCAAACCGAGTATCCATACAGGCACTGATGTCTGTTGTGACGAAATGACCTCGATAATACAGGCTGAATATTGTTGCCGGAGACGGGCAACTCTGTGCTTTCTCCAAAGTATCAAGTTTGACGATTTTTAGTGGAATACCTCGCTTATTGCAGCTTTCAACCAATGAACTCAAAACATGATATTGAGAGAATGGGCAGCGGTTCGAGTAATAAGCGACGCATCCGTCGAATTCAATGTCAGGGGATTGAACATGAGGTAAAAAGCGAGGTGGCTCTGCTTCATCGTTTAAAGGTAAATAGAGTAAAACAAAGTCATTTGGCGCTTCGTCACAGATAGAAAATCCCTGCTTTTTAAGCCAGTTCGTATCGCTCATAAAGCCTTTTTTCTTCTTCCCGACAACGGTCACCAGACCATTTTTTCCGAGCTTTTCTGCCGTCAACTTGGCTTTGCCGAGCAACTGCTTACCATGACCCGCACCTTTGTATTTTCCCGACACCCAAAAGCACCCTAGCGCAATATAGTTATCCGCCCTTATTGGTAGCCATGAATTCTCCGCTGGGCCAAATTCAATAAAGACTTTAGCCCGTTCATCTAATCGAATGAATTCATACCCCTTGCTGAATTCTTCAGTTAACCAGGACTTTTTGGCTTCATAGCTTTCTTTGCACTTTCTATCTGAAATAGCGCAGCATATATGCTCCGAAGCTATGTTGGATTGAGTCAGTGAGATATATTCCATATCGTTACCTCGCCCTTGCAAATATTCACGCTAGTACACCAGTACCTTACTCCAATCAAAGTGAGCAGAATCTTCGTACCAATCTGGCCAATTCTGGCACCATTCCGCTACCTTGCTGTTTTTTACGCGGTCAGAACAAGGGAGATACGGTTTAATATCAAGGATTGGCGTGCCATCCTCTGCATCGACCCAATAAAGTGAAATAACGCCTTTCTCTGCATCTATATTCTGAATCTCAACAATAGAAAGCAGCAAAGGATTGGGACGAAATGGTGAACGCGTAGCGAATACACCCAGTGTGTCGGGTCCGCCGTGATAAGGGTTAGTGCAGGTTAAGGTTTGCCTTAATTCTTCGGTATCAGAATGATGCCCCCACCATAGAAGCTGGATGTGGCTAAAGTTCTGGAGATCTTCTAACCCTTTTTGATATTGAGGCTGAATTTGGAGCTGGAATGTGCCATTTTCAGCATGGACCTGACCAATGGGTTCTATCTTCATGGTTATCGCCTTCTTGTCGTGAGATAACCTTCATTATCTACAGACGATAAGATAAGACTTTTCCATTCCTGCTAAACGTTTGTCCAGAACTGCTATTTAGCCGCAATAATGGGCACACAAAGATCGACATGGAAAAAGCGCTGCCCCTCGTGCTCAACCGGAACATTGCACCGCTCTATCGCTTCTCTTTCATTATCCATCTGATAACCGGATTTTGGTAACCAGACAGAGACCATCCAATCCCAGGCATAGGAAAACTCCGTTTCTGTCAGGTAAAAATTTCGAACGGCGTAAAGACCTCCACTCAATGTTGTGGCACTGACGTCTCCACTTGGTTTTATCCCCTCTTCTATTGGAATGGCAACCATCACTCGAAGTTGGGATTTGTCCGTTATAAAAGGGCTGTCGTGATAAAGATGATAAGAAGGCGATAAAGCAATCTGCCTTGGCTGTGCCCATTGCATTAGCCGACCGTAAAGGCTTTCAAACAACTGACCGTTAGAGATGAAATTGCCAATGTTTCTAACATAAGCCACTCGGAGAGCGGGCATCTGCTCAATCACGACAGTAGAAAGCGGTTCGCGAGTGATAAGCAAATGTACCGGATCTCTGTCAGAATCAATCCGATTTAGATAATCATCGCGCCACTGGGTCGCACTTTTGCCAAAAACCTGCTTGAAACTTTTGGCAAATGAGGCTGAATTGGAAAAGCCACAACTTAATGCGATGTCTGTGATGGCTCGGGATTCAAAAATAAGCAGCCTTGCCGCTTTTTCTACCCGAAGACGACGCACAAACTGATAGGCATTCTGACCAACACGCTGCTTGAAGATTCGGTTGAAATGGAACTCAGAAAAACACGCCAGTTTCGCGAGTTGCTCTACAGTAAGGTTCTCATCAAGGTTTGCCTGAATGTAATCTATAACCCTATCTATCCGTGATTGGTACAGTAATTCCATCTCGCCCTGCTCTATTTCAATAAGTACTATTGATGCGCATAACTAGCAATCAAAGTGAGTGGGTTTAGCTTAACGCACTTTGCGCCACTTCTACTAAGACACTTGTTTATATGATTGGGTAATACAGCGTTGCTAATAGGATCCAACAGCTACGAGAGTAAACTCTCCGCAGCCATTGGACCAGAAATAGCAGGATCAGCGAGTAAGGTGATCTTTAAAGAACCCTAATATCGTGTGTATTGTTTGCTGCGTACACCCTTGGTTATCAACGATATCGAATGCGTGATTCGAATTGGGCAAGTTAAGCAAGGTTAATGGCTGATTCTGCCTCAAGCATTGCGATACAAATGAGTCAATTGAATTATTTAGCCCTGGCATTTCGTCCTTCCCAGCCCTTACAACCAATACCGGAGGTAGTTTCGCTAATATCCCCTCATTGACAGGATGAACAAATCCAAAGGATTTTGAGGCGTGCTCAACGGCTTGTGAACCGAAACCATCTATCAAATAGCCATATAATAAAGCCGCACATTTGACTTGAGTCTTTTCAGCAAGAAAAGACAACGCATTGGGTACATTTCCAGAACAAGACCAAATAGAGACGTTGTTTGGGTCAATACCTAGCGCAGTAGAATTGTCGTCCAGATACTGTAGCAAGGTGAAAATATCCTTCTCAGGATTAACATTTGTGTAAGTGATTGCCGCAATCCCAGAAGCAGCAAAGAGCTGAGCCCAAGATATATATTGTTGGATTTGTTTGATCTTCATTCCCATCATCTGTTCAAAGCCAAAATCGGGATACCCTGTGACAAAAATGACGACGGGAACACGGCTCTTCATCGACTTAGGGTAATAAATATCCATAACTAGCGAAGGATCTACGTCGTAAGGTATGTTCGATTCACAGCGACCATCGAAGTTGACAGGGTAGTGAATTCTTGAAGTGAAAAGTGGATTTGTGTTTTGTGTTGAGTCGCTCATTAGCATTTTCCCTTTTTGGTGGATTCAAGAGAAAATTTAAATGCCCTGAAAAGGCGAAGTATGGAGGGAAGTGAGCAACGGGATTCAAATAATGGAGATATGGTAGGCATCATAGAGGAACGGGTCAAGTGCTGTTTTGGGAAATTCCGTCAGCCAAAAAAACAGATTCACTTATTTAAACTCCAAGAAAGTGAAGGTGTTGAACATTACCCACACTGAGAAATCGTAAACCCCACAAAACGACTAAAAAGACAAAAAGGCTAAAGATCCGGTCTTTAGCTTTTGATGACATGTCTTTTCTTTCAATTTAGTCGATGCTTATTAGCGATCAGCAACCTAAGAGTCTTGCTGATTTGGCTTGTTAAATGCTGAATGAGTAAAAAGTAACAATGCCAAAACTATACCCATTGTTAGGGTTGCGAGGTAATTGATGGTTGAAGAAATAGCGTGATCCACTGTTGGTCCCATAAAAGGCATGAAAACAACCCCTGAAACCGCACTAAATATATACAAGTTCTTTGCCCATGGCTTGGTTAGCAATATACCAATCGTCGAAACAAAATAAATTATCAGAAAAGGAATCGCTATAAATAGTACCGCTGAATCCGTGGAAGTAAACTCTGACTCCATTTCTTGAGTAAGGTATTCCTGCAGCAATGGTGGCAGTTGCGACTCCAACGAAAATGCAACTATTACACTTGCTACTACAAGGAATAGCTCCAATGCCACAAACCATTTTATTCTTTTTGTATTATCCACTGACACTCCTTAGTAATTAATTGTTATTTTGCAAAAATACATACTAATAAAGAACCCAAAATATCACACAATTACCTGATAATTAAGGATAAAAAACCAGATCATACAAAATGACACACTCAAAAAAGAACTAACGCCCAACCAATTGGAGGCATTAGCCTAAGTAGACTCAATAACAAATGAGTTTGTTAGCGCCCTACTACCCGCTTTATCTCTTCGTAACTTGAGCAATAAACTGTCTTGTCTTTATATTCTGAGGTGAAGTCCGCGATTCGCACCATGTTGTCGCTATCAAATTTCTTATTCCATCGCCACAACTCAATGAAAGATGAAAATGTTTCTTTCCTAAAGTGACCTAGAATGAATTTCCGCACAAGAAACCTTTTCAGTATGCGCCACTGGCGTTTGAAAAGAGGTGGATTCAAGATCACGATGATATCGGCTTTTTGAAACGATTCTTCCAGCCATTTGTAATACACACCTTCAATTATCCAACTCTCATTGGCTAAGATTTCCTGGAGTTTCTTTGTTCTCATTTCTTTACTGGCTCGGACGTAAGAATCCTGGCTTTGGTCCCAAAACACCCGGTCGAGATCGTAAGCAGTTAAATCGGATGTCTGCTGCAATTTCTTGGCGCTGTACGTTTTTCCGCTTCCGGGACCACCAATGATATGAATTTTCCTGTACTGCAAGCGTCCTCCCCATTTATTCCTAGTACTTATTCCAATATGTTCGTTGCGAACCATACAACGCATAAAGGGGGCGTAAAATAGCACACAGTACATTGATTTATAATAAATTAATTTGTCTTCATATAAGGTGCTATACACAAAAATGAGCAGCTCAAAGTAACTTCAACCCACATCCTCAAAGAGCTGAACGACTATCCTTCGCTCTGACACTTACGCTTGAACGACTCTGCGGCGATAGCTAACCATGACGAGTAAAAGTAAACACGCGATACTGACAGAAAGAGGGAACAATACAGTTGCGATTGAATAGTGCTCCAGTGCCAGAAGAGCAAAGGTATTCCTTGCCATGAAAAGCAGGAAGAAAGGAACATTTTCATCCTGAGGGAAATCATAGGCTTTTCGGATTGTCGGTCCGAAGCCAAGTAAGTCAACGGTCGTCAGCACAACCACAGCCCAAAGAGGATCAGAAGTGAAGTACCAAAATGGTAACGAGGTCAAAGCCGCCAGAAAGAATACCCAGTCAGTACGTGTAATGGATATATCGGAGCACTTGATAAATGCCAAGAGGGCGACAAGTATAGTGATTGCGCCTGAAACTCCGATAGGCCACGCACCTATACCGCCTTTGGCTTCAAGTTGGGCAAAAAATACGATGCCAGTAGTTGTACCCCATATAATCCACGAAAACACATGCGGTTTCGTCGCTCCTGAGATTGTTGACTTGATATAAGGAACAAATGCGACAAACGTAAGGACAATTGCTAATCCACTAAAGGCAATCTTAAAGCTGATATCCATATCTGCTGCATCCTATTACGTCGGCACTGTATACGAATCTCTCACAATACAGACGAATTTCAAAGGTCGCGCATTGAGATCAATGTTTCTTTGACAGCCCCCTTTGGTAGATGGCTTTGTTGTGTAGATGGATTGGCTGCTGATGCAGCCAAGTGTTGGTTACTATCTGCTGAAAAGAGGAGGCTCTATAGGTGCTAAATCAATTGGTGCTGCTAATACGAGAGACAGTGCACCTATCTTGGAAATATTTGTCTGATGAGTTGAGAACGAGAGTCACACTTTTCTTAGTCGTGTGCGCTGCTAAAGCGTAGCTAATCATATGTTGTCGCTCTAGAGTATTTCTTATTGCTGCAAATCTAGTATTGCAACCTTCCGCAAGATACTCATTAGCTAACCCACCTCCAAGTTCTATTTGGACAATGTTCGCATGGTTGATATCGTCTGGACCTGAAAATGAAATACCTATAATCGGTCCGGCGCTTAAAGAAGCTGCACTGAATAGAGATGCACCTATGGTTAACAACGGTTTTAACAATTTCATATAATTACCTTTTTTATGCTTAATAGATAACGCCTAGATTAAGGCGTAGACAAAATAGCAACCAAACCACAGCATTGCACTTCAAACACAAAAGTCACTTCAACTCAAAAATGCTGCGCTTTATCTTCAAGCATAAATATTGGCAAGCCACCTATTCATTAGATACAAAACTGAGAACCAAACTATTTTAATCGACTCGCTAGTTTTGATGTTTTTTCTAACCAAGACTGCCTTGTTTGGGGGTTAGAACCTACAACTGGTCCAAAGTATGTTACTGAGCGATTTCTAATTCCTGAAAAATCTAAAATTGCCTTCTTTACATGTTTATAAATTAAATTGCCTTTAACGTACTTATACCAAAATGGTGGCGTGTCCAATGTAACTACCAGCTCCGAGCTACGACCCGATAAAAGCTTTTCAGGGAAAGACTTACCTTTTACATATCGAAATGCAAAATTGGGTAGAAATACCCTGTCTATGAGCCCCTTAAACTTTGCTGGTAAAGATCCCCACCAGACAGGTGTAACAATAACAATATGATCTGACCAAAGAACGAGCTCTTGAAACTGCTGCAAATCGGGTTCTAAACAAGGCATTTGGTCATATCCTTGCTCCAAGTTCATATCAAAGTTCATCTTACTGACGTGAACTTGTTTAACCTCATGCTCTAGTGCAGCGGCTTCGGCATAGTTTTCTGCTATAGATGCACAGAAGCTTTCTCTTTTTGGGTTTGCATTTATGACCAGTACTTTTTTCATTATATGAATTCCTTACGTTAAGAAAGTACAGTCTAAAGTCTGCCCTATAGGTGAGAGTCAACCCCTTCAATACAAATAGTGATAGATTCACGATATTGCACAAGACGATCTCTTTGTTCTTCAAGCTGTTGAATTTGAAGTTCAATGTCTTTTTGCTTGTCGATAAGGAAATCTCTTACTGTTTGCCAATCAAAACTGCCTTTGTCATCTTTCAAGTCGACAATTTCTGACAGCTTGATCCCCAAGGTCTGCGCCTCTTTGATCATTTTTATAAGATTGACGTTAGTTTCGGTGTAAATGCGGTACTTTCCTGAACGAGAAACAGTCAGTAAACCTAACGACTCATAAAGCCTGATCGCTCTCTGAGTGGCACCTGATAATTCGGATGCTTCTTTTATATACAACTCAACCTCCAGTACTTCGTTACTCATCCTAAGCCACTGACTAAAATAGCAAAATTAATGCATACACGTATAGAGGGTTAGACACATGGCAGCCGTGAGGCAGAAGTAAGAAAGCTTCTGTATGTGCTTGTTGTAAGCCAAGCTAATGGTCGAAACGACAAAATCTACATATCCAAATAAGCAACAAAACACTCACGCCATTAAGCAACTCCATCCATTTCTACCGCTCAATTTCTGAGCAACAGTTCACAATTAGCTACAAACCTGTATGACAGGTTTTTGCTTATCGGTGGAAGGTAACCTTACAAATTGCAGAATTTAGAGTTCGACTTTCCGTTATTGCCATGAATTACATCGAAAGCACAAACAGCAGCTTAGTGAGTGAAGCGATTGGAGAAATCACCGCTTTTATGAGGGGGGCGGATTTGTCGCCCGGAGACAAGTTACCCAGCGAATCTTACTTTGCACGCGAGCTGAACAAATCCAGAACCGTGGTGAGGGAAGCGTTTCGCTCTCTTGCCGCGTTAAACCTGATCAAACTGAACGCAGGTAAGCGAGCTGAAGTAGCAGCGTTGGATTATTCCACCATTTCCCCAGTGATAGAGCACGGTATCCATACAGAACAAATTTCGGTTCAGCAGGTGTACGACGTTAGAAGAACCATTGAAATGCGAACGGCTACGTTAGCGGCGTTAAGGCGAAGTGAAACTCAGGCAGAAACCCTACTATTTCACGCTAAATCAATGGTGGCGCACCGAGATAACCCAGAAAACATCATGAGCCACGACATCGCTTTCCACCAGACTATCGCCATGGCTTCCTGCAACCCTATTTTCGCTCTGATGATTGGCGCGTTTGAAGGGGTCACTAAACTCACCTGGCCGGTTGGGTGGAAAAGCAGAGAGTCGCAGGACAAACAAGAATTTATGCTGAATGTGCACCTCGCGATTGCCGAAGCCATAAGAGATGGCAACCCACAAGAGGCCAATAAACAGATGGCGCTTCACTTTGATGAAAGTGTGCGGGCGCTGCTGGAAGCAGGCATTCAATAAAGGTTAGTTAGGATATGAAAATTACCCAGCTTGAAACCATCACCGTCGCCGAACACCCTAACCTGTTGTGGATTCAGGTTCACACCGATGTCGGGCTTATTGGATTGGGGGAGACGTTTTTCGGTGCAAAAGCAGTCGAAGCGTATGTTCACGAAACGTTAGCGCCTTTGGTATTGGGGCAAGATCCCCGTCAGATTGACCGACTAAACCAGTCCATATCCACTTACTTAGGCTTTCGCTCAACGGGCGTCGAAACGCGCGGCAATTCCGCTTTTGATATTGCCCTTTGGGACTTGTTTGGCAAGTTAACGCAGCACCCCATCA
>NZ_AFWJ01000008.1 GCF_000222685.1 Vibrio nigripulchritudo ATCC 27043 | reverse complement strand
TACCATCACTGAAGATTGAGGATCCGTCAGCATGCCTTCCACCTGAGTAAGCTGGCAGCCTATGATGTTGTCATAGTGCAACGCCAGCTGCCCACTCAGCTGAGCTTGCTGTTCCAGACTGTCGCTGCATACGATAACCATTTGATCCTTCATAGTTTCTCCTTTTCATCACTTCGGTATTCTTCCAACCGATGTGATTCTCTTATCCCAATTCAGGTTAAGTATTCTTTCCAGTAACGGATTGCGTTGGCTTCAGCCCGCTCTTTATTTCCTAGAATGGTGTATAACGCGGCCATCATCGTCCCCACCACACCGTAAGACATGGCTTCCAGATCGGCTTCTTGTGTACCGACCACACAAGACTTAGCGACAGGGATGTCGCATGAGGTCATTTCCTCCCAATACTGAGATTCCAGATTCTCATTTGCTTCCCAAACGGTTTGGCTCACTTTGGGATTGAACTCGGTTTCACCTGCCACGCCTTTAAAAGACAAAACTCTAAGCGAGTCCGCCGAGGCAATTTTCTCTATTCTTGCGTGCAGTTCGGAATAACTGGGATGGAAGCTGCCACGCAAGCCATAGGGCAGTAACCCGGGGTTTAGCCCGCGTACCATGGTGTTGATGGGCGTTCTGACTCCGTATCGTTTACTCCAGCTCAGCAATTTCACAATTTCCGGGCAATGAGCTTCCAAAGGGAGGTAGGCGATGCCTTCAGCATCAATGACTTGTTGTGCCTGATCATAGCTGCTTACGCACTCGATACCGACAACCGAAAGAAAGGTTTCAGCGTGGGTTTTGTTGGCAAGATGACGTTGGGCATGTCCATGCAGCAGTATCTTGTAGCCATTGCTGGCTAGAATTTTAGCTGCCACCAGATGCCAGGGTTTGTCGGTACTTTTATTCTCATAAATCCGCTTTCCTGCGTACAAAGGCCAGTCCAGATCAGCATTGATGCCACTAAACCGAGCCCTGAACGCGCGCACAAAACCCCCAACCTCTTCTGCGGTTTCATTGTTCACCCGCATTAGCACCAAAATCATCGCTAACTGATCGTCCCCGACGTTGCCAGCTAACCACTCTGTCATTAACTCGAACGCTTCATCCTCCGTAAGGGATCTTTTGCCACGTTCGCCTTTTCCAAGAGCCCTGATACATTGCACCGCGATAGACATAACTGCTTCCTTCGAATACGCCACTTGATGAATATCTCACTATACAGAAAACACAGCTGTCTGCGAGAGCAAAGCATGAATCTTCGACCTGATTGTCACCACTTCCCCTAAAATCATCAGTGCCGGACTCATTCCTTTTAGCGCGCTGGCTTTTTCCATCATGTCTTTAAGCTCAAATGTATGGATCTGTTCTTCATCGCTACAGCCTTTGATCACGATGGCAACGGGCGTGTTGCCACTTAGTCCGTTTTCCATCAGCCCTTGTTGAATGTCTTGTGCTTTTTCCAATCCCATGTAAAACACCAGAGTCTGCCCGCTTTGAACCAGACCACTCCACGAAGGAAGCGCACCCGTGACCACATTCCCTGTGACCAGGGTGACACTTCGAGACACCCCACGGTGAGTGAGTGGGATAAGGGAACGGGATGCACAGCCGATGGCGGCGGTGATCCCCGGAATCACTTCGAAAGGAATTTGGTATTTTGCCAGTTCAAGGGCTTCTTCGCCGCCCCGACCAAAAATAAACGGATCGCCCCCTTTTAATCTCACGACCTGTTTGCCTTCCCTGGCTAACCGGACGAGCAACCCGTTTATCACTTCTTGCTTCATGCTTGGCTGACCGCAACGTTTTCCAACGTAGATGGTTTCCACCTCGCTATCCGCAATGCTCAATATGTCTTGATTAATTAACCGGTCATACACCAGAACCTGCGCATCTCGGATGGCTTTAAACGCCTTAATGGTCAATAATTCTGGATCGTTGGGACCGCAGCCAATGAGTTTCACCTCACCTAAACTGCGCCCGCCTTCTGAATATCGACGAGAACCAGACTCCCCTTTGCGAACAAGAGTAATGGTGCCTTTGTTGCCTGCGCTGGAAGACGGGCTTCGAAAGTGTGTCGCGTTCTGTTTTGTCATCCTTGAATACTCTCTCGAATTACTTGATATAAATGATGTTCTGTTCAAGTGTTTTATTGAGTTCAGGAATACAGGAACCGCAGTTGGTTCCGCATTTCAGTAACGCTTGAAGCTGATTCAGGCTATGAATATCGTGCTGCTCGATCGCCTGTTTGATTTGAGTGTCGGTGACTCGAAAGCAACTGCAAATCAGGTTGCCCTGCTTCGTTCCTGACAGTACCTGAGAGATTTTCCGAATATCGAGCGCTTCACCAAGCATGCTGCTCAGTTCGTTTGTGTCCAGCGCCCACGGCTTGTCGCTCACCACCGTAAGCGTTCCCACCACAAATCGTTTTTCAGAGGCTTCAAATCCGCCGGATATTGCGCACCAGCCGTTAGGAAGATCTAAAATCAAATATCCCTGATGGGTGTCTGGTTCCGTTGGTTTAAGGCAAGGTGATGGGGTGCAATACCGCCATATCGTGCTTTTGCTTAATCGCTGACAAGATGCATACAGCGGACGAATGCCCAAACTCGACAGTAAAGTAGGTTCACGGCTACTGCGTTGAAGGTGGGTGACATAGCTGCCTACTTTGACCGGGGTTAGTTCAATAGGCTGCGATTTAAACGCAGGCTGACCCGAAAGCGGATCCACCACCGAATCCACCACTCGGTTTATCTGGCTTTGGCTGTCTTGTAGCCCACTGTATTCACCTGCCCAGTGCATGCTCATAAAGACCTGCTTATTGCTCAGCCCCTTATCCCATTTCGTTTTGGCATACACGGTAACTGGCTGAGAGAGCGCAGGCTGCTGGATTTGAATGAGTTCCCCTTCGCTCATTCCCAGCATTTGTCCGCTTAATGGATTGAGATATAAAGTCGGTTCCGGATCTAACTCAGACAGGTGCTCAATGTGACCAGTACGAGTCATGGTGTGCCATTGATCGCGGTGTCTGCCAGTATTCAGCCACCAGCTGACTTCCTGCTCTTTGGCTGTTTTTTCTCCGGCAAACTTGTCTTCGGTAACTTTATCCTTGGTAACCTTAACTTCGGTAGCTTTATCCTTGGCAACAACGAAGTTCGCCCTGCCATCTGCCGTGCTAAAGCGACCATCTCGATAAGGTGCTTCACTTTCTCCTAACGGCCATCGGGCTGGCGCCCATGACTGATATTCTTCATCGGTCATGTCCATTAGCTCCGATAAGTTCAGAAGCAATGAGGTGTCTCGATTGATGCCCGTCATCCGAGCGTATTCTCGGAACACATCGGCTTCAGTTTCAAAATCGAATCCGCTTTCTACGCCCATTTTCTCGCAAAGCGCTCTGCCAACAGCGGATACGGTTTCCCAATCTGGCTTGGCTTCACCCGGTGGTGAAATGAAACGTCTTTGCCTTGAAATGCAGCGCTCAGAATTGGTCACCATACCTTGCTTCTCACCCCAACCTGCTGCGGGCAGTAAGACATTGGCATAGTGGGCAATGTCGCTGTCGGCGGTAATGTCTGACACGATCACCATGTCGCATTGAGTGAGTGCCCGACGCACTTTGTCGGCATCTGGCATCGACACTACAGGGTTGGTCGCCATAACCCAGATGACTTTGACGTTTCCTTTTTCAACCGCATCGAACAAGTCGACCGCTTTCAATCCCGGTTTGGTTGCTATATTGGGCGCTTGCCAAAACGCTTCCACGGCGTTTACTGCGGCTTCATCGAACCCTCTGTGCACCGCCAGCATGTTTGCCAGACCTCCTACTTCTCTTCCCCCCATGGCATTTGGCTGACCCGTGATTGAAAACGGTCCACTGCCCGTTTTTCCGATTTTTCCCGTGAGCAAGTGGGCGTTGATGATGCTGTTGGCTTTATCGACGCCTTGCTCTGACTGGTTGATGCCCTGACAAAACACCGTAATGGCAGTCGGTGACAAGGCAAACCATTGATAAAAAGTGCGAAGCGGTCCGACATCCAAACCCAGCGTCTGTGCGACATTCAGAAGCTCGTATTCTGGCTGCATCAGGTGCTCAGACAATCCATCAAACCCGTTGGTACTGGCTTCGATAAACTCAGAGTCGATATGACCGTTGTCTAAACAAAATCGCATCAACCCGTTATACAGCGTGATGTCGCCATCGTTATCTAACGCTAAGTGAAGATCCGCTTGTTCTGCGGTCACGGTTTTTCTTGGATCGAGCACCACCAGCCTCAAGTGGGGGTTTTGCTCTCTGGCTTGCTGGATTTGACGGAAAATAACAGGGTGCGTCCAGGCGGTATTCGCTCCCGTAATCACGATCAAATCGGTTTTCAATAAGTCGTCGTAATTGACGGGCACTACATCTTCCCCGAAAGCTCGAATGTGCGCCGCCACCGCTGAAGACATACAAAGTCTGGAGTTGGTATCTATGTTGGCGCTGCCCACGTACCCTTTCATGAGTTTGTTGGCAACGTAATAATCTTCTGTGAGTATCTGACCAGACACGTACATCGCAACTGAATCTGGTCCGTATTTATTTATGGTTTCAAATAGCTTTTGAGAAATGGAATCAACCGCGTCATGCCAGGAAACGGTTTCCCCGCCAACCCTTGGGTATAAAAGCCGTGAAGGCATATTCAGGCTCTCTTTCAGGGCTGCGCCTTTCACGCACAACGCCCCTTTATTTGCTGGGTGTGACTCGTCGCCTTTAATCTCGCTTTGAGTCACTTTGACACCACACCCAACCCCGCAATATGGGCAGGTAGACTGAATTTCACATTTCGACATGCTGCTTCCCTTGGTTACTTCTTTAGTTTCTTCTTATCTGGCAAAAAAATGCGCCCAACCAGCCGAAGCTGGAAAGGCGCCATTGCCTGTGACGTTGCGTAATATTTGAAACCCAAGTACCTCACATCGGGTCGCTTCCATACGGTGATGCGAGGCAAACAGATAACAGCAAAGTTCAAGCCAACATTTAAACCTCTTATTATTTAATGAGTTAACAAATTGGCGCTTGAAGCAGGTGCACTATCTCTGAGCAAATAACCCCAAATTAGTGCGCAATCCCCGTGTGCGGATACGGTTCACATTACGATTCATAAGGTGGCGGAGAACATACCGAAACAGAACCCGTTTGATGCCAGACAGGTTACTGCCGTATTCGGCATAGAAGGTATCGGGATGCGTATAAACCCCAAAGTCGTCTGCGATGCCTTCTTTCTGGATATAGGTGTTGTTGCCATTCCATTCGATTGCCGGATTTTTCAGGCACGGCGTTGCTATTCCATAAGCGCTGAACTCATCACACTGGTCTTTGAAGCGTGTTTGCACCTGAGAAAGATAGGGTTGATCAATGATGTATCCCTCAACTTCCAGCCATTGATTGTCAAACCAGACTTCGACCCAGCTGTGTATGATTCGCTCAGGAGCAATGGGGAAAATGTAACTTGGGATCGCGCCTTTTTGCAGTTGGTTATAAATCGTAAATCCGTGAAACCGAGTATAGACGCCAACCCCTCTTAGTAACGCCATCAGTAGCGTTCCTTTGGTATTGCACTGTCCGTAACCGTCTTTAAGCACTTGGCTGGCGGGAAGAGTGTCGTCCAGGTTGTATCCAAAGGCGATATCGTCGCGCACGAAATTGTAGATAGACTTAATGGCGTTGAAGGGAGAAAGAGTTCGCCAGCCTTTTTCTTCAATCAGTTTTTGAATAGTAGGGTGGTTAAAATCCACCATAGCAGTGGGTTCAAGGTATTGAGTGAAATCGTTATTCATATTGCCTCCTGCGATTTGATGGCTTCAGGTTACGAAATCATCGACAGAAGAAATTGAATAAACTGGCTATGACGGTTCTAAAAGTTTGATCGCTTCGCGAATGGTAAGCCCAAAATGCTGTTTGAACGTTCGGCTTAGATGAGCACTGTCGGCGAACCCCGACATATACGCCGACTCAGTGACACTCTTGCCCGATTTCAGCATACCAATGGCACAGAGCAGACGACGCCAGAGCAAATAAGGACGCCACGCAATGCCCATATTCTCTTTGAACAGATGAAGGAAGCGGCTTTCGGAAAGCACCAGATCTTGTGCAATATCACTCGCTCGCCAGTGATCCGGTTTAACGCATACTTGCCCAAAACACTGATTCAGCCTCTCCAGTAGCTTAAGTATTCGGTTATCAAGCTGAACATATTCTGCTTTCGTATTCAGATGAGACATATCGAATGGCAATGATTGCCGCTCAAGCCAATCGGATACCAAGACAAATTGTTGGTCTATGTTGGTATGGCAGGGCAAGTCACCGAGTGAAATGCAGGTTTCGCTATCAAGAAGGCGAAGTAAGACTTCCCCTAACGTGGACTCCGGTTCGATCAGCCAGACCCATCCGGCTTCCAGTTCTAATTGATGAGGAACATTAGGCGCTAATAAAGAAGCGCCACGGATAGTAGCGCTTTCAGTGATAAGTTCAGCATCACCGTCTGAGATGGTGAGCTGAATTGCGTGGTGGCGATGGTTGTTTGCTTCTAACGCCTGACTGTAGCTCGCAAACAACCCTGGTTGCAGCCTTAAGTTAGCTGGCATTCGATGTGATCATCAACTTAATACCGAAGTACCCAAATAAGGTGCCAGCGGCGCGTTTTGTCCAGCGAACAATGGTTTCACTCTGTTGAACCTTGGTGCTGACTTTGGCAGAAGTCCAGGACAAAAACAGCAGCCACAACATGCCATTGAAATTAAACACTACGCCTAGAATTAAGAATGCCAGAGCCTTGCTGTCACTTTCCGCCGAAATAAACTGAGGAACAAAAGCGAGGAAGAAAAGGGCAACTTTCGGGTTGAGCACGTTGGTGAGAAAACCTTGAAGAAAAATGCTTTTTAACGGCGCTTTTTTGAATTCTACTTTTTCGCCAGATTCGGAAGAAGATGACTTGGAGAGCAGCATGGTGGCTGCCATGTAAAGCAGGTACAACCCACCAATAATTTTGACCACGGTAAACGCCATGGCAGAGGTTGCCAGCAGAGCCGAAAGCCCAAACGCCGCCGCAAATATGTGGAACAGCGTACCCGCCCCGATACCTGCGCCAGCGACCACCCCGGCTTTCATTCCTTGAGTGGCACTTCTGCCCATGACATATAACGAGTCCGGACCGGGAATCAGGTTAAGCGCAATCCCTGAAACAACAAATAGCCAAAAGTTTTCAATGCCGAACATTCAAATTCCTTATTCTGAGTGGGTAAAGCGGGATTGTACTCCTGTGTGAATTAACTGAACATAAGAAAGAAGTCTAATTCACCTAGGGTCTGTTGACCTTTCGCGGTTAAATTTTGTTCGAGTTCTATGTGTTTTAATCGCGGCGCAAGGTCTTTAGCTTAGTCGTTCTAAGCAAATACCTTGCAACAAAGAGTAAAGCACATAGAACCGAACCCTTCGGGCAACATTTGTGGCTCCTTTCTACTGTGTTACCGCTTATTGATGTAGAGCGACTACACCGAATAAGCGCTGCCTTGTATAAAGAACCCACAAATGGCTGCAAAAATCATCTCGAAAGGTCAACAGACCCTAATACATAGGATTTTTTTCAAGACTCTTTTGAAGATCTTCTTTGTATTCTTCTTCAGAGTGGTAGCCAAACATCAGCCAATTTTGCTCGC
Organism: Vibrio nigripulchritudo ATCC 27043; assembly: GCF_000222685.1. Taxonomy (GTDB): domain Bacteria; phylum Pseudomonadota; class Gammaproteobacteria; order Enterobacterales; family Vibrionaceae; genus Vibrio; species Vibrio nigripulchritudo. Next base: position 10,117 of record NZ_AFWJ01000008.1, on the reverse strand, counting down.
TTTTAATGTGATAGCCATACACTAGAAGACCCAACCAATCACGACGGGTTCTTGCTATCATATTTTTCAATTCTGCTCCGAAAGACGCCATAGTACTGCTCCTTATAAAACGCTCTTTCAGTATATTTTTTGAGCTTTTTCAAAAGAGTACTCATCTACCGACTAGCAATACTTTCTGCTCAGTTTCACTCGAAATTTACAAATTTCGAATCGGTTTTCATTAATATAAAACGTGACTACAGATGAACTTCATTGGATGCGGTATGAAAGGTCACCTTGAACGCGTACCTCAAAGAATAGGCTTGTCATGGCGATACAAGAAAGTTGTCGAGCCTTGCAAAGGTTCTGGCTGGCACCGACATGAGGAATATGAAATCGCCATCCATCGGCACTTTTCGGGTCAGTGTTTTGTGGATCACCACAACAGCGAGGTGTATCACAATCACATGATAATGCTGGCACCTAACATTCCTCATGCTGTTTATTCTTCCGATGAGAGCGGAAACGATCGATTTGAAACTCATGTGATTTGGTTCAAAAAAGAGTGGGTAGATCACCTTATTGCCAATTGTCATGAATTCATGCCCTTGAAGCACTTGCTTGCTGCTTCACAGAAGGGAATTGTGTTTTCACCAGACACGGCAGAACAAGCCACACTCATATTGAATGAACTAGAAAGTAAGAAACCTATCAATCAATTGATTTCGCTAATAAAAGTGTTTGAAGTTTTGCTGGCAGATAAAAACATACAACTTTTATTACCCACCCCAGAAAATGAACCCGATCAGGATGATAAATTTGCAGACAAGCTAAGAAAGACCGAATCTTACCTGCTGGCAAACTATCATCACCCCATTACGCTCAAGGCTCTCGCAGATCACCTCTACACCAGCGAAAGCAGCGTGAGGCGGCTGTTCCAGAAACATTACAACGAAAGCTTTTCTCAGCACCTGAAAAAGATTCGCTTAAACGTCGCCTGTGGATTATTGATGAATACTGACTTACCTATCCGAATCGTGATGGAGAAAGTAGGCTATGAGAATCAAGCCAACTTCAACCGGCAATTTAAGCAGTACAAGCAAGTCACGCCACTTGAATATCGGAAGAAGGTGAAACCCTGGTCTAGAGGGGTGTAAGACTTTGAGGCAAAGCATTTAAGTAAAAATCTATAAGTAATGTCGATACTTACGGCTACATAACTTGGATTTCTGATAACCTAGCGCACGTAAATATAAATGAAACTGTTTTTTAAGTAAGCAAAAACTGGAACCCTAACGCATGAGTGTTTATCAGCTAAAAGCCGATCATGAAAACTATAATCTGTTCGAGTTGGATATGATGCAGCTTGCCAGTCAGCTTGGGGACGAGAACCTTGTTGATTTCCTTCTGGATCTGCCTGATACCCAAGAAAGCTTAAAGGCTGTTTGGAAAAATGTCAGTTCTGAATTTGAGAGTGATCTATCGAAGCCTTTCCCCGATATAACGACCTGGGACATCAATTTCTTACTGCTGAACGAAAAAGCTTATGAAGTCACAAAAGATTTACTAGAAAATGTTGGCGAATTTCTCCCTATCCTAGTCAATGGCTCATCGCATTTTGTTTTTCATTGCCAAAGTTTTGGGCTGGAAGACCCGAGCAAAACCGAAATGAATTATGAAGACGGCTATCCGTCAGGTCTTAAAACGCTGGAATTTCATGAACCAGATGTTAGGTTCAAAGCAGTATTTAAGTCTAAATTGCAGGGTGCCAGTAAACTGTTTGCCAATGAGCACTTAAAACAGCTCTGTGATAACAATGAGTTGAAGGGTTTGCGATTTGATAGCGACCTTATCAACCCCTTCTGATAAACACAGACGGCGAGCGGATCAACGCCACTCGCCCTTAAACCATCAAGCTGCCGCTATAGCTTCAATTTCAAACATCAATGGCGGCAATGCCAAACGAGTCACGCCCAATAAAGTCATTGGTGGCATGGCGTTCGCGGGTCCCATTTTCGCACCTAGCACGTCAAAGTGCTTCATGGCTTCATCCACGTCCGTGGTGTAAATTCGCAATTGAGTAATGTTGGAAAGCTGCATATCTGCCGCATTCAGAATGGCTTCCAGATTGCTCAATGCCAGCGTGATCTGACCTCGCATATCCCCCACATGCTGAGGATTACCTTCACCGTCCACAGACGTTTGACCCGCACAGGTCAGTTGCCTTGTCGCCCCTTCAATCACCTCTCCCTGGTTGTAGCCAAGCGGTAGCGACCATGTCCATGGGTTTACTTGTGTGCGTTTCATCTCTTATATTCCCTTTCCATTAAGTGAATAATGAGGATACCGACACCCTACTGACAACATGGTGTCAGCAGTCTTGAATTAAGATGCAATTATTGAGCGGAGCAAGGAAGTAACAATGAGGCGAGCAGACCGATTAATCAAGATTGTGCACTTTTTACGTAGCCGGAGAAGAGCAGTCACAGCAAAACAGATTGCCGAGGAATTTCAGATTTGCACCCGTACTGTGTATCGGGACATACAGGATCTCGTCGATTCTGGTGCCCCGATATCAGGGGAAGCAGGCGTGGGCTATATCATCGATAAAAAATATTACCTCCCACCTGTCACCTTCGATTCCGAGGAATTAGAAGCACTAGGCTTAGGCATAAGCATGGTCAGACAATGGACGGACGACCCTTTTGCGCTCAAAGCCATTAATGCACTGGAAAAAATTCAGGCGGTGCTGCCTGCTGACATGCAAGGCGAGTTCCAGCAAATCACCACCTACTCGATGCCAAGCGAAAATATGATTCCATGGACAGTGAGCTTTTCTGATATTCGTGAATCCATTCGTGTACGACGTAAACTTGAAATCGAGTACGTCGATGACAAGAAACAAGCTTCAACTCGAGCGATTCGTCCGTTGGCACTAATATTCTTTAGCCCGGTCTGGCTGCTTGCGAGCTGGTGCGAGAAACGTGAAGATTTTCGTCATTTCCGCCTCGATCGTATTCAAGAAATGACATTGACAGAGCATTTTTTCGAAGACGACAAAGACAAAAATCTGGATGCGTACCGAGCGCAGGATAAGCGTTGCTAACACATTGAATATCCGAGGGAGAAACATGAATACTGCGGAATTTTGCCAATCGAATATTCTGGTGATTCCTGATGCCTTAGCCGGCATGGAAGATATTCGCTGTATTTGTCGGTATCAAGACGCGCAGATTTTCTATAAACAACTGGCGGATGATCTGTTGAACGTTGAGTTTTACACCAACATCCCTTGCCTTATTTATATTCAGAGTGGTCGTGAAACCCTAACCAACAGCGACAACAGAACGACAGATTTGCAGGCTGGCTCGGCTATTTTTCTGCCAAGAGGCATCAACCTGCATTCCGATTACGTCAAAGAAACGGAAGATTTGAAAGCGTATCTGGTGTTTTTCTCTGACACCATCATTCACCAATTCTTGAGCCAATCAAAACCAATCCAAGCTTCTTTACCATCGCAAAACTCTTTAATACTGCCGAATGTGCCTGAGCTAGAGACGTTCTTCACTTCCTTTCAGAAAGACATCGATAACCCTGCCTATATTCAGCTAAAGCTTCAGGAACTGTTGCACCTTATTGAGTGGAAAGACGGAAGTGGCACATTAACGTCACTGCTGTCTACGAGCAACACGGACTCGCCTAAACGTAATCTGCATCGGCTGCTCGACAATCAAGACGTTCTCAAACTGAAGGTTGCAGATCTAGCTAATCTCTCTGGCAGAAGCCTGTCTACTTTTAATCGCGACTTTAAGATGGCGTATGGCACCACCCCTCAAAAATGGCTACGTGATAAAAGGCTCTCTCACGCCAAAACCTTGCTGGAAACTCAACGCCTGAGTGTTACCGATGTGGCAATGGATGTCGGGTATTTGAATGTGTCTAACTTTATCAAAGCCTTTAAAAAGCGCTACGGGATCACACCCAAGAAAATAGATAGCGAGCAGTGACCGACTTTCGGTATTTTTGGCAGTTTGTAAGTAGTGACCACCAACAGAACCCATAAAATTTTCCTCAACTTACCATCCATGAGGAAAACACTATGAGTATTCGTGTCACTTTGAACTGCCAGGTAAAAGCCAACCAGTTTGCGGAACTAAGCCCATTTTTAGAGGCAAACTTACCCAATGTTCGAGGGTTTAAAGGCAACAGAAAAGTCACTGTGTTGTTCGATGACGCATCTGGCGAAATGCTGCTAGATGAAGAGTGGGCAAGTGTGGAACATCATCAATCCTACATCGCCTTTATTTCAGAGAATGGGGTGTTAGACCAGCTTCAATCCTTTCTGGCTTCTGCGCCGGACATTAAATATTTCAAAACACTAAATATTTGAGGGCGTCTTCCATAGCCACTCTCATATGGAGTGGCTTATTGATCTGGTTGCGCTGATTTTTCCTCGAATGCTTCGAGTGCTTTGTTTACATGTTTCACCGATGCCCATACTGCACCTTCATTGAACATATACCCACCCATTAGCAAACACGCTGTACCTGTTATCAGCAATTCTGGATTGAAACTCACCGCAACTGAATACAAAGAAAATAAGAAAGCGACGAATCCAAAAATAACAATGGGTGCTCCAAACAACAGATTGTACAAACACATAAAATTGTCCATACGAGACAATTTAACGCGGTATGAAAGAGATGCAATTCCGCTTATATCCGGTAGCAACTTAACGGTTTTCAATACATGTCGAAATGAAACCATTTCACCTACTCTCTCATTCAAAATTAATGCGGCTTTCAGCATTGGAAGACCAAGTTTGACCCCGTGAATATTTCTGAAGTGCTCAATGTTCAGCTCATTTTGGAAATGCGCTTTAAGTTCAGGAGCCACTTCAGGATCAGCAATAGCATTTGAAATGGATACGCTGCGTTGTTTTCTGCTCGACTTGAAGAAATCAGCAATCTTGGGAAAGTTAAACACCGCAGATAAGGCAAGCACTGTAGCAACGATTAAATAATCTCCCTGCTTCAATAACTCCACATATAGGTCCATCAATTCCTCTGAATTCATTAAGAAAATATGAATTCGATGGTATAACGTGTTAGCTCTAACCCTCTATTAAATATGATTTTTTGAAGCGCATATCAAATTTAAAAGAGCATTTTCTATCCATTTGCAAAAGACAAAGGCATGAACAAAAAAGCAGTCATTGTTGACATATAGGTTACAAACAAAAGGAAAATCGCTCTAGAATTTGGATTAGCCTTTTCTTTGAGACATTTTTAATGCCATACCGCCATTTGATTTTCACTGCTGCGCTTTGCCTATCGACTTCTTCGTGGGCTGAAGGTATTCAAGACAAATGGCAGAACTTCTATCAGCAAGCCTGGCAAAATGCGTCTTTGGTGGTGTCTCAGCAGTCTTTAAATCATTATCCCAACTCATTGTTATTGGAAGAGGCGCAATATCCGGATTTTGATGCGTTTAGTTGGCAGGAATTGGCGCTGGTCTCGACTGTACGTAAGCGCTGTCAGCCTGCTGATTCTGATAACCCTGTGATTGCCGATGCCATCGAATTTGAACTGGCATTGTGTCGGGGAACGATACTCGATGTTGAGTGGTTTCAGTCGCACACTCTTCTTCATCCGGCGGGGGGTAGTTTTGCCGATCGTTATCCAGAACTTTACCCGCATTCCAAAACCGAGCTTACGCCTTTCTTTACCCTTGCCAATCCTGATCATCCGCTCTTTGACGTTTTGGCTCCTCTTTCGCAATCAGGTCGGGAAGCTTTGTTGTCTGGGTACCGCGCATGGCAGGAAGGCGATACATTGTGGCTCAATAGCGAACAAGGGTGGAAAACGGTCTCATCCGTGGTTTGGCAGCCCATTGCCAGTCAACTAAACCTGACATTAGAGACGAAAAGCAACCAATGCGCGCTTCGTTACAGCAACCTTTGCATTAACGACAGCCCCTCGGTGTATCAGTCTGCGATAAAAGTGGTCGCTATTGGTGCGCTTATCATTCTGAGCCTATTGATGCTAAGAAGTGGCTATATCATTCGCCAGCAAAACAGAGAGAAACGCTTTGTGATGCAACTGCTGACCCACGAGCTTCGAACGCCTATTACCAGCCTTGGGCTCACGGTAGAAATGTTCCGAGACGACTACGACAACCTTTCCCAGCATGTGCAATCTGCGGTTTGGCGACTGATGTCCGATTTTCAGCGTTTGTCCCAGCTGACCGAAAATAGCCGCGCGTATCTCAGCCAGGAAACCGCCAGCTCGACACAATCCGCTTCAGTTGAAGAATGGCTGAGCCATATCTGCGAAAAGCACGACGTGCCGTTCCAACTTGAACAAGACACCGAGCTCACTTTGCCCTTTTATTGGCTATCCATCTGTTTAGATAACCTGATTAAAAACGCCAAACAACACGGCAAAGGAAAAGTTCAGGTGCTCGCCCAAATCAAGAGCACACTCATTATTGAAGTACGCGATGAGGGGACATTCCCTTCACCAATACAAAGCCTGTTCGCGACATTCAAATATCGTAAAACCAAGGAGAACATGGGCATTGGTTTAAGCATTGTTGAGCAATTAATGAAAAAACACGGTGGAACACTCACCATTCTTCGCCGCCCTACTCGTTGTATTTTGGAAATACCTTATGAACACCCTACTGCTGATTGAAGACGACAAACTATTAGGGGAAGGGTTGGTCTCCTTTTTTCAATCCCATGGTTATCACTGCTTGTGGGCACAAAACTCAAACGAAGCGAAAAAGCAGTGGTTTCAGGCAGATCTGGTCATCCTTGATCGTCAGCTTAGCGATGGAGACAGCTTGCAGCACTTGCCTCACTGGCTGATGCTCAAAGCCGTTCCTGTCATAGTTCTGACTGCGAAAATAGAGGTAGACCAAAAAATTGAAGGGCTAATGGCGGGCGCAAAAGATTACATGACCAAGCCATTTTCGAATGAAGAATTGCTGGCACGAGTGGTGACTCAACTGCGCCCAATTGGAGGCAGTGTTTTGACATATTCAGGTGTTCGAATTCAACTTGCCGAACGACTCGCTTTCTTTAATGAGCAGGAAATCAGCCTCAAACCCAAAGAGTTCCAGTTACTTGTGTTGTTGGTGCAAAATCAGGGGCGAGTATTTCACCGCGATGAACTGCTCAACAAAATTTGGGGGTATCAAGCCTTTCCAAGTACCCGCACTGTCGACAACCATATTTTGCGATTAAGGCAGAAACTGCCAGTGTTGAACGTCGAAACCCACCGCGGTGTCGGTTATCGGCTGATAAAGGAGGCTGAATGAAAACCCATTTATTGCTGCTGGCGGCATTAACGTCTTCTGCCTGCAACGCTGAGTGGTTTGCCAATACGCCACTGCAAGATACCTATCAGGCACTCATCGAAGGTCATCCCGAGCGGGCATGGCAAGAATTGCATCTGGCATTAGGCAATCAGGCGCTAGAAAGCCAGTATTGGCTACCAATCAAACAGGAGATTTTAAACCAGACCCGATGCGGCTTAGATCTTTCCGAAAGACCTGTCCTCGAACCGATTAAGATTCATTTTATTCGCCGACTGGGGCAGACTTCTGCTGGCTTCCAAATCAAAGTATCCGCAGAACAGATAAAGACAAGTATCCCTTTTTCCGTCATTTCTCCTAATGGAAAACGATTGATAGAGGGCAAACTGCTCACAAAGGAAGGGTATCAAGAACGGGAATCGCAAGAGATGCTCATCACGCCACCATCAGGCATTTATCAGCTAGAGCTTGGGAGCGTGTCTTACCCTTTAATCATCTCATTAAGTAACGACAATCCATGGCTGGTATTGAGCAATAAAGCTAAGCCAAAGTTAGCGCTCACCATGCCTGAAACGCCAAGCAATTGCGCTAATGCTTTTTCCAGTTGGCAGTGGTTTGATAGCCAGTACCAGCAGCTTGGTCGAGCCATCCCCATCAGTGATAAGATTGCTGACATTCCAAGTCCTCACCATGAAAGTAATGGTGCTGAATATTTGAGTGCGTCGGTCAAAGTGCGTGAATACCAAAATGGTATTGCGATCGATTATGTTCACCGAATGTCGATTCCATACACGCCAGAACCTGCCAAGTGAAAATAGAGACAAATAGGTGACAATCGGGGCTTAGACGTTCGATGAAATAGAGGCTCATTCAATTTGGAGAGACCTTTATGTTCATCACACTCCCTCGCCTTTTGGTTGTTTCGCCCTTGGTATTGCTTGCGTCCACTGTATTGGCAAACCCAATCACTCTTAAAGAACAGAGCAACCACATCACTATTCACCCAGAAAATCTGAACATTGACTGGAATGGTCTGGAGGTAAATTCGCCAGCGATTAAAGTTAACAAGCAACAGCAGACCGCTTCAGATGTTCAAGTGAATGTTAACCAAACCGCCAGTTGGGTGTTGCAACCCAGCGGTATTGAAGTCACTGCTCAGCTCAAAAATGACGTCTTGGCTTTCGAGTTTTCCGCATCGCACCTCAAGCCCATTAAGCGTAATCAACCCACTTCACTGGAATGGTTCAACCTGCCTGAAAAGCAAAGCGATACCTTGTTTCTGCCTTTCAGCGAAGGAATGAGAGTACCTATTCAAAATAAAACTTGGGCAAAGTTTCTGACCAACAGCTATTCGGGCTCGAACACCACACAAGACCTCAAAATGCCATTCTGGACAGTGCAGCAGGGCAAGCAATTTGTGAGCTATCAACTCGTCACGCCAACCAACAATCGGCTAGAGTTTTCCAATGCCACCCCACGTTTGGACATGAGTGCTTCGCACCAGTTTACCGTTCTCAGCCAGCCTGCCTCGTTCAGAATCCAAATCACTCTGGGCGAAAATCCGTTGGATGGCGCTAAACAATACAGACAATGGCGCCTAGATAATGGCATGGCAGAGCCTTTAATTGAAAAGAAAAAGCGTAACCCAGACATCGCGAAATTGATTGGTGCAAGCCATGTCTATCTGTTTGGGACTGGATTATTGAGTGTGGAAGACGTGACCGATTGGTGGGGCTTGAGAAAGTGGTATTTAACGCAATCTGGGCTTGAGATTTCCAAGGGCGATGTTAAAGCCCTGTCCTCGCTCAAGCAGGGTAAAGACTGGTTCAGCCAATACCACAAACAGTTACTTTTGAATGCCTTGGATACTTCTTTAAAAAAGAGATTTGATACGCCTTTCCCGACACTGGTAGACAACACCATTGAGCGCCAATATCAGGCTGCTCAGCAGACGAAGGCTTGGCTGAAGACAAACGCAGCGCGTTACCTGATTTCACCCGAAAAATGGGGGCAAGCGTTGTCGGACGATATGCTGACAATCTTCCGAAACGCTGTGCTCAATAAACTTTGGTTAGGGTTTGATAACTGGATGCCTGCCTTTTATCAGCCACAGATTGTTGAGCAAGCCAAACACGCTGGCTATTTAGTTGGAACCTATGATTCCTACAATACGGCGATTCCTGCTGGGGTAAACGACGGCTGGCTAACCGCTTTGCTTCCTAATGAGATGAGAAAAGAATGCGCGATTGAACTGGCAAACGGTGATAAGAAAAAAGGCTTCCGAAACAACGGGTATTACCTGAACCCGAATTGCCATCTGGAATATGTTCAGAAACGTATCGCTGACATTATCAAGTTTGGGCGCTTCAATAGCCTGTTTCTGGATGTGGATGCCACCGCAATGGCGCGAGAAGACTACCGAGACAACACCAGCGAAACTAAAATGCTAAACAGCTTTAACCGGAGAATGACGTGGATTTCTGACCAAAATGTTGTGCTGGGATCAGAAAGTGGTAACAGCTTAACCACTCAAGGTGTCGCCTTTGCTCATGGGTTGGAATCCATAGGTTTTGGCTGGCGCGACCAAGACATGCACAGAAACCGACAGTCTCCGTATTATCTGGGTCGATGGTATCCCGATCATAAGCCCGAGTTTTTCTTTAAAACTGCTAAGCTGAAAGCGCCGTTCAAATCGCTGTTGTTTGACCCTCAATATCGAGTGCCGCTATACCAAACGGTGTTTCATGATGAAGTGATCAACAATCACCACTGGCACACGGACAGCCTGAAATTTTCTGATGTGCAGGCGAATCGGGAT
>NZ_AFWJ01000009.1 GCF_000222685.1 Vibrio nigripulchritudo ATCC 27043 | reverse complement strand
ATCATCCTTCCCTTTCCTCGAGTCCAAATCTCTTTATTTTTCTGACATTAAGCTCAATAAATCGCCAAAACATACCACATCTACTTGTTAGTTCATCAGGAATACGTGACCAAAATCGTATTGAACCTGAGCCATAAACACACTAGCCTATCGTTATATTGAGACTTTTGGTCTCAATATAATAAAAAGGATATTCTAATGAACGCCATTACCTACCTACAATGGAATGAATATCACTGAATGGATACAACGATAAGACTTAAGGAAATGAGCATGAAACTGAAATACACGCTTGCGGGAACGATTTGTCTGGGTCTCGCTTCGACTCAAAGTTTCGCCTTAACCACAGATGAAGCCAACGGTGTCGGCGCTTATATTGAAGCCGTACTGGTTCCAAACTACACCAACACCGCAAACTCTACGGGTACGACCTACAAAACTCATCAGCCACCTTCTATCAATCAATCTGCTGATGCGTTGAAATATCTGGAATTTGCCGAAGTTGTACACACCACCAATGGTGCTCCACAAGGCTGGAATCGAGTTGAAAACGTGGTTGATTACGATTCGGGCTTTTACGCGGGTATCTACACCAAATCAAATAAGGTGGTTGTCGCATTTCGTGGTAGTGAACTGGGTACATCAGACTGGGTAACCAACGGCATTATGGTTCAGGACATGGTGCCAGCACAGTACGCGATGGCGATTGAAAAATCGCAAGACATTAAGAACCGATATTCAGGCTATCAGATTCACTATACCGGACACAGTTTAGGCGGAGGCTTAGCCACTGCGGCTGCAATAACAACGGGTGATCCTGCAACCGCATTTGATGCTGCTGGTTTGGCAAATGCCGTGCTGGAAGAAATTAAGCTCGTCCATAGCAATCAAGGTAAACCTTCTAACCAGTGGAACACCAATGCGAGCCAAATTACCAATTACAATTTAGAGGGAGAATTTGTTTCCGATCTCGACTACCAGCAAGATGCCGATACCTTGGGTCCGACATCCAAGCAATACGGTGATATCCATTATTTATCGGCAGATCGATTTACACCTCTGTTTATAGTAAACAACGGATTAACCCGTCACTTTACAACACCTCTCAAAGAGGAGCTGATGTTCTTATCTCAGCCAATCTATCGAGTAAATACGAGCGACTACACCTCCATAGACAACGACATCAACGGTTTCACTGCGATGTTTTATGTCGATTGGACAGACGACACGCTAGACATTCTTTTCTGGCAAACCAACTTCGCCATTAATTCGTTACCAAGCCTTCTGGCAGATCTGGGGCTTTAGCTTACACGCCAATAGTCGTCTCTTATTAATTTATGGGGTAGCCACATCTGCCCCTAATAAAAAAGGTGTTTACTATGAAAACTCTTACTCTTAAATCAAAAAAGCAACGCCTCAATATCGCAATTGCCGTTGCCATTTCTGCTTCAACACAGATCAGTTTGCCTGCATCGGCAAATGAAAAAGTTCGGTGGAAAGTACAAGCGGTATTCGGTACTCATTTGCCAGCACTTGGTGACCCAATCAAATACGTTTCAGAACAAATCAAAGAAGCAAGTAATGGCAACATTCAGTTCAAGATCTATGAACCGGGAAAACTGGTTCCGCCATTCGGGATAACGGAAGCGGTGAAAAATAAGCAGCTTAACGCTGGCTACACTTGGCTCGGTTACGATCAGGGCAAAATTCCCGCCGCGGCTTTGTTTGCTGCTGTTCCATTTGGAATGGAGCCATGGGCATATGCGTCCTGGTGGTATGACGGAGAAGGCAAAAAACTCGCAGAAAAGCTCTATGCAAAACACAACATCCACCCTGTTTTGTGTTCGGTTATTGGTCCTGAAACGGCGGGATGGTTTAAGAAGGAGCTAAAAAGCCTTAAAGACATCGAAGGTTTGAAAATTCGCTTTGCTGGTCTCGGAGGCAAAGTCATGCAAAAAGCAGGAGCTTCTGTCACCGTTCTTCCGGGCGGAGAAATTTTCCCCGCACTGGAAAAAGGCGCGATAGACGCCAGTGAGTTCTCGATGCCAGCAATCGACCAAATGATGGGCTTCGATAAAATTGCCAAGAACAACTACTTCCCAGGATGGCATCAGACCTTTACTGCGTCTCACCTCGTTGTAAATACCGACACTTGGAAATCACTAACCGATGGTCAGAGAGCGATGATCGACATGGCGTGTACTGCGGGCACTTTCCGCGCTCTGACGCGTGGCGAAGCACTTCAGGGTTCAGTCATCAATGGTTTTGAAGCCAAGAATGTAACAGCAAGACAATTGCCTGACGATGTTTTGGATCAGCTGAAATCTTTGACCGACGAAGTCATGAGCGAAATTTCCGCGAAAGACGCTGACTTCAAAGAAATCTACCAATCTCAGCAAGCCTTTGCCGAGGAATATAAGGTATGGAAGTCCCGAGCTTACCTGCCAAACAAATATTAGGATTTGCGAATAGTCACAATTTATGGCGCCTTGTTTTGGCGCCAGTTTTTTACGGAGGAAGCTGTACATGAGCTCTGTATTACTGCCAGATTCCAATAACAAGGCACTTCTCAACCACCTACCAGATACTGCCTTGTCTTCTTTGCTGGACAAAATCATTAACCGAGTGAACGACGGCATGATTTGGATCTGGCCATTACTGATGTCCATCATCGTTTTTAACGTACTTATGCGCTACCTGATAGGTGAAGGTCGGGTGGAATTTGAAGAGCTTCAATGGCATCTGTATTCTGCAGGCTGGCTCATTGGTTTGAGCTACTGTTTCATCACCGATTCCCACGTACGCGTGGACATTCTTTACGATAACTTCTCGATAAAAACCAAATGCTGGATTGAGCTTGTCGGCATCCTGACTTTGCTTGCTCCGTTTGTGTTTGTGGTTGTCTACTACTCGATTCCGTTTATCGCCTATTCCTGGCAACTGAGTGAAGTTTCAGCCGCCCCTGGTGGTTTGCCTTATCGCTGGTTCATCAAGTCGATACTCTTGGTTGGCTTTGTGTTTCTCTCTTTTGCCGTGGTTTCTCGTTTATCTCGAATCATTGCGGCTTTGATTTCCGGAAAGTTCAGCCGTATGGGAGGGACGAATGGAAATTAATGAGATTCTAGCGATAGGTATGTTTGCCTCCTTTATTGTTCTTCTTTTTTCAGGCTTTCCGGTCGCCTGGATTTTGGGTGGTGTTTCAATTTTATTTTCTGCCATCGCGCTTAGCTTAGATACATGGGCTGATACGTGGATTGGTATAGACTGGCAATACGTTTCCATTGTGATTCCACGTATTTGGGACACCATGAACAATTGGGTTCTGGTTGCCCTACCTATGTTTATCTACATGGGTCTGATGCTGGATCGATCGGGTGTAGCACAGGATCTGATGACGAATCTCGTTCGTTTGTTTGGTCGGGTACGGGGTGGCTTGGCAATCACTGTAACCATTGTCGGGTTGCTACTTGCCGCTTCCACAGGAATTATTGGCGCTGCCGTGGTGCTTCTTTCTGTGCTTGGTATCCCCCTAATGCTTAAACAAGGGTATTCCAAGTCTTTGGCTTGTGGCACAGTTTGCGCGACGGGAACACTGGGAATTTTGATTCCGCCAAGCATTATGCTGGTGATGATGGGAGATAGAATTGGGTTGTCCGTGGGCGATCTGTTTTTGGGTGCGCTTTTCCCCGGTCTTCTGCTTGCTGCCCTCTATGTCGGTTACATCGCCATAACGGGTCTTCTTTTCCCTCAAAAAGCACCTCTTGCAGAAAATGCCGAGCCTGTATCAATCTTTGTAATCTTGCAGGTTTTCAAAGCGGTGCTTGCTCCTGCCAGTTTGATTGTGGCGGTATTGGGGTCGATTTTCTTTGGCATCGCGACCCCGACTGAAGCTTCAGGTGTGGGAGCAGCAGGGGCAACGCTTCTTGCCTGGTCGAAAGGTGCATTAAACCGGACGGTTTTGAAAGAAGTCGGTGAAGAAACCACAAAAACGACGGCCTTTATTTTCGCTTTATTTGTTGGAGCAACAGCATTTTCACTGGTGCTAAGGGGTCTTGGAGGGGATGAATTAATAGAGGGTGCGCTAACGAACCTGGATATGAGCCCTAACGGTATTATTATCGCGATTCTGATTGCCGTATTTTTACTGGGCTTCTTTTTGGACTGGATCGAGATAACGTTAATTGTGTTACCACTGGTAGCACCCGTTGTCTCTTCACTTGGGTTTGATTTGATCTGGTTTACCGTTTTATTCGCAGTATGCCTGCAAACGTCATTCTTAACCCCGCCAGTCGGCTTTGCGCTCTTTTACATGAAGGGAGTTGCGCCAGATGGCGTCACTATAGGTAACATTTATCGAGGCGTTATACCCTTTATTATTCTGCAGGTTATCGCTCTGGGAATTGTATTCAACTTCCAACAAATCGTGACCTGGCTACCTGGAGTGGCTTACGGATAACGAAAAGCGGTTTGCCTTGTATTCACTCATGTGCAGGGCAACATCGCCAGTTGCTGACCTTTCTTGTTAGAAGTCTTTTGAAGATCTTTTTTCTTGGAAGCGATTCTCATTTTTGAGTAGCCAGAACCACATTTAGGTTACATTTTACTTACTCTTATTGATAAATCTCACAGTTTTATTGTAACCAAATAATATTTTTCGACGTTATTCTCAATATTCCTATGTAAGTTCAAAAAAATTTTCATTTCAAACCTATAATGAGGAGCTGTGAAAACGCCAACCTTCTAATAATCAAATTGTAGGGACGAAAAATGAAAACTAGCCCATTGGCATTGGCCATCTTGTCGGCAGTGGTTGCTTCAGGATGCGCAACAAGCAAATCGAATACTTCTCCATTCGATCTGACAATCTTACACGTTAACGATCACCACTCACACTTAGAGCCTTCTCGTCAAAAGCTCAAGCTAGCAGGTCAATCTACTTATGCACAAGTTGGTGGTTTCCCGGCACTGGTTACAGCGCTGAACCAACGTGCTGAAGCAAATGAGAATGTGCTAAAACTCCACGCGGGTGATGCAATCTCAGGTACCCTTTACTACGCGCTGTTCAAAGGCGAAGCAGATGCAGCTTTGATGAACCACGCGTGTTTCGATGCTTTCGCACTTGGTAACCACGAATTTGATGATGGCGATGCAGGTCTTGCGCGCTTCCTTGACTGGTTGAACGCGGGCAACTGTCCTCCTGAAGTTCTTGCAGCAAACGTAATTCCTAAGCAGGGTGTTTCTCCACTTGCTCAAAATTCTGCAAATGATTACTTCAAGCCATACACGATCAAACAATACGGCGATCACAAAATCGGTATTGTTGGTATCGACATCGCTAACAAGACGATGAACTCATCAAACCCAGATGAAACGACTCAGTTCTTGAACGAAGTTGAAACAGCGCAAAAATACATTGATGAGTTAGTGTCTAAAGACGTTTCTAAAATCGTTCTTCTGACGCACTACCAGTACTCAAATGACTTGCAACTTGCAGAAGCTCTGACAGATGTTGATGTGATCATTGGCGGTGACTCACACACGTTGCTTGGTGACTTTGACGCAGTCGGTCTTAAGAGCGAAGGGCCTTACCCGACACTAAGAACTAACAAAGACGGCGATCAAGTTTGTGTCGCTCAGGCTTGGCAATACAGCCAGATCCTAGGTGAACTAACAGTTTCCTTCGATGGCAACAAAGTCGCGTCTTGTTCTGGTACTCCTCACCTGCTAATGGGTCAAGACTTTAAGCGTAAAGACTCAAACGGTAAACGACAGCCTGTGACTGGTGCAGAGCTAGAAGCCATCGTTGCAGACATCAATGCTCAACCAAACCTGGTTCAGGTTACGCCAGATGCAGCAACACAGAAAACACTATCTGCTTACTCCCAGAAACTGGATGAGTTGAAAGACAAAGAAATCGCTCAGTCAACAGAGCTACTTTGCTACGAGCGTGTTCCTGGTCAACAAAAACACAACGGTGCAGACGGCTGTGATACTCACACCATCCAGCACGGTTCTCAAGTTGCTGACCTAGTGGCGCAAGCGTTCCTGGCTGAAACAAAGCGTGCAGACGTTGCAATTCAGAACGGCGGTGGCGCTCGTGCAAACATCACTCAGGGTAAGTTCACTGTCGCTGGTGCAACTAAAGTACTTCCTTTCAACAACACCATGGTTAATCTGACCATGACTGGTGCTCAGGTTAAGAAAGTACTGAACGAAGCGGTAGATAAAGCGTACCTAGAGTTTGTAGATAACAGTGCAGACGGTTCTGACGGTGCATACCCATACTCAGCGGGTATTCGTTATGATGTAGACTTCAACCGCCCTGCTGGTCAGCGTGTCCACAATTTCGAAGTTAAAGCGAAAGGTGACGGCACTTGGTCTAAGCTAAGTGACGACAGAGAACTGGTTGTTGTAACTAACAACTACATCGCTGGTGGTAAAGATGGATACCTAACCTTTGGTGAAATATCGGCTGACAAGTCTAAGTACGAAGACACTTTGAAGCTCTACACCGAAACCTTCATCGATTACGTTCGTGGTTTGACGGCTAACGGTCAGAAAATCAAACCTGTTGCTGAAGCAGATCGTAGTACACAGAAGTTCACTCCAAAAGCAAACTAATTGCTAATAAAGTCGACCAAGTTAATTGCTTGGTCGATTTTTACTTCTTAGAAATAGTATTTCTACTATCCCAGCTAAGCATATTAAAAATTTTAATATAAGATACAAGTTTCATTATCTAATATAAATCCTGCCATTACCTTAAATTAGAATGATTCTTAATTACATGTATTAAAATGAAATGAGAAGTGTATTTCACAATGATGCTTCCATCAAAAACAAACATATTAATTTATTCGTGTCATGGAATTGATAATACATGCTTAGATATGTAGTCCAATCCTTTAAGGCTCACACAATAATCGAAAATATCTCCATTATGTGTGATTCTTATAAACAACTTGTTGGCATGCTGAATATCTCTTAGAAACCCTTCAATAAACTCTTCATAGAGCGTGAAATACTTGTGCCCTCCCTCATTGATGTATGGCTTACTCATTACTGCCTTGAAATCCTTTTCGTTGACACTGTAGTCTACGTTTACGTCATCTAAGCTGTGTAGCCTTACATTCTGATTTAGGAATCGAACACTGTATCCATCTTTCAATTGCTGTATTGACATACCTGTTTTTATGTAACCTGATACTTTATCTCGCTCAAGTGACATAGCGAGTGTCTCTTTAAATCCCGCGTCTAGATTAACTGATTGAATGTATTTCCAGTCACCAGATTTCATTACATTGGCATTGCTACTAAAGCTCACAAAATTTACGAATAAAAACAAAGTTACTACTATAATTTTCATTTCTTATCTCTTTAAAACTTAGTAAATCTAAGTTTATCCTCATGCCACATATCAATTTTAAGAAAATTGAAACATTTGTTACGGAACTTGAGCTACCTATTCAATTCTATTGAATAAGTATTTACTTCGAATGGTTCTTTATATTTTGGAATTTAGCTCTGGTTTATTTTGTTCAGAATGAACTTGATTCTATGTTTTTATTACGAATCAGTTTGGTATATGCGTAATGCCATACATTTGAAACATGTTAGAAAGAAAACCCGAATGAAAACTGTAGGGCGTTGTTTGCTTCGTTATAGCCAAAGGTCTAAGGTCTAAGGTCTACACCAAAGCTATCTTCAGAAAATTAGATCACGTTTGTTGGGTACCTTGAAGGTAGCTCCAAAAATAAGAATTTCGCCTTGGCAATAATTGTCGGGTAAGAAAAGTTGGTTTTCGGTTGGGAGCAAGAGTTTTCACCGCTGAGAAGTACGACGCTCATACATCTGAACTTAACAAATTCAAAGGTTGTTAAGTTCAGATGTTGAATTCTCACGGCTTTAGAGAAAAGGGAGCAAAGAAGTGCGTCCAATAGCACTTCTTACAAAGAAAGGTTTGTTTGGCTAAGTACGGTAAAGAACTTTCACTACGTGCCAGCCAAATTTCGTTTTCACAATAAAAGGTTTCAGAATTTCTCCAGTGAATACCGCTTTGTCGAACTGAGGCACCATCTGACCTTTTTTAAATTCACCAAGATCTCCACCTTTTTTACCTGATGGGCAAGTCGAGTATTTTTTGGCTAGTGCCTGAAACTTCGCACCTTTCTTGAGCTGTGCGAGAATGTCGTCGGCTTTGTCTTTGTGTTTCACCAAAATGTGTAATGCTGCTGCGGTTCTTGCCATAGGAATGTCTCAGTGTTTTGAAAGGCTCGGATTGTAACCGAAAGCCAGCCCAACTTCATGTCTTGTCTTGCTAGAAAGCAAACAATCTAAAATTCAATAACATACGACAACAAACACCGTATGAGCCGTAAAAGAAACAAATAGACGCACTTAAATTGATCTAAACCGAAGCCAAATGCCAAGTTTAATTGTAAAATGTAAGTGAGTTTACCTACCCGGAATCATTTATGAAAAGCAAAGCCAATCAGTCTCAAGGAATGCTGATGTTCAAATTGACGCTTCAGCAGAGCTTTGCCATCGGCACACTTAAAGTTCGGGAAATCGTCCCTTATGCGCCTACCACGCAAATCCCTTATTCTCATCCTCATGTGGTTGGTACTATCCCTATTCGTGATCTTACAGTGCCTGTTATCGATATGGCTGCAGCCATTGGGTTCAGACCAATTGCACCGGAAGAATACGAAAACAGTTACCTTATCGTAACCGACTGCCTGCGTACTATTGTGGCGTTCATGGTTCGTGATATTGAAAAGATCATCGAGTGCGACTGGCGTTCTATTGAATCGGCTCCAGACACGGTCGGAGACAACGTCTTTGTAACTGGCATTACCCGACACGAAGACAAAATTGTTCAAATGCTGGATGTAGAGTTGCTGCTATCGAAAATATACCCAGAGCACGACAGTCAGCGTATTCCTATTTTGACAGACGTCGAACGCGAGCGGTTGAAACCACTTAGTATATTGTTGGTGGATGACTCAAGTATCGCTCGAAAACAGCTTTCAGATGCATTGGACAGCATTAACATTCCTTATCAGGTATGCAAAAACGGGGCGGATGCACTTGAGCTGATGAAGAACGATGCAAATAACCACAAACCCGTTAATATTCTGGTCAGCGATATCGAAATGCCAGGGCTGGATGGCTATGAGCTGGCATTTGAAATTCAGAACGACACGACATTAAGTAACTCATATCGAATTCTTCATACGTCGCTCTCGAGTGAAATTTGTGTAGACAGAGCACATCAGGTTGGTGCGCATGAGGCCCTGACCAAGTTTGACGCGACCGAGCTGGTTCAGGCGATGCTACGCGGAGCGAAACAACTTGAAGAATCTGTAAGCACCGCTTAGCAAAAGCTACAGACACTTTTATTAACAAAAGCCGGTTTTATACTGGCTTTTTTATTGCCTTCTCCCCAACACAAATATGCGCTAATTCACATAAATTTGAAATCTATTTCAATTGCCGTCATTCGTTGCTCTAGATCAACAAATCCAACCTGTTTCATAAGCAAAGTAGAGTCATACCAACTACAACTCCCTATTTAAGGGAGCACACAAAGCAATGTATATAACAATAATGGAGACTCTGAAATGACGAGTGCATTTTTTATCCCTACCGTAAACCTAATGGGCGCAGGCTGCTTGAATGACGCCGCAGATAGTATTCAATCCCAAGGTTTCAAAAAAGGTTTGATTGTAACGGATAAAGTTCTGAACCAAATTGGCGTGGTCAAGCAGGTGCAAGATCTGCTGGCAGACAGAGCGGTAGAAACCGTTGTATTCGACGGTACACAGCCAAACCCTACAATTGGAAACGTAGAGCTAGGCTTAGAGCTACTGACCGAAAATGATTGTGACTTTGTTATCTCTCTGGGCGGAGGTTCACCACACGACTGTGCTAAAGGTATCGCATTAGTCGCTGCAAACGGAGGCAAGATTGCCGATTATGAAGGTGTTGATCAGTCAGCCAAGCCTCAGTTGCCTTTAATTGCCATTAACACTACGGCGGGTACTGCTTCGGAGATGACACGCTTCTGCATCATTACAGATGAAGAAAGACACATCAAAATGGCTATCGTAGACAAGCACACTACCCCGCTGATTTCCGTCAACGATCCTGAGCTAATGCTAGCGAAACCTTCCTCGCTCACCGCCGCAACAGGTATGGACGCGCTGACTCACGCTATTGAAGCATACGTATCCACGGCGGCGACTCCGATTACCGATGCTGTCGCAATCAAAGCCATTGAGCTCATTCAGGCGCATTTAAGAACGGCAGTGAGTAACGGTGAAGATATCGAAGCGCGTGAACAAATGGCATACGCACAGTTTATGGCTGGCATGGCATTCAATAATGCTTCACTGGGTTACGTTCATGCAATGGCACACCAGTTGGGCGGTTTCTACGACCTTCCGCATGGTGTATGTAACGCAGTGCTTCTGCCACACGTTCAAAAATACAATGCGCAAGTATGCCCTGGTCGTCTGAAGGATGTCGCTGCAGCAATGGGGGTTGAAGTAACACAGATGACAGACGAACAGGGTGCTGAAGCAGCCCTTGAAGCCATCAGAGCCCTGTCAAAGGATGTTGGTATACCTGCCGGGCTCGAAGCGCTCGGAGCTAGAGCTGATGACATCCCGGTATTAGCAGAAAATGCACTAAAAGACGCTTGTGGACTCACCAATCCAAAGCAAGCGACTCATGACGAGATCTCTTCAATCTTCCGGGCAGCCATGTAAGCTTTTGAAGTAAGAAAAAGAAACCCAGCCATTTGGCTGGGTTTCTTTATAAAGGATTAAGACTCGGATTAGCCTGCCATACGGACTAAGCTTTTTCCAAACAACACATCCAGATCCTCGCGAGTAGAATCACCGTAGTTGTCTTCTACCATTTTATATAGACGCTCAATTCCAGCTCGAGCGAATTCGTGCGCATTCTCCGACGTCACGATATGGTGGAAAAGTAAACGTAGAATTGCTAAAAACTCTGCGTTATCAAGGGCTTTAACCCAGCTTGATTTAAAGCTCTCAATCCCTTCATCCAGTACCAGATGTGCCACAAACATTTTAAAAATGCGACCATCTAATGCTGCTGTAAAATCCGTTTTCTTAGGGAAATGGTGACTGATACCTGTACGAGAGACGCCTGTTTGTTGACTCAAAGTGGTGTAAGACATTTTGTCGTATCCCAACGTAATTAGCTGGTCTACAACTGCATCCATAATTTTCTGAATGGTAATCTCAGTATCTTCTTTACTACGCTTTGGCATGTTAAGGCTCTTCTATTTTATATGTTTAAGTACACCCCAACCGAGGTCAGAATGACTTATAGTATTATGTTCGATATTTTAAAAATCTCAACAGATTGAGGAATATATAAGCAAGTATTCACGAAATTTGTGATTTGCTAGGAGTAAATCTAAATGGGGCGAAATCTCTAAGACTCCGCCCATTTGATCGACTCTATACCGGTAAAACTTGGTTTATTTAAAACATTCGTTTCGCAAATGATTCCGATTTCCCAAATATTCTTACAAATTACTCAATTGGGCAATACGGCCATATTTTAGGACGCGAAAAAGCCTGAATCGCGTTCACTTTTGCGTGACAGGCATCACATAAACACCATGAATATATCGTTACAAAACACTATTCCAACCCTTTATTCATTGTAAAAAAATGTTTCCAACAGGCTGAAATTCTGTGGTTTTCATTTACACAGAAGAGTAACATGTCCTTATATTTTGTAAGAGGATACGTTATGACAACTGAAGTACAAGAAAACCAGGTGTGTGAAGCATGCGGTTGCAGTGCCGAGATGGGCTTTATCATTAAAGAGGGTGATGATGTGGCTCAGGTTACCCTTTATGGTGCCGAGGACTCACAGCTTGACGCTGAGCTGAATAAGTATGTCGAACTAGCGAAAACGGTTTCTGACGAAGTCCAGCATGAAACTCAGAAGTTGGAAGGAGAATCAGGTTTACAAGTCAGATTTAAATTCACATGCAGCGCAGAAAAGCTGATCTTTGAACTAAAAACTCGCTCGCTAGCCCGTTGAGTTTTTTGAGTGGCTAACCTAAGGTTAGCCACCTTGATCCAATTGTAACCATCTCAGATCACCGTTGAGTTCGAACTCCTGCTCTTTCTGACAGATCAGATAAATCTCCCCCACCTTAATGACTGATCCTAAGGTGTATGCCTTGTCCTCGTAATAACAAAGTCTCTCGAACAATTTACCATCTGTAATAACAACTGGAGATTTGGGCGTAGAGACAGATTTCGCGTGTGCTACTCCAGATATAACCAAAAGCACGACCAGAACAAAATTTCGCATCTTTATCCTCAAGCTAATGATGACTTCAAGAACTATATACTCAGGCTACCTCAAGGGGCTTCTGATTTCGAAGTAGAGAAGCTTAAACTGAAACAGAAGATAGAGCTCTGAATCCTGTATCTTTAGGAAGCCTGAGTATAGGTTATAGTTCAAAATCCTATACTTATCCTTGATGTAAGCTTACTATCAAAGCAAGGTCACATAACTTCTGGCAAAGGATCAAAGCATGCGTATTGGTATTATTTTGGCGGGTGTTCTTCTGGCAATTGGGGCACAGGCAAAACCACTCGACCAGTATAAAATCCTTAACCACATAGATAACTATGGCAACGTTCATCTTCGCAATACCCACTACACTTCCCTGCCGGATGGAATGAAAGTGAAAGGTAATTTAAACATTGCGAAAACACAGATCGAAAAGTTACCTAAGGGTTTAGAAATTGGCGGAAGTTTAGACGCGTCCAACAGTCAACTATCCTTTATCGCTAAAGGAACCCAAATTAAAGGCTATGGGAATTTCCTTGGCTCCCAAATTAAAAAGTGGAACGCAGGCGTAAAGGTAGGAGGCTATCTTAACTTTACCGATACCCCCCTTGAGAATTTACCACCAGGGCTTATCGTCACTGGGGATTTGAGCGTTATCCGCACACCGCTAGAAGAGCTGCCTCAGCCACTCACTGTAGAAGGCGACCTTTATATTGGAGGCTCCAAAATCACCAAGCTCCCAGACGAGCTAACGGTTGATGGAAACATTTACTTGGGTGGTAACCACATTACCTATTGGCCAAAAGATCTCAAGCTTGGTGGCGCTGTAGCGAGGTAATCAACAAGAACTAAAAAGGAGTGCTATGCACTCCTTTTATTTAAGACTGATTTGCCACCGGATTGGCGTACATTTGCTTCAGAAACTCATGCGCACCTTCGGGTAGCTCTCTCAACTTACTTTCTAGCGACTCTTTTGCTTTGTCGTCCGACTGCTCGCCAGTCTCGGCGGCGTAGTAGTTGATAGGGAAAAGCTTATAGATAGAGTGAATTTGATCGTCGATCTCTTGCGCCAATGCTTCAGGCGTTTCAAAGTCATCTTCAATCACTTCGCCGAAGCTAACGTGAACACGTCCTTTGTAACCCACAATACCCTGAATGATACTTTCGATATCTTCAAACTCGCTTTTCTCATAAGTGCCCTCTTCTGCCTTGGCGTAAAGCTCTTTCGCTTTAGCGATATCACAAGGGTCGTTTTCGTATGAAATAGCAACAGGTACGATTTTTAGCGTTTTAACGTAGTCTGCAAAAGGCATTTTTTGTTTACGCCCTTCCACATGAAGCATTTTCAAAATCGCAGGATCGGTTTTGTCATTCCCATCTTTGGCACGCCCTTCTTTCTGAGCAATCCAGATAGAGTTATCCGTATCCAGTGAATGCTTGATATAGGAAGACAACTGACCCAGTGCTTTCATCATTTCACGAGGCGCTTTTGCGCTGCGGTTAACAATAAAGCTTTTGTTCAGCTTCATAAGCTCTGTAGCACAAGGCTTTTTAAGCAGGTTATCACCAATAGCAATACGTACTGTTTTGTGTTGATTGCGGTGTAAACCCCAGTTAACCAACGCAGGATCCATGGCGATATCACGGTGATTAGAGATAAAGAGATAAGGCGTGTTTTTGTCCAGTGTTTCTAAACCAGAGTAAGTCACACCATCCGTTGTGGTTTCCAACGTTTTGCGAAGGTACTTTTCCACTTCCATTTGAATGGCATAAACCGAATCCAGTTTTGCCCATTTAAACTTCAGATAGACCTTAACGATCGGACTCATCAGAGCCTTAAACCAAGGAGCATGGTTGCTAAAGCGATGTTCTAAAATGGCAGAGATGAACTCTTCGTCGTTTATCAGGCGTTCAATGGCAGCAGGAATTTCGTCATCATTATAAGGACGAATTTCTTTATAAGGATCGGTTTTAGTTGTCATTTAATCTATACGTCAATTAAAAATCCGGCATATTCTACGCGTACTTAGAGAAGTACGCAGCTAATGAATGCGTTTATTGGTTAAGGTCAGACCAGATTATCATCTATTTGTAACAACTTACTGATCCAAACCTTCATTTATAACATTTGTGTCTCATGCAAACAGACAATCGGACACCTGCCTAGTTCACCCAATTCTCATTTATTGCAAAACCTTAACCAGCATTACCAAGACTTTTCATTGGCATTTTCATCAAGAAAAGATACTCTTCATACCAGTAAAAATATCCGGAAAACCTTTATGAATTATGCGGTAGAGCATCAAAACACGGTTTATTCATTTCTTGTCACCACTCCCCGAAAAAAGCGCATTAAGCATAGCCTGATTTATGTTGATTCAGGGCTGGTATTGGTCAAGTTAGGGAAGAATGAATACGCTGTCGAGCAGGACAATGCCATCTGGTTGCCCTTTGATTGCCTGACTTCTGTCACCTTTGTCCCTGGTTCACGTGTTACGCAGATCGATTTCTCGGTGAGGTTGCAGGACAAGTTCCCAACACAGGCTGGCTTTGTTTCCCTGCCTCCGGTTTCAAAAGCCATTCTAGAAAAGCTGTCTTCTGTGAACGTTACCGAACAGGACAAGTCAAACCTGCTTGCGGTTGTGCGCGATGAATCCCGCTCACTTCGACCTTTACTGGATATGTCGCCGCTTAGCTTACAGATTTCGCAATGGAGCGCGGATGAAGAAAGTGAACTGAGCAAAGAATTGTTGCTGGTACTGAGTCTGCGTGAGGCGAAGAAAAAAATGCTGTCGGGAACCAAGCGTGAATTGGTTATTGATGAGTTTTTTGCAGGAAGAGAAGAAGAGTTCGAACAGCTAGCAATGTTAGTTATGGGCGAAAGTTTGTAGATAAGCCCACTTCAAATTACCGAGCCGTATAACGCAAAAAGTGCCTTTAAAAAGGCACTTCTACTTGAAGCATAACATCGCCAGGTTGCTGATTATGCCAGCGGTAGTCAATTCGCATTCGTGGCTCATCTTCCTTCCGCTCACCTAGCCCCAGACTGAACATAAGACCCGTGGCTTCAAGGCGCTCTGAGTATGTCATATCGTCATACTTCTCTTCATATTCTTCTGGCATCCAGACACCAATACCAAAGTGATTGCTTTCAATGCTGGAAGAAAGAAGCGGGTCGCTACCAGACTGAAGAGACCATTCTTCCCAATAGTCTTCTTGCTTGATAGGAGCGATGATCATATCCGTTACTTCAGAGATGCCTGAAGAAAGATTATCGAAGCCTCTCACGATTGACGCACACACACTGTCCTGCTCTTTGTCCACCATCACAATAGATGCGTGGTTCTGCAGTGATTCGCATGCAAATACTGGAATCGAAATGAAACCAAGCATACAAACTAATTTGCAACAACGTTTGGTCATCGATTTGAGCCCTCTAAAAAATACTGGCTATATCTTCTGATACAAATTGTGATTAAGCAAGAAATTATTGACAGAACTGGTAGTTAGAGCTGATACCGATTCATTTTGAGCTAATTTCTCACGAATAAGCGTACTTCTGATCGACACCTTTTCCGGACAAGCCATTACCGTCCACTTTTTAACGATCTCTTCTGAACGGTAAAACTTAGAAAACTGGAAGAAATTATCTGGACCAACTACGAAAGTGATATCGGCATCCGGATAGATTTCCTGAATTTTTGTCAGCACAGCGAATGTGGTAACACTCTCTCCGGGGACATACATCTCAGCTTCCACAGAGCACAGCTCAAGATTATTTTGAGCTAAATCCGAAATAAACAGTTCAACCATTTGGCAACGAAAATCGAAGTCCGCCATTTCCTTACCCCACGCATGAGCGTAGCTTGGAAGCAGTAAAACTTTGTCAAAATGAGTCAGTGATTCGATGACACTTTTGTGCCCAAGTGTTGGTGGATTAAATGCACTACCAAATATTGCAATTTTCATCATAGTCGTAGGATTAAATCGGGCACGTTTTCTTAACCGGAATAGATGCGCGATTCATTCAAATCAGTGTTTAATAATGGAAAGATTGGAGTATGATAAAACAGAATTAACTCTGCTGCATGAAAAGGAAAAATAATGGAACATCAAATCCGTGACGAAATGCGAGTCTTGGCATCTATTGACCCACATTTTGAGATTCAGCGTCGCGTTGATTTTATTAAACGCAAACTTATGGAGTCTGGCTGCAAATCTTTGGTACTGGGTATTAGTGGCGGTGTCGACTCCTCTACTTGTGGAAAGCTTGCACAACTTGCAGTAGACAAGCTTAACGAAGAAACCGGCAGTAATGACTATCAGTTCATCGCCGTTCGTCTGCCATATGGTGTTCAAAAGGACGAAGATGAAGCGCAACTGGCTCTTAGCTTTATCCAGCCAACGCATTCTGTCTCTGTCAACATCAAGCAAGGTGTCGATGGTATGCACGCCGCGTCTCATGAAGCCTTAGAGGGTACGGGACTTATCCCAACCGATGCCGCCAAGGTAGACTTTGTTAAAGGTAACGTAAAAGCTCGCGCTCGTATGGTTGCCCAGTATGAGATCGCAGGCTATGTTGGTGGGTTGGTGTTAGGAACGGATCACTCAGCCGAAAACATCACAGGTTTTTACACGAAGTTTGGTGATGGTGCTTGTGACCTCGCTCCTCTGTTTGGTCTGAGTAAACGTCAGGTACGCGAACTGGCTGATACACTTGGAGCACCAGAAGTTCTGGTTCAGAAAACTCCAACAGCGGATTTGGAAGAACTTGATCCGCAGAAAGCCGATGAAGATGCGTTAAACCTCACCTACGACCAAATCGATGACTTCCTGGAAGGGAAGCCTGTTTCAGACGAAGTGAAAAATAAATTGATTGCAATCTACAAAGCAACGCAACACAAGCGTCAGCCTATCCCAACCATATACGATTAAGATCCTTCCTCTTACTTTAGAGGTGATTTAAACGCAAAACAGAGAGCCTTAAGCTCTCTGTTTTCATTTTGGGTTGCTATGTTTAATTCGAATCAACTTCAACATCACCCAGTGGTGTACTGCAACAGGCAAGGACAATGCCGTCTTCTTTGTCTCCAGGCATAATGGCAGGCACATCCGGCGTTTCAAACTCGCCACTCACCACTTTTACCCGGCAAGCTCCACACAAACCCGCTCGACAGCTATTCGCAATATTAATCCCTGCATCTTCCGCTTGCATTAATAGCGGTTTTTGATTGGTGCCTGTAAACGACTGACCATTAACGGTGATCTGAATGCTTTTTTCTTCAATGGCATTGGGTTTTGCAACTCCAAACGCTTCCTGATGATATAAGCTCTCGTCCAACCCCATCTTGAACAACAGGCTCTTGGTTTGCGCCATAAAACCATTAGGTCCACAAACAAAAACCTGCCTGGAGTTCAGATCCGGAATTTTCT
>NZ_AFWJ01000010.1 GCF_000222685.1 Vibrio nigripulchritudo ATCC 27043 | reverse complement strand
ACATTTGAACATCTGCTTGTGATAAGCGGGTATTCCACTGCGGAGTGGTAGTTCAGTTGGTTAGAATACCGGCCTGTCACGCCGGGGGTCGCGGGTTCGAGTCCCGTCCACTCCGCCATTTATTCAGATGAAGCCCTAGCAGCAATGCTAGGGCTTTTTCGTATTTACCATTTAATTCCCCCAATAGGCGAATGAACCCCACTTGAACCCTCATCCAGCCATACGTCCTTAGATTCCATGTCCCTTATTTTACAAAGCCTCGGTAGTATCAGCTAATAGATGTACGAATAGAGGTTGGCATCTTTTCTCTAAGACGTACTTTTCGCTTTCTAGGGCAGTCTCACCGTAGGTTTGTGCTAGGTATTCGGCTTGGTAAAGAGAGTCTTTATATGAAAGACCTCAGTAGATATGCCGAGTTAGAAACTGATATATACGATCTGTTGATCAATACTAGCCTAGTTATCCTTTATTTAAGGAAGTCTAACCGAAAGGTATATTTACGTAGGAAAAAGGAGAAGTAAGGGGATTACATCATCTTATTAAGTAACTCGAACTTCTATTACTTACAAGACGTTTACTGCGATGCTTTCTTTAAGAGTATCGTTACCTGAGTATTTTTGGCACTAGGTACGAGTATAGAATTAGCTCTAAATTCAAAATAGGTAGATTGCAATCGAAAGCTTCTCTAGCCCTGTTCTATAGTAGGTGAGTGAATTAACACTCACCACTTAATTGAGAGTTATGAGTGCCTACTCAAAGATAATGTGGAAAGATCTTGATGATCCCAGCTCCAGTAGTTGTCTTGAGTTATCTGAATTCCACCTATCCATTTTTCTTCGACGGCAGATACTGATTCGAAATTGGCATCTATTAACTCAATCGTTGCGTTTTGCCAGTCGTTTGATTCAACTCCCTTAATAGTAAGTATTGGCTCTACACCAAAGCTTAGAGGCTTGATAACTGCCCAAAACATGACATCACCTAGGTAAACCAGTGGCTCCTGTTTCATGTATTGCCTGAAAAGCGCTTTAAAGCCCAGAGCGTTGTTGTTCTGTTTGAGTATTTGCATGGCAATGGATTGAGTCAAACCAAGCTTAGAATCAGTCTGAGGAAGCTCTTGTAAGTGCCTAAATATGACCGGTTTGATGTTTGGAAATAATGATTCATCTAGGTCATTGTATATTGTTACAAGTTGAATTGGGGTGGATGAGCAAAAAGCCAGCCATATCTTCTTTGCTGCAGAGATGTGCTCTATGGTCAGCTCTTTTCGTGTTTCCCATAAGGTACGTAATGCTTCAGGAGGAAGTTGACCAAGCCCTATGAAACGTTCGCTTCCTGGAAACTTATCGGTTTCGATGATCTCAATTTTTGTAAGATTCTGGTACGACAGCAAGCTAAGCACACGAATCAACATTAATTGATCGTAGTTATCATGTTCGACCCAAGTAACGACTCTTCGATACTTCGCACTTTGAAGTTGTTCAGTGTTTTTTGTTTCTTCATCCTTTACTTGTTCAACCGACTTATCCAACTCACTCATTTCAGATATCAGATTATTACAGACATACTGGGCTCGTAGGGTCAGGAAGTATTCTTCATTATCAGTTAGCGGTCCAACACAGAATGGATCTGTATAAGGAAGGAAGTCTCCTGAGAACCCAGATTCTTCCAAAGTGTTTTGAATATCATGACCACAACGAACATGGAGAGTGCTTATATCGCTGTCTAATGAAGGTAAAGGCTCTCCAGATAAGCTTCTGTTGCTTTCTAGTTGAGTTACATGATGTTTGAGCTTATTCCAGCTAGAAAGCCCTAACTCTCGAGCCATAGCGAGCTGTACATCCGCAAGCTTTACGCTTTCTTGAGTTATCGACTGAGATAGATGATTTTCATGTAGCCATTCGAGGTCGACACTAGACCCGGCTTTAATTGCTTTCAGGCGAGTTTTGGCTTGTTTCTTTAGATAGGTAAGGTTTAGAGAAAAAGGATTCATATATTCACCGTCTCATAGCTTCTGTACTCGCTTATCAGAAGAGAAGGTAAAACCGAATTGTGGCTTTCCCATAAGGGTAATGTTGTAAGACCTTGAGTATAACTCTTTCCGCGAGTAGGTGGCGCAGGTAACGCCTGATGAAATATATAATGAATTTGTGGTAAGTGAAAGAAGTAAAATGGCAGGTTTTTCTGAATAGAACGAAAAAAGCCAAGTCTTTCGACTTGGCTTCTTGAATGTGGCTCCCCCTGCGGGACTCGAACCTGCGACATACGGATTAACAGTCCGCCGTTCTACCAACTGAACTAAGGGGGAATTGATTTTTTAGACTCTATCAAGAGTGGTGCCGACTACCGGAATCGAACTGGTGACCTACTGATTACAAGTCAGTTGCTCTACCTACTGAGCTAAGTCGGCTCCGATAAATCCAGATTAGCATCTGAATTCTAAAAGTGGCTCCCCCTGCGGGACTCGAACCTGCGACATACGGATTAACAGTCCGCCGTTCTACCAACTGAACTAAGGGGGAACAATAAATGGTGCCGACTACCGGAATCGAACTGGTGACCTACTGATTACAAGTCAGTTGCTCTACCTACTGAGCTAAGTCGGCACACTTTATTCATTGTTTGTTCGTGCTAAGCACCAACAATCTAAATTGTGGTGCCCGGAGGCGGAATCGAACCACCGACACGAGGATTTTCAATCCTCTGCTCTACCGACTGAGCTATCCGGGCGACGGGGTGTATTAAAAGGCTTTTCGGCTTAGAGGTCAATATAAAATTGTAAAAAAGCTATCGTTTGATGTTTTTCTGTACTTAGTGGCACGTTTTTAGGCATTAGAGATGGAAATGCCATCAAATATAAGGTGGTTTGGGATTGGCTTGTGAGAATAACCAGATCAAATCTTCCAGCTAAAGCTTCGCATTGGATATAAAAAAGGCTAAGAATGTAATAAACACTCTTAGCCTTGCTATTATCGTCTAGTTATCTACTTTTGAACGGTGAACTTGTTTACCCAAGTTTCGAGTTCATTCGACAGAGAAGAGAGGGTCTGAGTGCTGTTATGACTCTCAGATACAACACCACTTAGCTGGTTGCCACTTTCCTCGATCATGTTGATGCGTTTAGAAATGTCGTCACCCACTTGAGTTTGCTCAGCCGCTGCCGTCGCGATTTGGTGGCTCATTGAGGTGATGGACTCTAGTGCTTCAACAATGTGCTGCAAAGCTTCTGAAGCGTTGCGAGATTCAACAACGGTGTTTTGGCTGGTTTCAGCACACACTTCCATCGTATTAATGGCGTTTCGAGAGCCTTCCTGCAGGTTGGAGATCATTTGTTGGATCTCTTTAGTACTGCCTTGAGTTCTTCCTGCAAGGTTACGTACTTCGTCCGCTACAACCGCAAAGCCACGACCTTGTTCACCTGCTCGAGCTGCTTCGATAGCTGCGTTAAGTGCGAGTAGGTTGGTTTGTTCAGCAATATCACCGATCACATCCAGAACTTTAGCGATATTGTTTACATCGTTATCCAGATCCGAGACGGCTTGGCTTGCGGTACCTAGCTGAGTCGCCAGACCTTCAATGTTTCCTACTGTGCTCTGAATAAGCTGCTGTGTTACCTGGCTTTGCTTGTCTGCCTCATCAGTATTCGCTGCCGTATCACGTGCAGATTCCGCTACGTTATTAGCAGATGAAGCCATTTCGGTCATCGCTGTTGCGATCATCTCTGTGGATTGTTGCTGAGTGTCTGTCAATCCTGCAATTGTACCAGCACGAGACTCTACATCAGACAATTCACCTCGCAGTGCAACCATTGAGGCTTCAAGGTTGGTCACTAACTGTGCCAAAGATCGACTCATTTGCTGAACAGCATGATAAATACTGCCTTCTTCGGCTTCTTCTTCAAAGTTCGCCCGGATTTTACCAGCTGCTACGGCTTGAACCGCGGTACGTACTTCTTGAGGCTCTCCTCCTAGAAGTGAAATGATGCGGCGGATTGCAAAAAGAAGGAGTGCAAAAATGGCACCGCCAATGATGATACAAAGTGTGAGCTGCCACTTCGCTGTAGACCAGAACCTCTCATTGACTTCATTAAAGCCAATACCTGTACCTACATACCAACCCCAAACTTTGGATTTTTCGGCAATGGATAGCTTTTCTTCAATAGAACCGTCTGCTTGTTTCTGAGTCCATACGTATTCGGCAATGCCGTTAGGATTCTTTGCAACTGCATCTTGTAGAATGCTACCTACGCTGCCGCCATTTCCATCCTTAAAGTCATGGAAACTGGTGCCGTGAAGTTGTGGATCCAGTGGCGTTGCGATGAAGTCCATATTTTCGTCAGCAACATAAACGTATTCGTTATCTTTATAGATATTGTTTCGCAATACACGCGTTGCAATAGCTTTAGCCTGCTCTTCCGTGAGGGTGCCGTCTTGCGCCATCTTTTCCATTTCGCTCAAGATACTGTAAGTACTAGTAAAGAGCTCGGTAACGCGCGATTTATTATCCAGGTTACTGGCAACTCGCAACGTCCATAGACCTGTCGCGGTCAATGCTAGCAGCGAAACAAGAATGATCGCAGATAGCAAATAAGATTGAGTTTTTAGTTTCATGGTATCCCCTCGGCAGTGTGCCTAATCAAAGTCAGCCGAAACCAAAGAGCGGTTTCTGCCTGCTGTCTCTGTATCGGCATATTAGGGTAGAGTTTAATAATTTAATAATGCTTAAATATCAAAGTATGAGTTGGATTAAATTTTTAGCGCGAAATAATTGACTTTTTGATTATTAATTAGTCATGCATACGTATTAGATTAAATGATACAGCACACATATATTATTTGAGCTTTTGTTCTATTTGGCTAAAGATAAATCATAGGATCTCTTATCTTATTTTGTTTTGATAAGAAGGTATGGTTATTAATAAAATTGTAACTTTTGGATGAGAATCAATAAAACTTACAGTAGAACGAAACGAGCTCTTAATTGTTAGATGACTTACTTCTTTTAGGATGATGGCCTTTCTGATTTTTAAGAAAACAAAGAGGTTACATTTTGATTTTAAAAAGAAAATTTCATGAATTTTTAATAGAAGAGATGTCTTGAGCTGAGAGTATTTTGGAATGGTCTTTGCTTTAAACTGATGCAACCTGACGGAAGGTTTGCGTATTAAAGACAATTAGAAACGAAAAAAGCCAAGTCTTTCGACTTGGCTTCTTGAATGTGGCTCCCCCTGCGGGACTCGAACCTGCGACATACGGATTAACAGTCCGCCGTTCTACCAACTGAACTAAGGGGGAATTATTTGTGTCATCTATTAAGATAAGCACCAAATAATGGTGCCTCGAGGCGGAATCGAACCACCGACACGAGGATTTTCAATCCTCTGCTCTACCGACTGAGCTATCGAGGCAAAAGAATGGTGCCGACTACCGGAATCGAACTGGTGACCTACTGATTACAAGTCAGTTGCTCTACCTACTGAGCTAAGTCGGCACACTGTATTCTTTCTAAAACTGTTCGTGCTAAGCACCAACAATCTAAATTGTGGTGCCCGGAGGCGGAATCGAACCACCGACACGAGGATTTTCAATCCTCTGCTCTACCGACTGAGCTATCCGGGCGACGGAGCGCTATTAAACGGATTTTCCGCCTTAGCGTCAACTTCTTTTTGCAAAAAAAATCAAAAAAGTGCGTTTTTGTCGAGAAAGTAAACGATACGCCACATTACCCCTTACCTGAATTAAAGTCGCGCTTAAAATTCGTCACTTTTTCAAGGTATCGCCTTGCTTCGCTGTTTGGGTGTTTTTTGGTGAGTGCCCAGTAAACCTGATTAGGCTTCAATGAGTTCAGGTCTCGCATGGCGCGTTTTCTGTCGCTTCGATGAAATGTTTTGAGCACGCCACCAGTTCCACCGTTGTAAGCTGAAATCATACTGTATTCGAGTGATAGGGGGTGGTTTACGTCTTTCAGGTAACGATTTTTCAAGATGTAGAAATAAGCCGTTCCTGTATCGATGTTCTTTTCCGGGTCGAATAAGTATTCGGGAGTCGGTTGTCCGGGTTTCTTTTTCACAAGCTTAAATACGTCTCGACCAGCGGTTTTAGGCACAACCTGCATCAAGCCATAAGCATTCGCCCAGCTCACTGCATAAGGATTGAAACTGCTTTCGGTTTTGATGATGGCGTAGATGAGATCCTCAGGGATGTCGTATTTACGTGAGGCTCGTTGAACGATATCTGCGTACTTGTAGCTACGTTTTTCGAAGTGGTCTTTCACCATTGGGATTTCAACGTAGTAAGACTTTTTGAAATCGATATTGCGGGTTTTCAATTGGTTGGCAATTAAATAGTCCGCAAAACGGTTGGCGCGCCATGACCATTGAATGGGCTTCTTGTCTTGATCGACAACCTGTTGGTAAAGGAAAGGTCTGCCTTCCAGTTTGATACTTGAAGAAGAGTAAAGGTCGACGCTGGCAGGGTCGTCCGGCGTAAGCAAAGTGGTAACGATGGCGTTCTTCAGGTGTTTTTTGGGCTCTGTTGATGAAACGGTACTTATCGTGACTTTACCCTTAGCAAAGTCGACCTCAGCGCGGCTCTGATAATTGTCGATGTACTTTACGTAGTTACTTTTTCCCGCTATTCGAATTTCAGCTTTACCCCATTTCTTTTCGATATTGAAAGAGAAGCTGTTCATCAAAGCGTCCAGGGCAGCGATGTCTTTTTGAAATTGTCCCGGCAGCTCAGCCAGATTCTTAGCAAATCGATTAGTGGGCTCGTAATCGATATCGTAGATATTTTCGATGAATTCACGGCTGCAGCCAACCAGCAGCATAGCGGTAAAAAAGTAGACGAGTTTTTTCATCGTTTCCCTAAAAAAAGACACCATTGTTTTCAGCAATGATGTCTTTTAAAAGTATAAAGGTAAAGTGAGGTTATGCGTTTAAGTGATCACTCACTCGGTGGCGTGTAACCTTCAATGTGAACGTCTTTACCTTCAAACAGGAAGTTAACCATTTCCACCTCGAGCTCTTTGCGATGCTCTGGGTCCATCATGTTCAGCTTTTTCTCGTTGATCAACATGGTCTGTTTGTGCTGCCACATTCCCCATGCTTCTTTAGAGATGTTGTCGAAAATACGTTTACCCAGATCGCCAGGGTAAAGCTGAAAATCAAGTCCATCGGCTTCTTTCTGCAATCGAGCACAAAAAACAGTACGGCTCATAGCGGCTCCTTAATTAATTTCAAAAGGTAGGCTTTCAATCAGCTGCTTTACCGGAGCAGCTAAGCCAATTTCTTCAGGTTGAGACAAGTTATACCAGAGACCTTTCGTTCCTTCCATGACCATATCGGGTTGCTTGGAAAGTTTGAACAACACTGGTGTGATATCTAGATGATAATGGCTAAAGGTGTGCCTGAATGCGATGAGGGTTTTCTCATCTTCCACTGTGGATTCAGAAACAGAGCGATTGTCTAATTCGACTTTCAGTTCTGCATCTTCTCTTTGTGGGAAGCAGAAGAGTCCGCCCCAAATGCCACTCTGAGGGCGCTGCTCTAACCAAATATGGTTATCATGGTAGAGCAGAGCAAACCAGGTTTCTTTTACTGGTTTCTCTTTCTTCGGCTTTTTGCCCGGGTAATCCAACTGATTCCCGTTTTTGTTGCTCTCACAAAGAGTGGAAACCGGGCAAAGCGTGCATTTAGGCTTGCTTCGGGTGCATATCATGGCACCCATATCCATCATTGCTTGGTTGTACTTATCTACATCGGTCGATGGAGTATGTGCTTCCGCGTATTCCCAAAGCTGGTTTTCCACCTTTTTCTGCCCAGGCCAGCCTTCAACAGCGAAACTGCGTGCCAGTGTGCGCTTCACATTACCATCCAAAATGGCGTGGGGCAGTTTATAGACAGAAGAAAGCACAGCAGCGGCGGTTGAACGCCCAATTCCCGGTAAAGCGTTCATGCTTTCCAGATCTTGTGGGAACTCTCCGTTGTACTTATCAGCGACTTCTTTGGCGGCTTTATGAAGGTTACGGGCTCGGGCGTAATAGCCCAATCCTGTCCATAGATGGAGGACTTCATCCTGCTCCGCGTTGGCGAGATCAGTCACTGTTGGAAAACGTTTCAGAAATCGCTCGTAGTAGGGGATTACCGTGGCTACCTGAGTCTGCTGAAGCATGATCTCTGATAGCCAAACCGAGTATGCGGTTTTGTTTTGCTGCCAGGGTAAATTCTTCCGCCCGTAAGCGTCATACCATGTCAGAATTGCCTTTGCGAATGGGGTCACGACTTGCTCTGCTTTTTGCTTTTATTAAGAGCAAAATTGCACCACACTTACGGCTGGATGTAAAACCGACAAAATGTGTGGAAATGAAGTGTGGTTTTTCTTCGAATAACACTTGCACCAAAGCCAATTCTTTGGATAATCCCCGCTTTGATCAATTAATGCGCAGGCAATAATCAATGAGTGAAGTCACCACTAACGAATACACAGAAGACGGCAAACTGGTACGTAAAGTTCGCAGTTTTGTTCGCCGTGAAGGACGCCTTACTAAAGGTCAGGAAAACGCGATGAACGAGTGCTGGCCGACAATGGGCATTGATTACCAGGAAAAACTTCTGGATTGGAAAGAAGTGTTTGGTAACGACAACCCTGTGGTTCTGGAAATCGGTTTTGGTATGGGTGCTTCTCTGGTTGAGATGGCAAAAAATGCTCCTGAAAAGAACTTCATTGGTATTGAAGTGCACAGCCCGGGTGTAGGTGCATGTTTAGCGGCTGCGCGTGAAGAAGGCGTCACCAACCTGAGAGTTATGTGTCACGATGCGGTAGAAGTGTTTGCGAACATGATTCCTGATAGTAGCCTGACTACTCTGCAACTTTTCTTCCCTGACCCATGGCATAAAAAGCGCCACCACAAGCGCCGCATTGTTCAGCTAGATTTTGCTGAAATGGTACGTCAGAAGCTGAAGCTGGAAGAAGGTATTTTCCACATGGCGACAGACTGGAAAAACTACGCTGAGCACATGATCGAAGTAATGAACGAAGCGCCAGGTTTTGAGAATACTGCAGAAGGTGGGGATTTTGTTCCTCGTCCAGAAGAGCGCCCGCTAACCAAATTTGAGGCTCGAGGTCACCGTTTGGGGCATGGCGTCTGGGATATTAAATTCAAGCGTGTAAGCTAAGCGACGCTTAATCCAATAGTTTTAAGAGCACATTGCCGCTTTAAGCGGGAAATCGATGCTCAACAATAAAAAGCCAACGTTATGTTGGCTTTTTTTGCCCTCTGTTGCAGAGGAATAACAATAAAAGGTCAAAAATGAAACCTACAAACTTGTTGCTTGCTAATATCTTAGATGAAGTGCGCCCGCTCATTGGGCAGGGCAAAGTTGCTAACTATATTCCTGCCTTAGCAAAAGTTCCGAACGACAAACTTGCCATTGCGGTGTACACCAACGATGGCAAGGTGTATCAATCCGGTGATGCGGATGAACCGTTCTCGATTCAGTCAATTTCAAAAGCGCTTAGCCTTACGCTGGCAATGGTGCTCTACAAGCCGGAAGAAATTTGGGAGCGAGTCGGAAAGGAGCCCTCTGGGCAGGCGTTTAATTCAATGATCCAGCTTGAGATGGAGCATGGGATCCCGCGAAACCCGTTTATCAATGCTGGTGCGATTGTTGTCGCCGATTTGCTTCACAGCCGCCTGTCCGCGCCCAGACAGCGTCTTTTGGAGTTTGTGCGTCAGCTGTCGGGCGACACTCATATTGTTTACGACAAAGTGGTAGCGGCGTCTGAAATGATGCACAGCGACCGAAACGCAGCCATTGCTTATCTAATGCGATCATTTGGCAATTTCCAGAATGAGGTCATTCCTGTACTGAACAATTACTTCCACGCTTGTGCCGTGAAGATGAGTTGTGTGGATTTGGCGAAAACCTTCAGTTATCTGGCGAACAAAGGGGTATCAGTTCAGACAGGCAAGCAAGTGATCACACCTACGCAAACCAAACAGTTGAATGCACTTCTGGCAACATGTGGGCTGTACGATGGCGCTGGGGAGTTTGCTTACCGTGTAGGAATGCCGGGTAAGTCCGGTGTGGGTGGCGGCATTATTGCGATTGTACCGGGGGAAATGACCATCGCTGTGTGGTCGCCAGAGTTAGACCCGTCTGGTAACTCTCTTGCGGGGACTCGTGCGTTAGAGCTCTTGTCTGAGCGGATTGGTCGCTCAATCTTCTAGTAATACACCAATCAGAAACAGATAAGGCAGGTTTTTCCTGCCTTATTCGTCTTCTTCTGCCATAAAAGCTTCAAGCAAATCGTTGAGAAACAGCTTTCCTTTCTCCGTTACCTGCCAGTGAGTGTCGGTTTCAGACAAATAGCCCAGCTCCAGTGCGTCATTGATGGTTTCCTGAATATAGGAAATCTCTAACCCAGTGGTGTCAGGGAAATCTTGCTTTGGACAGGCTTCAAGTAACCGAAAGCGGTTCATAAAGAACTCGAATGGTCGATCTCTGTCTTCCACCTGATGCTCTTTATCCAGATAAGGTTTAACCATGTTCTGATAAGCCGCGAGGTATCCCCTAGGGTGTTTGACTTTGGTTGTGCGAACGATTCGCCCGTCAGCAAAGCTGATTTTGCCGTGCGATCCACAACCAATGCCGAGGTAGTCACCAAAACGCCAGTAATTCAGGTTGTGCTGGCATTGAAATCCCGGTTTGCTGTAGCCCGAAATCTCATACTGCACATAGCCCGCGTCGGTTAACTTCTTGTGCCCTAAATCGAAGATGTCCCATAAGTCATCGTCATCGGGCAGAGTAGGCGGCTTGTAGTAAAACATGGTGTTGGGTTCGATCGTTAGCTGATACCAAGAGAGGTGCGGAGGATCGAGCGCGATCGCTTTATCAAGATCATCCAACGCCTGATCAATGCTTTGATCAGGCAGACCATGCATGAGATCCAGATTAAAACTGTTCAATCCGATCTTATGCGCAAGTTTGGCGGCATTAACGGCTTCGTCCTGCCCGTGGATACGCCCGAGCCGGTCGAGTTTTTCCTGTTCAAAACTTTGCACCCCAACAGAAATGCGCGTGACACCGACTTTTCGATACTCTGCAAACCGCTTTGCTTCAATGGTGCCAGGGTTGGCTTCCATGGTGATTTCTATATCTGGTTTGAACGGCAGTCTCTGCTCGATCCCAGAAAGCAGATCGCCAATACCCTCAGCAGAAATGAGGCTGGGGGTTCCGCCTCCGATAAAGATTGAATGCAGTAACCTTGGATTCTCATTGAGCTTGTAGCGCTCAATATCTGTCTCTAAGTCTTCTAATAGGGCTGCGATGTATTCCGCTTCAGGAATGTCAGCTTTAAGAGCGTGAGAGTTGAAATCGCAATAAGGGCACTTTTGTACACACCACGGGATGTGTACATAAAGACTTAACGCTGGTGGCTGGAGCATAAAACCTTAGATGCCTTGCTGTTTAAGCTGGTCAAAAAGCTGGCTGAGGGCTTTACCGCGATGGGAAAGCTGCTTCTTGCGGCTAGGCTCAAGCTCGGCAGACGCACAGTTATCTTCCGGCACATTGAAGATTGGATCGTAACCAAACCCGTTTTCGCCATGCGCTTCCGTCAGGATGCGACCTTCCCACTTACCGTGACACACAATAGGAGTTGGATCGTTTTCGTGGCGCATCAAAACCAATACACAGTGGAAACGCGCAGTGCGTTGTTCTTGAGGTACATCTACCATTGCTTCAAGCAGTTTCTCAAGGTTTTGTTGGTCGCTGGCATCTTCGCCAGCATAGCGCGCAGAGTAAATGCCCGGAGCACCTTTCAGGAAATCCACTTCCAAGCCTGAATCGTCTGCAATGGCTGGCAGACCCGTTTCCTTGGCGGCGTGGCGTGCCTTGATGATGGCATTTTCAATGAAAGTTGTACCTGTTTCGGCAACCGACGATACGTTGTAGTCGCTCTGTGCAACCACATCAAAGCCAAATTCAGCCAGCAAGCTCGCCATTTCTTTTACTTTGCCCTGATTGCCAGTGGCCAGTACCAATTTAGTCATTCGAAGTTTCCTGTCTGGTTGATTGGAAGCGGCGCAAGGATAGCATTTTTCTGCGGATGCGCTCTATTATTCTTCTACATAGAACTTCTGAGTAAATCGTATCGGTCCTTTACCGGATAAGCCTGCATCAATGTCTATGGTGAAGGTAAAGGTTTCTTCGTGGGAAATAGAAAACTCCGCCAGATAATAGATGGCGTCGCCTTCTTTAACCTCGTGAAAAGTTAACTCCTTCATTTGCCCAAGCAGGTTTTTGGCGCTGCCTTTCACTCCAGCAGTAATGGCGGGTTTGCCGACCTGAGCGTTATCCAGAATGCTGATGTTCAGCAAAGCGTGGTAGCCATCTCGGGATAAGTTGTACTGCCTTGCGATTTTTGGAGTAAGAAAGGCGGTGTTAAATGCCGAGTAATGAACTTCGACGTTTTTGATGGTTTTGAACTGACCTGCTGTTACTGGTGCAACGAGACACAGCGCCAACAGGGCGGTTAGCCATTTGCTCATGATTGCTTCCTCTAAAAAAGCCCTCAGAGGAGGGCTTGAATTTCATTGGGCAGGTTTTGCGGGGAAATGATTCGGACTTGCTTGTGTCGCCCGAGCTCTCCCTTTTCTATTTTTACTTGCCCTTTAGGAACTTTAAATTGCTTCGCCAGATATTTGATGAGGTGGCTGTTTGCTTTACCGTCGACCGGAGGTGCGGTGATGGCGATTTTCAGTTCATCGCCATGCTTGCCTACAATTTTGTCCCGGCTGGCTTTGGGTTGAATGTACAGCCGCAACAAAACCTCATCATTTTCTATTTCTACAGCCTTGGACATTATAGGCGGAACCAGATGTCTCCGATCACGTCACCCATCATGATGTTGGCAAACTGAAGAAGGATAAAGAGCACCAGCACGCTCAAGTCGAAACCACCCATTTCAGGCAAGATACGACGAATCGGCGCCAGCATTGGCTCGGTCAGTTGATGGAATACATACTCAATTGGGCTGCGTCCCTGACTGACCCAGCTTAAGATGGCGCGAATCAGTAG
This sequence comes from Vibrio nigripulchritudo ATCC 27043, assembly GCF_000222685.1. Taxonomy (GTDB): domain Bacteria; phylum Pseudomonadota; class Gammaproteobacteria; order Enterobacterales; family Vibrionaceae; genus Vibrio; species Vibrio nigripulchritudo. The sequence goes on along the minus strand of NZ_AFWJ01000010.1, from coordinate 4,648 downwards.
AACCCAGAAAAGCAATCCACCAGCCGCTTTCACTAAAGAAAGTGCGCCCAGGTATAGGAATTCTGCGCCAAATGCGAAATTGCCATTGGAGGAAATCGCAACGATGGCGACGAATTTAAGCACGCACAGCAGATACGCAAACAGAATCGTCGCGACATCAATACTGCCAATGGATGGAATAATCCGACGAAGTGGACCCACAACAGGCTGAGTGGCTTTCACGATAAATTGTGAGAATGGGTTGTAGAAATCTGCGCGAGCCATTTGAAGCCAGATGCGCAATATGACCACCATGATGTATAGGTCAAACAGGGTGGATACCAGAAAATGTACAGAATTCATTCTTTACCCTTAGTGATTTAGAGTTAGCGTTAGAATAATTTTTCCATCTCTTCAGCACGGGCTACTGCCGCTTTCATTGCTTTAGAGACAATATCAGTCAATTGATGTTCGTTGAAGGTGCGCAGTGCTTCTGCGGTGGTACCACCTTTCGATGTTACTTGTTCACGCAGAGTGCTCAATTCGGTGTCTGGATTCGCGACAACCATTTCTGCGGCACCTAATGCCGACTGCTGCACGAGCAGCCTGGCGGTATTTTCGTCAAAGCCTTGCGCTATGGCTTCAGCTTGCATCGCTTCCATAAACAGGAAGAAGTAGGCTGGTGCGCTGCCCGCTGCGGCAATGATATTGTTGATGCCTGCTTCTTCTTCTACCCAACATGCTTTGCCAACGGCTTCGAGAAGTTCGTGAGCAAAATTTTTGTCGTCTTCTGATACTGAGGGTAGCGCAAAAAGCCCGCTCATTCCCTTACCAACAAGTGAAGGCGTATTAGGCATCACACGAACCAGATTGAGCTTAGAACCCAGCATTTCTTCCAATCGCGCAGCCGAGATGCCAGCGGCAATCGAAATCACCAGTTTGTTGCTGTAATCCACATCTCGCAGGTCTTCACAAACTTCCGCCATCATCTGAGGTTTTACCCCCAACACAATGACATCGGCATTGCGCGTGGTTTGCAGGTTATTCAAAGAAGTGTTCACCCCGTATTGCTCTGCCAACAGGGCGAGCTTGGACTCCGTTCTGCCTGTTGCAGTAATAAAGTCAGCCGGGTAACCGCTGGCAACCAAGCCTGCAATAATGGAACGCGCCATGTTGCCCGCACCAATGAACGCAATGTGTCTGTGTTCCATGTTCAAAAGATCCTAAATGTTAATCGGCGTTCAGGGGTTATTTCTGTCCGATTTAAATGCTTTATTGTTTGTTGCTGTAATCCCGAGCACCGAAGATGGCGGTGCCGATGCGAACCATGGTACTGCCAGCCTCAACAGCCGCTTCCATATCGCCACTCATTCCCATGGATAACACATCTACATCTGGATATAGATTTGCCAGCTTTGTTTTGAGTTCAGATAACTGATTAAAAGCAGCAAGTTGGGAGTCGTAGTCGCTGACATTGGCAGGAATCGACATCAACCCTTTTAATGTGAGGTTGGGAAGGTCGTTTATCAATGCTGCCAGTTCAAACAATTCTTCTTCATTGATTCCTGATTTGGAGGCTTCACCACTGGTGTTGACTTGAATCAGCACGTTTAGCGGTGCCATGCCTTCCGGGCGTTGATCATTGAGACGTTGTGCGATTTTGGCTCTGTCGACCGAGTGTACCCATGCAAAATTTTCTGCGATAGGTCGAGTTTTGTTGGACTGTATCGGACCGATAAAGTGCCATTCGATATCTTTGTCGCTATAGTGTTCAGTAAAATACTGAACTTTATCAACACCTTCTTGTACGTAGTTCTCCCCAAATGCAACCTGCCCAGCTTCTAGTGCCTCGGCAATGGCGGCGTTAGGTTTTGTTTTACTTACGGCTAAAAGTTGCACCGAGCCAGAAGCTCTACCACACTTTTCTTCGAGACTGCGAATTTGTGCGGTGATCTGCTTAATGTTTTGTTGAATACTACACATAATTGACTTAATTAAGGATTTTTATGGATATCGCTGAGTTACTGGATTTTAGTGTAAAGCATAATGCATCAGATCTACATCTTTCTGCTGGAGTTCCTCCAATGGTCCGCGTAGACGGCGATGTACGTAAGTTGGGCGTACCTGCTTTTACTCATGCTGATGTTCACCGGTTGGTTTTCGATATTATGAACGACGCGCAACGCGCTGAGTTTGAAGAAAAACTGGAAACGGACTTCTCTTTTGAACTGCCTAATGTGGGTCGCTTCCGTGTGAACGCTTTTAATCAGTCACGCGGGTGCTCGGCGGTATTTCGAACCATTCCTACCGAAGTGCCAAGCCTGGAGCAAATCAGTGCGCCTGATATTTTTACTCAAATCTCCAACTATGAGAAAGGGTTAGTGCTGGTTACCGGTCCTACGGGTTCGGGTAAATCCACCACACTTGCTGCCATGGTTGACCATATCAACCGCAATCACAACAAACACATTCTAACGATCGAAGATCCGATTGAGTTTGTACACCAAAGTAATAAATGCTTGATCAACCAACGTGAAGTTCATCGCGATACGCACAGCTTTAATGCGGCGCTTAGAAGCGCACTGCGTGAAGACCCGGATGTGATTCTGGTGGGTGAGCTTCGTGATAAGGAAACCATCAGCCTTGCTTTGACGGCTGCGGAAACGGGTCACTTGGTATTTGGTACCTTGCACACCAGCAGTGCAGCCAAAACCGTCGACCGTATTATCGATGTGTTCCCGGGCACCGACAAAGACATGGTTCGATCAATGCTCTCTGAATCGCTACGTGCGGTTATTTCTCAAAAGCTGCTTAAGCGTTTGGGTGGTGGTCGTGCTGCCTGTCATGAAATCATGCTGGCAACACCTGCGATTCGAAACCTGATTCGTGAAGACAAAGTCGCTCAGATGTATTCGGTTATCCAGACGGGTGGCGCCATGGGGATGCAGACCACAGAGCAGCATGCTAAACAGCTGATTGCTCAAGGGGTGGTCGATGCTGACGAGGTACGCACTAAACTTGAATCCGATTCTATGGGCTTTTAGGTGGCGACATGGAACTGAATCAAGTTTTATCAGAAATGGTGTCTCTGAAGGCATCAGATATCTACATCACGGTGGGTGCACCTGTTTTGTTGCGTGTTCACGGAGAACTGCAACCATTGGGTGAACCACTGACTGAGCAGTCTGCCTTTCATCTGCTCGATACAATGATGGATGAAGAGCGTCGCGCTGAGTTTCGAAAAGAAAGAGAGTCCAATTTTGCCATCGTTCGAGATGTTGGACGTTTTCGTGTGAGTGCGTTCTTCCAGCGTGAACTGCCTGGTGCGGTACTACGCCGGATAGAGACGCAAATCCCTACCTTCGAAGAGCTTAAATTACCTGATGTTCTGCAGGATCTTGCCATCGCTAAGCGAGGATTAGTGCTGGTGGTTGGTGCGACTGGTTCGGGTAAGTCCACCACCATGGCAGCGATGACGGGCTTTCGAAATCAGAATCGCACAGGTCATATCCTGACGGTGGAAGACCCGATTGAGTTTGTTCACGAGCACAACCAGTGCATCATCACCCAACGTGAAGTGGGTTTGGATACCGAGAGCTATGAAGTTGCACTGAAGAATTCACTTCGACAAGCACCAGACATGATTCTGATTGGTGAAATTCGCTCCCGAGAAACCATGGAATATGCCATGACTTTTGCGGAAACCGGTCACCTCTGCATGGCAACACTGCACGCTAACAACGCAAACCAGGCATTGGAACGTATTCTTCACCTGGTGCCAAAAGAGCAGAAAGAGCAGTTCCTGTTTGATTTATCCATGAACTTGCGTGGTGTGATAGCGCAGCAATTGATTCGTGATAAGAGTGGGCAAGGGCGGCATGGTGTATTCGAAATCCTTCTGAATACCCCAAGGGTGTCCGACCTGATTCGTCGTGGTGAGCTGCACGAGCTGAAAGCTACGATGGCGAAATCTAACGAGGCGGGAATGAAAACCTTCGATCAGTGTTTGTATGAGCTTCTGTCGGCAGACAAGATCACTGAGCAGGATGCAATGCACAGCGCTGACTCTGCGAATGATTTGAGATTGATGATGAAAACCAAGCAAGGCGGGGATTTCTCTGGCGGCGCGCTTGATGGTGTGAAAATAGACATGAACTAGATGTCTAGTTTCTCCAAAAACAATAAAGGGAAGGTTTTTATACCTTCCCTTTTTTATATTCAACCTGAAGTTCAGGGTAAAAGCTTAGCCCCACTGAGCTTCAAACCAGCTTTCCAAAATCACCACTGCCGACTGGCAATCGACATTGCCTTTGCTCAGCGCTTTGTACCCGCCCATAGCAAACAGCTCGGAGCGAGCTTCAGTAGTGGAAAGTCGTTCGTCATGCAATTCAACGGGCAAACCAAATCGGCCATGCAGACGGTTGGCGAACTTTTTGGCTCGTGGTGTGATGGTTTCAAGTGCATGACCATGTAAATCGGCAGGCAAACCCACAACGATTAGGTCTGGCTGCCATTCTTTGATCTGCTTTTCGATGTCATCCCAGTTTGGAATGCCATCGTTGGCTTTAAACGCTTTTCAGCGGGCTGGCTGTACCCGTGACTTCCTGACCAATGGCACTGCCAATGCTTTTGGTGCCATAGTCGAAAGCCATGATGGTTCTTGATGTCA
>NZ_AFWJ01000011.1 GCF_000222685.1 Vibrio nigripulchritudo ATCC 27043 | reverse complement strand
GAGACCTCTCTTGTCAGGTTTCCTACTGATGCGTAGTCGTGGTCGTAATCGTTTAGTGCGTCGACTTCACTGAATTCACCGCTGAGGAACAGCTTTCTTAACGCTGCTTTTTTTATCGCGGCGTCAGCGCCCTCTTTTAAAAGAGAGGCAACGTTGGGCTCGTCGGTCTCGCTTTGTTCTAGCTTTTCGATATCGTCTGGTATTTCTGCTTTATCTGGCGCTTGTGGTGAGGCTTCCTGCTCTGCCGTTTTCTGAGTATCGGCTTTTTCAAGATCAAGGATTTGCTCTGATTCAGAGTCTTTATCTTCTTGTAATTTTCGTGCGCTCCAGCGCTTTAAGAAATCAGTTGCCACTTGCTCTGCCCGCCCCTCTGCGCTTCTTACGTCGTTGTTCCAGAAGTTCACCATGTCTGCCAATAAAGGCCTCCATCCACGCCTGAACTGGTAATGGCATATCGATGGAAAGAACCAGATAGTCACCATCCATATAGCTGGCTGCCACCGCCTGAGACGCCGTTAAAGCAACTGGTTTTAGCTGGTCAAGGTTTTCAAGTGCCAGGAACAGTTTGGGCTGCACCGAGTTCAGGTTAAAGCGGTAGTCAGTGCGTTCATCCCGATGGAGTTCTAAAGGCATAGTCAACTCGGAATGGTTTTCCGGTTTCAGGTTGATGCTTTTCCATTCCCACTGTTGAGTAACCCATCGACCTGTGCCGACATTCTTACTATCAAGGACACATTCAACCATCCAGAGGTCTTCGTTTTTATCTAGTGACATATTGCTTCCAATCTTTGTGTTGGTTAAAAGTCTTAAGGGTTAAAAGCAATTCTTGCGCCAATTGGCAAGGTAATTGCTGTTTGAACGTAGAACACACAGGAATAAGGAAGCTGCTTTGTCTTATCAGCCCAAAATAATAAAAACAGGAAACTCCCCTTCTCCTACCCAAGAAGTAGAGGTGTTTGACGAATATGGCGAACGCATGGTGAAAGAAATAGCTTGTGAGCGCCCTATTACCGTGATGCTGAACTGGAAGGAGATCGTGACTCTGATGACGCTAGGGTCGCGACCCGATGCTTTGGTACTGGGTTATTTAAAGAATCAGAGTTTTATTGAAGACCCCTCAGCCATTGAGTCCGTCATTATTGACTGGGAAACCAATACCGCTGCCGTTATCACTAAAGAAAATACGGATCATTTAGAAAAAGCGCTGAAAAAGAAGACCGTCACTTCGGGCTGTGGTCAGGGCACTATGTATGGCAACGTAATGAAAAAGCTGGAAAACTACCAGGTGCCCCAGGTTGTGACTAAGCAGTCGGATATTTATGCTTCGTTAGAGGCACTCACCCATCACAATGACACCTACAAAAAGGCGGGTGGCGTTCATGGCTGTGCGATTTGCCGAAAAGAAGAAATACTGTCGTTCGTTGAAGACGTCGGTCGCCACAATGCCGTTGATACACTGGCAGGGGAAATGTGGCTTAAACAAGAAACTGGTGACGACAAAATTTTCTACACGACAGGTCGCTTAACCTCAGAAATGGTCATCAAAGTGGCACAAATGGGAATACCGGTTTTGCTTTCCCGTTCTGGTGTGACGCAAATGGGGTTAGATCTGGCAAGGCAATTTGGCATTACCACTATCGCCCGAGCTAAAGGCTTGCGTTTTCAGGTCTTTACTGGTGCTGAAAACATGAAGTTTGATGTAAAAGGCAATCACTGAGTTTTTCCTCTCTCTTCCCTTCTAAGGTGCGTTAAGCGCACCTTCTTGCAATCCTCTAATACTATGCTATCTGTTAATAATACTGACTGTCATAAAAAATACACATAAATGAAACATAAGGCATTCAGTAGAACAATACTTCAGCGAATTCAGTTGTATCGTTTTGTTTAACGTCAGTCCAAACCAAGAATGGTCGTTGCTCTATCGGGTCTTTCCGAGGCGGCGGCGATAAGTTATTGGTGGAGGAGCTAGGTTATGCCATTGAATATGAAAATCGCAGGTGCCCTTTCTCAGTACACGATTAAGGCGAAATTGCTTGCCGTAACTGGTGCATTGTTAGTTTGTATTGGTACGTACGCGGTTTATGAAAGCACCATAATACAAGAGCTGGAAAGTCTACAGTTTGCTGCTGAGCAAAACGCACAAAGTGAGACAGAGTTACTTCTGTTACGGCGTCATGAAAAAGACTTCTTAGCACGCAAAGATCCCAAATACATCAAGAAATTTGAGTCCAGTTACCAATCCCTGCAATCGAGAGTCGGTAATCTGGACAAACTACTCGCCCAGTACGCGACCCAGAGCAACACGGATTTTGCTGATATTGAGCAAACGTTAGAACAATACCTTCTTCAATTTAACCGGCTTGCTACTCAAATGTCCTACATCGGGTTGGACGAAGAATCCGGACTGCTCGGCGAGCTTAATTCTAAGGAAGAAAAACTCAATAACCTTCTGGTTACCGCGGACCGCCCTAGCCTTTCTAATGAATTTTTGCGATTAGTGGATAGCCAGAATCGATTTTTCCTGACTCAGCGACACGAGCAATATCAACAGTTCCAGGAAAACTGGCAGGGATTTCACTCCAAGATTCAGGAGCAGCCTCTTTCCACCGCGATGATCGATGCACTTAGCCTGGCTTCTGACGACTTTAGAGGGGCTTTCGATGAGCTCTATAAAGCGTGTGTAGCATTGGGGTTAGGATCATAACAGTGGGATGCGTGGCGAACTCAGGAAAAATGTTCACGGTACTGAAGATAGCCTGAACCGGATGCAGACTCAGATTGGTGAATTGGTTAATGAACTGCGGGTAGAAGCAAAAGTTAAACTCAGAAGTTTTGGTATCGGAATTGGTCTGTTTATCTCAACCTTACTTATCTTACTGAGCATTCAGATCTCTGGTCGGTTGATTAATGTCCGAAACATGATGCGCAATATTGCTGAGGGTGAAGGCGACCTTACGGTGAGAATGGAAGACAAAGGTAAAGACGAACTAGCCCAACTTAGCCAGTCCTTCGACAAGTTTGTGGGTAAACTTCAGGGCAGCGTGCTGGAGTTGGCGGCTGTAACTGTGCAACTTGCCCAGGCGGCGGAATCCTCTCAAAAAGCCGCTAACACCAGTTTGGATAACGCCGAGCAGCAACAGATGGAATCGTCCTCTATCGCTACTGCGGTCAACCAAATGCTAATGACCACCAATGAAATCGCGTCAAACATTGAGAATGCTGCCAGCACTGCGCACAAAGTAAAAGTTGATGCGGAAGAAAGTATGCGGCTCAGCCATATAGCGGGCGACAGCATTCAAGGGCTCACCGATAACATTACTAACTCGCAGAATTTGGTACGCCAGTTGGAAGAACAGAGTACCGAAATCCAGTCTGTTGTTTCGGTGATCAGTGAGATTACTGAGCAAACCAATTTGTTAGCATTAAATGCAGCGATTGAGGCTGCCCGGGCTGGAGAAAATGGTCGTGGCTTCGCGGTAGTTGCTGATGAAGTGCGTCAGCTTGCTAAACGTACCTCTGATTCGACCAAGGTGATTGAACGAACCATTAGTGGGCTTTCTACTGGTGTACAAAGCACGGTGAACCTGATGCAGCAAAGCTTGACTAAAGCGGGAGACACCAATCAGCAGACAATACACGCAGTAGAAGCAATTCAAAGGATTGTGGAAGAAGTCAGCGCCATCTTTGATATGAACTCTCAAATTGCCACCGCTTCTGAAGAGCAAGCCATGGTATCTGCGGACATTGACCGAAATATCACGCACATTGCAGACCTGGCAAATAACACCAAAGACGCCGTGAATGTTTCGGTACAAAACAGCAGTGAAGTCCGTCAGGCTGCGGATAGATTGGAGCTGATTGTTGGGCAATTTAGGTATTAGGACATTTCTAATAACAGTGTAGGAGAGTTATAGAATTATATGATATGCATCTAATTTATTATAATTTTTGCATGATTATTAGACTGGCTATTTTAGAATCAATTTTCAATTAATTCTAAAGTCTAGTAAGAGTGATAGTTTTGAAAAATAAAGAAAAACTTGTTGAACTTGCCAAAAAATGCCAAGAGTTGAAACAAGATATTCCCGGCGCTCCGTTGTACCATATGGGGATGGTCGCAAAATTTGGTGATACTGAAAGCTTGGAATTGCTTCAAAATACGATTGATTATCTCACTTGCAAAGGCAAGATTGGTCAATCTTTTAATGAGGATGAAAAGGAATTCATGGTTGAGCTTTTTGAAGCCATGAGTTGGGGCGGTAAGTATCTTGGTTATCCTGAGGCATCAACATTGGCTAATCATTATGTTAATGGCAATGGGCACAAAATTTCTTTGCCCTCGGAGGTTTATACAAAATCCAGAGTTGTAATGGATGTATGTGAGGGCATGAAAAATTACATTAGATCATTGCAAGAAGATAAAAAACCTATATCCAGTCTGAAGTCTACTAATTCAAAATTCTTGTCGTCTCAATACTCTAAGGATCTCTTTAGAGGTAAACGGAATGTCAACTCTCATGGCTATTTATTACCATCAGGAGCCCTTTTGACAGAGCAAAGCAATATGAGGTTAAAAAATGCAGATCATCGATTTATATTGCAAGCTCAAAATAGCTTTTCAAATAAAACATTTTTGACTATTTGGAGAGTTGAGAGTCTCTATGATTTTGAGCCATTTGAAAAGGGTTATGTTACTCACTTACCTTTAAAAAAAGGCATGATTTTGAAAATACCTGACGGCTTATCCCATTATCTTACCAAAATAAATGTAGCTAAATCATTTAGCCATTATTCAGAATGGCGAGAAACTTGGAAGTAAAGGAGCCTTTGTGAAAATACATTTATTGTTTGTGGTCGCTATTTTTATGGCGCTTACCGGATGTTCTAACGAACAAGATTGTTTCGTTGCAGACAATGTGACTCTCATTAAGCAGTTGGAAATTAATTCAAGTAATTATTTCCTATATGAACGCGTCTCAGGAATGTCAGATAAAATGTCCATCGTTGAATTGTATAGAGAACAGCCTAGTTTCGACGAATGTGGTGATGCCAGTGCAGAGAGTATTTCGCAGGTGCCATTAGATATAGATGGTAACCAACCCACTGTGATCACCGTGTCTGAGAATTTTGTAGATATTCTATACAGCGATCAACCATACTCTGACCAAAAAGTAGAAGACTTAAAGATTGAAATTCTTCGATGAGAAATCGTCGTTTTGCTTCTAGGAGTAACATGCTCCTAGAAGCATCGGAATAGGCGCATGGTTTTACCCTTCTGCCATTACCCGCTTAAGTTTTTGAAGTTCCGGCTCATAAAATGTTACGTAGCCAATGGGTATTTGGGCATCGACCTGATCGATGATCAATTCTGCGCTATCTTTCCCAAAGCCGCCACACAGCTCTATGACCTGAATGCCCTGCTCCACCATTTCCTTTGCCACGATCACCGCTTCTTCATCGCTGCTGACACAGATAATATTCGTTGAGAAGCCTTGCGTAGCGATTTTTGCTTTGTGTTCCAAATGATTGTAATTGTCTGCCTTTACAATAAAACCGTATCTTTCAAGCATGATCTGCTCCATCTTTGTCAATTGGGCGCTGGGATTTCACGAGTTTTGCTACCCGACGATACCAACGCTTTTTAGGGTAATGTACCGTCAGCTCATAATATTCAGAGTCGTTAAAAACCAGCTGATACTGGTCCGTTACTAGCTTACTGAATGAAGTTAAAATATAGCTGTTGTAGTACGGTGTTAAATTGCAATCGCCGACCTTTTCCAACTGCTTACTGATAACGACGACTTCACAACCTTCTTCAAATATGCAGTCCCAGCTTAATATGAGAAGAAAATACGCACCGCAGTCGTACTGCTTTTCAATAACATACCCCGGGACTTTGAAGCTTAGTTGCTGTCCACGAAAATAAAGGTGTGACTCTAGAGGCCTATCTTCATATCGACCTTGATGAGTTTGTATTGTGAACGTGTCGACAGCTTCCATGTTCTTCTGTTCTGCGGTTGGTTTAGTACTACATTATCACCAAGACAAATTCGAATCATGATCTGCAGTGCCATAGAAATTTATGGCGCCTTTATGACAAAGCCTTTTTCAATACCGGATTGAAAACCAACTTTCTCGTAAAGTCGGTGAGCCGAAAAACGAGTCTCGCCAGACAGAAGCACTACTTGATAGCAATTCTGTTCCCAAGCCAGCTCTAGCGCTTTTTCCAATACCTTCTGGCTGAGCCCACGGCGTCGGAAATTTTCATTGGTAATCACATGTTCAATAATTCCGAAGGGTTTGCCTGCGTTAGTCACGGTTGGTACTAACCCTAGCTGACAAGTCGAGGCTAGATGTCCATCTACTTCAGCGACAACGAGCGTTGTATGCGGGTTATTTTGCATGGCTGTCCAGGGTTCCGAGAGTTCCTCCTCCGTAACAACCGGATCGTTGCCGCGCAGTTCTTTATACAATTTAAGAATACCCGTTAAATCGTCTTTGTTCGCAATGCGGATAAGCTCCATGCATTTATCTCCGTAAAGTTATTTGTTTAAATCTCTTAAAATCTGAGCGACCAGCTCATCTATATTGGAAGACCCTTTTATAACTAATCCTCTTTTTTGATTCAGAGAACTCAAGATCGCTGGTTTTCCTAAGCTCGGAAAATTCCAGATAAGTTTTAGCAAACGTGGAAGTATCATAATTTCAGGGCAGTTAGCAGGAAGTTCAGGTCTGGAGCGGAAAAGGTACGGTAAGTTACGTTTTAAGCAACGAAACACACAAATGGTTCGAGGTACATCAAGAAAAACAACATAATCTGAATTGTCGCGGACAAGTCGAGAAACGCCTTCGATAACCCAGTGATCATGCTCGATTAACTCATTCTCACCTTGCGATCTCTCTTCTTTTGAAGCCGCAACCCACCCCTCTTTCCAGACGACGCTGTCCAAGCTATAGACAGGCAGATCTAATGCCTCACCTAATCTGCTTGCCAGCGTTGTCTTACCGGAACCTGCGTTGCCTGTGATGTGGATTTTCATTTTAATGGGGTGACTCTTCAGAGCACTTTTAAAATTGCTTTTTGAGCTGCTGGCGCACAAAGTTCAAGTTGAGAAAGGCCTAGCCAATCCATCGACTCAATCTCTGAGTTGGTAGAAATTTCTCCCATAAAATCAGCGTAGTAACAGTGCATTTCAAGCGTTGTATCTTCAAATCCATAGACTACATCGCAGACGGAAAACGCTCGTTTTATCGTAGCTGGATCTAAATCAACACAGAGTTCCTCTTTAATCTCTCGAATTAATCCAGCTTCATGGGACTCCCCGGGTTCCAGTTTTCCACCCGGAATAAAATATTTGTCTTTTCCTTTGGTTTTTACGCAAAGTACTTTTGAGTCACGCGCAAGAACCCAGGCAACACTTTCTAGTTTTTTCATTTTTAAGCCAAAAATATCAATCGAATAATCAGTGCAAATACATAGAGACCAATACAAATTGCCCACACTCTTGCCAGGGTGTGACCAATATTTCCTTTTGGATTATTCGCCGAGGTCCACAAGGATTTCACGGCAAAAATACCAAACCCGATAAACAACACTGAAGAGATCGCATATTGTGTCGTCTTGAGAATGGACTCAGAGCTGGTGAAGAATTCAAATTGCATAGCCACAGCGCCGATTGCCAGAGCTGCTAGCATTGTTAGAACATAGCCAACCAAACTGACGAATACGACAGATTGCCAAACCGCGATGTCACCTTTCCATGCTCGACGTAGAAACACTTTATTCTCCAAAAATTATCATTTGTTTAGGTTCTAACTCTTTGTTAATTATTATTTTTAATTCACAGGTGGGGTCAACACTTAATGGATGGCATAGAGTGCGAAAGCTCGCAGAAAAGGAAATTTGGAAGTGCAGCGGGAGAAAATATCCCGCTGCACGCTTAGGAATGAATTTAATCCGCAAACACCATTTTGTTTTTATCGAGATCTCTGACATAAGCTGAGAATCGGGGACCTCTCTGGTTGGGCTCCCCCTCACAGGTACCACCTAGCTCAAGTGCCTTATTGTAAAGCCTTTTGACTTCATCAACCGAACCCACACTAAATCCAACCATGGTTCCGTTTCCATTAGTGGCGGGTTCTTGGTTAAACGGGATCGCGACTGCGAATGCAAAATCTCTGGCTTCATCTTGCCAGTAAGTCATTCTTTCGTTGGATAAAACCTGGCTAAATGCAGTTTTCTCAAACAGCGCATCATAAAACTGTGTAGATCTGTCCAGATCGTTTGTGCCAACAACAAAATAGTTCATTTTCATGGTTCAGTTTCTCCTACTCAATGTTAGGAGAACTATATATTCACACCGCTGACAAGGAGTGTCAGCAGACCCTAGATGCTGAAGGATTCCGATACTTTAAGGCGGTATGTCGAATGGTATGTATCAATCGAAATTTGATGGTTATGGCTTAGCTTGTTTAGTGCTTCTACCACCCTGGAAAACGAACTGTCTTTACCAAACCGCTCGACAAGTGCCGAATCGCGCCTGGAAGACGAAAACAGCACGTGTGCCAGCTCTTCTGATGTTACGGGAAGAGTGATTTCTGCTTTCGAAACTTTAAGTTCATGAAGGTTTGAATCTCCTCCAAAGTTCTCAGCGTGGTTATAGTTATAGGATCTGGGTGGAATTGCAGCGCCCAGCTTATTTAGAAACTGTTCCAGTTTTACTTCAAAATCATAAACTACAATCAACGCGTCTGGGCGACACACCCGAGCCAGTTCAGTACTCAGTGTTGAGGATTTTGCGTATGACAAAGAACCAGCAAAAGAAACGACATCAATAGACTGTTCACTTAGCGGGATACTTTCTGCTGTACCTTGTAAAAAGCTGATGTTCTTATGAGGTGTTGCCTGAGCGAGCATCGCTTCACTGGGTTCAAGACCTATAACATTCTCACAGAAATGGCTGAGTGCTTCTGTTGATGTACCTGTACCGCAGCCTATATCCAGACCGGTAGAAAAGCGTTGGTTTTCTGGAAAAATATCTTGGAGAATTTTTCTATGAATAGGTGGTCGATACGCTGCGTAATGTTTTGATACCTGGGTGTTATATTGCTCGCTCACATAGGTTCCTTATTTTGGTTAACTCATCAAGATTGAGTCCGATGTTCTCCTGCTAAAAGCCCAAAGAGTGCGGAATCTGAAATGACCCCGCCTATTTCCCATCTTTGCCTTATAAGCCCTTCTTTCACAAAACCCAGACGTTCTAAAGCGTTGCCTGATGCAACATTCAGGGGATCAATTTCAGCTTCGATTCGCCGCAATTCTAATGAGTTAAACGCGTATTCAACAACTGCACTCGCTGCTTCAAACACTACGCCTTTTCCCCAAAAATTGCGGCTAATGCCAAACCCAATCTCGGCTCTTCGGGACTCTTGCTCTAAATTAAACAGCATTATTTTACCTAACAGTTTCCCGCTGTCTTTGAGGTATATTCCAAGAGTGAGCTCTTTGTTGTTATTCATCGATTCACGGCTGGTTTTGATGAACTGAGTCGCGACATCTAACCCATCCCAAGGCGCACAATTCCAATACTTCATGACTTGGTGATCCGAAAAAATGTTGTAAAGGTCTTGTGCGTCGTTTTCGCTAAGCGCTCTTAATATCAAACGCTCTGTTTCTATTTTTGTTGTAATCATTCAGTGAAAAAGCTGTCTGTTTTATTGAGTTGAAGAGATGGAGCCACTGCCGTTAAACGAAGCTTTCAGATGCTTGGGTACTCCGGAATATTCGATACGACCAGAGCCATTCGCTTGGGCGTCCAGTGTCTCTGCAGCATGGACTTTCACTTGCCCTGAACCATTGATCCTGACTTTCACTTTTTTAGCTTTCAGTTCAGACGCATCGACATCTACGTCACCGTCAGCAGTGACGGATAAGTATTCTGTAATACCAGACACCTGTGATGTAGCCGAACCATAAACCGACAAGTCGAACTCACTTGCCGTCACTTCTGTGATGTTTGCCTCTTGGTCGCCATTTAGGATCACTTCGTTCACGGAGCCATTGGTTAGGTTGAATTGATATCCTTTGCTGATTCGGACGTTGTTTTTAGTGTCTATTACGAGCTTTCCGCTTGAACATTTGTATCTGAGATACCCAAGTTCTTTGTCTGTTCCTTCAACACTACCAGATGATTTCCCTTGAGCCACAAGATTCACGGTTGAAGGTGCGTTTACCACCAGCTTTGTGTAATCACAGTCCGGTACGCTACCACCTGCGACGGCGTTACTTACGAATGCTAATTGACTGCTCGCCAGAGCGAAAGCCAGATAATTCCAGTGTCGAATTTTCATTGTTTGTCCCTTTAATTTAACGCTATAGAAAGGTGTGGAGGACACCCGTTTTACGAACTGAATTGTGTTTGAACCGCTTGATTGTCGAACCAAGGATCGCAGCGACTTTAGAATAGAATCATTGGTATTAATTCAACAAAAAAGTATTGAGTGACAGGTCTAACTTTTACTTTCTGCAATCAAAAGATGCCATTTGTAATATACCTTGTACCGCAATCGGAATTGATATAGAAATCGAAACAATGGTCTTTCCCTTATAAGTCACACAACTTTTCGATATGAGAAGTATCGCTTCTCACTACATTGCTGATCAGGAGACATCCAATGAAAGTCGATTCTCAGTTAAAAGAAGTACCAGAAACCATGCTTTGGACATTGCATAACCGTGCCAATGAAGCGATGCGTGAAGATTCGGTGATACAGGACGACAAAGCCATTCAGATCTACCAGAGTATCAACTATGACTACGAAAAGAGCTTCGGTAAGGCGGATCCTTCACATGCGATTCGATCTCTGGATTTTGACCGTGAAATCAGTGCTTTTCTTGATGAGTATCCCGATGGCACCATTGTTAATCTCGGAGAAGGGCTTGAAACACAACGGTTTCGAATAGATAACGACAAAGCATTATGGTTATGTGTTGATTTACCTGAATCAATCGAAAACAGAGAACAGTTTATTCAGCCCGACTCGCGTCATCTCCATATTGCTCTTTCTGCCTTGGATCTGACTTGGTTTGAAAGTGTTCCCAAGGACAAGCCCGTATTCATTTCTGCGCAGGGACTATTTATGTACTTCGCCGAAGAACAAGTGAGGTCTCTGCTTCAGGCAATAGAACAGAACTTCGATAACTGGGTAGTTATGTTTGATACCATCCCTGCGTGGCTTTCCAAGAAAACCATCTCACAAGATGGCTGGCAGAAAACGCCAGATTATAAAGCGCCTCCCATGCCTTGGGGGGTGAATCGTAGTCAGATAAGGCAAACATTTAGCCGATGGCTTCCTGAACATGTGAGCGTGAGAGATATTGGGTATTCAACTTTCCCCAGAGGAATCATGAAGTGGGTATTTTTATTGTTCACGTCAACTCCCGGTCTGAAAAATGCTACCCCAACAATCGTTAAGCTGGAAAGCTGGCAATAAATTCTCCAGCCTATAGGTAGCTAGTAACCAAGTCAGAATCGCGAACTTAGCGAAGTGTTTCTACACCCTATTGCTGTCGAAAACTGAGAACGTAAAAGTGGAACTCTTTTCCTGTTTTTGCGAATTCCTTCGCATGAAGATCCAATCGATCTAATATCTGAATTCAGTTTAGGTAGTTAAGCTGCCCATACCAATCAATAGGTTATCTCCCACTTTCAACCTCATGAACAGAAGATAAATTTCATTCGCACAAATGATAATTACTATCATCTTTGTTAGTTTGTGATATGTTATAACATCTCAAATATTCAAAGGATGAGATTGTAGTTTGAAAGAGATAAATGTGGTCATCATTGGAGCAGGTCCAGCAGGTTTAGGCTGCGCTGCTCTGCTTAAACAAATGGAGATCGAAAACGAAGACATGCTGGTCATTGATGCTAATACCATTGGTAGTAGCTTTGAAGCTTGGCCAAAGGAAATGCGAATGATCACCCCGTCATTTCCCAGTAACGGCTATCACCAGACCGACCTTAACGCGATCACACCGGATACTTCCCCTGCATTCAGTTTAAACAAAGAGCACCCAAGTGGTGCAGATTATGCTCAATACTTGCGTAGCGTGGCGAAGCATTATGATTTACCGGTGAAGGAAAATACTAAGGTTGTTGAAGTAACTCCCCAAAGCGAAGACCGCTATTTGGTAAAGACAGAATCCGGTGAGCCTATCCTATGCCAGTACTTGATATGGGCAGGTGGAGAGTATGCAGCCCCTCGGTTGAATGCCTTTGAGGGTAGTGAACTTTGTTTACACAACAGTCAGATCGATTCCTGGGGTGATTGCAAAGAAGAGCATTACGCGGTGATTGGCACATATGAAAGTGGTGTAGATGCCGCATTTAACCTGGCAAGCCAGGGTAAGCGCGTCACCTTGATTGATTCGGGGAGCGAACAAGAAGATACCTACGACCCAAGTAGAGTGTTGAGTCCTTACACAGCCGAGCGTTTATCGTCTATGGCAAATATGGAGTTAGTCGAACTTGAACAGGGGTTCAAAGTATTGGAAGTTCGAGCTTCAGAAGATCAGTATGAACTGATATCAACCACAGGTGACACGCTTATAAGCAAGGGAAAACCCATCAACTGCACGGGTTTCGATACCCACCTTGGTCCGGTAACTGATCTCTTTGATATGGCAGAAGACGGATTTCCTATCGTCAATAAATTTGATGAATCCACCCTGCATCGCAACTTATTTTTGTCTGGTCCCAAACTGGTTCACGGAAACAATTTGCTTTGCTTCATATACAAATTCCGCGGTCGATTCGCAACACCATGCAGCATTATTGGTGCTGAGCTAGGGCTGGACACGTCTGTCTTAAATCACTACGAGCAGGCAGGAATGTTATTGGATGACTTTACGTGTTGTGAAACTCAGCAGTGTTTCTGCTGATTATTAGTGTGAGGATTTTATGTTTAAGAAGCACGTTACTAAAACGATCAGCTTATTCACCCATTCAACAAGCCTTTTAGTATTGGCCATTGTGGTGGGTTCGATAATTGGTCTTACCTCCCCTAGCCTTGGCAGTTCTGCAGGCAACTATATCGACCTGACTATTATGGCGTTAGTGGTTCTGTTGCTGTTTGAAGTACCGCTGAAAGGTGTGTTTAAAGGCGGAACCAATGTTCGTTTTATTGGATTGGCTTGGGTGATGAATTTTATAATCATACCCGTAGTTGGATTCGGTATTGCGTCGGTTTTCTTGTCTGGTGAAGCGCTGTTTTATACAGGTCTTGTTATTTACTTTATGGCGCCATGCACCGACTGGTATTTGGGTTTCACTCGCCTTGCTAAAGGTAACGTAGAATTGGGAGCCACTTTACTGCCAATCAATATGGTGAGTCAGCTTGTTTTGTTCCCGGTCTATCTACTCGCGTTCAATACAGTTATTGAATACAAAATTGACTTAACGGTTCTGCTTGAATGGTTTATCAAACCTTTGATCGCCGCCACTGTTTTGCGATTTGTTCTGCATCGCTTTATTGATAAATTATTGCCTATCTGTAATGCGTTGATTCCGTTGGTGTTGATGCTTCTGGTTGGTCAGATATTTGCTGCCAACATCAACCAGCTAGCGGCACACTTATCTATTGTTCCTCTGTTACTTCTTGCGATTTTCGTCTTCTTTATCGTGACATTTGCATTAGGAGAACTGGCAGCGAAGTTTGCAAAGCTAGAGTACCCAGAGCATTGTTTGCTCACCTTCACCACCGGAGCAAGAAACGCCCCTCTGATGCTTGGTTTAACAACGGTAGCCATTCCTGACCAACCGCTGATTTACGCGACCATCACGATCGGAATGCTAATTGAGCTCCCTCATTTAACGGCATTGAAAGCGATATTCCTGAAGCGTTTTAAATCTGAATCGTCCAGCAATTTAGCAACGTCCAGTTAATTACTTGAGAAGTCAATGAAGCCGCTTACCCTTGTTTAGCAAAGAGTAAGCGGCTTTTTACTATCACGCAGCTCTTGGAGCAAACATGATAATTGCCATGCCTAACAGTGCGACAGACACCCCAACAATATCCCAAAATGTTGGTCGGATCCCATCAACTAGCCACAGCCACACGATGGCAACAAAAATGTAAACACCACCGTAAGCCGCGTAAACCCTGCCCGCCGCAGTCGGGTGAAGAGATAACAACCAGGCAAAAAGAGCCAGGAAAATAGCGGCAGGTACCAAAAGCCAAACTGACTTATCTTCTTTTAGCCATAAATATGGCAAATAACATCCTAATATTTCTGCAATCGCTGTGACAAAGAACAAGCCAAGTGTTTTTACTTCTAGCAACCGAATTTCCTCAATTTTTTAATACTGTCCATTCAACAATCATTTTGGTTTCGCCAGTGTTATGGCTACTAAGCCAAAGTGTTCTGATGACCATCCACTAGTTACCCCAATCTAATTGGAATCGAAGAGTAAGTGAAATAGCTTTACATTGGCGTTATTAAAAAGCACCACTCTTAGGGGGCTCTTCTGTAAAGAAACGATATCCCATCATGGTCGAACAGTTTTCAGACCACTAACCCAAGTGTGACGCGGACTCTCACCTTGATCCTGTATTGCCTCAACTACAAAATCCACAAATAGCTTTACCCGCAAAGGAAGAAGTTCTCGCCGATGATAGAGAATGTAGACCCCTTCGTCCGCAGACCGAATGCCAGGGAATAGCGGGAGTAGTTCACCACTGTTGATCCAGTCTCGGGCTATGAAATGCGGAATCTGAGTAAGTCCAAGCCCTTGAGCACAAAGTTCCGCCATCGATTCTCCATCATTAACGATGATGTTTTTGTCTATTGCTTGCGTTTGAGCCTCATCTTCAGGAGAGAGTTTTAGCCCAAGTATCTTTCCTGTTTGTTTATAGCGAAATCGAATCCAGGTATGCAGATGAAAGTCCTCTGGTCCATTAGGTATTCCGTGCTGGTCGAGATACTCTTTGCTTGCACAAATAAAGAAATCAATCGGGCTTAATTGCCTGGCAATTAACTGGCGATCCTGCACCGAACCAGAACGAATAGAGACATCAATGCCCTGCTCTATCATATCGACATAGGAATCGTCGTAATGAATTTCTAAATCTATGCTGGGGTATTGTTGGCGAAACTGTTTTAGTAAAGGCTGGATATAGCGGCGGCCATAAGAAACAGGCAAATTAAGTTTTAGCGTACCCGACGGCGAACTATTCAGATGCTGTAACTTTTCCTCACAGGCGATAAGCTCATCTAACACAAGCTTTGCTGTACGCGCATATTGGTGACCTGCCGATGTCAGGCTGAGTTGGCGTGTTGACCGTTGAAACAACTGCACACCAATCTCTGCTTCTAATCTATGCAAAGCTTTACTCACCGTTGATGGATCGGTGCCGTATTTTTTCGCGGCACCAGCGAAACTCCCTCTCTCTAATGTTGCAACGAAAAATCGCAGCGAGCGTATTTTGTCCATGCTAAATTCGTATCCATTCGTGAATTATATTCACTTTAGATGAGAGAGATCGGCACTTCAATCATGAAAATCGCTCGTTAAGATGGTTACAGCTATTTACTAAATTAAAGGATGACAAAATGTTTGATGGCAAATTGAAGGGTCGTATCATTGCTCTGTTCACCGTTTTTCTCGCATTGTTTGTCTTGGTACCGATGGCATCAGCGGAAAAAAAGAAAATAGGTATCTTGGTCTATGATGGTGTGCTTACCTCGGACGTTACGGCACCACTTGAAGTGTTTGGCGTTGCAAGTCGACTAACTTGGTTCAGTGACTATGAAGCAGTCACTATTTCTGTCAGTGACAAACCCATGATCACCACTGAGGAAGGTTTAAAAATTGGAGTTGATACCTCAATTGGGCAATCACCAGAGGTTGATGCGTTAATCGTTACATCGAGCTATGACATGGATCCGCTGATCGAAAACAAAGTGCTGATCGACTATATCGCTTCAACGTCAAAAAAAGCCGAATGGATGGCAAGCAATTGTTCGGGCGCTTATCTGTTGGCAGAAGCTGGTTTGCTAAATGGTAAACAAGCAACCACCTGGGCTGGTGGTGAAAGAGATTTTCAACATGACTATCCTGAAGTGAAGGTATTGAGCGACACAAACTATGTCGTCGATGGAAATGTCCTCACATCCAATGGCAGCCTGGTGAGTTATCAGGCAGCACTAAAGCTTTTGAATTTGATGACTTCACAATCTAAAGCTCAGGAAGTGGCGGATACACTGCAATATTCTCGCTTCTCTCATCAGACTTTTTAAGTGCTAATATTTGGTTAATGTAAAGAGAAGGTGCAGAACCTTCTCTTTAAATCTATTCAAAAAGCGTATCCACAAAGTGTCCTTATTCCTTTTTGACAACAGGCACCCACCATCGAACACCCATTTCACTGAAATGCCTGTACGGCATCGGAAAATAAGCGACTACATCGGGCTTGTCTCCATCCCTTTCGTAACCCGTAGCAGAAAACCATTCACCGTAAATATACCTGTTTGTTTTCATGGCACTTCGATAAGTGCACTCAAACTCCGCATAAGTGGCAGTGGGCACGGTATGAACCTCGAACTCTTCTGAGTTGCTATCGGGAATAAACTCTATACCAAGTAGATCCAAAAATTCATCGAGTTTGTCTGCTTCACTAGGGAAATATACGGTGAGAAGCGGAGCACCAGTTATTGTCCCCGGTCTGCCATTAGTCAACTGGCAGAGCGCTTTATACTCATTTGATTTGACGTATTCTTTCCAAAACTTCTGACCATTTTTAGTGAAGTCATCAAACTTAAAGCTTTTGCTTTTCCCAACTACATTGAACGAAGGTCTTTCAACTATTTTGTAATCCATCTTTTCTACACCTATAGCTTCAGAAGGAAAAGAGGCTCGGTTGTATGTCGCGATTTTTACCTGAGATGTCCGGGCGTCGCTTGGATTTACTCCATGCACACTGCGAAATGCCCGGGTAAAGGCGTTTGGGGAGTCGTATCCATATCTTGAGGCGATATCGATAATTTTTTCCTGACCACTTACCACATCCACAGCAGCCAAAGTAAATTTTCGCCGTCTTACGTACTCGGCAAAAGTCA
This sequence comes from Vibrio nigripulchritudo ATCC 27043, assembly GCF_000222685.1. Taxonomy (GTDB): domain Bacteria; phylum Pseudomonadota; class Gammaproteobacteria; order Enterobacterales; family Vibrionaceae; genus Vibrio; species Vibrio nigripulchritudo. The sequence continues at coordinate 530 of NZ_AFWJ01000011.1, read as the reverse complement.
CATTGAAGTAGGCGTAGAATACTCTGTGAAAATGATATCTTGAGCAGCATGCAATTTTTGCTGCATCATCTATCGAAATTTCACCATCAAGGTTTTCCTCGATGTATTCAAGAACCAAATTCAATCTTTTAAGCCAGCCCATACATAAACCTCCACATGAGAGAATATAGTAGTTATCAAGCTGAATTCGCGTCTCACCTTTTTTTGCTATCTATGGTGGATGATTTCTGAGGGAAATAGGAAGATCCTTAAGACAGCAGAAACGTCTTGGACCCGACTTCGATTTAAGTAACTTGGCAGATTGAAAACCGTCAGAATTTTTGGGCGAAGTTCTCGTTTGATTCTTTTGGGTCAGCACCATACTCATTGCTTCCCTTAACGCCTTCTGTTGCAGCAAAAATAATGAGTACTGCCCAGCCGATGAACGGCACTAGCGCAATTAAAACCCACCATCCAGTACGACCTATATCATGTAAGCGACGCACGTTTACGGCAATTCCCGGAACGATTAGCGCCAACCCATAAATGAT
>NZ_AFWJ01000012.1 GCF_000222685.1 Vibrio nigripulchritudo ATCC 27043 | reverse complement strand
AAATTGAAGGCAAGCGTGGTCAAGTCACATTGAACTTCAGCTTTACTGACAACGGTAAAGTGGTCGGTAAAGGTGTGAAACGCATGGTCGCATCTGGATTGCGTCCATATGAAAAAGAAGCGGTTGACGATCTGGTTGAACGTTTTAATGCTCGAAAAGACGCCTTTATTGAAGCACAAGCTGTAGCAGCATAAGCCTGTAAAAAAAGATTCAAATCCCGGGTTAGCGCCCGGGATTTTTGCTTTCTGCCCCCTTCCAACCCCCACTTAATTACAATCAACTCAGTTTCTGTGCACTCCTTTGAAACCATTTGTTACAGAGTTTGATATACTTTTATAAAAATAATATTGCTTGCTGGCATCGAAACCTTGCAATTAAAGGGGTGCGATGCTCCCTACTCCACGGGGAACCTGTATGCTAAGAAAAAGAACGCCAGAGTGGATGGCGTCACATTACGGGCTGCTGGAGCTTAACGAACATCATAAAGTCCTACGCTTTATTACCATTGTATCGTTGCTCGTGTTCGTACCATTTTCGATCAAAAATGTTGTATTGGGGGAATATATTTATGCTGGTCTGCTGATTGCTTTTCAATTGTCACTGCTTCTGGAAGTGTACTGGTTTTATACCCGACGCAGACCTTTGATTACTTACCTCCTACCCGTAATGCTACTCATAGCATGTGCGGTATTCGCGATCCCTGTTCTTGGTATTATAGGTTCATACTGGGCATTTCCTATCGCGGTTTGCGTGGTATTCGTCGTCCCGACCCGAGTATCTTCAATCTGCAATGGAATCATGATCGTTGGTATCGCGGTGGTTGGGTATTACTACCTTGAGCACGCAACGCTTCTTCGATTAGTGGGTGCCCTAAGCATTACTGCAATTTGCGCGCAATTTATGATGAGCTCGCTGATCAAAACGCAGGATAAGCTGAAAGAACTTTCGATCACCGATGCGATGACAGGTGCGCTGAACCGTTCGCAGCTAGAGGCTTATCTCGGTACGAGTCTGGAACTACACCGCAAAACAGGAATGTCTTCAAGTATCGCTTTGATCGACATTGATAATTTCAAGCAGGTTAACGACAGCTTCGGTCACGATGTTGGCGATCAGATGATTCAATCGGTAGTTAAGGTCATCAAAGAACACCTTAGGTCGAGTGATTTCATCTTTCGATTGGGTGGCGACGAGTTTCTGATTCTGTTTCGTAAATCAGGTTTAAAAGACAGTTACATCCTGATGGAGAAGCTGAAACAGAAAATTTCTGAACTTCACCACCACAACGAATTGGAAGCATCAATCAGTGTGGGAATGGCTCCTTCCTGTGTCGACATCAAAGTGAACGAATGGCTAAAACACGCTGACCTGTCACTCTATGACGCCAAAAAACAAGGCAGAAACCGGATCGTCATTCACCGCGACCATTGATTCATTCCTTTGATAAACAACTATGCCCATATATGGGTATAGTCTCTCCAGCTCATTCATATTGTGTCCCAGATTTGGGAAGTCACTGAGTGGAAACATAACTATCAATATAGATTCACAGATCTGACAAGCCCGGTCATTACTGTCTGTCGTTGAACCACTCAAACTAAACAGGATGTAATGATGAACAGCAAGTATCTCTGGGCAATGATGCCCCTACTCTCTTTATCTGCATTTGCAGAGACCCAGTTCGTAGCAAAATTAAAAGGTCATGTGATCATTCCGGCGCAAAGCTTTATCGCGCCACCCAAGGATGCACCATACTCCTTCAGCCATTCAGGTCGCTTTACAGGAAAGGGCAACCAACGTGTTGAGCAGACGGGTGCCAATAAGAATAAAACTGGCATTGGTACTCCCTTCGCCGGGCAGCCGTTGCAAGGTTTCTCAGGCATTAAGACTTTAGGAAATGACCGATTTTTGCTTCTTACCGATAACGGCTTCGGGCGAAAATCTAACTCTGCAGATGCCATGCTGTTTTTTCACATCGCTAAAATCGACTTCGAAAATGATGAGGCATTGATTGAGAAAACCCTATTCCTAAGCGACCCGAATAGAGTCGTTCCATTTCCCATCCAGGCAGAACACTCCGAAACACGTTACCTGACAGGAGCAGATCTCGACCCAGAATCCATTCAACCTATCGAAGGCGGTTACATTATTGGCGAGGAGTTTGGTCCCTACATTCTGACAACCGATTCTAATGGTGTGGTGACATCATTTCACGAAACGCGAGTCAACGGTCATCTATATCGATCGCCAGATAATCCAATGGCGGATTTCACTTCCGGTAAAGACAAGTTTGATGTTCCTCGCTCTGGCGGGTATGAAGGCATGGCTGCAAGCCCTGATGGCAGATTTGTGTACCCGATGCTGGAAAAGCCAACCATTGGTGACAAATCTGGACTTCGCTACTTAAAAGTTTTTGAATTCGATGTCGCTAAAAGAGCCTTTACCAGCAACGTGTACAAATACCCACTGCATGAAAACGCAGCGGCAATTGGTGATTTCAATTTGATTGATGACAGACGCGCACTGGTCATAGAAAGAGACAACGGGCAAGGCGATGAAGACAAATCGTGTAAGGTCTCTGCTAAACCCTGCTTTTCTAACCCCGCAAAGTTTAAACGTATCTATCTGGTGGATTTGAAAGCAAAAGACGCCAATGACTTAGCGAAAAAGTTAGGTTACATCGACCTGATGGACATTCAGGATCCTGATAAGCTTGCGAAACTGGGCGCCAGAAAGGATGGTCGATTTACTTTCCCTTTTGTCACCATTGAAGATGTTGACCGCTTTGATGACAACCACATCATTGTCGGAAACGACAATAACTTCCCATTCAGTCAGGGAAGACATCCGGTGAATGCCGATAACAATGAATTTATTTTGTTAGAAGTAGGTCCATTCCTGAAACAGAAGTAACGGTCAGAGACGATTGAGTTCAAGACAAAACTCGTAACAATCAATCATATTGCCGTTGATGCAGGTAAAGTCATTGACTTTGCCTGTCTGTTTAAACTGATTGTTAAGCAGCACACGCTGCGATGCGACGTTTCCAGTTGCCGCGTAAGCTCTGAGTTTAGTTAGCCCCCTGTAGGTGGTTGCATAACGAATCAGTTGCTGCGTCGCCAGAGTTGCAAGACCTTGTCCGGTTGAACGCTCAGCAATTCGGTAACCTACCCAGGCCTCGCCTTTCTTGAGGTCAATGCCATGCAAGTTAGCTCGCCCTAATATCTCCCCACGTCCATTTTTGATGAGTGTGGGTAGCATGGTCATGCTTTCGTAGTCTCGCAGACACTCTCGAATATGAAGGTTAACTCCTTTCAAGCAGTAGAAACTCTCTGGTCTGCCATCGATGTAAGACTCAAACCAGTGGCGATTAGCTCGTTCGAATCGAAGTAAATCTTCACAATCGTGGTAACTGAGAACAGGAAATGTGAACAGATTATCTTGCATCGCACCTATCTTTTTCATTGAGCTCAACGAGTCCAAATATTGAACTCTATGCAATAAAACCACAAATTAAGAAATGGGATTTTTTCTAGATTGTTGAGACTGATAACAAAATTAAGAAACGATAGTCGGTAAGCGACAACCGATTCTCTTACCACATTTCATTTTCTGAGCACGTGATCATCCAAAGCAATATGGATACTTTTAATTAGCCAAATTGTTATGTTATAACGTCATAAAAACTTAATCAGTAAAAAGGAAACCTGCTTCATGTCTAAATCCGCAATTCCAAGCACCTATCACGAATGGCGACATTGTATTACCGTTGATTGCGGCATCCCACTAACAACAGAATACGTTGAACAGCGTATCGAGGCACTTCAGTCCGACAGGGATGAGCATACTAAGCAGTTTGTGAAGCTGTATGGCGATCAGTACAGGCAGCAAGTGGTTAACTGGTTCAAAGAAGCACAAGCTGAATTAGCCAACGGATAATCTACCAATCTTCCAAATCAAAAAAGCGAAGCTCAATGCTTCGCTTTTTACATAACCGAGCTCGGATAAGAGGTTGGCTAAACCAATGTAAGTAGTGCCTGAAGCGGGTGTTTCAACCTTTCATTAGCAAAACGTTTCACCTGACTTCGACAGGAATACCCGGTTGCCAAACAGTGGGACTTGTCCAGTTCTTCCATTTGAGGCTCCCAGCTTAAACCATAAATGTCGCGAGACATTTCCAGTTTATCGACTTCGTGACCAAACGTACCTGCCATTCCACAGCATCCGACTGGGATGGTGTTCAGAGTGGCACCAAACTTGGTGAAAATCGCTCCCCACTCTTTTTCTGCATTTGGCATTTTGGTTTTTTCTGTACAGTGTGAGAACAGATACCAAGGCTGTTCGTAACGTTTGTCAGACAAGGTGATGTCGTCAAGTTGCGGCGTCAGCCACTCATGAACGGTAAGCACCTCAAAATCACCACGTTTGTCCCCAAGAACTTCTTTGTATTCGTCGCGATAACAAAGCACCAGAGCTGGATCGACCCCGACCAGTGGAATACCGGTATCCGCTACCATCGCCAGAAAATCAGATGTGTTCTTTGCCGAAGCCGCGAATTGCGATAAGAATCCTTTGATATGTTGCGCTTTGCCGTTGGGTTTAAAAGGCAGCAGGACGGGCTTTTTACCTAAACGTTGCGCCAAAAGCACAAAGTCTTCTACCACTTCAGCATCGTAGTAACTGGTGAAAGGATCCTGAACAATCAGCACATAGTCTTGCTTCTCTGAATCCGATAAGGCGTTCAGTTTCTTCAGATCAAACTGAGTATCATGATGAGGTTTCAACCTCTGAATCAATGTTGGTACGCTCATGAGCGGCGCATCAACGTACCCTACAGTTTTCGCCGTGAGCGACTGAACCCAATTCTGATTAAGTGCCAGGTTAACGGTTTTCGGAATCTTAGCCATAAAAGGCAAAAGGGTTTCAATGTTAGCAACCAGATAGTCTTTGGCTGGGCGCTGGTATCTTGAGTAATAGATGTTCAAGAATCGCGAGCGGAAACTCGGCACATCAACTTTAATCGGACACTGGCTGGCGCACGCTTTACAGGCTAAGCATCCATTCATCGCTTCGTACACTTCATGGGAGAAGTCATACTCATGACGTTTATTGATGGTGTTTCTGACACGATCAAGCAATGTCTTTATACTGGCGCTCCCTTTAAGGGTCTGTTTCTCCAGATCCAGAATATCTATGCCGTGATCAGTGAGCTGCCTTAACCATTCACGCACCATACCTGCTCGCCCTTTTGGCGAATGGCGGCGGTCGGCGGTAACCTTCATGGAAGGACACATTGGTGAACTGGTGTCGTAGTTAAAACAGAGACCGTTGCCATTACATTCCATGGCTTGCTTAAAACTGTCCCTTACCTGAACCGGAATTTGACGATCAAAAGTACCGCGCTTAGCGTCCGTCACCTTAACCAGTTCAGCGTCACTCCCCAAAGGCGTGCAGATTTTACCTGGGTTCATTTTGTTTAATGGGTCAAAAGCCGCCTTTACCCGGCGAAGTTCCATGAAAAGAGACTCACCGAAAAACTCTGGTCCGTACTCTGAACGAAACCCTTTACCATGTTCGCCCCACATTAAACCACCGTACTTGGCCACCAACTTCACGACTTCATCCGAGATGCGATGCATCAGGGCTTCCTGTTCAGGATCACAGAGATCCAACGCAGGACGTACGTGCAGAACACCAGCATCGACATGACCGAACATTCCGTAGTTCAGTTCTTTCTCATCCAGGAGATCACGAAACTCCTGAATGAAGTCCGCCAAGTTCTCGGGTGGTACACAGGTATCCTCGGCAAATGCCACAGGTTTTGCCTTCCCTTTGGCAGCACCAAGCAGACCAACCGCCTTTTTACGCATGGCGTAAATTCGCCCAATACTCGCGAGATCGGTACACACCTGATAGCCAATGATGCCACCGTCTTCATTTTCCAGCATCTGATCCAACTTGCTCGTAAGCTGAGCAACCTGATTCTCTACTTTTTCACTGTCTTGCCCGGCAAACTCGACAATGTTAATGCCGAGCATTTCTTTGCCCGGGACATCGGTCAGAAGATCGCTAACCGTATGCCAGACGATGTCTTCTTTCGCAAGGTTAAGGACTTTTGAGTCGATGGTTTCTACTGAAAGCGCATTCGCTTCCACCATAAATGGGGCGTTACGGAGCGCGGAGTCGAACGTGTTGTACTTTACGTTCACCAGCGTTCGCGCTTTAGGGATTAAAGTAAGGTTGAGTTTTGCTTCAGTGATGAATGCCAGAGAACCTTCTGCACCACAAAGTACGCGAGTTAAATCGAAGGTATCATCCTCTTCATTCAGCGCATTTTTCAGATCGTAACCAGTCAGAAATCGGTTAAGCGGCGGAAACTTCTCTACAATTTCAGGGCGTTTCTGACGACAAACCTGCTCAGTAACAGCCAAAGCCTGCTGAGCGTACGTCCCTTCTTCTGGGCTTTCACCACTTTGATCACTTTCAATTAATGAACCATCTGCAAAAACAGCTTGCAGAGACAAAACATGATCCGACGTTTTTCCGTAAACCAGTGACCCCTGACCAGACGCATCAGTGTTAATCATGCCACCCAGTGTGGCACGATTACTGGTTGAGAGCTCTGGAGAGAAGAAGAAGCCATAAGGACGAATAACGTCATTAAGCTTATCTTTTACAATACCCGTCTGTACCCTAACCCAGCCTTCTTTTTCGTTAATTTCCAACACCTTGTTCATATGACGAGAAAGGTCAACCACGATGCCTTTTGTCAAAGATTGCCCGTTTGTGCCCGTTCCGGCACCACGTGGGGAAAAAGTAATGGTTGAGTAATCAGGCTGGCTTCCGATTTGCCCGATTAACTGAACGTCTTGGGTAGTCTTGGGATGGACAACAGCCTGAGGTAGCTGCTGGTATACACTGTTGTCAGTGGCGACGGCTAAGCGGCTTGAGTACATGGACTCGATATCACCAGTAAAGCCTGCTTGTTGAAGTTCTTCGAGGTATTGTTTAACTAAAGGATCAACATCCGATTGGTGTTGTAGTCTTGGTAACATTATGCTTCCTGCTCCCTGATGGCTGTTCCGTTCAGCCGGGATAAAAATGGTTTAAACATTGCGATTTATTTTTTGATTTTCGTCACTTTACAACATTTCAGAGCTTGATAAAAACAGAAAGTACGCATGAAATTAAATCGTTTGCTTACATTTTTGAATTTTTCGTCCACACTTCAATACAAGCAAACATTTTCTCCTATCGTTGTTAAGCGAATTCCATATGAAAAAAAATAAGATAGTTACAACAGAAGATATCCTTTTAAAGCTGTGCCAATCGGTTTCTGGTGTGCTGCAGTCGGCAACGGATTCAAAGATTTCATACTCCGCAATGGTGCAAAAGATCAATAAAACTTGCTTAAAGCCAGACTTTGGCTGTTTCGTACTTTTCGATGGCGGGTTTTCGGGGCTAGTCGTTATTAACTTTACTGCGCAGTCTGCGCTAGAACTTTATCAAAACTACATGCGTAACATGGGAATGCCGGAAGATGAACTGGCTATTCTCCATACTTCAGATGAAGTGGGTGACGTACTGGGTGAACTGATGAACCAGTTGGTGGGTGATTTCACCAATAAGATCAGAAAAGAACTGCAAACCAATATCACACAAAACCAGCCGAAGATGTTGGCGATCAACAAGCAGGTCATGCTGTCTGTTGATACTAACCTTGACCGTCCTCAGGCAAGGCGTGTGACTTTCTCTACCGAGAAGAACAACATCTTTTATCTTGAGCTGGCAATGGATAAAACGGAGTTCATCCAGCTTGAAGAATTTGAAGCCGAAGATGACGCTAGCGTTGATGACATTTTCGAGCAAGCAAAGACAAGTGAAAAGAAAGTTGACGATATCCCACCTTCGGATGACGTGGCTGATGACCTACTGGACGAATTGGGCATCTAACTCTTTCTTTCATAAGAAAGCATTGAAAACGCCGCGCTTGATAAGAGCGCGGCGTTTTTGCTTTATGCTTCCACTTGCGTTTCTAACACGTTAAAATGGTCGACTTTTCCAATTGAACAGCTGTGGACATGGATAAAAAGAAAGCCCTGAAAAAAATTGCCAAATGTTTAGAGCTAGGCAACTCTGCCAACGTAAACGAGGCCGCCAACGCCATCAAAATGGCGCATCGTTTGATGCTCAAATATGGACTTGATAAAGACGACATCGAATTTATCAAGATGGGAAAAACTCAGTCCAGCCACCTATTACCTTCGAGTGTCTCGTCTAACCTGCTGCGCATTATCCGCGGCATCAACACCAAGTTTGGTGTTGAAGCAGTGTTACTGAACCACAAAGGTCTTAAACGTCTTGAATTCATCGGCGAAGCAGACAGAGCCATTTTTGCTGCTTTTGCTTTTGACATCATCTATCGTGAAATGAACGAACAAACCGGACAATTCAGAAATAGCTTTGCAGGTTCAGGCACAAGCAGTGCTGAAGTCACGCGTCGAGTTTCTTCATTTTTATCAGGCTGGATTGAAGGTGCGTTAGAGAAACTACCAGAAATCACGCCAGACGATGAATCCAACAACAAGATCAACAATTACATCGACAAAGAATTTAAAAACATCGACCGCGAAACTTTTAAACAGCAGTTAAAAGAAGCAATGAAGAACATCACCGCAGATTATGAAGTGGGATTGAAAAAAGGCAGACGGGTTTCAGTGAACCGACCGATTGACGGGGGTCAGGCGCCTAAGCTCCTCAAGTAAAAAATATGCCAACTGATAAGCACCCTTATTAGGGTGCTTTTTTATTGTCATTGGATATTAATAGAATGACGTGTTGTATAATTTAAATAATACGGTACGATACCTCTATATAACTTAGAGGTACTTATGAAATACATTTCTACCCTTCTTGCAACTGTGGTTATTCTTTCCGGTTGCCAAGCCACTCAGAGACAAAACGCGACCACAGGTCAAAATGAAACTAATTCCGCAACCAAAGGCGTGATTTTAGGTGCTTTAGCTGGCGCAGCCGCTGGAGCAATCACCGGAGACGACAGCAAAGACAGGCAGCGTCGCGCTTTATATGGCGCTCTTGGTGGTGCAGCTGTAGGTGGTGGGATCGGCTACTACTTCGACAAACAGGAAGAAGAACTGAGAACATCATTAGTTAACAGTGGCGTTCAAGTAGAACGTTTAGACGACAATCAGCTTCTACTGGTCATGGAAAACGGCATCGGGTTCCATTCTGGATCTTACGCTCTCGACCCTTCTATTCACCAAACGCTAAACAATGTTGCGAAAGTATTCAATCGTTACCCAGACACGAAATTAGTTGTTAATGGACACACGGACAGCTCTGGAAATGATTCTCGAAACCAGGTGCTGTCCGAGCAGCGTGCGACGCAAGTTCAGTCTTACCTGATTGGTCAGAACATCCAACCCGGTCGCGTTGACGCAAAAGGTTTCGGAGAGCGTTATCCTGTCTGCGATAATGCAACGACTCAGGGTCGAGCCTGTAACCGAAGAGTTGAAATACAAATCCTGCCACTTTAAGGAAAAGAGCAAACTGCAATTACGCGTTGAAATTTCAGCACATTCGACAGTACTCAGCTAAGCTTAAATTGTCGTTGTTACTTCCTACAACGGAGAAAGTCAGGTCATTTGGGTATATTGAGTTTAATGTTAGAATCAGCCCCAAAGGGGCTGTTTTTATCTCTATCGAATTGTCTATGAAACGTTTTTTTATTCTTGCTGCCATTAATTACTCTATCGTGCTTACCAAAGCCTTCGCGGTTCCTATTGAAGAGCTCGAAGTGAAAGCTAACAATCAGGATCCGGTTGCCCAGTATTCTCTGGCTCAGGCATTCTTTCAGGGTAATGGTGTGCCCAAAGATCCACAGTCCGCAATTGTCTGGCTAAGAAACTCCGCTGAAAACGGGTATCCTCTTGCGCAGCTAAAACTGGCTAATGCGTATGATTCGGGCTTAGCGATAGAAGAAAACCGCGCGCTTGCTATCTACTGGTATACAAAATCTGCGGTTCAGGGCTTAGCAAGGGCACAGCTTAAACTCGGCGCCATCTATGAAAGAAGTTTTCGCGAAACGAAAAGCGTCGCAGCTCTGGATTCTGCCGAGATCTGGTATCGCGTTGCCATGGAAAACAACAGCCATCAGGCTGAGGCAGCCTATAACAGAGTATTAGAGTCCAAATTCAATTACCGCAAGGCTGCACAATTGGGGCAATTTGAGGAGTTGGACAAGGCTCATGAAGACTCACTCACGACACTAGATAGCCCCATCCCCCCACCGCAGCCGGTAGTTAAAGACTTTCAATGGTATCTGAAGACTTATCAACAAGAGCTGATCTATGGCGGTGCCGGAATTGTTGGTGTTCTACTTCTTCTCATTCTGTTTGTATTGATGCGGAAAGGTCGGCAGAAAAACAAAAATACGGAACTAGAAAGCAAGGTTTCAGAACAGAATCAGCAGTCCAAGAAATTAAGACGAGAGCTCGAAAGAGCTCATAAACAGATCTTAAAGCAGAATGGACTGATTGAAGAAATGAAGTCTGCATCCCAAGATCAGAAGTTCCACATCGCTTGTGCAGTCTTTGGTTTTAACCCCAAACGTTTGCCTAAAAAAGATGTGATCAAGAACCGTTACAAAAAGCTTTGTCGCGTATATCATCCTGACGCCAATGGCAGCGATGAAGAGATGAGAAGGCTAAATACTGCGCTAAAGCTCATTTTGCAACAAAATGTTAATTAAATGTAACTATCGCTTAACATTTTCTGCGTCGGCATGTCATAATTCATTGCTTATATGTACCCGGAGTCTTTGCTCACAGAACACACCGCTCCACCATAGCGCGTGACTTTGATTGGTTTAGGTAGCTGACTGACTCATATTGAAAGCGTAGGAATGGCAAAAGCCCGTTCCGCCTGTTGATTGAGACACACCACCTTTTCGACAAGCTCACCATGCATAGCACGAGTAAAGGCCAAGCTGTTTAAAAAGGGGGAAATAGTGTTCGATATTGAAGGCATATGTGATTGGTGTAAAAGACCAAGTCTTCTTACTCGCCATGACTACATAGATGGCAAGTTTCATCACTCTTGTGAAAAGTGCAATGATCTCGCGAGACTGGATGTACGCCAGTTTAACATTGCCGAGCAGCAGCTCATTGATAAACGCGAAGAACAACGTTGATTTAAAGTCACGTAAAGAAGGCGCCTGTATAGGCGCTTTTTTAATGCCTAAAAAAGCGCCTACACAGTAAACAGGACGAAAAACACTGTATAAGAAACCAGTGTTTTTTAACTAATAATTTCAATCAGTTAAATAAATTAGCCTATTATTTAATCAAAAAAGTAAAAAATTTTGCTTGCTAAACGAGCAAAATATAATTACTGTTAATTCATACAGTATGTATAAGGAAACAGTAATCATGTATAACTTTCAGCGCACTAACCAAGTTCAAAACACATCGTCTGACCGTTTCGCTATCGCTGAATATCAGCGTAATACTGCTAGCAATGATTCGGATTGCTGCGTTGAAATCGCAAAGTTATCTCAAGGTTCTAAATGGGTACTGTTAACAAGCCAATGTCGTAAACCTAAGTCTTCCATGCTTAAGCAGCATAAGGTCAACGCAGAGCACCTGCTTCAAATGATGCCTTCAAGAGTCATGTCTGAAAAAGAAGTCGTGCTAAAAGCTATGTTGTCTGGTAACGCAAGTGCAGTTATCGCCAGTAAGAGCATTTCGGCAATTGACCAAAAACACCTTCTTAGTCGTGCTGCTCAACTAAACTGCGCTCTATTCTTTACCAACGACGCATCTGAACTGTTTTCTCACAAAGAATCCATTCACTAAATACTAACTCTTACTGCTGCTTCCACTGCCGAGCCCTTCAGCTTTAACCTGAAGGGCTTTGCTTTGATGCCAACCCTCGATTACAACCTTCACATCTGTACTGAAAATAAACGAGTAATACGCTCGAAAGGCAATCGTTTGCTTTTTATCTGGAAGAGAAAAAAAGTTCTGGTATCATGCGCATCATTCGCACACAGCAAGTTTTTACTCTTTACTTGCGTGCCCTCTTTGACGTTTGAACATAGATAGGAATGTCGTAATGAGCTTAGCTGATCAAGTACTCGCAGTTAATGATGATCTCCCAATCCGCACTAATAACCCCGTCCACAGCGGCAAAGTCCGTTCGGTGTACTGGTTAACTGAAGAAGACAGCAAAAGACTGATTAAAGAAAAAGGGTACGATGTCGCCCCTGATGCCCCACTTGCTATCATGGTCATCAGCGATCGAATCTCGGCGTTCGACTGTATCTGGCATGCAGAAGGTGGATTAAAAGGCGTTCCTGGTAAAGGTGCTGCGCTGAACGCTATCTCCAATCACTGGTTTAAACTCTTCAAAGAGAATGGACTGGCTGACAGTCACATTCTTGACATCCCTCACCCATTTGTCTGGATCGTGCAAAAAGCCAAACCCGTTATGATTGAAGCAATTTGCCGTAAATACATTACTGGTTCTATGTGGCGTGCCTACGCAAACGGCGAACGCGAATTTTGTGGCATCGAACTTCCAGAAGGTCTGGAAAAAGATAAGGTGCTTCCAGAACTACTGATGACACCTTCTACTAAAGGCATATTGAAAGGCATACCTGGTGTGCCTGAAGGGGATGACGTCAACATTACTCGCGCAAACATTGAAGACAACTTCACAGCATTTAACTTCTCTAAAGCCGAAGACATCCCTCACTACGAGAACCTGTTAAAAGAAGGATTTGAAGTCATCAGCAAAGCACTTGCAGATGTTGACCAGATTTTCGTAGACACAAAGTTTGAATTTGGCTACGTCACAGACGCATCAGGAAAAGAAAAACTCATCTATATGGATGAAGTGGGTACACCCGACTCTTCACGAATCTGGGATGAAGCGGAATACAACAAAGGCAACATTGTTGAAAACTCCAAAGAAGGGTTCCGTCAGTTTCTTCTGAATCACTTCCCAGACCCAGACATCCTGCTTAACAAAGAGCGTATGGACGAGCGTTTTGCACTTGCACAAGACAACGAACTGCCTGAGCAAGCCTTAATCGATATCTCTAATACTTACATCGGTATTGCTGAAAAGATCACTGGGAAAGAGATAACGCTTAGTGCCAATCCGAAGCAAGAAATCATTGATGTACTGCGCAAGGAATACGACCTCATTGCAGATTAGTGATTCAAAGTAATCAAATAGAAACCAGCCCTGATTCGGCTGGTTTTTTTATGTCTGCGTACTTCTCGTGCTTCCGGTAGAAGATTCAAGTCTCAGAAAAGTGTGACAATGATCCTCCATTTGAAACCTAACATACTGTAAACGGAACTAACATCTCTTTGTAATATCGACTTATTGCATATTTGCATATAACTTACGAATCAACAGCACAGCATTGATTTGTATTTGTAGATGAAGTCTTTCAACAAGAAGTTTCAGCAATGTCCTATCTCCGAATTAACACAACTCTGTTTCCAAGTGACCTCTATACACTTGGCTCAAAGCAAGACATCCGGCTCTATATTGAGGCGTCGAGCTAAAGGTCAATTGAGGCAAAATCCAGATTCGACCTCGAATCGTAAAAGCAGCTTAGACTGGCTCACGGGTGCATTCACCCTTCAGTTTACCTGACGCGTCGACAGATGGTTCAAGGTGTACTCGCTCAAGTAATACGAAAGGTCTTTACCCAAGTCCTACAGCGTTGATAGAACACCACAAAGCCCTGTAAAAAGCCGCGTATACACCTTTAGGCACTCTGTGTCTGGTCAACCTATTTCGTTCTATGAGTTGGTAAATCTCAATGGTTATCTATCCAATTGTCTGGGTGTTGCTCATCCAAAAATCGCCATTAAACATAGAGTTACCTCTTTATTTCATCAAGAAAAAAGTAATAATCAAATTGAGAATTTTATTACTTAAATATGAATGAAACATTAGGTCAATATAAAAACAAACACTTATAACACTTTATTATCAATTGGTTATCAGTGTTTTATAAATAAGAATAAATATTATTTTGTCGATTATTTAACAAACTTTTAAAAGTTTGTGTTCAATCGAATTTGAATCATACCTTCAATTCAATAACGCAGAGTTAGTAGATCATATCGATTTATTAATCATTTCTAATTAAAGCAATTGCTAATTAATTCTTTAGTCAATTTTAATAAATGCAAAATAACAACTAAATCAATAGAAGCCTTTAATATGAGGAGAACTATTAATGACATAATTAACATTTAAATATATCAAAAAAATGCGACGCACTACTAATTCTTCTAGCCAAAACCAAGAGGAAGGACCTGCTTCGCCTAAAAAAAATGACAGTAACTTTTTGTTTTACAAGTATTTTTTATTTGTGATAGGGTTTTAAAAGTCGTCAAAAGCAAACTAAAAAGGAAACTATGATGTTATTAAATGAAGTAAGTGAAATCCTTGTCGAAGTATTAGGTGTGGAGCCAGAAGAAGTCACAGAAAACGCAAACCTGGTTGATGACTTAGCTGCTGAATCAATTGACTTTGTCGATATCATTTATTCAATAGAACAGAAATATCAACTTAAAATATCAGCAGGGGATATTTTTCCAGCATTTTTGCAAGAAGAAAACTTTTTAAACCAAGACGGTAAGGTTTCTGAAGATTCAATTGAAAGACTTAAAAAGGAATATCCACATTATTCCGATGAAGTTATTCAGGAATTTATAGAGAAACAAACCGCTGATGTATTTTTCAATGTGAGCTCTCTGGTTAATTTCGTATCACACAAACAGGCTGCGTAACATGATTCCTTCAGATGTCGTCATTACTGGAATGGGCTTATTCACATCGCTTGGTACTTGCGTACCGGATGTATGGAATCAAGTTCTACTCAACCGTTCTGGAATTAAAGATATTCCTCGTAGCTCTTGGTTATCTGGTCATGGTGTTCATCTTTTGGCATCGGCTCCGTCTTCATCGGACTTTTCGTCTTTTACCACGAAATGGAATGTCAGTAGAAAGACCGTCCGAAACATGGGCAGAGCCAGCAACATGTTTTGCTATTCAACCTTAAGCGCCCTTGAACACGCGGGTTTTCATTCCCCTTCATCATTACCGGAGCATCGATCCGGCATAATTGTGGGGACTGGCACATCACTGTGTGATGAATACCATTCAACGGCGCTTTCGGAACGAAATCCTACCTGGTTTCTTGATACCTATCCCAACATCGTTTTAGGTCAAGCTTCACTGGTTACCGGAATCACAGGCTTTGGCAGCACCATTGTGAATGCCTGCACAAGCGCAAGTTTGGCTATTGGCCAGGCTTACCGAATGATTCAGTCAGGTGAAGCCGATGTCATGGTCGCAGGAGGCAGTGACAGTCGTCTGTCTCCATCTTTTCTCTCTGGTTTTAGTCAGCTCAGTATGCACACCAACAGCGATGATGCTGAACGAGCTATGCGCCCCTTCGACAAACTGCGTAGTGGCTTTGTGCTCGGGGAAGGTGCTGGCGCACTGGTACTGGAAAGAAAAGATCACGCAATTCAACGCGGGGCCAAGATATTGGCTCGGGTCGCAGGATTTGCCTCCTCTATGGATGCATTTCGAATGACTGACCCCTGCCCTGTTGGCAAGCTGAAAGCCATGAGACGTGCTTTGTCAGATGCCCAGTTGCAACCGTCACAGATTGATTACGTCAATGCACATGGTACATCAACTCTCGCCAATGACCGGGAAGAAGCTAAAGCAACCGGAGATGTTTTCGGAACATCCCGACCTTTAGTTAACAGCAGCAAATACATGATTGGGCATACCTTGGCTGCAAGCGGCGCAATTGAATCCATTCTTTGTATTCAAAGTCTGCTTACCCAAACTGTCCATGGAAACCCCAATCTGGATCAGCCTGATCCAGCCTGTACTCTCAACTTTGTGGGCAAGGAAGCCGAGAAACACGCACTTCGCTACTGCATGAATAACTCAAGTGGTATCGGGGGCACGAATACATCACTGATATTTGAACGTGAGCTCGTCGAATCATAACTCACGAACTCACGACATCTAAGCACTACCAACGGTTTAATAAGGAAATTTCAATGCCTAAACCTAACGCGGTTATTACCGGATTAGGCGGACTCACTTCGCTCGGAATAACCTCAGAACAACATTTAGCTGGTCATCAGCAAGGGGAATCGGGAATTCGTTTCAACGACGATTTCCCCTACCCGCTGGGAGCAGTGCCTGAATTTAATCCACGTGAATTCATCAAAGACAAAAAGTCCATTCGCATGATGACTTTGCAGGTAAAACTTGGGGTATCCAGCGCCTCCCTTGCATTTGATAACGCAGGGTTAGAGCAGGACTATTTCCAAAAATATCAGGAAACATGCGGAGTAATATACGGCTCTTTTCTGTGTCAGGGCTTCTATAACAGCACCAAACCTTACATGTCATGCCTTAAAGAGGATTTGACCGTCGACTACGACAGCCTTGGCAATGAACATTATCGTCAGTTTCCTCCATTGTGGATATTGCCACGCCTGCCAAACACAGCAGGTGGTCAGGTTTCTATTCAGTATGGGTTACGCGGAATGAGTTACAGCGTAGTGAACGGTCCTGCCGGTGGCATGATAGCGGCAGGTGAAGCTATGGAAGCCATTGAAGATAAACGCGCAGACATGATCCTCGCCGGAGCAACAGAATCGGAAGCGATGCTCGACCATGCATTTCGTCTGGAGCAACGTTTGCCCGTCGCTAAATCCCTTGAAGAAACCGGCTTGGTGACTGGTGAAGGTGGAATAAGTTACGTCATTGAAAACAGCGACATCGCGCTTCAAGACAATCGCGCCATCTACGCCCATGTCCTCAGCTATCAAAACAATTACCTGCCTAACCTGTTTTCAGATTCAGCGGAGTTATCCATTTCTTCCATTGAAGCCAACATGCGTAAAGCCATCAAGAAAGCTGGATTGACTCCCGAAGATATCGATGCCGTTCAGCTGACACTGGCAGGCATTCCAGATCTGGATGAATGGGAAGCAACCGCAGCACAGCGTGTATTTGGTAACCATACCGCCGTTGTGTCTTCAACTGATTACACCGGGTTTTCTTTTGGCGCAGCCGGAGCAAGCTCCCTTTTCTATGCCTGTTTGCAACTCAAGCACCAGTATCTTGCCCCTGTGTTAAATCTCAGTCGAAAACCTCTTCAAGGAGCTTTGAACTACGTTAAAGAGCCTATGCTGAACACACCAATCCAACGTGTTCTTTGCCATCACATTGATTACCTGGGTAATCAAGTCAGTTTGCTTCTCGCTAAGGAGTCAAAAGAATGAATCGAGTTGTAGTGACAGGAATGGGTGCCGTTAGCGCGTTTGGTGCGGGAAGTGAGCGCCTTTGGCAATCCTTGCTGGCAGGGAAAAATGGCATTTCGCATATCGAACACTTTCCCATTCGCGGCGAGATTGTGTCGATTGCGGCATCAATGCCTGATTTGTCAGAAGACATTAAAGCGCACCCCAAATTGGCATCGATGACAACAGAAGACCCTTCCATTAAGAAGTTCTTCCTGGCGGTAGACGAAGCCGTAACGCAATCGAGGATT
>NZ_AFWJ01000013.1 GCF_000222685.1 Vibrio nigripulchritudo ATCC 27043 | reverse complement strand
AAATGACTGTTGAACTAATCGCTCCAATCGCGATGGACGAAGGTCTACGTTTCGCAATCCGTGAAGGTGGCCGTACAGTAGGTGCTGGTGTTGTTGCGAAAATCTTCGACTAATATCGAATGATTTTGCGATAATCGCATCTTGAAAAGAGGAGCTTAGGCTCCTCTTTTTGTTTATGTATCAATTCCTTTCTCATCCCCTCACCTTTATATAACCAATCATTCTAATCAAAATGCCAATAGGATTGGCAATGCTAACCATTCTCGTTTATATTTCTAATTGAAGTAAATTGGATGTAAAAAATGTTTGTTTGTATTTGCCACGGTGTATCCGACAAAAAAATTCGACAGCTTGCTCTTGAAGAGGGCATCACAGATATCAAGGGAATTAGGCAATGTACGCCACTCGGATCTCAATGTGGTAAATGCGTAAAAAGTGCTAAGGAAATTCTTAACGACACAGTAGCAACGTTATATAAGAAAGTCGGCTAACTCATTTTTGAGAATGCCCTAAAATGATTTTGACACCTTCTTAATTGGTTCTAAAGTTAAAAGAGCCGATCAAGGAGGGCTTTGTCATGAAAGGTGATCCAAAAATCATTCAACACCTTAACACCATTTTAGGAAACGAACTTGTTGCTATTAATCAGTACTTCTTACATGCACGCATGTACAAAGATTGGGGCTTAAAGCACCTTGCTGAAAAAGAGTACGAAGAATCTATCGACGAAATGAAACATGCTGATCATCTGATTGAGCGTATTTTGTTTCTTGAAGGTTTGCCAAATTTGCAAGATCTCGGCAAGTTGATGATAGGTGAAGACACCAAGGAAATGTTGGAGTGCGACCTTAAGCTTGAAATGGACGCAATCCCGGATCTGAAAGAAGCAATTGCCTATGCGGAAAATGTTCGCGATTTTGTTTCAAGAGACCTTTTTCAGGATATCTTAGAAGACGAAGAAGAACATGTTGATTGGCTTGAAACGCAGCTTGGCTTAATAGATAAAGTCGGAATCGAAAACTATCAACAAGCACAGTTTGTCGACGAAGACTAGTTCAAATTAATACGATTACATAAAAAGCGAACCCCCAACAAGGGTTCGCTTTTTTACTATTTGTCTTCTTTTTAGACTAATTTTCCAACGACTCTTGCATACAACTTTGTGATCTGTATAATACCGCGCACTGGCTTAGCCAGTTGTGAACCAATGAGCAGCGAGGAGTAAGCGTTCCGCTTAGTAATGTAAACTCAGCTTATGTTCGCGGTTAATACAATTAGCTACCTTTCGAGGTAAAGTTAATCGAAAATTAACTGACAATGTATCCGATTTGGATACTACGGTTTCACATAAATCAATCGGCATTCTCTCGTCTATTCGAGTTTGAGTGGCGATATTGTTTGTGTAATTTATTATTATTGGAGCTCTGTCTCATGCAGAACCAACGTATTCGTATCCGCCTTAAAGCTTTCGATTACAAACTGATCGACGCTTCTACAGCGGAAATCGTTGAAACAGCAAAGCGTACCGGCGCACAGGTTCGTGGTCCTATCCCACTTCCTACTCGTAAAGAGCGTTTCACTGTTCTTATCTCTCCACACGTCAACAAAGATGCACGTGACCAGTACGAAATCCGTACTCACAAGCGTCTAATCGACATCGTAGAGCCAACTGACAAAACTGTTGACGCTCTGATGCGCCTAGATCTAGCTGCTGGCGTTGACGTACAAATCAGCCTAGGTTAAGGGAGATTAGAAGAATGATTGGTCTAGTCGGACGTAAAGTGGGTATGACCCGCGTATTTACCGAAGAAGGCGTTTCTATCCCAGTAACTGTTGTTGAGGTTGAAGCGAACCGTATTTCTCAAGTGAAAACTCTTGAGACTGACGGCTATGCAGCAATCCAGGTAACTACTGGTGCTAAGAAAGCTAACCGTGTTGTTAAAGCCGAAGCTGGTCACTTTGCGAAAGCAGGTGTTGAAGCTGGTCGCGGTCTTTGGGAATTCCGTTTAGAAAACGGCGAAGAGTTTGAAGTTGGCGCTGAGCTAAACGTAGAACTTTTCAACGAAGTTAAAAAAGTAGACGTTACTGGCACATCTAAAGGTAAAGGTTTCCAAGGCGCTGTTAAGCGTTGGAATTTCCGTACTCAAGATATGTCTCACGGTAACTCATTGTCTCACCGTGCTCCTGGTTCTATCGGTCAATGTCAGACTCCAGGTCGCGTGTTTAAAGGCAAGAAAATGGCAGGTCACATGGGTGCTGAGCGTGTAACGACTCAAAACCTAGAGATCGTACGCGTAGACGCTGAGCGCAATCTGCTTCTTATTAAAGGTGCAGTACCAGGCGCAACTGGCGGCAACGTGATCGTAAAACCAGCTGTTAAAGCATAACGTCTAGGAGTAAGTAATGGAATTGATGGTTAAAGGTGCTGATGCACTAACTGTTTCCGAGACTACTTTCGGACGTGACTTCAACGAAGCTCTTGTACACCAAGTAGTTGTTGCGTACGCAGCAGGTGCTCGTCAAGGTACTCGTGCTCAAAAGACTCGTTCTGAAGTATCTGGCGGTGGCGCTAAGCCATGGCGTCAAAAAGGTACTGGCCGTGCACGTGCTGGTACAATCCGTAGCCCAATCTGGCGTACAGGTGGTGTTACTTTTGCTGCGAAACCACAAGATCACAGCCAAAAAGTAAACAAGAAAATGTACCGTGGTGCTATGAAGAGCATTCTTTCTGAGCTAGTTCGTCAAGAGCGTCTAATCGTTGTTGATAGCTTCTCAGTTGAAGCGCCAAAAACTAAAGAGCTTGTAGCTAAGCTTAAAGAGCTTGAGCTAACTGACGCGCTAATCGTGACTAGCGAAGTAGATGAGAATCTATTCCTAGCTGCTCGTAACCTATACAAAGTTGACGCACGTGACGTTGCTGGTATCGACCCAGTTTCACTAATCGCGTTCGACAAAGTTGTAATGACTGCTGAAGCAGTTAAGCAAGTTGAGGAGATGCTAGCATGATCACTGAAGAGCGTATCCTAAAAGTTCTACGTGCGCCGCACATCTCTGAAAAAGCAACTATGGCTGCTGAGAAAGCGAACACTATCGTTTTCAAAGTAGCAAAAGATGCAACTAAGAAAGAGATCAAAGCTGCTGTAGAAAAGCTTTTTGAAGTTGAAGTTAAGTCTGTAAATACTCTTATCACTAAGGGTAAGACCAAACGTCAAGGTCTACGCCAAGGTCGCCGCAGCGACGTTAAGAAAGCGTACGTTACTTTGAAAGAAGGTCAAGATCTTGACTTTGTTGGCGGCGCGGAATAACAGGAGTAGTTGAAAAATGGCTATTGTTAAATGTAAGCCGACTTCCCCTGGTCGTCGTCATGTTGTTAAAGTTGTTAACGCTGACCTACACAAGGGCAAGCCATACGCACCTCTTCTAGAGAAAAACTCTAAGAACGGTGGTCGTAACAACAACGGTCGTATCACAGTACGTCACATCGGCGGTGGTCACAAGCATCACTACCGTGTAATTGACTTCAAACGTACTAAAGATGGTATCCCAGCGAAAGTTGAGCGTCTTGAATACGATCCAAACCGTAGCGCAAACATCGCTCTAGTTCTGTACGCAGACGGTGAGCGCCGCTACATCATCGCACCAAAAGGCATCCAAGCTGGTGACCAGATTCAATCTGGTGTAGATGCGCCAATCAAAGCAGGTAACACTCTGCCGATGCGCAACATCCCAGTAGGTTCTACAGTTCACTGTGTTGAACTTAAGCCTGGTAAAGGTGCTCAGCTAGCTCGTTCGGCTGGTGCTTACGCTCAAATCGTTGCTCGTGACGGTGCGTACGTAACTATCCGTCTACGTTCTGGCGAAATGCGCAAAGTTCTTTCTGAAGGCCGTGCAACAATCGGTGAAGTTGGTAACTCTGAGCACATGCTACGTGAACTTGGTAAAGCTGGTGCTTCACGCTGGCGCGGCGTACGTCCAACCGTACGTGGTGTAGTAATGAACCCGGTTGATCACCCACACGGTGGTGGTGAAGGTCGTACATCTGGCGGTCGTCACCCAGTATCTCCTTGGGGTATGCCTACTAAGGGCTTCAAGACTCGTAAGAACAAACGCACTGACAAGTACATCGTACGTCGTCGTAACAAGTAATCTATATAAGAGGAATCGCCATGCCACGTTCTCTCAAGAAAGGTCCATTTATTGACCTACACTTGCTGAAGAAGGTAGAGAAAGCGGTGGAAAGCGGAGACAAGAAGCCTATTAAGACTTGGTCCCGTCGCTCAATGATCATTCCATCAATGATTGGTTTGACCATCGCTGTCCATAATGGTCGTCAACACGTTCCAGTATTTGTAACTGATGAAATGATCGGTCACAAACTGGGCGAATTCGCACCTACTCGTACTTACCGCGGTCACGCTGCGGATAAGAAAGCTAAGAAGAAATAAGGAGTAAATAATGGAAGCTATTGCTAAACATAACTTTGCTCGTATTTCTCCTCAGAAAGCTCGCTTAGTTGCAGACCAAATCCGCGGTAAATCTGTGGATCAGGCTCTAGAACTTCTAACTTTCAGCAACAAAAAAGCTGCTGAACTAATCAAGAAAGTTCTGGAATCAGCAATCGCGAATGCAGAGCATAACGAAGGTGCAGACATCGACGATCTGAATGTCGCTAAAATCTTCGTAGATGAAGGCCCAACCATGAAGCGTATTATGCCTCGTGCGAAAGGTCGTGCGGATCGTATCTTGAAGCGTTCAAGCCACATCACTGTTGTTGTAGCAGATCGCTAAGAGACTAGGAGAGTAAGCAATGGGTCAAAAAGTACATCCTAATGGTATTCGTCTTGGCATCGTTAAGCCTTGGAATGCTACTTGGTTTGCTAACACCAAAGATTTCGCTGACAACCTAGACGGCGACTTCAAGGTACGTCAGTTCCTAACGAAGGAACTTTCGAAAGCGTCTCTTTCACGTATCGTTATCGAGCGTCCTGCTAAGAGCATCCGTGTGACTATTCACACTGCTCGTCCAGGCGTTGTAATCGGTAAGAAAGGCGAAGACGTAGAGAAGCTACGCACAGCTGTAGCTAAAATCGCAGGTGTACCAGCGCAAATTAACATCGCTGAAGTACGCAAACCTGAGTTGGACGCACAACTTGTTGGTGACAGCATCGCGTCTCAGCTAGAACGTCGTGTTATGTTCCGTCGTGCTATGAAGCGTGCGGTACAAAACGCAATGCGTCTAGGCGCTAAAGGTATCAAAGTGGAAGTAAGCGGTCGTCTAGGCGGCGCTGAAATCGCACGTACTGAGTGGTATCGTGAAGGTCGTGTACCTCTACACACTCTTCGTGCTGACATTGATTACGCAACTTCTTCGGCTCACACCCAATACGGTGTAATCGGCATTAAAGTTTGGATCTTCAAAGGTGAGATCCTAGGCGGCATGCCAGCAGCTAACGCTGTAGAGCCAAAAGGCGACAAGCCTAAGAAGCAGCGTAAAGGCCGTAAGTAAGGAGTCGACTGATGCTACAACCTAAACGTACTAAGTTCCGTAAGGTTCAGACTGGTCGCAACCGTGGTCTAGCTAAAGGTACTGAAGTAAGCTTCGGCGAATTCGGTCTTAAAGCTGTTGGCCGTGGTCGTATCACTGCTCGTCAGATTGAAGCGGCTCGTCGTGCTATGACACGTCACATTAAACGTCAAGGTCAAATCTGGATTCGTATTTTCCCAGACAAGCCTATCACTGAAAAACCGCTTGAAGTTCGTCAAGGTAAGGGTAAAGGTAACGTTGAGTACTGGGTAGCCCAAATCCAACCTGGTAAGGTTATGTACGAAATGAATGGCGTACCTGAAGAGTTGGCACGTGAAGCGTTCCGCCTTGCGGCACGTAAACTGCCTGTAAAAACTACCTTTGTAACTAAGCAGGTGATGTGATGAAAGCACTAGATCTACGCGAAAAAAGCGTTGAAGAGCTTAACGCTGAGCTATTGAATTTGCTGCGCGAGCAGTTCAACTTGCGCATGCAAGCTGCAACTGGTCAACTACAGCAGACTCATACTCTGAAAGCTGTGCGCCGTGATATCGCACGTGTGAAAACTGTTTTGACTGAGAAGGCAGGCGCATAATGAGCGACAAAATTCGTACTCAACAAGGTCGTGTAGTTAGCGACAAGATGGACAAGTCTATCGTTGTTGCAATCGAACGCATGGTGAAACACCCAATTTACGGCAAGTTCGTAAAGCGTACGACTAAACTGCACGCACACGACGAAAACAACGAGTGTGGCCTAGGCGATACCGTTGAGATTCAAGAGTGTCGTCCACTGTCTAAGAAGAAGTCTTGGACTTTGGTAAAAGTTGTAGAAAAAGCGAAGTACTAATTTCGTTTTGATACGATAGAAAAAGCGGCTCCAAATTATTTTTGGGGCCGCTTATTTTTTGGCTACCCAAGTACAAAAAAGGGTGGTACAATTCGCAGCCCTTATAAAGAGGCAGCCCGACCCGTGAAGGGTCTAGTTTTAATATTTAGCGGAGCACTAAAATGATCCAAATGCAAAGTACACTCGACGCTGCGGATAACTCCGGCGCTCGCAGAGTAATGTGTATTAAGGTTCTGGGTGGCTCTCACCGCCGTTATGCACATATCGGAGATATCATCAAAGTTACTGTTAAGGAAGCAATTCCACGCGGTAAAGTTAAGAAAGGTGATGTTCTGAAAGCGGTGGTAGTGCGCACTCGTAAAGGCGTTCGTCGTCCAGACGGTTCTGTCATTCGCTTCGACCGTAATGCTTGTGTATTGTTGAACGACACTACTGAGCAACCAGTCGGCACACGTATCTTTGGTCCAGTGACTCGTGAACTTCGTAACGCGAAATTCATGAAGATTGTTTCACTGGCTCCAGAAGTTCTGTAAGGAGCGGCACACAATGGCAGCTAAAATCCGTCGTAACGACGAAGTAATCGTTCTTGCCGGTAAAGATAAAGGCAAGCGCGGTAAAGTAACTAAGGTTCTAGCAACCGGTAAAGTTATCGTTGAAGGTATCAACCTTGTTAAGAAACACCAAAAGCCTCAACCGGCTCTAGGTCAACAAGGTGGCATCGTTGAGCAAGAAGCAGCAATTGATGCTTCTAACGTTGCAATCTTTAACGCGGCTACTGGTAAAGCAGACCGCATCGGTTTCCGTTTTGAAGAAGGCAAAAAAGTGCGTTTCTTCAAATCAAACGGCGAAACTGTTTCTAACTAATAGAATGTAATTTGGAGTTCTACTATGGCGAAACTGCATGATTACTACAAGTCGTCTGTAGTCGCTGAGCTTACCAAAGAGTTCGGCTACTCAAGCGTCATGCAAGTCCCTAGGATTGAAAAAATCACCCTAAACATGGGCGTTGGTGAAGCAATCAACGACAAGAAACTGCTAGAAAACGCAGCAGCTGATATGGCAACGATCTCTGGTCAAAAGCCACTTATCACTAAAGCGCGTAAATCAGTAGCAGGCTTCAAGATTCGTGAAGGCTACCCAATTGGTTGTAAAGTAACCTTACGTGGCGAACGTATGTGGGATTTCTTCGAGCGTCTAATCTCGATTGCACTTCCACGTGTACGTGATTTCCGTGGTGTTAGCGCGAAGTCCTTTGACGGTCGTGGTAACTACAGCATGGGCGTTCGCGAGCAAATCATCTTCCCGGAAATCGACTACGATAAAGTCGATCGTGTACGCGGTCTTGATATCACTATCACGACGTCTGCGAGTTCCGATGAGGAAGGCCGTGCTCTGCTGGCTGCCTTTAACTTCCCATTCCGTAAGTAAGGTGAAGGGTTACTGTTATGGCTAAACAATCAATGAAAGCACGTGAAGCTAAGCGTGCAAAGCTAGTAGCTAAGTTCGCTGAGAAGCGTTCAGCGCTTAAAGCTATCATTAGCGATGTAAACGCATCTGAAGAAGATCGTTGGAATGCAGTTCTAAAATTGCAATCTCTTCCACGTGATTCAAGTGCATCACGTCAGCGCAACCGTTGCAACCAAACTGGTCGTCCACACGGTTACCTACGTAAGTTCGGTCTAAGCCGTATTAAGGTTCGTGAAGCTTGCATGAAAGGCGAGATTCCGGGTCTTCGTAAGGCTAGCTGGTAATTGCCACTTAATCATTTGGAGTAAAATCTATGAGCATGCAAGATCCGATTTCGGATATGCTGACCCGCGTTCGTAACGGTCAGGCAGCAAACAAAGTTGCTGTTAAAATGCCTTCTTCAAAGCTGAAAGTTGCAATTGCTGCACTACTAAAAGCTGAAGGTTACATCGCAGACTTCGCTGTAAGCGGCGAAGCGAAACCAGAGCTAGAAGTAACTCTTAAGTACTTCCAAGCTAAACCAGTAATCGAGCAAATCCAACGTGTTTCACGTCCAGGTCTGCGCGTCTACAAAAAGAAAGACGAGCTACCTTCTGTGATGGGCGGTTTGGGTGTTGCTGTAGTTTCCACTTCCAAGGGTCTAATGTCTGACCGTGCTGCTCGTAAAGCAGGTCTTGGTGGTGAAATCATCTGCTACGTAGCTTAATAATAGGAGTAGGATATGTCTCGTGTTGCTAAAGCACCTGTCGCTATTCCAGCTGGCGTAGAGGTGAAACTAAACGGCCAAGAACTTAGCGTTAAAGGTCCTAAAGGCGAACTGTCTCGTTCATTCAACGATGGCGTAGTAGTTGCGCAAGAAGAAGGTAAGCTTACTTTCGGTCCACGTGAAGGTGTTGCTAACGCATGGGCACAAGCTGGTACAGCTCGCGCACTTGCTAACAACATGGTTGTTGGTGTTACTGAAGGCTTTACTAAGAAGCTAACCCTTAAGGGTGTTGGTTACCGTGCTGCTATCAAAGGCAACGCAGTTAGCCTAACTCTAGGCTTCTCTCACCCAGTTGAGCACGCAGTGCCAGCGGGTATTAAAGCTGAATGTCCAAGCCAAACTGAAATCGTACTAACTGGTGCTGACAAGCAACTAGTTGGTCAGGTTGCGGCTGACATTCGTTCTTACCGTGAGCCTGAGCCTTACAAAGGTAAAGGTGTTCGTTACGCAGATGAAAATGTGCGTACCAAAGAAGCTAAGAAGAAGTAAGGTAACACTATGGATAAGAAAGCATCTCGCATCCGTCGTGCTACACGTGCACGTCGTAAGATTGCAGAACTTCGCGCGACTCGCCTAGTAGTACACCGTACTCCACGTCACGTGTACGCTCAGGTTATCGCTGCAAACGGCTCTGAGGTTATCGCTGCTGCTTCTACTGTAGAAAAAGCGATCCGTGAGCAAGTTAAGAATACTGGTAACGTAGACGCTGCTAAAGCTGTAGGTAAAGCTATCGCTGAGCGCGCTATCGAAAAAGGCATCTCTGATGTTGCTTTCGATCGTTCTGGTTTCCAATACCACGGTCGAGTAGCGGCGCTAGCAGATTCTGCTCGCGAAGCTGGTCTGAAATTCTAAGGTAGGGTTGGAAGATGGCTAAAGAACAACAACAAGCTACAGATTTGCACGAAAAGCTAATTGCTGTTAACCGTGTTTCTAAAACGGTTAAAGGTGGTCGAATCTTTAGTTTTACTGCACTAACAGTTGTTGGTGACGGTAATGGTCGTGTTGGTTTCGGTTACGGCAAAGCTCGTGAAGTACCAGCAGCGATCCAAAAAGCAATGGAAAAAGCGCGCCGTAACATGGTTACTGTAGCGCTTAACGACGGTACTCTTCACCACGCGGTGAAAGGTCGTCACACTGGCTCTAAAGTTTACATGCAGCCAGCTGCAGAAGGTACTGGTATCATCGCAGGTGGTGCGATGCGTGCAGTACTTGAAGTTGTAGGTGTTCACAACGTACTTGCAAAAGCATACGGTTCTACGAACCCTATCAACATCGTTCGCGCGACGATCGATGGTCTGAGTGGCATGAAGTCTCCTGAGATGGTTGCTGCTAAGCGTGGTCTAACTGTTGAAGCTATTTCGGAGTAAGAACACCATGGCAACTATTAAAGTAACTCAAACTAAAAGCTCAATTGGCCGCCTACCAAAGCACAAAGCGACTTTGCGTGGTCTAGGTCTTCGTCGTATCAACCACACTGTAGAACTTGAAGATACTCCGTGCGTACGCGGTATGATCAACAAAGTTTACTACATGGTTAAAGTTGAGGAGTAATCAGAATGCGTTTGAATACTCTATCACCGGCTGCTGGTTCTAAACCTTCTAAGAAGCGTCTAGGTCGCGGTATCGGTTCAGGCCTTGGTAAAACAGGTGGTCGCGGCCACAAAGGTCAAAAATCACGTTCTGGCGGCAGCGTTCGTCCAGGTTTCGAAGGCGGTCAGATGCCTCTGAAACAACGTCTACCAAAATTCGGTTTCACTTCTCGTAAGAGTCTAGTGACTTCTGAAGTTCGTCTAGGTGAACTAGCGAAGGTAGAAGGTGACGTGGTTGATCTAAACAGCTTGAAAGCTGCTAACGTAATCACTAAGAACATCGAATTTGTAAAAGTTGTTCTTTCTGGTGAAATCAGCAAAGCTGTGACTGTTAAAGGTCTACGCGTAACTAAAGGTGCTAAAGCTGCAATCGAAGCTGCAGGCGGTAAAATCGAGGAATAATTCTCGAGGGACGAGGTACAGATGGCTAAAAAACCAGGACAAGATTTTCGTAGTGCTCAAAGCGGCTTAGCTGAATTAAAGTCGCGCTTACTATTCGTATTAGGTGCACTTTTAGTATTCAGAGCGGGCTCTTTTGTGCCGATCCCTGGTATTGACGCAGCTGTACTTGCCGATTTGTTCGAACAGCAAAAGGGTACCATCGTTGAAATGTTCAACATGTTCTCCGGTGGTGCACTTGAGCGTGCTTCTATATTAGCGTTGGGCATCATGCCGTATATTTCGGCTTCGATTGTTGTCCAGCTGCTAACTGTAGTTCATCCTGCGTTAGCTGAACTCAAAAAAGAGGGTGAAGCCGGCCGTCGTAAGATAAGCCAATATACGCGTTACGGCACGCTTGTACTTGCTACATTCCAAGCAATTGGTATTGCAACAGCTTTGCCAAGCATGGTCACAGGTCAATTGGTCGTTATCGATCAAACCATGTTTACTGTTATTGCAACCATCAGTCTAGTAACCGGTACCATGTTCCTTATGTGGTTAGGTGAACAGATTACTGAGCGAGGAATTGGTAACGGTATCTCATTGATTATCTTTGCAGGTATCGTTGCTGGATTGCCATCGGCAATCGGTCAAACAATTGAGCAAGCGCGTCAAGGTGAACTGAACGTACTTCTTCTGCTGCTTATTGCTGTACTTGCGTTTGCAGTTATCTACTTCGTTGTTTTCATGGAGCGTGGTCAGCGTCGAATCGTCGTTAACTATGCTAAGCGTCAACAAGGTCGTAAGGTATTTGCTGCGCAAAGTACTCACTTGCCACTTAAAATTAACATGGCAGGTGTGATCCCAGCGATATTTGCGTCTAGTATTATTTTGTTCCCAGGAACATTAGCACAGTGGTTTGGTAATACAGGTGGTGAGGACAGCGCATTCAGTTGGTTAACTGATGTGTCTTTGGCCCTTAGTCCTGGACAACCTCTGTATGTAATGCTTTATGCGGCAGCGATTATTTTCTTCTGTTTCTTCTACACGGCATTGGTTTTCAATCCGCGTGAAACAGCAGATAATCTGAAGAAGTCTGGAGCGTTCGTACCCGGTATCCGCCCAGGTGAGCAGACAGCTAAGTACATTGATAAAGTAATGACTCGTTTAACCCTAGCAGGTGCGTTGTACATTACCTTTATCTGTCTGATTCCCGAGTTCATGATGATCGCTTGGAACGTACGTTTCTACTTTGGCGGTACATCACTACTTATCGTAGTGGTAGTTATCATGGACTTTATGGCACAGGTACAGACTCATCTGATGTCACAACAGTATGATTCTGTGTTGAAAAAAGCGAATCTGAAAGGCTACGGTCGTTAATTCGACGGTAGGCTCAGATTTCATTACGGAGTTTAGCAATGAAAGTTCGTGCTTCCGTTAAAAAAATCTGCCGTAACTGTAAAGTAATCAAGCGCAACGGTGTTGTTCGCGTGATTTGCAACAGTGAGCCAAAGCACAAGCAGCGCCAAGGCTAATCTAAGCAGAAATTTTTACTTGAAAAGTAAGGTAGTGTCGAGTATATTCCTCGGCCTACCTTTTGCGTGCAAAAGAAGTAGTATGCCGCAGCGTATCCATAACGGGCTTTGCTGCGGATAATTCTTTTATGAAACACTAGGAGTGAATAATGGCCCGTATAGCAGGCATTAACATTCCTGATCAGAAACATGCTGTAATCGCTCTAACGGCGATCTACGGCATCGGTAAAACTCGCTCTCAAGCTATCCTAGCTGAAGTGGGTATTGCTGAACATGTTAAGATCAGTGAACTATCTGAAGAGCAGATCGATCAACTGCGTGATGGTGTAGCTAAGTACACTGTAGAAGGTGATCTACGTCGTGAAGTATCCATGAACATCAAGCGTCTTATGGACCTTGGCTGTTACCGTGGTCTTCGTCATCGTCGCAGTCTACCACTACGTGGACAGCGTACTAAAACCAATGCTCGCACCCGTAAGGGTCCGCGTAAGCCGATCAAGAAATAATCGGGAAGGTAGAGTACAATGGCAAAACAACCAACTCGCGCTCGTAAGCGCGTACGCAAGCAAGTAGCTGATGGCGTAGCGCACATCCATGCTTCTTTTAATAACACAATCGTGACCATCACTGACCGTCAAGGTAACGCACTAGCTTGGGCTACTGCAGGCGGTTCTGGTTTCCGTGGTTCTCGTAAGTCAACTCCGTTTGCAGCTCAGGTTGCAGCAGAGCGCGCTGGCGAAATGGCTAAAGAATATGGCCTAAAGAACTTGGAAGTTATGGTTAAGGGCCCAGGTCCAGGTCGTGAGTCAACTATCCGTGCACTAAACGCAGCAGGATACCGCATCACTAACATCGTTGATGCAACTCCGATCCCTCATAACGGTTGTCGTCCACCTAAGAAACGTCGCGTATAACGTTTCTAGGAAAGTTGGAGAAGAATCATGGCAAGATATTTGGGTCCTAAGCTGAAGCTTAGCCGTCGCGAAGGCACTGACTTATTCCTTAAGTCTGGTGTTCGTGCGATTGATACCAAGTGTAAAATCGATAACGCACCAGGTGTACACGGCGCTCGTCGCGGTCGTCTATCTGAGTATGGCGTTCAGCTTCGTGAGAAGCAAAAAGTTCGTCGTATGTACGGCGTTCTAGAAAAACAATTCCGTAACTACTACAAAGAAGCAGCTCGTCTTAAGGGCAACACAGGTGAAAACCTACTTCAGCTTCTTGAAGGTCGTCTTGATAACGTAGTTTACCGCATGGGCTTTGGCGCAACTCGCGCAGAAGCACGTCAGCTAGTTAGCCACAAAGCTATCCTAGTAAACGGTAAAGTTGTAAACGTTCCTTCATTCAAAGTTGCGGCAAACGACGTTGTATCTATCCGTGAGAAAGCTAAACAGCAATCTCGCATCAAAGCAGCTCTAGAAGTTGCTGAACAACGCGAAAAACCAACTTGGATTGAAGTAGATGGCGGTAAGATGGAAGGTACGTTCAAGCGTTTGCCTGAGCGTTCAGATCTATCAGCTGACATCAACGAACACCTGATCGTCGAGCTTTACTCTAAGTAAGGTTTAAATTAAAGAGAGGACACAATGCAGGGTTCTGTAACAGAATTTCTTAAGCCACGTCTTGTTGACATCGAACAAATCAGCACGACACACGCAAAAGTAACTCTTGAGCCATTAGAGCGTGGCTTTGGTCATACTCTAGGTAATGCGCTTCGTCGCATTCTTCTATCTTCAATGCCTGGTTGCGCAGTAACTGAGGTTGAGATTGAAGGCGTTCTTCACGAGTACAGCACCAAAGAAGGTGTACAAGAAGATATCTTAGAGATCCTTCTTAACCTGAAAGGTCTTGCTGTTAAAGTGGCAGAAGGCAAAGATGAAGTGTTTATTACACTGAACAAATCAGGCTCAGGCCCTGTTGTTGCAGGTGACATCACCCATGATGGTGATGTAGAGATCGCTAACCCAGAGCACGTTATTTGTCATCTAACTGATGACAATGCTGAAATCGCTATGCGTATTAAAGTAGAACGTGGTCGTGGTTATGTTCCAGCATCGTCTCGTATCCATACTGAAGAAGATGAGCGTCCTATCGGTCGTCTGCTTGTTGACGCGACATACAGCCCAGTAGACAAAATTGCCTACACTGTAGAAGCGGCACGTGTTGAGCAGCGTACTGACCTTGACAAACTCGTTATCGATATGGAAACGAACGGTACTCTTGACCCTGAAGAAGCAATCCGTCGTTCAGCTACTATCCTTGCTGAGCAATTGGATGCCTTCGTTGATCTTCGTGACATCCGTGTTCCTGAAGAGAAAGAAGAGAAGCCGGAATTCGATCCGATCCTATTGCGTCCTGTAGACGATCTTGAACTAACAGTTCGCTCTGCTAACTGTTTGAAAGCAGAAGCGATTCACTACATCGGTGATCTTGTACAGCGTACTGAGGTTGAGCTACTTAAAACGCCTAACCTTGGTAAAAAGTCTCTTACAGAGATAAAAGACGTACTTGCGTCACGCGGTCTGTCTCTAGGTATGCGCCTAGAAAATTGGCCACCAGCGTCAATCGCTGAAGATTAATCGATACTAGTTAGAAGGATTAGGTCATGCGCCATCGTAAGAGTGGTCGTCAACTCAACCGCAACAGCAGTCATCGCAAAGCGATGTTCAGCAACATGGCTAGCTCTCTAGTACGTCATGAAGTTATCAAGACTACTTTGCCAAAAGCAAAAGAGCTGCGTCGCGTCGTTGAGCCTTTGATTACACTAGCTAAGACTGACAGCGTTGCTAACCGTCGTCTTGCATTTGCTCGCACTCGTGACAACGAAGTTGTGGCAAAACTATTTAACGAACTAGGTCCACGTTTTGCTGCTCGTCAGGGCGGTTACACTCGTATCCTAAAAGCTGGCTTCCGTGCTGGCGACAAAGCTCCAATGGCTTACATTGAGCTTGTTGATCGCCCAGAAGTTGCTGAAGAAGCAGCTGCTGAGTAATCAGTTCGTAAAGAACTTAAAAGCCGAGCATTTGCTCGGCTTTTTTGTGTCTGCCGATCAGGCTTTCAGTGCCTGATCCAAATCCGCAATGATATCGTCTATGTGTTCAATACCGACAGACAAACGGATCATTTCAGGTACCACACCTGCAGCTGCTTGTTCCTCTACACTCATTTGTCTGTGCGTAGTAGAAGCCGGGTGACAGGCTAATGACTTGGCATCACCAATGTTAACCAGTCTTTTGAACAGCTCCAGAGCATCATAGAAACGCACACCAGCCTCATACCCGTCTTTCAAGCCAAAAGACAAAATCGCTGAAGGTTTACCATTCATATATTTTTGCGCGAGGTCGTAGTGTTCTGAATTAGGTAGTCCGGCGTAACTGATCCAACTGACTTTGTCATGACCTTCTAAATATTCGGCGACTTTTTTAGCATTGTCACAATGGCGTTCCATACGAAGGGAAAGTGTTTCTAGTCCTTGCATCAGCATAAACGCGTTCATTGGTGAAAGTGCTGAACCAGTGTTGCGAAGAGGCACAGTACGCGCTCTGCCGATGAATGCGGCTTCGCCAAACGCTTCGGTGTACACCACTCCATGGTAAGAAGGCTCAGGTTGATTAAATACTGGGAATCGATCTTTGTGCTTTGCCCAGGGGAATTTTCCCGAGTCGACAATCACTCCTCCAAGGGTTGTACCGTGCCCACCAACATATTTAGTCAGAGAGTGAACGACGATGTCTGCACCATATTGAATGGGTTTACAAAGAATAGGAGTGGCGACGGTATTGTCCACAATTACCGGTACGCCTTTCTGGTGTGCGAGAGTAGCAATCCCTTCAATGTCGACGATATTGCCTGCGGGGTTACCAATGGATTCGCAATATACAGCTTTGGTATTCTCATCGATAAGCTCAGCCAAACTCTCAGGTTTGTCATCTTTGGCAAATCGAACGTCAATTCCTTGCTGGGGAAGCATGTGTGCAAACAGGGTGTAAGTACCTCCATACAATTGGGGCGTTGAAACTATGTTGTCTCCGCTTTGTGCCAGCGTCAGAATGGCGTAATTGATAGCTGCACTACCTGCGCTTACCACCAGACCAGCAATTCCCCCTTCTAAGGCTGCCATTCGTTGTTCCAACACATCATTCGTTGGATTCATAATGCGTGTGTAGATATTGCCCGGCACTTCGAGGTTGAAAAGATCTGCGCCGTGTTGAGCGTTATCGAATTCGTACGCAACAGTTTGATAAACGGGAGTTGCTACGGCTTT
Source organism: Vibrio nigripulchritudo ATCC 27043 (assembly GCF_000222685.1). GTDB lineage: Bacteria > Pseudomonadota > Gammaproteobacteria > Enterobacterales > Vibrionaceae > Vibrio > Vibrio nigripulchritudo. The sequence goes on along the minus strand of NZ_AFWJ01000013.1, from coordinate 66,580 downwards.
TGTGGTTGGGTCTGTTTGATAGCCGTGATGGATGGAAAGGGTTTCGTCTTTCATAGTACCTACTCGTCCTTGATAAAAAGGTTAGAGTGGCACAAATTTCCTGTGTTGAAAGAGAGGGTGGTCAAAAACCACCCATTTTCAGATTACTTCCAGATTTGACCTAGAGAGTCCAACAGCCCGGTTGAGGCGTTTTGCGAACCTAGGTATTTCAGGATCAAAGGGGCAAACTGACCCACCATAGACGGGTCCAGACCAAGCTTAGTGAATATATCGGTCACCGCACCAAAATTGCTGGCTAGACCTGTCAGACCAGGGATTGAACCAGTAAGTGAACTTAATCCGGGGATGGAAGAGGCAAGCTCGCTGTTTTGAGAAGAACTAAGCGAGTTAGATGCCAGCGCGAGAAGGGCTCCTGCACCACCAGTTGCCTGAGTAGGAGACACATCAAGTTGAGAGCTGAGCATCTTCACTAAGTCGGAATCAGCTTGGGTATCTACCTGACTTGAGAAAGCATCATTTGCCAATGAACCAAGATCGAGAGCAGGTTTTTCTTCGGACTTACCAAAGCCAAAAAAGGCATGGCTTGGAGAGGCTAACAGCAGCGCAGAAAGCGCTAAAATCGTTGTTTTAATTTTCATAACTCATTCCTTTTGAAAGGCACTTATTAATCCTAGATGGATTTTCCGTTTCGAGCAGATAATCGTGCCGAGAATACAAAACGGGAATGAGCAGTGTACGTGAAGACATAAAAAAAGCGGTGCCTGGCACCGCTTCATTTTTGAGACGAATAGAAATTACAGGATAGCCAGTAGTTCTACTTCGAATACTAGAGCAGCGTATGGAGGAATTGATGCACCAGCACCACGTTCGCCGTACGCTAGGTCTTGAGGAATGTATAGTTTCCACTTAGAACCTACAGGCATTAGTTGAAGTGCTTCAACCCAGCCTTTGATTACGCCTGTTACAGGGAATTCTGCAGGTTGACCGCGAGAAACAGAGCTGTCGAATACAGTACCGTCTGTCAGTTCACCGTGGTAATGAACGCGAACTGTTTTGTCAGAAGATGGGATTTCGCCAGTGCCTTCAGTGATAACTTCGTACTGTAGACCAGACTCAAGTACTGTTACTTCTGGACGTAGAGCGTTGTCTTTCAAGAAAGCTTCGCCGTCTGCTGCTGCCGCTTTAGCCGCTTCTGCACGTGCTGCTTCTGCACGAGTGTGAAGCTCTTGAAGTGCGTTGTTGATTTCATCAACTTCGATTTCTGGCATGTCGCCAGTTAGTGCTGTCGCGATACCTTTTGCGATAGCGTCAACGTTCAGACCTTCAAGACCACTGCCCGCAAGTTGCTGACCCATTTGCAGACCAATTCCGTAGCTCGCTTTCTGCTCTACGGTTTCTAATTTGATTTCAGACATCTTGTCTCTCTATTGTGTGAGTTTGTGCAGCAAAAGGATAGCAGTTCTACTAGCGCGAAGAAACGTCAAATGCCAATATAAGTCAAGATACTGTTAACTTGTGTTGCACTGAGTTTTTTTCGCTGCGCAGGTTCATGGATAATAGGAAGACAGTTCGTTAGGGTGTAAGCATTATGAATCGGAGAGTGGCACGTTCGCGCCAGCCGGGAATATTCGAACAATTCAAAAGTAAAATAGAAAAGGTCGATTGGCGAGAGAAAGCGAAATCGGTCAAAACGCGTTGGTTAGATTTACCTAAATTACATCGCCGTGCTATTCCCTCCTTAGCGGCGGTGGTGATTGTGTTGCTTCTTATTCCTGTGTCTGGTGAAGAAAACGCACCTGATGCAACAGAACAACAAGCGGAAAACACACGCAAGCCTTTGGAAATCAACACTACGGGGTTAAGTGAGCAAACTTCCAATAACTCGTCTTCTTCCCGAGAGGACACTTGGGAGCAATACACAGTCAAGGGCGGCGACACACTGGCTCAGGTATTTCGAGCGAACTCTTTACCCATGGCGGATTTGAATGCCTTGGTCAAAATTGAAGGTTTAGATAAGCCACTAAGTAAAATTCGGGAAGGGCAACTGATTCGTTTCAAGTTAGATGATGCTGGAAAGCTCGACATCTTACAGTTGGAAAGTCGAACCGGCTCAGTCATGTTCTTCCGGTTGTCTGATGGTAGTTTTGGACGAAGTAAATAATCGAAAACTCGGGCTTCATAATGAAGCCCCTTGAGTTTATTCATGGTGTGCCAGATAAGCGACAGATTCTTCCTTACCCATATATTTTCCGAGCGTCTTTTGCGGAACATTCAGCAAATCGACAACAATCAGACCGTCCAGTGCGTCGTTGAATTCTGGGTCGACATTAAAGCAAACCAACTGACCATTCAGCCCTAAGTACTGCCTTAGTAAAACAGGAAGGCCTTTTCCTTTTTCCATCCTTGCCAGTACCTTAGAAAGCAGTTGAACACTACCCAAAGCACTTAACATGTCGTTGCGCCAGAACACATTGCGATCTTCTTTGAGTGGTACCGATGGTGAAACCAGATTTGCTTTGTGCTGATCGTAATGGTGAATCGACAGGCAGCTCGCCATCAATTGTCTGGCTACCTGACTGTAATCATTACTGATGCTGACAGGACCAAACAGATGTGTGTATTCAGGGTTCTTGTAGACGTAACTGGCGATCCCTTTCCAAAGCATAAGCAGAGACTGGATGTTTCTCTGATAGGGTTTGTTGACCACAGAACGCCCTAGTTCTATGGATTGATCTAAGCTTTCGATAAATTTCTGACTGTATTTAAACAGGCTGCGGGAGTAGAGCCCTTCCAGACCTTGCTTCTCTAAGATCTTATCTACTTTTCCCAGGCGATAACTGCCAACCAATTGTTGATCTTTTTCATGCCAGATGAACAGGTGATCGTAGTACTCGTCGTAATGATCGAGATCGAGTGTTTTTCCGGTGCCTTCACCGACATCTCGAAAGTTGGCTTCACGAACCCTTCCTATCTCCTGAATGATATTCGGGATCTGCGCTTTCCGAGCGCAGAAAACATGAAAATCACCTTGAGAGATCAGACGCGTGTCGCCTGGAAGTGATTCGATCTCATCTTTTAGTACCAAGGGATCAACAGCATCTCTGACCGGAACCGAGAACTGAGAGGCTAACTCATGTTCTGATTCCGTTTGTTGCTTTCGCAGCAAGTAAGTGTTCAACCTCAGGTAATGCACCAGATCTTGCTCGGTTTCCAGAGATTTAAGCTCCGAGTAAAGGATCGGTTCGCCTATCGCTAACTGGATCTGGGAAGAGCTTTTTCCGATCATTTCTCTGCCTAACATTGCAGTACGCAGCAGCGGGTGAATTTTACCTGCAAAGTAGAACAGTGAACTGTTTCTGCCTTCAATGTAGATAGGCACACAGGTGGCTTCACTTTTTTTGACCAGTTTGGCTACCGAGCGGCTCCACGCTTTATCCTGCAATTGGGTATCCTGGAACGTAGACACCTCACCGGCAGGGAAAATGATCAACGCATTGCCATCTGCAAGGTGCTGATGAGCGTGGCGCATAGCCGTTAAATTGGTTTTCATTGCCTTTTTCGATTCGAAAACGTCTACCCCGATAAACAGATCAGACAGTTCTGGCAATTGCTTTAGCATCTCGTTCGCCATGACTTTAACGTCGGGGCGACGGTGCCTCACCAGCGCTGCCAGTATGACCCCTTCAATTGCCCCCAAAGGGTGATTTGCGACGATCACAACGGGTCCCGATTCCGGAATACTGTCCAATGAACCTTGCTGTACTCTGTAATCAATATTGAGTGCTGAGAGGGTGTAATCCATAAACTCAAAGCAATCGAGATCCATAGGTCGCTTTTGGTAGAGCGAATCTAAATAACTCAGCCCAGTTAATCGTTCTGCCACTCTTTCTACAATGCGAAATGGTGTTTTTGCCGGAAGCTGAAAAGGAGAAGTCTGCATAGGGTTCTCCTAGTTGCTCACCAAAGATGGCCAGTTTTGATCACCTTTTTCAATGAAGCCTGGAATGTCTTTTTCCCAGCGAGATTTGATATCGGCATCGTAGTTGAGGTAAAGCTTGCCATCCACAATGTTCCACTGAAGTGGGTCACCGGGTGCGGTGTCGTTTTTCTCTCCGACTGCCCATGCACAATAGCCACCATATTGTGGCGCGTATTTCTCGGGGTTTTTAACGAACTTATCGAGGTTTTCTTTGGACGTGAAATACCAGTTGGCTCCCTGATACTCAATCTTGTAATCACTGTTCCCTTTTTGTGGCTCGCTAGCTTCAAAGTAACTCACAGCGTCATAGCCTGATATGGCTTTATTGCTGAAGAAGCCAGTATAGATAGGGTCGGCAGCATAGCTTAATGAAGAAAACAGCCCGAGTAATGCAGTACATAAAATAACGATAATGCGTTTCATAGTTAGATCCTCGCTATGCGATTTTTACATTCGATGTAGGAAGTAATGAAATTCGGTTTTGGGTCAGATAGGATTCACTGACACCAGTACAGGGTGAACCTGGGTAGTAACTCATGCCTTTTTCGGATTCATTGACCAGAATGTGCGTAAAGCTGACGGTGTGCGCGTCTTTGCGGTGCATACAGGTCGAAAGATGTCCCTTGCTTGGAATATGAGATGAGTGAAAGGCCAGCAGTTGATCCACATTAGCTTCGATAGCCGTAAACGACTGATAGCATTCGCTGCGCAGTTCAAACGCCATTTGGTAATCGACCGACGATGAAATCAAAGGTGGATTGGGACGGATGTACACCAGAGATTGCCCTGTCCAGCACACTCCTTTTACTGTGGAGTTATGTTTGGTCAGATCCGGCTCAAATATCAGCATTGAAAACGGCGCGAATTGCGAGAGTTCAATGGATTGCAAGTACTCGTCTACCTGAGCGTAGTTGGTGAATGATGCGAGAGATTTCACCAATTGCCCGCGGCTGGTAAGTTCTCCTTTTGGCATCACCCCCTGGTAGTAATTGAGCAGGCAAATGGACTGGCCATGTTCATTGGTGGCTATCCAACTGCCTCCGCCATCCGGGTCGACAGGCATCAGGTATTCAACACCTTGTTGGCAAAATGGCGTTGGTGGCACCGCTTGTGCCCGGCTTTTCTGTTCATCCCGGTTGAAAAATACTTGATAGCCGTTGTCGGTCAGAAGCCAAGATACGGTACACATCAACTCTTCTCCCTTAGGTAAGAAGATGTTGCCGGAGCAAACCCCAATTCTTTATCGGTTTGATACCCAAGCTGAATAGCCAGCACCTTCATCAGAGCATAATGGTGAGTGGCATGGGCGGCAGCAAAGGCGATTTCTCTCTCCAGCTGTGCAGACACTTCTGCGCTCAGAGTTTCTGATAACGCAACTTCCGTTTTTACCGTGACTGTCTGCTTGATTTCATCGGGAGTCAGCTGACTTAACCATTGCTTAATTGACAGGAACTCTACAATGGCAAGTTCTCGCGTTTTTTCCACATCATGACCCCGCCTGCGTTGGTTATAGTCAACGCCATTTTCAAAATCAGAGAGCGCATGAAAGATATCCAGAACGTGGCGACAATGCTCTCCCATAGAGCTCGTTACCAGAGGAGGTGCCGCTTTTTGATAGTCTTCATTGCCGATTTGCATCAACAGAGCAATACCTTGCTCGATAGTTTCAATGGTGCCAGTAATGGTGGCTGAAAAACCCTGAACGGGGGCAGTAAGCGAAATAGGCGCAATTTGCATAAGTTATCCTTATTCTAGTCGGTTTGCGGATACACACTGACAAGCTGTTTTTCTTCCCGCCACGCAGCCAGAAGCTGACTGATAGACGGTGGTTTGTGTCCGGCTTTCTTTTGCAGTGCGCCGATCGCAAACAGCGTTCGATATTGAAAAAGCAAAGTAGAAAAAATCTCTTTAAGAGGTGTTTTTCTGTCCCAAATGTGTGCAGCCTCTGAACTGGCACCATTGATTTCCAATATGGTGAAGTTCTTTCCATCCATGAGCTGGTGAATATCCTGAAACTTGATGTCGAGGCGGCCATAACAAAAACCGTCCACATCATCAAAAATACGGTCGAGCTGACGAGCCAGAGCATCCGAAATAAATTCGTTGCCATTGCGGAATATGCTGCCCCGGCTATGGCTTCCCGCAAATGCCAACTGAAAAGATTCACCTTTATCCAGTACGAGATTGAGTTTGTCCTGATGGCGAGGGAAATACAGATGTGTTAACTGACCTGCGCGGGAATCGGATTCAATAAGTTGCTTGAGTGTGGAGACTCCATCTCCGGTCACAAAGGGCGCGTACTTGAGAGTCAGAGAAATAACCTTACCGCGTTTTTCCCCCGGGTAACGTATGTAGAACACACCGGCTTCGGCAGGGTACGGGGCTTTTTCCTGCAGCAGAAAGCGTGAGTGCAATGGAAAACTCGCAAAATACGCTTCCAGTTGTTCCAGATTTTGCAGCAACTTTACGCCTGCGCCACGACAGCCAAGGTCTGGTTTGGCGACAATTGGAAAATCCAACTGATTTTGTTGCATTAGCTCATAGGCATGAGCTGCCTGAAGTGCGTTACTTTCCCCGTTTTGTGTCATGGTGATAAACGGGGAAATCCACTGTTTGGCATAGTCACCTGCCAAAGAAAGAATGTCGTGCTTTGACTCACCCACCATGCCACTCAGTTTGATAGAAGGGTTTGCCACCAGTGGTAAACGAACGTCTCCGTAACGAAGCGCCAGTGCAAGGCTCTGCAGAACGACAGGTGTGTAGAAAACCCAGGCAGGCAAAAATTCATAAGGTGAAATACTGCCTTGTTGATCCTGTATAAACTTCGGCATGCCTTTGTTGATGCCCGTATCTACTTCGATCGCTTCAATCTGGCTATTCAGTGCCATCGGCGAACTTGTCATTGTATTCTCCCCGAAAAACGAGATTTCATGAGTCGGTTACCTGTGATTAGGGTGATGAAGAGCACCGGAACCAATAACCATTGATGAGAGCTGGCTTGAATCCAGGCTTGTTGACCAAGCCAGAAAGTGCAGCCAAAGATAAGCGCTGTCCATAACGCTGTAGCAAACAAAACGGCAGCCATAAAAGATACCAGTGGAAGCTGAAAGAAACCGCTAAGGGAATAACCCAGCGTTCTCAACCCCGGAATAAAGCGGATAATGAATAAATTAAAGATGGGGCGTGTGTGCAGTTTGTTCCGCACCCAGCGCATAGACTTGTGAGAAAGCAGTCGGTAGCGCAACCAACGAGAACGTTGCGCCCACTTGCCCAGGTAATATAACCCCAGGTCGCCTGTCGCAATGCCGATAAATATAGCCAGCAATGCCATGGAAGTTGGCATGGCATCTTGAGTAGCGAGTCCGGCTGCGCCCAATATGGCAAGGTCTTCAAGCAAATACGAAATCAGAACAATCCCAAGCATCAAGCTCAGGAGTGTCTGTTGCGACGCCCAAAGATTAAACTGTTGCGCATATTCAGCCACGGATATCTGCACCTTTGTATGAATTCAGTGATGCCATTCTGAAATGTTTGCGATGAGCAGAGAACATTCAGGAATAGCGTATTAACTTCAACAAAGACCGGATAAAAGTGCTGAAGTATTCACCATGTCATAAAAAGTTTAGACGTTATTGCGGAGAATGAGGCTTCTTAACGTTTTTTATTGGCATCATTGGTAAGACAATCAGCAAGATACCTATGGCAGTCAGCCAGTCGGGTATTTCAGCAAACCACCAGATGCCAAATAAGGTGACAAATAACAGACCAGAATACTCTGCTAGCGCAATTTGAGACGTTTCCGCTTTCTTATAAGCCGCCACAGCAAAACCATTGTAGGAAAGAATGCAGGCAGCGCTCAGAACAATCCAGACCAGAGAAGTCATGGAAAGAGGTTGCCAGTGGAACCAAGCTAATATCCCGGAAACGGGGAGGGAGAACAAAGAAGTCCAGAAGAGTGTGGCAGATACAGGCTGATTACCCGGCAGTTTACGCACCAGAACATTGAACAGCGCCAGTGTGATGGCGGTGCCCAAAGCAAAAATTGCAGCCCAATGGAATTGGGAAGGTCGCAGCACCAACAACACGCCAATAAAACCGACAAGAGTACCAAATACTTTTCCTGTGGCGGGTTTTTCGTTCAATACCCACAAAGACAGAGGAAGCATCAATAGTGGCGCGGCATAAAAGACGGCATTAGCAGTAGCGAGCGGTAAGTGAGTAATTGCTACCATCATACATCCACTGCCAACTAAGATAAGGTGGGCGCGAAGTAAATTGATACTGGCACCTTTCAACCTTCTTTCCGTCGGTTGCAAACGCAGAAAAAGTGGCAATATCACCAGAACCGAAATGAGTTGGCGTATGAACATGTACTGAAACACGCTGGCTCCATCATCAAGCATCTTAACTGCGACATCCGAAATGGCGGCCAGCAGGTTACCGATGATTAAGAACAGAAGCGCTAAATTAGTCGGAGCGAGCGGCACGTTACTTAGGCTCTCTTATCATGCCAATATGTGGAATACCGTCTTCAAGGTACATCTCAGTGCACTGAACAAAACCGTGTCGATTGTAATAATCGCTCAAATGCTGTTGTGCACTGATTTTGATTGCCACTTTTCCCCATTGCATTTCCAGGTGAGTGACCGCTTGCTCCATGAGTTCATGCCCTAATCCATGACCTCGGGCACTTTCTTTGGTTACTACTCTGCCAATGCTGGTGGTTTCTGGGTAGCTGATCCCTCTGGCAAGCAACCTGGCACAAGCAACAAGTTCTTCTCCTTCGTAACCCAGCAGGTGATAAACCCCATCTAAATGGTCTTTGTCATCCAGTTCGGGATAAGGGCAGTCTTGCTCTACCACGAATACATCCACGCGTAGTTTGAGCATTTGGTAGAGCTGGATGTTAGAGAGTTTATCAAAAGAAAGGAGTTGCCAGTTTGCCATAGTGAACCTCGTATTACGTAAGAGACCAACTTAAGACAACCAAAGTAAGTACTCGTTAACTTTTGTTAATTTTATCCTTTATTCGCTTTTTGATCCGGCTGAGGCTGATGTGTGTGATCCCCAGATAGGCTGCAATCTGGTAGTCGGTCACACGTGATAGCAACTCTGGATAGGTTTCACAAAATAGGCTGTATTTTTCTTCAGGCGAGTGAAGCAGCATAAAGCGCTCTTTCCCTTCTTTATACATCAACTGGGTTTCCAGCAGGCGAATATACAGAGGGTGAGATTCTGCTCGCCAACGCTCGATCAATTCGACCGGAAACGACAACAGTTTGATTGGTGTCAGCGATTCCAGAAGATAAGGAGACGGCTCGCTCTTCACCAGGCTTTCAAAGCTGATCAGCCAATCCACCTCCCAGTAGAACTCTTTGCTGTACTGTTTGCCATCACTGGTGAGGTAACAAGCGTGGCAAAGCCCTTCCAGCAGGAAGTAAACGTGCGAAGGAAACTCCCCCTGATGCGTCAGAATATGTCGAGTAGGGAGTTCGAGTAGGGTAGCGCTCTGTTTTATTTCCTCAACTTCCAGAGGTGATAATTCAAGGTCTTCTAGACACTTTGTAAATCTTTTATCCATTATTGCTCTCATTAAAAAACCGCAGCCTTGGCTGCGGTTTATCTTAATCAGAGTTGGCTCAGTTGGGTAGAGATTACTTCTGAAGTTCTAAGCGGTAGACACCGAAACCTACGTCGTCTGTTGCCACACGCTCCATTGGGTACTGACCTTTATCTTTAATAAAGGAAGCTGCCTTATCGCTAGGTGATGTTTCAAAGCGAATGTTCAGCTTGGTGTTGCTGTTGATCGGCGCAAATGTCCAGTTGTTGTCTGCACTTGGTGCAAACTGACCTTTTTCCTGACTGACACGAGAAATGTAATTCGCCAAAACCGTGCGGTTTTCATCTGGGGCATCGAACGCCACAAATTCTGAACCTGTGCCTGGGAACTTGTTGCTGTAGGCGCGGTAATTGTTGGAAGCGATGATGAAGTCTTGCTTCATATCGATAGGCTTACCCTGATAAGTCAGACCAATAATACGCTCCGAGTCCGGGTTAATGACTTTACAGTCGCCATCGTATTTCGCTGGTTGAGTGATATCGATCTGGTAGTTCACACCGTCAATCACATCGAAGTTGTAGGTACGGAAACCGTCCCAGTCAATCAGACCTTGCGGGGCGGTGGAGTTCACATCTATTTGCTTGAATTGCCCGGCAGAACACTCCAGCCACTCTTTCACTTCATTACCTGTGACTTTCAAGGCAACCAAAGTGTTCGGATATAGATAAAGATCCGCAGCGTTACGGAAGGTCAGCTCGCCAGACTCAACTTCTGTGAAGTTAGCTGGGTCATTTTTACGACCGCCAGCTTTAAACGGTGCAGCCGCAGACAGAACAGGAATGCCATCAAGATCAGGGTCACCCTGAATAAAGCGTTCTACGTAGTCTTTTTGCGCTAAATTGACGATTTGAATCGTTGGATCATCCTGAACCAGCGCAAGGAAGCTGTACATCACATCGTTCGCTTTACCAATTGGTTGATTAACAAAGTCACGCGTGCCTTTGTGATCGGATTCCAGCGCTTTTACGATCGCTTGATCTGGCTCAGCCAGCGCACTTTTGGTTTTCTTATCAAAGATTGGGCGTGCTTCTGCTTGCCCGCCTGAGACTTTCCAGCCCTCACCGTCTTTTTCAAGTACCAAGTCCATTACACCGACATGGCTACCCCAGCGACCTGGCATGACAGAAACTACACCATTGATGGTGCCTTTCTTGTTATCGATGCCTTGAATGTTATCGAACCCTTTACCCGGGAATACGGCGTGCGCATGACCAAAAGCAATGGCGTCAATTCCCTCTACTTCAGACAAGTACAAGGTTGAGTTTTCAGCACCCGCTTTGAATGGGTCGGTTGATACACCGGAGTGAGGAATCGCGACAATCACGTCAGCGCCTTCTGCTTTCATCTTTGGTACCAGTTCTTCGGCGGTCTCTTTGATGTCTTTTGCGAAGACTTTTCCTTCAAGGTTTTTCTTATCCCAAACCATGATTTGTGGCGGTACAAAGCCAATGTAACCCACTTTGACTTCCTGCATGTCGCCATCGGTGTCTTTAAACTGGTGGGTTTTGATGATGTACGGGGTGAAGTAGTGCTCGCCGGTTTTCTTATCGAAAACGTTGGCGCTAATGTAAGGGAAGTTGGCGTCGTCCAGCGTTTCCATTAAGAAGTCCAACCCATAGTTGAACTCATGGTTACCAATGTTACCAACATCGTAGTTAAGCTGGTTCATCGCCTTATAAACAGGATGAACTTCGCCTTTTTCGATACCTTTGGCAGCCATGTAGTCACCCATTGGGCTACCTTGAATCAGATCCCCATTGTCGACCAGAACACTGTTAGTCACTTCTTTCTGAGCTTCTTTCACCAGAGTTGCTGCACGCGTCAGACCAATTTTCTGAGATGGCTTGTCTTTGTAATAGTCATAATCCATCACATTGGTGTGAATATCTGTCGTTTCGATGATTCTTAATTTAATGGTGTCTGCCATTGCCGGACCCGCAATGGTTAACATGCCGCCAAGTACTGCAACGGAAAGAGGTTTCACAGCCAGCTTCATGATTTGCTCCAGAGTAATAAGATGAAAATGGACGTGTCGAAATGTAACAAAAATTCATGAAACAGATTTGTCTTGCTTATCAATTGTGTGATCTAGGGTAAAGGTGGAAATGTCAGAGTGTTAGCCAAAGACCAAATTTTCTGTTGGGTTTGTAATTGACTGCTTCATTAAACCGCATCTTATAAATAGAAATTCAGGACGATGTAGGGAAAGTTTGCCACGAAATGAATAATTGGCTCATTGCTGATTTCTCATGCCTTTTTGTTCTTATCAACTTTTCGAATAAAAAATGAAATTTTAGAATTTCAGGTAATAACGGTAGCTGGTCATAATGCCATCATCACAGGAAAAATGATGATGAGCACCATGGCCGGTAAAGACACACTGACATTCCCTAATAAAAAGCCTCGTTTAGTGGCAGACCATTCGAAATCGCTTCGAAAAAGCAAACTGCGTCCGGGCGAAGTGGCATTAGTAGGGGCTGGTCCTGGTGATGCTGAATTGCTGACACTGAAGGCGCTGAGCTACCTTCAACAAGCCGATGTCGTGTTATACGACTATCTGGTATCTGATGAAATTATGGCATTGGTCCCAGACGACACCATTCTGGTGTGTGTCGGAAAACGCGCAGGGCACCACAGTGTGCCTCAGGAGAAGACCAATCAATTGCTGGTGGATTTTGCTCGCCAGGGTCATCGGGTTGTGCGTATTAAAGGTGGCGATCCGTTTGTATTTGGTCGTGGCGGTGAAGAGCTGGAAGTACTCTTTGATGCGGGTGTCCCGTTTCAGGTTATTCCAGGCATTACCGCTGCAGCAGGGGCAACAGCTTATGCGGGGATCCCTCTTACGCATCGTGATTATGCTCAGTCTGCCATGTTCATTACTGGTCACCTCAAAGCAGAAAGCGATCAGATGGACTGGTCAACATTGGCACGTGGTAATCAGACCCTAGTTATCTACATGGGGCTGATGAAATCAAGCTACATTCAGGAGCAGTTGATCGAGCATGGTCGGGACAGCTCAACCCCGATCGCCATCATCGAACGTGGTACTCAATCCTGTCAGAAAGTATTCAAAGGCCAGCTAAGTGAGTTGGCAGATTTAGCCGCGCATGCGGAGTCGCCTTCCCTCATTGTGGTAGGGGAAGTGGTTAGTCTGTCTAGCAAGCTGAGCTGGTTTGGTGAAAACCAACAAGATTTAGAGCCTGCAATGAGTTTTGCGTAACTCTTGTTCGACTCTGAGCAATTTGAAAGCTCGTCGACGAGCCTTAAAGGAAGCGATAGAAAATGGATCAACAACGATTAACTCACTTAAAGCAGTTGGAAGCGGAGAGCATTCATATCATCCGTGAAGTAGCTGCTGAGTTCGACAACCCTGTCATGATGTACTCCATCGGTAAAGACTCATCGGTAATGTTGCACTTAGCACGTAAAGCATTCTACCCGGGGAAAATTCCTTTCCCACTACTGCACGTGGATACCGACTGGAAATTCCGAGAAATGATCGAATTTCGCGATCGCACTGCAGAGAAATACGGCTTTGACCTTTTGGTCCACAAGAACCCAGAAGGTTTAGCCATGGGTGTTGGTCCGTTTACGCACGGTTCTTCCAAGCACACCGACATCATGAAAACTCAGGGTTTGAAGCAAGCTTTGAACAAATACGGCTTTGATGCTGCGTTTGGTGGTGCCCGTCGTGACGAAGAGAAGTCTCGTGCTAAAGAGCGCGTGTACTCTTTCCGCGACAAGAACCACACATGGGACCCGAAAAACCAGCGTCCTGAGCTTTGGAAAACATATAACGGTCAGGTAAATAAAGGGGAGAGCATTCGTGTATTCCCACTTTCAAACTGGACCGAGCTAGACATCTGGCAATACATCCTTCTGGAGAACATTGAAATCGTGCCTCTGTACCTGGCAGAAAAACGCCCAGTAGTAGAGCGCGATGGCATGCTGATCATGGTTGATGATGATCGCATGGAAATTCGTCCAGATGAGAAAGTAGAAGAGCTAAGCGTTCGTTTCCGTACTCTTGGTTGTTACCCACTAACGGGTGCGATTGAATCTGAAGCAACCACACTACCAGAAATCATCGAAGAGATGCTGGTGGCTACATCCAGTGAACGTCAGGGACGTGCTATCGACCACGACCAATCAGGGTCGATGGAACTTAAGAAACGTCAAGGCTACTTCTAAATCTAAGGAAAGAAATCATGAACAGTGCTGTTGAAGCTCAATTAGCCGAATTGGGGATCGAAGGTTACCTCAATCAACACCAACACAAATCTCTACTTAGATTCCTGACTTGTGGTTCAGTAGATGATGGTAAAAGTACATTAATCGGTCGCTTGCTGCATGACTCCAAGCAGATTTATGAAGATCAGCTAGCGGCAGTTCACTCTGACAGCCAACGTGTGGGAACCACAGGTGAGAAGCCTGACCTGGCACTTCTGGTTGACGGCTTACAAGCCGAGCGTGAGCAAGGGATCACTATCGACGTAGCGTACCGTTACTTCTCGACGCAGAAGCGTAAGTTCATCATCGCCGACACTCCGGGACATGAGCAGTACACGCGTAACATGGCGACCGGTGCGTCGACGTGTGACGTAGCAGTCATCCTTGTGGATGCGCGTAAAGGCGTTCTGGATCAAACGCGTCGTCACTCATTTATCTCAAGTCTGTTGGGTATTCGTCACTTTATTGTGGCAGTCAACAAAATGGACTTGGTGGAGTTTTCTCAAGAGCGTTACGAGCAAATCAAGCAAGAGTACCTGGAGTTCTCTAAGAAGCTTGAAAGTAACATCGACATCCAGCTGATCCCAATTTCAGCTCTGGAAGGCGACAACGTGGTGGATAAGAGCGAGCCAATGAGCTGGTACGAAGGTCCATCACTGCTTGAGCTACTGGAAGATGTAGATGTAGATCAGGAGAAAGGCGACGGCGAGTTCCGTTTCCCGGTTCAGTACGTTAACCGTCCAAACCTCGACTTCCGTGGTTTCGCGGGCACTGTGTCTTCTGGTTCTATTTCAGTGGGTGATGCGATTCGCGCTCTGCCATCGGGTAAAACATCGAAAGTAGAAAGCATTGTGACTTTCGACGGAAATCTAGAATCTGCATTTGCAGGTCAGGCAGTAACGCTAACACTTGAAGATGAAATCGACATCAGCCGTGGTGACTTGATTGTTCTGGAAAATGCGGACATCGACTCAACCAACCGCGTGCTGGCAGACGTAGTCTGGATGACAGAAGACGCACTTAAGCCAGGTAAAGAATACGACATCAAGATCGCGGGTAAGAAAACCGTTGGTCAGGTTGAAGCGATTCAATACCAGTACGACATCAACAACCTGTCTCAGCATGATGCGCAAGAAGTACCATTGAACGGTATCGCTGCTTGTGAGTGGTCTCTGAATGAAACGGTAGCCTTGGATGCGTACCAAGACTGTGCGGATACCGGTGGTTTCATCATCATCGACCGCCTGACCAATGTCACGGTAGGTGCGGGTCTGATTCGCGAGCGTCTGAGCGAAGCTGAAGTTCAAGTTGGAGATTTCTCTGCCTTTGAACTGGAACTGAATGCTCTGATTCGCAAGCACTTCCCGCATTGGGATGCAAAAGACTTAAGTAAATTACTTAAATAAGCTCAAGGGTGAGAGCCCTTAAATAAGGGAGCGAAAACGCTCCCTTACTTTTCTCAGAGAGTAGGGTATGTGGGAACAAGGATTTGTATTAGCAGTGCTACTTGGCATCGTGACCTGTTTACTGGTCACGCGCATTAAGCCGAGTATTGTTTTTGCTGGTGCGGCGTTTCTTGCTTATATGGCCGGACTGAGTGACATCACCGATATCGCTGCAAACTTTACTAACTCTTCTTTGCTGACATTGGTGCTGTTGATTCTGGTGTCGTGTGCGTTAGAAAAATCCCGCTTAATCAGTTGGGTAAGCCGACATATTTCAGAAGGACGCTTAGGAACTGTTGTCGCTAAGCTTGGGGTTTCAACGGCTTTATTGTCGTCTTTTACCAACAATACTGCCGTAGTTGTTTCACTCATTGGCGCGATAAAACGCAATCAGCAACATTCACCATCACGTTTGCTGATTCCGCTCAGCTACGCGGCGATTCTTGGCGGTACATTGACGCTTATCGGTACCTCCACCAACCTGATCATCAACAGCTTTGTAGAAGATGCCGGGTTACCTAGCCTGAATTTTTTTACGCCAACCATGATTGGTTTATCCGTATTGGTGGGTGGGATGCTGATTTTGATTCCACTGAGCTACCTTCTGCCTAATCATGATGATCAATCTCAGGATGATCTTCCTTACTTCTTAGAAGCCATTGTTGAACCAGGGTCGCCTCTGGTTGGAAGAACCATTGCTGAAAACAATCTGCGAGCACTGAGAAAACTTTTCCTTGCAGAAGTGATCCGCAACGGTGAAACCACGGCATCGGTGGATCCGGACTTTGTATTACAGGCGAAAGATCGTTTGTTGTTTTGTGGCGATGTAGAAAGTGTTGCGACTCTACAAGAGATCCAAGGGCTAACGCTTTTTGGTCAGCATCACCTTAACGGTCAGAGCTTTGTTGAAGTAGTGGTGAGCTCATCGGCATCGATTTGCAACAAAACGCTGAAATCTTCCCAGTTCCGTGAACGCTTTGACGCCGTTGTGGTGGCGATTCGCCGCGGTCACGAGCGCTTAGAGGGTGGTTTGGGGAACGTACGTTTGACCGCTGGAGATACTCTGGTTCTTGTTCCCGGTAAACGATTTGAAGCTGAGCGTCAGTCACATTCACGTGAATTTGTACTGGTTAACGATCTGGATTCCACAGCACGATTGGATGCTAATAAGTCCGCCATGGTATTGGCAGGATTTGCCACAGTGATTGGTTTGGCTCTGCTGGATGTATTGCCTTTGTTAAAAGGTCTGGCGGGCTATCTGTTGATCCTTTTAGCGGCAGGAACCGTTACGTTCAACGAACTGAGACGACGATTCCCAACCGATATTGTCGTGATTGTGGGCAGTGCGCTGACGATAGCACAACTGATGATGTCCTCCGGGCTGTCTGTGAAAATCGGCGACATGTTTATCGAAGCCTTCAATGGCTGGGGGGTGTTAGGAGGGTTGATTGCGACCTATCTGCTGACGCTTGTCTTGACGGAACTCATCACCAATAACGCGGCGGCTGCTTTGGCATTTCCTCTTGGCTACAGTATGGCCATCGGCTATGGCGTAGACCCAATGCCATTCATCATGGCAGTACTGTTTGGAGCCAGCGCGAGCTTTATCTCGCCTTACGGTTACCAAACGAACTTATTGGTTTACAGCGTGGGTAATTACCACATAACGGATTACATCAGGGTCGGGTTACCCATTTCTTTGGTTTACTCAGTATTGGTGCTGACACTGATCCCATACTTTTTTCCATTTTAAGTCCACCGCCAATTGGGTGAGGTGGCAGTAAATAAAGGACTAGAAAATGACAACAGTAACTGTAGAGCGCGATGAAAACGTCGTATGGCATCAGCATTCTGTCGATAAAACGTCTCGTGCTAAGCAGAAAAACCAACAACCTGCTGTGCTGTGGTTCACTGGCTTGTCTGGTGCTGGTAAGTCTACGGTTGCTGGCGCATTAGAAGTGAAATTAGCCGAGATGGGTTACCACACTTATTTGCTTGATGGCGACAATGTACGCCACGGCTTGTGCTCTGATTTAGGCTTCTCGGCGCAAGATCGCCGCGAGAACATTCGCCGAATTGGTGAACTGGCTAAGCTGATGGCAGATGCTGGTTTGATTGTGCTTTCTGCGTTTATTTCTCCGCATCGTGCAGAGCGTCAGATGGTTCGCAATATGCTGGACGAAGGCGAGTTCATCGAAGTTTTCGTCAATACGTCTCTGGACGTGTGTGAAGAGCGTGACCCGAAAGGTCTATACAAGAAAGCACGCGCAGGGGAAATCAAAAACTTCACAGGTATCGACTCTGAATACGAAACGCCTGAAAATCCGGAAATCGATCTACCAGCTGGTGAGAAGACGATTGACGAGCTGGTTGAGCTTTGCCTAGCTGATTTACGCCAACGCGGAATCATCAAATAACGCGTAGAAAAAAACGAGTTAGAAGTAGTAAAGGGAATCACTGAATGATTCCCTTTTTGATTTTGAGCGGGTTGTTAATCTGGCTTAAACGCTCTGATTAACGTTGCTTCCTGCTTCCGTCTGAACCGTGAATTTTTGTGCCAGAAGAGCGAGCAGTTGATCGTAATAGTTGGTGTTGGGTTTGTTCCCCAGCAGGCGACAAAGCTCGTCTCCTGTGGGGGTAAAACGATAGTACAGCAGGCGAATGCCTTTGCTCATTGGCTGAAGCGCAATGTTCTTGCCCTGATAACTCACCATTAAGGCAGGGTCGACTTCCACCTCACCGGATTCCAGCTCTGTGCCCAGCACCAATCCCAACTCAATAAGGTGCAATAGACTTGAATAGGGAAGCTGGTACGTCCCCATGTTTACAACACTGGTGTTCTCTTTCTTGTAGAAACCGAAAAAGCCGTCTTTCGATTTAAAGCCCAGCAGTAGCTTCTTACTGTTATCGCTACCAAAGCTGCATGCCAGAGATGCCGCGCGCTGAAGGTTTTGCGCTTCCCTTGGAGACATGTCTTTCAGCACCTGTAAGGCTTTCATTGATGTTGAGCCCGGATTGGTGATTTCGCGCTTTAGCACCTGGCTCCAGAGCTTTTGCATTGAGGAATTATGGATATCCTGTGCCATATCGAAGAAGCGATGTAGCCAGTCGGCATCGGGTTCACCTGCGGTTTCGTTATTACAACTGGCATGGGCAAACTTCAGGATCTGTTCCAGATTCTTCTGACGCTGCTCTTGTCTCTTTTTCTGGCGGCTGATGGCTCGTTCTAACGCAGACTTCTGTGGTTTTTCATCCTGTAGCAGAGCATCCAGCTCATGAACCTGAGCGATTTGGATAACGCGGCTGGCACTGTCACGTATGTAACTGCTCTTTTTGTTGGAAGTGCTTTTGGTGCTGGTTTGCTCTATGACTACAGGCTTTTTGTCGTCTGCCATTGATTCGATTCCAAATAAAGTTTAAGTGCTGCATTAATATACTAAATTCACTCTCTGGGGCGAGTCCAGCATTGTTATTGGAACTTTATCAAGATTTTGACTATTCGGCTTGCTAACGATTTGTTAAAATTGTTGCGAGTATATTGGAGGTGATATGCGGTTTATCAAAGGAGATAAGCTCAAGAAGCACGTGTCCGTTGCGCTCTTGCTTTTGATTTACATCGCAGTGTTAGCCTACCTCTCAAATTTCATTGTGTAATGAAGGATTCAATAAGGTAGACCAAACACTCATATTTTATGCGGCTTAAGCGTCGTCGTACTCTTCTATTTTAATTCCTTCGATCAGATAACCTGTCTCAGCCAAATCGGAATTAATGGTCTCAGTTTTCAACGTTCCCACAACATAAATCACGTCCCAAAGCTGGTGGATAGGTGCACCTTCTTTGAACTTCACGTAGATGATTTGATTTGGTGGCGGAGGCGGAACGTGGATACAAGCACCGAAGTAAGGCACCAATAAAAACTCGGTGACTTTCTTGTCATCGCCTTCTAAAGGAATAACAAATCCAGGGATTTTTACCTGACTGCCATGCAATTCCTGACGCACGCTGCCAACTTTGGATTGTTGGACGTTTGCATTGGTGTGATCTGTGACTGGCATACCACCAGCGGTAAACTGCTGGCGTTCACTTTCTGGAATTAGATCTATCCAGTCCAGAGTGAGCGTTTCTGCAGAGACTTTTTCGACTACGACTTTTTCTGCTTGTACTGGTGACAAAAAACCTAACCAGCAACAAAGAAGGAGCAGAATCTTTTTCATGAGGTTTCCTTTAAATCCTTATTGTCATGCCGTCTGCCAAAGACTGACGGTACGCCCTGAATGCGGGGATAAACCCAATCAGTATACCTGCGCTCTGCACTAATCCAAGTAACATCCACTCGTGGGCGCTTAATGCAATGAGCTCTATATTTATGCCATACAATTGCGCGATGATGGGGCTGATTATTGCGATTAAAATGTAAAGAAGTGCGACGCCAAACATAATCCCTGCCAGTGTTAATGCACTGGCTTCACTGATGAGCAAAAAGAAAATATGTTTTGGTCTGGCTCCCATGGCTCGCAAAATCGCCATCTCACGCCGACGCTCCTGCAGGCTGGTCAGGAGGCTGCTGAGCATGCCCAGTAAACCTGCGACAACCACAAACCCTGATACCGCAAGCAGTGCCTGTTCGGCAACCGACATCATGCCCCAGAGCTCATGCAGGGCGATGCCCGGTAAAATAGCGCTCAAAGGTTCTTTGGTGTAGGTGTTGATTTGTCGTTGCAGGGCGAAGGTATGAATCTTCGATTTCAGCCCAAGCATAAAGGAAGTGATTTGTTTTGGCTGAAAATTTTGCTGTTCTAGCAGTTCTGCACTTGGCGTATTGCCAATTTTTGCACCAGACTCCCAACCAACATGAATGGCTTCGATGGCTTGCAGCGATACGTGAACCGTTTTATCAACCGGGGTGCCCGTTGGTGCAAAGATGCCGACAATCTTAAATGGCAGATTGTCGTGGCGGTTAAATGCTTTGTCTGCGATTCCGTGGGCGATGATGATCTCGTCGCCAATTTTGTAGTTCAGTGTCTTTGCGACATCTGCGCCGATAACGGTTTCAAACAGACTGTCAAATGGTCTTCCTTCCCTGAGTGAGAGAGGCTGTTTCTTACCGTATCGGAAATGTTCGAAGTAACTTTGATTGGTCCCCAGTACCCGGAAACCCTGATGTGAGTCACCAAGCGACATCGGGATAGCCCATTTGACTGAGCGATGCTGACTGAATTCTTCAAAGCTTTTCCAATCAATGTTGTTGGTGGCATTGCCGATTCGAAAAACCGAATACAGTAACAGGTTCACTTGCCCTGAACGCGAACCCACAATCAGATCGGTGCCGGATACGGTATTGGCAAAGCTGCTTTTTGCCTGTGTTCGGATGCGTTCTACGCCGAGCAGCAGAACCACGGAAATCGCGACCGTCAAAATGGTCAGCAGCGCAGTGGCTTTACGGTTCCCTAAACTTTTTCGGGCTAAATGAAAAATGGCCATTATCCTCGCCCTCCTGCTGCCTGGTTGATAGTAGGGAGATCGATGGTGCGATCAAAGAAAGGTTCGAGTGTCGGGTCATGACTGACAAAAACCAGTGTGGTATTCGCTTGTGAAGCTTCTTCCATCAGAAGTTCAATAAAGGCTTCTCGGTTGTCATGGTCGAGTGCCGAAGTGGGTTCATCTGCAATCAACAGCTCCGGGTGACCAATGAGAGCTCGGGCAGCCGCGACACGTTGTTGCTGACCAATACTCAAGTCTATGACTGGTGTATGAATCTTTTCTTTTGGCAGATGAAGTCGTTCAAGCAGATGTTTGGCTTCTTGCTCCAGCGATTGTTTTACTTTGTTTTTTCTGGTGCTGGAAAACTGACAGGGAAGCAGAACATTATCGATGACCGACAGGTACGGAAGCAGGTTAAATTGCTGGAAGATATAGCCAATGTGATCGGCTCTGAAACGGTCTCTTTTGCCCTGTGAAAGCTCAGATACCGCTTCGTTTAATAGGTTAACGCTGCCTTTCTGAGGTGTCAGAATACCGGTGAGTAATCCGAGCAGAGTGGATTTCCCACACCCACTGGGACCTTTAATAAACACACGCTCTTTTGCCTGGATGGAAAATTCATCGATGATCAGTGTATCCGGAGCATCCGGTGCCCAGGCATAACGGATGTCTTGCAAAGTAATGATCTGCGAAGACGTTGGAGAGTCTGGCATGGTGTAATCCGTCTATTGTTATTTGTTATCTTGTGGATCAAATACCCAGCCTGACGGCTGGGTATCAATGTCGCTATGTTGCTTTATATCTCAAGATTCGCTGGTTTAGAACGAAACTTTGTGATTATTGGGAGTAAGCTCAGTGGCAACCTGCGCTTTATCTGTAATCATGTTAACCGACATCTTTTCCGTTGACGGGAATTGCTTAAACCACTGTGTATCGATCTGGCTCAGCTTTTCGATGTGTTCACAGTCGAAGTGGTATTCAACAATGAACTCGCCGTGACCACCATGTTCCTCATGGTCATGTCCTTCATGGTCATGGTGCTCATGTTTATCATGATCGTGCTTGTCGTGGTCATGGTGTTCATGCTTGTCATGATCGTGTTTGTCGTGGTCATGATGTTCATGTTTGTCATGATCGTGCTTATCGTGGTCATGATGTTCATGCTTGTCATGATCGTGCTTATCGTGGTCATGATGTTCGTGTTTGTCATGATCGTGCTTATCATGGTCATGATCATCATGGGACTCGTCTTCGCCAAGAGTATGACGAACTTCTGTGAACGTTGCTTTACAGTGCGCAGCAGAAGAAAGCGTCATGACGTTATTAGCCTGATTCAGCGTCGCTAGTGCTTCTTTTAACTGCTTGGTTTGCTCTGCATTTTTAGGCGCACTTTCAAAACCAACCACATCTGCACCTGGTGCGTGAATTTCCATCAGTAGCTCGTTGCCATCCTGAGCAATATTCAGCTCAACTACACCGTGTACGTGTGCGTCGTGCTGACGAAATTCTTCTGCCTGTGCTGATGTTGTAACGATTGCGGCTGCCAATAGTGAAAGTTTGAATACGTGGTTCATGTTTACCTCTGATTTATAAGTGAAAATATTACGAATTGTGAGTAATAGACTCAGACAGAGGAGGTGAACGCGCGTAATAGGATGGCAGCGGTGCGCGATCAGGTTTCAGGACATCATAGGCCTTGGTCCAGAAAACGTGCGGCACATAAGGAACAGTTATGATTGATCCAGAAATGGCGTGCTTACTGATGGAAAACAGCTCACAGATATGATCCTCATGATGAGCGGGTTCCCAGTCCTGACTGTGTAAAACGTACGCAGTACTCATCCACACCACCGCAGCGATGGCGAGCATTGAACAGGTTTTGTTGTACGTCCGTGTCAGCATTGAATTCTGGCGTTATCGATAAAGGGCTAAATGTAATAACATAACAGGGCACCTGCAAGCGAATTTTCAGACGTTTCTAACCAGTATCATTGTTCTTTACTCAATCTGCACAGGATGAGCTGGAAAAGCGTCATTTTGGTTAAATTCAGGGCAGTTAACACAAAAAAGCGACCTGATGGTCGCTTTCTGTTTTCTCTACTTTAAACCGCCGCTATTACA
The DNA here is from genome assembly GCF_000222685.1 of Vibrio nigripulchritudo ATCC 27043. Lineage (GTDB taxonomy): Bacteria > Pseudomonadota > Gammaproteobacteria > Enterobacterales > Vibrionaceae > Vibrio > Vibrio nigripulchritudo. Next base: position 43,703 of record NZ_AFWJ01000013.1, on the reverse strand, counting down.
GCTCGGTGACGATCTCGCGTGAGAAGGATTTCTCGCAGTATTTACATTTAAGTCTCACGTCACCATTACGCTCTAACAAAGAAAATACCGTGTCTACAGGTTCGAAATTAGAGATACAGTTTGAATTCGGACAGGCAAAAACGCCTTGAATACGTTCCGGTAACGAAAGCGCCAGCTTTTTCACGACCTTGTATTCTTCAATCTGATTTACTGTCGCGTGTGGTGCGTACAGCGCGAGTTTTTGCGCCTGGTCTTCATTGATGAACACGTTCTCAATCTTCAGCAGGTCCTTGGCTCCGAGTGCTGAAGAAGGCAGGTTCAGACCAACGGTGACACGCTGCTCAGAATTGTGCATGTCGAACAGTCTAAGCACTTTAATACCAATGTGCGCAGGGATATGGTCGATCACTGTGCCGTTGCGAATTGCTTCAACTTGCAATTGAGTTTCTTTAGCCATGATGATTCTCCCTGTTACAGAGTTTCGTTAAGAACAAGTGCCAGAAGCGCTTCACGGGCATATACGCCGTTTTCTGCTTGCTGGAAGAAGTATGCGTACGGCGTTTTATCAACATCGACGGTGATTTCATCCACGCGTGGCAACGGGTGAAGTACTTTCAGGTTGTCTTTCGCTTCAGTCAGGGTCGCGGCAGTTAAAACGTAAGCGGACTTGATGTGAGCATATTCAGACTCGTCGAAGCGCTCTTTCTGCACGCGCGTCATATACAGGATGTCCAGTTCCGGAACCACGCTTTCCATTTCGGTGTGCAGGCTGTATTGAATGTTTGCGTCGTCCAGTTCTTCACAGATGTAATCCGGCATCGCCAGTGCTTCTGGGGCAATGAAGAAGAAACGGTTGTTATCGAATTTTGCCAGAGCCTGAGTCAGTGAGTGAACCGTGCGTCCGTATTTCAGGTCGCCTACAAACGCGACATTCAGGTTGTCTAAGCGACCCTGTGTTTCATAAATGCTGAACAGATCCAGCAAAGTCTGTGTAGGGTGCTGGTTCGCACCGTCGCCAGCGTTAATCACAGGCACGTTATTGGAAAACTCAGACGCCAGACGCGCGGCACCTTCTTGTGGATGACGCATAACAAAAGCGTCCACGTAAGAAGAGATAACCTGAACAGAATCGGCCAGCGTTTCGCCTTTTTTAGCCAGCGAAGTGTTGCCGTCGTTGTCGAAACCAATCACGTCTCCACCAATGCGCTGTACCGCTGTTTCGAATGACAGACGCGTACGAGTGGAAGGTTCAAAGAAACAGCTTGCGATGACTTTGTTTTTGATGAGCTCTGGTTGTGGCTCTTTCTTTAACTGAACCGCGGTTTTCACGATCAGTTCCAATTCATCGCGCGACAGCTCTGAAATGGAGATGATGTGCTTTTGATAGAGTGAGTTCGCCATGATCTTCTTCCCTATGGTGATGCCATAAAAAAGCCCCCCTAAATAGGGAGGCTTTAAAAATTACTACGGGAACAATAAAACAAAACAGGGAAGCCTTGATGCTTCTTAATCATCGCTAGAGCAGAGATGAGTGTTGGTTTCATTAATCGTTCCTCAGACAAATTGCGGAGAATTATACGCCTAAGGAACGTGATCGCAAGCGATTACATCAGGTTTTTATCCGAGAGTCGCTACCATCACCGCTTTGATGGTGTGCATTCGGTTTTCTGCCTGATCAAAGACAATCGACTGCTCAGATTCAAACACCTCTTCCGTTACCTCTAAGCCTTGTAATCCGTACTTCTCCGCGATCTCTTTACCAATCACAGTTTCATCGTTGTGGAAGGCTGGCAAACAGTGCATGAACTTGGCATTAGGGTTACCCGTTGCCTGCATAACTTCGGTATTTACCTGGTATGGGGTCATCTGAGCGACACGCTCGTCCCAGGCTTCCGGTGCTTCACCCATCGATACCCAAACATCTGTGTAGAGGAAATCGGCACCTTTTACGCCTTCTGTTACGCTTTCTGTAAAGTGAAGTTGAGCACCCGTGGACTGAGCGATGGTTTGGCATTCGTCAATCAATTCTGCATCTGGCCAGTAAGCTTTCGGAGCTACTACCGTAAAGTGCATCCCCATTTTAGCCGCACCAACCAGTAGTGAATTACCCATGTTGTAACGGGCATCACCTAGGTAGGCAAATTGGATTTCGTGAAGCTGCTTACCTTTGCTGTGTTCCAGCATGGTCAGGAAGTCTGCCAGAATCTGAGTAGGGTGAAACTCATCGGTTAACCCATTCCAGACAGGTACACCTGCGTGCGCTCCCAGTTCTTCAGCAATGTCCTGACCAAACCCCCGGTACTGAATGCCATCGTACATTCTGCCAAGAACACGCGCGGTATCTTTCATCGATTCTTTGTGTCCAATCTGAGAGCCAGATGGACCAATGTAAGAAACCTGGGCTCCCTGATCGAACGCCGCGACTTCAAATGCGCATCGGGTACGGGTAGACGCTTTTTCGAATATTAATGCGATATTCTTGCCGACCAGTTTCTTCTGCTCTGTGCCTGAGTATTTGGCAGCTTTAAGTTGCTGCGACAGCTGAATCAGAAACTCAATTTCTTTAGGCGTATAGTCAAGCAGCTTAAGGAAATTGCGATTACGTAAATTGAAAGCCATAAATCTTCCTTGGGTATTGCCGGTGCGTTAAAATCTACTTATACATATAAATTCACTTTTTGTGAATGATTATTTTTGTGTAATCAAAAAAAGGTTGATGCACATAGCATCAACCTTTTCAGTTTAGCAGCCCAATTATTAGTCAGGCTAAGGAGAGCGGGTATATCAGATTCCATCTCTTTCGATTGGGCAGCTCATGCAACGAGCGCCACCACGACCACGACCCAGTTCATTGCCAGGTATGGTTAAAACTTCAATGCCAGCTTTATCGTATTTTTCGTTGGTGTAAACGTTGCGCTCATATGCCACAACCACACCCGGTTTCACCGTAAGAACGTTATTGGCATCGTTCCACTGTTCACGTTCCGCTTCGTAGTTGTCACCACCTGTAGTGATGATTTTTAACTGATCCAGACCAAGCGCCTGCTCTACGGCGTGGATATAGTTAGGAACTTGCTCAACGTTCATGGCTTTGCCGCCATTAGGGGTAAGACGCCAGGTTTCCAGATCGTTTCGCATGATTTCCGGGTAAACGGAGAACGTGTCGACATCCATATGCGTCATCACCGTATCTAAGTGCATGCAGGAGCGATGTTTCGGCAGATTAATAGCGATCACTTCCGTTGCCTGACCAGTTTCAAACAAGCCAGCCGCCAGGTTTTCTACCCCTTGAGGAGTGGTACGTTCGGACATACCAATCAGAACCGCGCCTTTACCAATAACCAGTACGTCGCCACCTTCAATATTTGCATTGTCGTAGTGCAGATCTTCGTTACCGAAGTACTTAATAAAATCCTGCCCGGCAAATACTGGGTGCCAACGATAGATTGCGCGCAGATGGTTGGTCTCACGTTGGCGCGCAGGCATCATCATAGGGTTCAGTGACACACCGCCGTATACCCAGCAAGAGGTATCACGGGTAAACAGATGGTTAGGCAAAGGCTCAATCACAAAATCCAGTGGCTGATGCATTTTAGGCAGCATGGAAGAAGAAGCGATGGGCAACTCTGAATAGGCTAAACCACCCAGCAATACGGTTGCGAGATGTTCGTCATCCATTTCACTCAGGTAGCTACGCAGCTCACGAGCAAAAGTAGGACCGTATCTAAAGTCAGAAATCTGAGTATTCAGCAGCCATGTTCTCGCTTCAGGTACGGCAAGTGTCTCGACCAGAAGATCGTGCAGCAACAGAACTTCTACACCTTGATCTCGCAGAGTCTGGGCGAACGTATCGTGTTCTTCCCCAGCGGCTTCTACAGCTAGAACGTCATCAAACAACAGTTCCTGGCAATTAGAAGGGGTAAGGTGGGTGAGTGCGCGCTCGGGACGATTTAACAACACTCTGCGCAATTGACCGACTTCAGAGCCGACATACAGCTTACTCATTGGGTGTCCTTTCTTATATATCCATAACTGATCCTCGGGCTTAATTTGTCTTCCAGTACAGGAAGGTAGCCAGAGGATGACCTGCATTAAAATGAGGTCGGACTCACATTTATGGCAAGGATGAGAGCAAGATGCAAGTCGGTAATATAGTGATAATGTCGAAGATAACCGCGTTTTTTCGGAATATATGCCTTTAAAACTTTAATTTGATAAATTTTACTTTCGTTTAACGGTGTGTTGTTACATTCGAACAGATGCCTGAATATTCATCGTGCTCTCACTCAGGCGAATGAGAATGTATGAGCTGGTGTGAATGAAGATGCATGATTCGAGCAATATGTCATAAAAAGCGTTTGTTTTATTCATTTTGACGCCATTCTGCTCTATGCACATTTGCATCATAATTTGGCGGAATAACCAGAAATTGACGTTTTAACCTTCACCTGACTTTGTTCTGTTTCAAAATTTCATTACCCAATTGTTAATATTTTGTTTATGTGACTTAGGGTCAATTTTGAAGTGCAGAAAAAATGCACGGGAAATGGGTTTGTCGGTGGTAATTTTTTACGATCCATGCCATATTTCACGCGTTTTATAACTTTGAGAGCGGAGCAAGCGAATGTCTCAACAAGATGAATACCTATCGGTAGAAGAGTTACTTGAGATTCAGAAAGAAGAAACTCGTGAAATCATCAATGCGTTACTTGAAGACGGCAGTGAGCCCGATGCTCTTTATGACATTGAACATCACCTGTTTGCGGAAGATTTCGACAAGCTGGAAAAAGCCGTTGTTGAAGCCTTTAAAATGGGCTTTGAAGTGCTTGAAGCTGAAGAAACGGAAGACGAAGACGGCAACAAGCTGCTTTGTTGTGACGCCACTATGGAGTCAGCGCTAAACGCAGAAGCCATTGATGAGCAGGTAGAAAAGCTGGTAAACCTTGCTGAGAAATACGACATCATCTACGACGGATGGGGCACGTATTACGAAGGTGAAGATGCCGCCTACGACATTGAAGACGACGAAGAATAACGTTGAATTCACCCAATTTTAAACGCTGGCTTATGCCGGCGTTTTTTATGAATTGTGACCGGGGACTTTTCATGTACAAAAATCGCGTGCTGGTCAGACTATTGAAATTTCATTAGAAATTATGTGTCTTCTTTCATTATAATGCCCCCAAACTTGATCTGGCTCAATTTATCCATGCAACTTTCACTCGCAGGTCTTTGGCAGGTTTCTCCACTGACCGACCTTTCCATCCCGCAGGATGACATTACTTTCCCCGCGCCGCTTAGTCAGGTGTTGCCAGAATCATTGTCTGAAGAATCTATTCGCCAGCAAGAATGGCATTTAATGCACGACATCGACGTTGATGATGCGATGCTGGCTTTTCCTGCGGTAGATTTAGTGATGGCAGGGGTGGATTACTACGCAGAAGTGAGAGTGAACGGCGTTGCCGTATTTGATTGTGATGGTTCACAAAACCGATACAAGAAAGACATTCGACCTTATTTGCAGCCAGGCAGAAACCGATTTGAGATCTTGTTCCTAGAGAAAGACGACGACTGGCTGTTGGAAGAAGAACCGGAAGTGTGCGCGTTGAATCAGGAACCTGTCGTAGAAACCGATTCACGAATTGGTGTCTGGGAGATTCCCTATCTTCAGTTTATTCGCCACCTGAGACTCGATCACATTACAACAGAGCAGATCTGGCACCACGGCGGCGGCTGTGAATTCAAAGTTGATCTTTATTATCAAACATTTGCAGCGGGACTGATTTCTGCCTCGGTGAAGTTTGACGGAATGACTTACCACATTCCAATTGATGTAAGAGCGGATCACGCCACAGCGCTGTTTCAGGTTGAAGCACCACGCTATGCCAACCCGATTTTCCCAAGCGACAAGGATTTATACCAGTTGGACGTAGCCCTAGACGGTCAAAGCCAACAGATGCGAATTGGTCTGAGCAAAGACTTATGCGTTACCCACTTTCCGGTTTAGCACCTAAGTATCCTCTTGAGGATACTTGGGCATATTTGAAGTGTTAGATCGCCTTTGCCATAGCCACTTCGCAGGCATCATGCCCTGTATTACCCCACGGAGCATCCAGATGTTCAAATCCGAGTTTTTCATACAAAGCAATAGCGGCTTTTAAGCAAGCCGTGGTTTCCAGATAGCACTGTGAGAAGCCGTTCTGGCTGGCGTGTTCCATTGCCATTTTAGCGATGGTCTTGGATAAACCTTTTCCCCTTGCTTCTGGCAAAAAGTACATTTTCTGCAACTCACACACTTCTTCTTTACCTTGCAGTGGCGCGTATCCTCCGCCACCAATCACTCTGCCATTACTCTCAATCACCCAGTATTGAGAGCGAGGCTGAGAGTAGGTGTCGTAAAGAAACTCAAGCGTTGGGTCGGCAACACTGAAACCCTCGTTGGAAGACAGCCCATGTTCTTCCGATACCTGACGAATAATGGTTGCCAGCGCCGCATTGTCGCTTTTTCGTATAGGGCGAAGTGTCAGTTCAGAGCTTGCTTCGGCTGTTTCTAAAGCGCGTGTGTAGCTTTCCAGAGCCTTATGTAATACCGATTTCTCTTCTGCCGATAGCTGATTCAGTGCAGCCTGATAACGTGCGTTTTGCTGGTGGTTCAACTGAGCAAGTTGCTTTTCCCCTTTGGGAGTCAGTGCATAAAGGATGCTGCGCTTATCTTCTTTATTGGTCGACACTTCGACACACTCTTTACTCGCGAGACTTTTCAGAGTTCGGCTGGCATTGGATTTGTCGACATGAAGCTTTTGTGCGACTTGGTTAACCGTAAGAGGGCATTGTTCCAGTTCAATCAGGCAGTGTGCCTGCACTGGAGAAAGTTCAACATCACCGCACTGTTTGTCTAACATGCCGAGCTGACGGACAAGATCGCGTGAGAGGGTTCGTAAAGTAGAGACATTCATAAGGCTGATTAAATTTAGTTGCGAATAGCAACTAAATTTAATGGTCAATGATTACTAGATCAAGTGGTGCATGATTACGTTAGTTAAAAGCTGTGATCCGACTCTTCTTTAGCTCGCGTTCTAATGATCAGTTTCTGATAGAACAAGTGGCTTTAGCGCTACGAAATGTCCTTTCCTTAAATAGTCATAGAAGATTGTTTTCGGTTTTTTGATTGCTTTTTCCAATTAAAAGACTTCTATCTAGTTCGCAAACATGAAATTAACTCGCATTTAGTGATCAAGTAAGTGGCTGAAAAAGCGTCATATTGGTATTTTAGTCACGCACTTATGTAAGTGTTTGTATATCAATTTAAGGAAACGTGAAGTTTCTTCACTTAGCTACAAAACAAATCGCTGACTTTTCGCCCCACATTTCACAATCGAAAAGCAGCCACGTCAGAATGGATAATTATGGAAGATAAAAACAAAAAGAACCCTTTCAAATTTGAAGGGGAAGGCTCTGAATTTTTTGGAATTTGGATTGTAAATATACTTTTGTCGGTGATTACGCTCGGAATCTATTCCGCCTGGGCAAAAGTGCGTACTAATCAGTATTTTTATGGCAACACTAAGTTAGATAATGATGGCTTTGAATATCACGCCAAACCCATGCAGATCTTAAAAGGACGTATTGTTGCGGCGGTGTGTCTTGTAGCCTGGAGTATCTCAAACCAATTTTTCCCAATCGTTTCATCGGTACTCATACTCGCATTTCTGGTCATATTGCCTTGGCTAGCGTGGAGCAATGCTCGTTTTGATGCTGCCATGACCAGTTACCGCAACGTACATTTCTCGTTTACGGGCACACTAAAAGAGGCTTATATCGCGCTGTTTGGCAGAGGTCTGGTCGTGTTTGCACTCTTCATGTTCGGCACAATGTCGATACACTTTGGCATTGTTCCTCTCGCGGCGGTCTTGCTACTGAGTGTCCCTTTTGCTTTTGTTTGGGTAACTGTCGGTATATCGAACTATTTTGCTAACGGTTATCGCTATGGCAAACGCCAGTTTTCAGCGGAATACACCTTGGGCGACTACATGAAGATCTACCTTAAAGCCATGCTGTTTGGCGCGGTAGTAATGATTGCTATTGGGGCTGTGGTTGCGGTTGTTGCGGGTTCTACCATCTTTACCTCGGGCTTTGACTTTGGCAATGCAAATATCTTCGGTTCAATCATTGTTATCTACATCGGTCTCTTCTTTGGTGGTGTGGTAGTAAATGCCTATAAAGCGGCACAAATTCGCAATTACACCTTTGCTGAACTATCCGTAAAAGATGCGGACAACCAAAACGATGAGTTTAAATTCGAATCTACTCTGGATACTTGGAGTTACGTCGGTTTGATCGTGACCAACTTCCTGCTTCAACTGGTAACTCTGGGCATTGCAAGACCATGGGTGATGGTTCGAACCAGCCGATACCTTGCAGACAACACGTATGTCATTGGTGACCTGTCAAACCTTGTGGTTGAAGGTGAAGAGCAAGACATGAAGTCAGCGATTTCTGATGAAATCTCCGAAGCATTTGATGTCAATATCGGGATTGGCTAATGCGTATTAAGGGGATTGCTCATCCACCTCTCAGCTCCGCGAAATCAGACGCGGAGCTGGATTTATCGCAACGAGATTTTATGTACCTTCATGTGGATGGACAGATCGTGAGTGCGTCTATCCACGACATAGAGGTCACTCCCTCACCGGGTAAACTTCCCCCTAAGATTCGCTTTCCATCTGGATGGCTTTTTGTGCCAGAGCGAGCGGATGAGGTGAATGCGTACCTCACGAAACACGGAAAGAAAGGGCTACTTGGCAAGCTAGAGACCAATCTCACGGCGATTCTGGTGAGTGCTTTGCTGATCATCGGGCTCACGATTGGCACCTTTACCCACGGTATTCCCTGGTTTAGCCAGCAAATGGTGGATTGGGTGCCCGACGAAGCACATGAAACGCTGGCAGACTATGTGCTTAAGTCGATTGATGAGGAATGGCTGCTGCCTTCGGAGTTATCTGAAGATGAACAAGCGCGAATCCGAGAACGTTTTTACGCTCAGGTTCAAAGCTTACCTCCGACAAAATTTCAGCCGCAGTTAGAGTTTCGAAAGTCTGGTGACTTTCCGAATGCGTTTGCACTGAGCGGTGGTGTGATCATCATGCTGGATGAGATGGTAGAACTGGCCGAATCGGATGAAGAGGTCGACGCCATATTGCTTCACGAACTTGGGCATATCCATCATCAGCATGTGATGAAAAGGCTGATTTCTTCCAGTCTGGTATCAGCCACGGTCGCACTCCTGACCGGGGAAAGTTCCGGCATGATTGACACCATGGTCGGTGCTGGTGTGTTTTTAATGCAGAGCGGTCATTCCAGAGAAGCCGAGCGCGAAGCAGATGAATATGCCAAAGCTTCGTTAATCACTTTGCATGGCAGCAGTGAGCCGCTGGCGAAGATTTTCGAGCGTCTACACGAGTCTGCGATAGACATACCCGAATGGTTAAGCACCCATCCAGATATGGAAGAGCGGATAGAAGAGGCGAGAGAGCCATAGCTAGCGCTTATCCCCAGCTCAGGCTAAATAAAAAACGAGTGCAATCGCACTCGTTTTTTAATGGAACTAAAGCGAATCGTTACTTACGAACGGCAATCGCTTCAATTTCAATTTTTACGTCTTTTGGCAGACGAGCCACTTCTACACAAGAACGCGCAGGGTAGTTTGCTACGTCGTGTTCGTCGAAGAATTTGCCGTACACTTCGTTTACTGTACCGAAGTCGTTTAGGTCTTTAACAAATACAGTCAGTTTTACGATGTCAGCTACAGTCAGACCTGAAGATTCAACCACTGCTTTTACGTTTTCAAGAGACTGACGCGCCTGAGATTCGATGTCTTCTGGCACTTCACCCGTTGCCGGAATTACAGGGATTTGACCTGATGTCAGTACCATGTTGCCTAAATCAACACCTTGTACGTATGGACCAATTGCAGCAGGGGCAGAATCTGTATGTAGAACTTTCGTCATTGTTTTCGTTTCCACGTTGTTCAAAAGGTGTTTCAGTTTGCCTTGTCGTTCTCATGACGTAAAGCTTTGCATTAGTTTCTAGGCGTATGTTTTAGAACTGAGTTTCCACTAGGTGCGTTACTTGGTAGTCATCATCACACACACATACATAGCGCCACTTATCAAACGTTAAGCAAGGGTGAGAGGTAGAAAATACCACAATATCGCCCACCTTCAGGTTGCTGTCTTCTGGAGTCGATACATAAGTATGTTGATCCATGATATCTGTTGCTTTTAGTCCCGTGATATCCAGTAACTCGCCGTTGCGATAACGTCTCACTGGGGTTGGCAGACCGGCATCAAATGCCACGTCCCGTTTGCCTAACCCTACGATGGCTTTTCCCGGTTCAGGAGTAGAAATTACATACGCCCACATTTCCAGTGAAGAAGTTAAGTCGCTTCCCATGTGACAAGCTACACTGTTGTCCCGCGCACTGCGGTCGATCACTTTTTGCTGTGCATCCTGATAGATGCCTGTGTCGTGGATAAGGTAGCAACCGGGGCGGATAACCGTGGTGAGGTAGGACTGATGCATAAAGCACTCGGAAACCACGTCATACCAGGCAGACCCAGCACCTGTAAGAATCGGGCACTGACGTTTAATTACCCCTTGCTGCTTGAAAGACAAAGCCAGTTCCACAGCACTGCCAATAAAGTAGCGAATGCGGCGTTCAGAATCTTCACAATGATGAATTGCACCTTCATAGAATTCGACACCATGAAGTTCAACGCCCGGTAACTCGTGGATCAATCCAGCCAGTTGCTGCATGGTTTCTGGGTGGCGCACGCCACAACGTCCTCCTGCCATGCCATATTCGATCAGCAAATTGATCTCTTGCTGGCGACCGTTGAAATACTGGCTCAACTGCTCGATGTTGTCTTGTGAATCGACGCAGCAATACAATTCTATGTCTGGGTTCTCTAGAAGCTGAGAAGCACGCGCCATGTTTGCTTTTCCCACTAACTGATTTGCAAGCAGGATGCGTTTCGCTCCGGCTTCAAATGCGACCCATGCCTGCTGAATGTTCGCGACAGTAATTCCCCATGCACCTGCTTCCAATTGTTGTTTGAACAGTGCAGGGCTCATCGTGGTTTTACCGTGGGGTGCCAGCTTCACCAAATGCTGATCAGCGAAGGACTGCATCCATTGAAGATTGTTACGAACAGCAGAATGCTTGATAACGGCAGCGGGCAACATGATCTCTTCGTCGATCAGGCTGTATTTTCCAGATTCGTTCGATTGAACCCAAACCCCTTTAGTACCAACGTTATCCAGTATGTCTTGGTAATTTGTAACACTCTTCATGATTTCTCTTTCCGCATCCTATTTTTTCTAACAAGGTCAAAACACCTGTGAGAACTTTGCGTTATCGCGATCTTTGCTTTTTGTTGTGATAGAAAGTATCACACAAGTTTTAATAAACTGTGCGTATTCTCACTGTTTGGTAAATTCATTACTCCTAATATCGGATTCATACTGAGGCGAGTTCATTGATATTCACGTATTAACCTGAATGTTGTTGTTGATTTAACTTGCTGTTTTAACTTTCTATTTTTTTGTATGCAGAGCGTAAGTGTCAGAAGACGTAGCAAATCGATATGGTTTCTTCGTTTCACTGTATTCGGAATGTTAGAAATAAACACGAAGCCTACAGGGGAACGTAAATGCACTACGATGTGGTGTTCAGAAATGTCCATCTGATCGACGGGACAGGAGCGGATGGATACAGCGCTGATGTCGCCATACATAACGAGAAGATCGCAGCGATAGGCGATCTTGCCAACGCACAGGCGATCACTCTGATCGACGGACAGAATCTGGTGTTGTCACCCGGATTTGTGGATGTTCATACCCATGACGATACTAACGTGATCCGCTACCCGGACTGCCTGCCAAAGATCAGTCAGGGTGTCACAACGGTAATTGTGGGCAACTGTGGTATCAGTGCATCACCAGCTGTACTAAGTGGCGAGCCGCCCGATCCAATGAATCTTCTTGGTAAGCAGTCAGACTTTGTCTATCCCACATTTAAATCTTACGCCGAAGCCGTAGAGGCTGCGATTCCTGCGGTTAATGTGGCGGCACTGGTTGGTCATACAACGCTTCGCAATAATGTGATGGATGAACTTCATCGCCCGGCGTCTGGTGATGAAATTACCGCGATGAAAAATACGCTTCATCAAGCCATGGCAGAAGGGGCTATAGGGCTCAGTTCTGGTTTGGCTTACGCCAGTGCGAAACAGGCACCCACTGAAGAAGTGATGGCATTGGCTGAAGAGCTAGCGGAATTTGGCGGCATTTATACGACACACATGCGAACCGAGTTTGAGCAGATTCTGGAGGCGATGGACGAAGCTTTTCGAACCGGGAAGCATGCCAAAGTGCCGGTGGTGATTTCTCACCTGAAATGCGCTGGGGCAGGCAACTGGGGTCGCACGGTTGAGGTGCTAGAACTGATGGACCACACCGCTAAACATCAGGATGTGTGTTGCGACTGCTATCCGTATTCTGCCAGTTCTTCCACTCTTGATCTCAAACAGGTGACTAGTGACTTTGATATCTTTATTACCTGGTCGGATCCACGTCCGGATTTAGCAGGGCGAATGCTGAAAGACATCGCCAGTGAGCTGGATCTGTCTCTGATGGATGCGGCGAAAGCCCTTCAGCCAGCGGGTGCGGTATATCACTGCATGGATGAAGATGACGTGGAGCGCGTGCTGAAATATCGGTTATCTATGGTGGGGTCTGACGGTTTACCAAACGATCCTCACCCGCACCCAAGGCTTTGGGGGACGTTCCCTAAAGTGCTGGGTCATTATTCTCGCGAGAGACAGTTATTCTCGCTGCCCACTGCTGTTCATAAAATGACAGGCATGTCAGCGAAGCGATTTGGGCTGTCTCAGCGCGGGGAAATCAAAGAAGGTAACTTTGCCGATCTGGTGTTGTTTGACCCAAGCCAGATTAAAGACGAAGCGACGTTTGAAAACCCGGTCGCAGCAGCAAGAGGCATTCACCTTGTGATGGTGAATGGCAAGATTTCATACCAAAACGGGCAAGTCGCCACAGCGCGACATGGTCGAATGTTATATCGAAATAAATAATGATGAGGGATTTGCCCTCGAAGTATCAAAACTGGAGAGTATTATGACAATTAAACGTTATGGCGTTGAAGGCGGTACAGGCACAGGTGGTCAGCACCTTCCGTTTGCAAGAGCAACAGAAGCGGGTGGTTTCTTGTATGTGTCTGGCCAAACGCCGATGACGGATGGCGAGGTGGTTGAAGGCGGCATTGTGGATCAGTCTCGTCTGGCGATTCAAAACTGCGTCGACATCATGACAGAAGCCGGTTACGGGCTTGAAGATGTGGTTCACGTGAAAGTCGTGCTAACGGATTCACGTTACTTCCAGTCATTCAACAAAGTATTTAAAGAGTTCTTTGGCGAACATCCTCCGGCGCGCATTTGCATGGTGTGTGATTTGGTGGTGGATGTGAAAGTGGAAGTGGATGTCACCTGTTACCGAGAAGACCGCCGCTGATCGAGAAAATACAATAAAAGAGCGCCTTTTGTGAGTATAAGGCGCTCTTTTCTATTAGGGGATTAAAGGCTGGCTTTGACCAGTTCGATCACTTTGGCGATTTCATCCTGGCTGAGTGATCCTTCTTTCACAAACAGCACTTGTCCTGCTTTGTCGATCACTGCAATGGCAGAGCTTTCTTCCTGAAGTTCCCAGGTACTGGCAACCGCCCCTTTCTTGTCCAGAATAATGGACGACCAGGAAAACTCCTTCTTGCTGTCTTCAGCCGAAGATTTCACAAACGATCCTGTTCCCCACATAGCATCATCCTGATTGATGATGGTCGTGGTCTGGTATGAATCTCGTGGAAACTTCGCTTCGGTAATGGCTGCCATTAAAGGCGCATTCATCTTTTTCGAACTGGAACGACCTGCAATCGCCTGAATGACTCGCACTTTGCCATTCAGATTGCCAGTCGACCATTCTGAGTATTCAATTTTATCGCCATTCAGCACCAGTTCGCCGTGGCTGGAAACGGTGGCAGAGGGCAAATTCTTGCCCACTTCAATGGTGTGCGCCATGCCCATCATCGGGGCAGCAGCAAGCACTAGGGTGGAGAGCAGTTTTATTTTCATCATGTTATCCGGCTGATTTCATTAATGAGTATTTAGTTATGGTTGTTGCGGGTGCTAAAGTAAGTCGCTGATTTAAAAGCAGGGTACTCAAGTTAACGTGTCCGCATTCACAGGTTAGCCCAAATTCGTTCTATTAAGCGAATACTTGGCTCCAATTTTGCAAATTTGAACACACAAACTCATCACAGATGGTAAAAGCGTCAAAAAAGGGATGGAGGGAATCATGGAACGGGTATTTAAGCACTATCATCCAAGACAGATAGCTAAGTTCGTCAAAATTCTGTTCAAGGGATCGTTCAGCATCTCGGGAATAGGGATGTTCTATTTCGAACAGGGTAAGGTGTTACTACCTGATATCAAAAACAAAGAAATGCTTGAAGTAATGAAGGAAGTCAATGCGACCATCGACTCCCTTTCTGGGTTTGCCGCTTAAGCTATTTTTTAGCTTTCTGGCGGGAAGCACACACCTGTACCACCCAAGCCGCAGTAGCCCTGTGGGTTCTTCGCTAAATATTGCTGGTGGTAGGTTTCGGCATAAAAGTATGTCGGTGCTGGCAATACTTCTGTAGTAATGTCATCACGCTGCTCGGCAGATAAGGCTTTTTGATATTCCAGCTTTGAATCCACCGCTAACATCATTTGCTCTTCACTGGTCACGTAAATTGCGCTGCGATATTGAGTACCGAGGTCATTGCCCTGACGCATCCCCTGAGTTGGATCGTGATTTTCCCAGAATGCCTGTAGCAAAGCTTTAAACGAGATAACCTGCGGGTCGAATACCACGCGCACCACTTCTGTATGACCAGTTTGTCCGGTACAGACTTCTTCATAGGTTGGGTTTTGAGTAAAGCCCCCCGCATAACCTACCGATGTTGAGACAACACCTTCAAGTTTCCAGAAAAGACGCTCTGCTCCCCAAAAACAGCCTAAGCCAAATATTACTTCTTGCTGGCTTTCAGTCGGCTTGTCGAAAATGTTGGTTTGGTTAACAAAGTGCGTCGCTTCAACGCTCAACGGTGCATCGCGACCTGGCAGTGCGTCGTTAGCTGAAACCAAGGTTTGTTTATCTGCCATGTGGATTCCTTTCTGATGATGGTGAAGAGGTATTAAATAGCAGAGTGGTCAATGAATCAATAGAACGGTGAGTAAAGTTATCGAGCTTAAATACGTAAGGAGTACGGTTTAATTGATAAAATTATTATATTTATCTGTTCTGTTAATATTTAAAAATATTAACAGAGTAAGTTTCTATTACTTATGTAATAAATTCTAACGGACCTTAAATGCTTCATGTTTAATGAATATATGACTGATTTTATTTAAGTAAGTGTTTTATATATTAAACCTTATTACAGTTTTTGATTAATTTGTCGTCTCAGTTTTTTGTTTGATCGAGATTATATACATATTCTCGGCATAGAATGGCTCGTAAAGATCGTAATATACACCAATATTTTAATAAGTTACCCAACTAGGATGTGTGTTCAACGTAATTGGCTAAATAAAAAGGAATTAATTTTGAACACGACATCGCGAGTAATAAAAACGTCATCTTGTATTTCAGAAGAACATGATTTGGTGAAACACCACCAAGAACAATTCCCCATAATTGGAACATCGGCATCGGCTCTGAGAACCAAGCAGCAAATACAGTTTGCCAAAGAAATGAACGTGTCTGTGTTTATTACGGGGGAAAAGGGCACAGAGAAAACGGAAGTGGCTCAGTATATTCATGATAATAGGCTGAATATTAATGGAAAACTGATTCGGCTCTCTCCTAATTTTAGTAGCCCAGATGTATACAAACTCTATCTGAAGAAAGCGATAACAGATGCTCAGTCAGGGACGTTATTACTCGAAGATATAGATGAACTCTCCCGAGAAATTCAGGATTTTCTAATTTATGCTTTTACCATTGATGGCTACCAAGAAAAATTGAATAAACAGAATGTTTCATTAATGGTTTCATGTAACACGTCAATATATTCCTTAAAAGAAAGCAATGCTTTTCTCAGTGTTCTTTTAGAATGCAATATACCGTATATGGAGATTAATATTTCTCCTCTTAGTGAGAGAAAGGAGGATATTCCAGAACTCATTACCCATGTCATGAAAAAATTTGATCTGCAAGAAGGTACTTCCATTACGGAGGGGGCTCAATACCTTCTCAATCAATATCATTGGCCAGGAAATCTCACCCAGCTTCGAAGTCTTTTGGTGTTGCTTGCCTCCTGCAGTTATGGGGAAATTACCGAACAGGATGTGTTGTCCGTCGGTGTAATTAAAAAGACCGACTGTTCATACGATATATTTGAAACCATCTTAGAAAAAAGGTTTGAGAGGTTGGAAAATCTTCACCCAGCATTGAAGAAAGCGCTGATTTACCTCGGGGAAAACTACACAGAATCGATCAAACTGACGGACATGGCTTCTGCCTCTTACACCAGCCCTTCACACCTGTCTTTCCTGTTTCGGGAGCACCTGAATTTGTCTTTTAAAGGCATTTTGGTTCGGGTACGCATTCAACGTGCCAAACAGCTCTTTGATGCGTCACCCATGCTTAAAGTCACCGATGTCTGCCTGCAATCTGGCTTTGGCGATCTCAGTCATTTTGAAAAAATGTTTAAACGGTATGCCGGATGCACGCCTCGCCAGTATCGGGCTCAAAACAGACAACGTCCTCAATTCTCTTTAGCCGTCTAGAAAGGATTGATTCAAACCCCTCGATAGTCCGTCGGTTTCGCCAAGTTGAAACCCAGCTGAGTGCTTAATATGAGAAGCAAGAACGGACACAAAGATTCATTGAATGGAAATCGATATAGAAAAAATGCTGCGTGAGTTTTCGCCGGTGACCTCAAGAAATATGCATCTCAACATGGTTGCAGACTCTCTGGGGAAAGCGTCAGAAAACGCCACTCACGCGCAGCAACAGATCCAAACCATATTGATCACCAATACGGCACTGGGGTCTGGATTGATTTATTCGATTGCCGCCAAAGGATCTTAGCCGGTTCTGAGGCGCACTTTGGTGTGTCTCTTCATCAAAAGGAGCACTAACTATGTCAGTGAACGGAGCCGTTACAGATTCTGTAACGCAAGTAAATACCTCTGTGGTCGGTGAAACGCCTGCTATGGCAGAAGGAAACCTGTTGCTTGCTACCAGCCATGCAATGGGCATTTCTGCACACAATAGCACGGGGGCAAACCAGCAGGCCCAATTGGTACATCAGACTTCAACCATTCAAGGCGTGAACTCGCTGTTTGCCACTGGCACAGCAGTGGTCGGACGCAGTGTTGAACTGATTTTAGAACCTCAACCAGCAGCTTAATCAATAGAAAACTAGGAGATTATTATGGCTGATACTGTAAACGCACAAGTGACTGATTCGGTCACTCAAGTTAATACAAAAGTCGTGGGTGAAACACCAGCAATGGCAATGGGCAACCTGCTTATGTCTACCAGCCACGCGTTGAGCAACGCCGCCCACAACGCAACGGCAGCGCAGCAGCAAGCGCAAATCACCATGCAGGCAGCAACGGTGCAGGGTGTGAACTCACTGATGGCGATCGGTTCATCTGTGATTGGTCGTGGTGCAGAAGGCATCATTGAGAAAGGTTAATCCTTAGCTCGATTCGCAATTTCTTCAATTAACGTATTAAAAGGACGAACGTATGTCAGAAGCAGCAACAGCACCGACAACAGTCAACGGTCAGGTGACCGATTCGGTTACTCAGGTAAACACCAAAGTTGTGGGTGAAACACCAGCCATGGCAATGGGTAACTTGCTTATGTCTACCAGCCAGGCGCTGGGCACAGCCGCTCACAATGCCACAGCAGGTCAGCAGCAAGCGCAAATTACCATGCAAGCAGCAACGGTGCAGGGCGTTAACTCTCTTATGTCTATCGGTAGCTCGGTTATTGGTCGAAGCGCTGAAGGCATTATCGAGAAAGACGCGTAATGCAGAAAGCACCTTTGCCTGAAAACGATGGCAAAGGTGCATTCTAAGGAGACTTGAATATGAAAGACATCAATTCCCCACCGGATCAAGATAACTCGGCATTTAATGCCGCCAACCAGTCGGTGGCACAGTCTTCGGCAATCGCACTGGCTGATGCCACAGACAACTTAAGAAACCTAAACACCCTGAGCACGACAGCAATTGGCACCGCACTAAGTCAGATGCTGGAAACCGGTGACACCAAATACTTTGAGATCATCGATCAAGCTCAGCGGGTCGTCACCAACGGTGCCGAAAACTTTGGTGTGGTCGGTGAGAAGGTAGCCACTGTTCTGCAGGATCAGGCTCAGTAAATGCCATTGCAGAGTGTTGCTTTGTAATCACGAAACCGTCTTATGACATGCATAACTTAAGCGTAAACAGGAGTGAACATGGAAGAGCAGGATACGCGATTTGAAAATGAGTTTGAGCATGAAGTCTCAAGCCAGACAATAGACGAATTTAACACGCTTCAGGCTTTTTCCGTTCAGCCTACCAGCCTGCTGGAAACCACTCTGGCTGATACGCTGGGTTTGTCTATGCATAACGCGGTCACCAGCCAGCAGCAATCTCAAATGACGACGGCGGCGTCAGTCACCAATGCCTGCGCCAGGCTTTTGCAAACTCAGGTAAGACCCGCTCCGGTGGTTCAGGAATCGACATCCAATCCGGCTCCTCAACCTGCGGCTAACCCCCAGCCAATGTCTGGTTCACGGGCATTGAAAATGGGGCACGATGAAGAGCCGGAAATCGCCACAGAGCCCGTAGAACCCGTCGAAGAAAAGAAAGGCAAGTTTAGTCTTCTGGGGTTTCTGAAGAAAGACAAAGGAGACAGCGGTGAGTAGTGAAAAAGTGGGCAGTGAAAATGCTCTGAACTTTGACGTAAACAAGCAGTTGGAGCAGATAGAAGCGTTCACTCGTGAGCAACAGCAGGAAGTTCAGGCGATGATCGCTAAATCGCAAGCGCAGTTCAAAGTGTCTGATCCGGAAGAGTCGGTCGAGAAGATCGAAACGGAAGTCAACAGCATGCTCAGCAATGTTGAAGGTTTGCTAGAGCAAGAAATGGGAAAAATTAACCAACAACTGCAGCAGTTGTTACCAAGTGAATAATGGAGTCTAGAAATGCCAAAATCTAAAGACGAAGTAAAAGTAAACGAGCAGATCACCGATTCTGTCACCCAGACCAATACTCAGGTATTGGCAAGTTCGCCTTCAAACGCCATGGGTAATTTGTATACCTCCATGGGGTTGGCAATGTCGAACCTGAACAACAACGCCACCAATGCTCAGCAGCAGGCGAATATTGGAATGCAGGCAGCAACCGTGCAAGGGGTGAATGCACTCACCGCCATCGGTACAGCCGCTCTTAGCCGGGCAACGGAAGAAATCGTCGAGAAAGATAGCGAATAAAGCTTATCCCTATGGTCAACAGACCCTAATACCCCATTTAGGCCATCCCTCTTTGATTGGCCTTTTCTTTTTGGAGAGCATCAATGAGTGACGATGGTAAGAAAGAGCTGGAACAAGTGTCGGACATGATCGTGCAACTTGCCGACTCCGCCATGTCAGACACCATGGGGTTACACATGCAAAATGCGGTAACCACTCAGCAGGGAATGCAAACCGTTGCCAACGCCTCAACCTCAACCGCCTGTGCCTTAATCCTCAAGAAAGGTGGCTAGTCAGTATAAGGGCAGGGTATGGCGAGTGAAAGTACAACAGATAAAGCAAAGCAGTCGGTGGCACAGTCGACCGCAATCGCGGTTCAGGACGCGGCTGATAACCTGCGTAACCTGAATACCATGAGTACAACAGCCATTGGTGTTGCGCTCTCAGAGCTTTTGGCTACCGGTGATCCTAAATACGTTCAGGTGATCGAACAGGCTCAGAAGATAATGGAAAAAGGGACCGCCAATTTTGCAGAACTCGGCAGTAAAGCGGCGGAAGTTGCCAAGAAGTTTGATTGATTCATTTGTCGATGAAATAAGTAAATTCACCATAAATCTCATTGTATTAGCGAAGATTACTACTCAGAGTCTCTTTTAAAATTTCCTCCTTGAGAATAAAAATTTCACCCTAAGTTATCTCGAGTTCAGGTTACTTAGGTACAAGGAGAACCAATGCGAATACTTGAACTGCTGATGTTAGCCTGGCTGACCTTTCTGACTCTTTATCAATTCAACCAAGCCTTTAAAGGCGTCGTCGATGTCTGGTTGCTGACACTGTAAAACTAAGTCAGCAAACCCTAAGAACAACAGACTCTAAATTTTGAAGAAAATCCAGGTGCACAAAGAGTGCAGCCTGGATTTGTATATATGATGTGATTTTGAAGTGTTATTCAGGTTTGAAGAACGTTAAACCATCACGTCACAGCAGCTATCGGTAAGAATGGTGTAAGTGTCACTTCCATCAAAAACAGTCAGCGCTGAATATTCGTCATCGTCGTAACCCAGCCAGTTGAGATAGGCTTCCTGAGTCTCGCTCAATTCGGAATGTGAAACCGAATCGACCCCTTCTAACGCAAAGTTTGAACCTGTCACAACAAGCCCATACTGATCAAAGCCATTGTTTTTTAAATGTTCAGACGTAAGATTAAAATTCGAGGTTTGTGCAGTACCGACAATCACTTCGAAGTTTTTGAAATCGACGGAATCATCCGTACCAAATACAAACTTGTCGAAGCCTGAACCCCCGTCAACGTCGCGCACAATGCCGTCTTCCGCGTTCTTCAGTTTTGAAATATCAACGAAATCATGCCCAGAGCCGGCATTGATGGTGACATCAGTCAGATGAGAATTGTTGCTGTCCACCATTTTGATAACGTCATTTCCCGCTCCGGTTGAAATATCAAAATCGTTTTCCCAAAGACTGTTGTTGGATTGAACGGAAATATAGATTTTATCGTGACCACAACCCGTCTCGATATCGCCGCGTTTAGAGTTATTGATAAAAACTTTAGAGCCACAGTAGTTATTCAGAGAGACATTCACATCCACAAAGTTTTCAAGGTAAACGCAGCTCGAATCCCCTTCGACTTTCGCCTCTTTGTAATTACCTTTGTCCCATTCCTCTGTTCTGGCGTAGATTTTACCGCCGTGTCCCCAATCGTAATTGGCTAGATCAACACCTTCATCTAGCCCGAACGACCAACCTGTACCTATGATCGCCTGTGTCGCATTTTCAACTGTTAAATTTCCGGCTGTTCCTGTGCTATCTAAATTTGTAGTGCCGACCAACAGTACATCTTTCATAACAATAACCTCCATTTAAGTGAAACGACATGTTTCGAAGTGGAGTCTATTTGTTAATTTTGCGTTAGGAAATGTGTGAAAGAGACATTCATCTCAATATAGGGCGAGGGTATGACAAATTGGTTACCGTACGTTTTTCTACTTCATTTGATGGGATTAGTTGCAGTGAAATTAATATAATAAAACTCATACTATAAAATTAGATGTATTTAATAAAAGTAGTTTAACTGACTGAGTTTTCAACTCTTCACTATTCATACGTTGATTACCGCTTTGCCTAATCCTTTGTTTGTTGGGTTTTGAAGTGCTTCGATGTCTCGAAATGCTTTAAGCAGTAGAGCAGTCGAAGAAAAGCGTGGGACAGACAAAAGAAGCGGGATCCAATCTCCGGTTTTTTTAGATACATTATTGATAATGGTTCTTATTCGTATAAAGTTAGTAACAAACATCACCAACGCGTAATAATAGCGGAGACCGAAATGGACCAATCTGACATCACCAAGCTACTTATTCCTCAGAGTGACTGGGCATCCCCAGATCTTTATCTGTATGAGAATGAAGATCGACTGCGCCTGAGCTTAGCTGGTGCGATTCAATTCAGTGGGATCAACAGCATCGGAGGGTTGGTTCTCGGATTTAGGCTGGTGCAATACGCGGTTGAACTGAGTGCAGGGTCGGGAGCATTACAGCGCGACGGCATCAGTATTTATACTTCTTTCCCTGGGCGCGGTACGCAAGACGCATTCGAATACACCTGTCGTGCACTGCGCGATAAACGCTACTGTTGTGATACCACGCTTCACCATCCTGGCGCGCAATCGGGTCAACGAGGTCAATTCCTCTTTACTATGCGAGTGAATGAGCAGTCTATGGTTATGACGCCAGCCGACGGTTTGCCACAACACAGTTACTTTGAAGCAGACAGAAGATCAAAAGACAGTCATGAAGCGGCGATGAAGTGGCGTGACGAGAAAATCAACTTCGCCAACACGTTGCTGAGCCTGCCACCAGAGAAGTGTCTGCGAGTGTTGTAACTGACCAATTGAACGTAAAAACGTCAGCGATGCTAAAGCGTAAATGCTTTTCGCATCACTGGCGTTTTGTTTTTTACCCCTGAGATCCTAAGCAAGGATATCGTCATAGACGAAGATGGTGTAGTGCGAATCAGGTATTGAAAAATCGTCAAAAACATCGACTTTGACAAAAGCCTCGCCGGAATATCCATGATCGTGCAGGTAAAGTTTATCCGAGTCGGTAAGGGCACTTTTTTCCATGCGGTCAGCATCTTCAATATTAAAGGTGACCGCATCAATGATCAGTCCATGCTCGCCCTGCCCATTCTTACTCAAATCTTCTAACGTAAGTTCGACGTGAAAATCGTCGGCATAATTGACCTCAATAACTTCAAAGTTTTTGAAATCAACAGAAGTATGAGAGCCACCTTTTACATACACATCGAAGCCTTCTCCACCATCCACAATCCTTGTAACGCCTGGGTCGGCATCTCGTAACCTGCTGATATCAACAATGTCATGCCCGCTTCCAGCATCAATATTCAGGCTTGTATACTGTGAACCCCCGGCATCCCACATGGATATACGGTCATTACCTTCGCCCGTTTTTACGTCAAAGTGGTTGCTCCAAAGGTTATTGTTCGATCGTACCGTAATAAAGACATCATCATCCCCTGAAGATGTTTCTACATATCCGCGTTTGGCATTTTCAATGCTCACATAGGAACCTGATTCATTGTCCAGTGACACATGAACATCAACGAAATTAGCGAGGAAGACACCGTCGACATCACCTTCTACTTTTGCCTCTTTGTAGCCCTTTTTACCCCAACTGACCACCGATGCTTGGACAGTATTGAATTCTTCATGAGAGGAATTTCCCTCATGACCCATGAAGTTTACAAGATCAACTCCCCATACATCGTGTGAGCTCCCTGCACCTTCAATGGCTTGAGTAGCATTCTCCGCCGTTAAATCTGCCGCAGATCCCGTTCCATCTATATTTGTTGTACCAACTAACAGTGAAATCGTCATAACCAGTCTCTCCATGTTCTTGGATGCGATCTATCCCTAAAGTAGTTTAATGGCTAACCATAAATACACGCATTGAAATAATGGATATTCATATCAATTTAAGGAACAGGTATGACTAAAAGGTTATAGATACATCAAGCATACGCTTTGTGTATTGATTCGCTGTAAGCCCGACTTAGAGAAAAAACTCATACTGATAAAAAACATACTATTGACTGGTGCCGAGTGTTTTGAATCTATTTGCAGGGCTAAATGCTGGTCACTTCTAAGCTGGTAAGCTTTTTCTTTAAGTATTAGAGATTTTATGAAATCTAGATAATTTCGCAGACTATTGCATTTCTCAAGCCGAGTAAGCGCTCCAGAGTTGAATTAGATTCAAGGTAGAAACGCTTGGATTGGGTTCAAATCCTTTCAGGAACGGCAGTGCCCATACACGGGCACATTACAAATTAAACGTATGCAGAAGTAAGTGAGGAGCATTATGGCTTGGAGCGTATACAAAGTTTGCAAAGCATCGTTGCTTGAACGGTTAGTCAGTCACAAGAAAATACAGCGTGCTCGGGCAGAAGCCAAAATTCGGCTAATCGACCAGACGAGTGTAGGTTTCGGCTGGCAAAGCGAATGGTTGACGATGATTTTCTGCCTGCCTTTTATCTTAAGTTTTATACCTGTAGTCCGGGACTACATTCTTCCTGGGTTTACCCTTATCTCTGAGTTTCCAGAGTGGTATCGGTGGCTTTTAGGATTAGTCGTTGTTTCAAATTATGCAATACGTGTCGCCGACCGGTGCAATTTATAGCGTCGCAAATAATAACAGTGGCTAGTTAAATCAGTCCTTTCAATTGTAGGGGGATGCATGTCAGACAAAGATCTTGATGATTTAGAGCGTATAGAGCAAGAACTTAAAGACTTAGAAGAGGAGGAGCACACCAAAGCAAAAGACCGATCAAAGCCCCAGGAAGTGGTTATGGTGCTTGTTGGAAGATGGGCAATGCCTACAACAGTGGTGCTAGTACTTATTACCTGTATGTCTGGCTATTTCCTTGAAGTGGAAGCGTTTACGCCAGTGGTGGGTATGATTGCTCCGGTTGTGATGGCGCTTATTATGGTTATTCGTGAGGCTTCTGTGGGTAAAGAGGAAGACGAAACCTACAAAGACAGAGAGCGTGAACGGGAAGAGCGAATTAAACAGTATCAGATGGAGAAAGAAGTCAAACTGGCTCAAATGGAGTTCGAAGAGAAAAGGCACCAGCAAGAAATGGCAGAAAAAGCCAGGCAGTTTGATGTTAATTCAGCGTCGACTAGTGAGTTTGTCGGATTAGCGAGAGAGATGAACAGCCAGCTGGCAGAGATCATGAAAAAAGAAACCGAACTGGTCGTTGGAGACACAAGAATCAAGGTGGCCGATGGCAGTACGAAAGTAGCGCAAGACGAAAAAGATCAGAAAATTAGCAACTCATCCTAAATAGTATGCAGCGGAATAGCCCGCGGGTTTAGTGCTTACGGTTATCCGCTAAATTTCCTTACCAAAGCCTGGGTTTAACTCGCTCAAAACTTCCCTATAATTCAATTACCTAATATCCACCAACACGAGTAGGCGAACCCGATGCCAATCCCCGCGCCGCAATGGCCAAAACGAATCATATGCCTGACAGAAGAAACCACCGAAGCGCTTTACCTGATGGGAGAAGAAGACAGAATTGTCGGTGTTTCTGCCTACACGGTACGCCCCGAAAGAGCCAAACGCGAAAAGCCCAAAGTATCAGCATTTGTGAATGCACGTATCGAGAAAATCATGGATCTCAAACCAGATTTGGTTCTGGCATTTTCAGACATTCAGGCAGACATTGTTCGCGACTTGGTTAAGCAGGGCGTCGATGTTCACTGCTTTAATCACCGAACTTTAAGTGACACGCTGCAAATGATACGAACGCTTAGCGCACTTATCGGTGAACCTCAAAAAGGTGAAAAGTTAGTGCAGGAACTTACCCAAGGGCTGGCTGAAGTTAAGGCAAGTGCCGATTCGCTCACCCACAAACCGAGAGTGTATTTTGAAGAGTGGTTCGATCCATTAATTACCGGCATCACCTGGGTGAGTGAGTTAGTGGAGCTCGCTGGTGGCATCGACTGTTATCAGGAGTTTGCCAAAGAGTCGTTAGCCAAAAACAGAATTATCGAACACCCTGAACAGGTGATAGAAAAACAGCCCGACATTATCATCGCTTCCTGGTGTGGTCGTCGTTTCCAAAAAGACAAACTGACTCAGCGAGAGGGCTGGCAGAACATTCCCGCCATTCAAAATGATGAAGTGTATGAAATCAACTCAAGTGAAATCTTGCAACCCGGACCAGCCGCGCTGACGGATGGGGTAAAACAACTTCACCATATTATTAAAGACTGGAGTGAGCGGCAGGAACGATAATATCGAGTAGCCAATATCATGGAGACTGTCCCTTCAACACCACCATTTATTTGGTTAAGTACTCCATGATTTATCTGTATTTGGTGGTTGTCATAGTGGTCGGTTCTGAAAAGCGACAGATGACAACCAAGTTGTACGATTTAGGTGTTGATTCGGCATCATTCCACTTTTTTTGTAAGCCACTAAATCGTTAAGTAATAGGCTCCAA
The DNA here is from genome assembly GCF_000222685.1 of Vibrio nigripulchritudo ATCC 27043. GTDB lineage: Bacteria > Pseudomonadota > Gammaproteobacteria > Enterobacterales > Vibrionaceae > Vibrio > Vibrio nigripulchritudo. The sequence continues at coordinate 17,577 of NZ_AFWJ01000013.1, read as the reverse complement.
ATGGAGTACTTATTTACAGCCACTTCATTCTCCAACAATAAATGATTTTATCCTAAACATTACTTCCCCCAGATTTCTCACAAAACAACCCAATTAATCATGCTGACAGGTCACTAAGGTAACCCTATAGATAACGCAGTTAGGGTTTGCCTGCTTTTGTAAAAAATACGTGGTTTGAAAAATTTCGCTTTGTGGATGACTGGTTAATTTTATGCCGTACCCGCTACCAATTAAAAAAACTAAAAAAGCGGATGTATCGCTGTTTAGACGAGGTAAAGCAAACCATTCACCCTTGTAAAACTTATCAAGGGAAAATCCCTAAGCAGGGTGTTGACTTCCTCGGCTATTGCATCGGTGGCAAAGCAGAAGATAAACCCAAAAACACATTAAACCTAGCGTGGAAAACCATTGCTAACCACCTTACAAAAATCCAGCGGCTTTACGAGCAAGGTGCCTCACCTGAGTACATTGCGGGTTATGTAACACGGTGGCTTAGATGGGTAAACAGCGGCGTAACCATCGCATTAGAGCAAGTGGTCACGCAGGTATTTAACAGCACGTTAGGTAAGAGATTAGACACCCAATTTGGCCTTCAGGGGTTTTATAGGGGCTGAGCGGTTGGGAGAGGTGCCTGTGAGTTTAAGTGGGTGTCTCTTATATTTTGTCCTCTTATTTTTTTATTTACACGCGGGAACCTTAGCCGTTGTATGAGGCATATTAACGGAGTTTACACACAGAGGTTTAACCGTGTACGTAAAACAGACGGGCCCTTATTTAGGGGGCGATATAAAGCCCTATTGGTGGATGTAGATAGTTATTTTCTCCAAGTATCTAAATATATACATCGCAACCCAATAGATTGCCGAAAGCCGCTAGTTGAAAAATTGGGCGATTTTAAGTGGTCAAGCTTCCCTGCCTTTATGAACGGTAGTCATAGTGAACATTGGCTTGAGCTGGGTTTTACCTTGAGAATGTTCGACAACAATAGCCAGGCGTATTCGAGTTTTGTTGTTGGTAGTGGGGGTGACGAGGTAAAAACTATTTTAGATAAACCAAGGTGGCCAGCTATTTTGGGCAGTCAGATGTTTATTGAGCAAATAAAAATCAAACAGGAAAATGCTGATGTGGTAGATCGGATAAATAAGCTACAGGGAATTTTGCCAGAGATAGAAGATGTTGTGAAAAAAACAGCGGAACTGTTTTCTGTCGAAATCGGTTCTATCATTAAGGCTCGCAGGGGGCGTGGAGCAGAGAATGTTCCTCGGTGGTGCGCAATCTATCTATGTCGAGAGTTGGGAAGTCATCAATTAAACGCCATAGCTGCTGCTTTTAATATGGGCCATGTCAGCGGCGTAAACCTTGCCGTAAGTAAATTGAAAAGCCGAATTGATGTTGATCCGAATCTAAATGACCAACTAAAACTATTAACTAAAATCCTGACCCCTTAACTTCGCTGACCCCTTAACTTCTATTAACTAAAATCCTGATCCCTTAACTTTGACCCCTTAACTTTATTAACTAAAATCCTGACCCCTTAACTCGGACCCCTTAACCTGGCGACATCGATAACATTGATATTAATCCCTGTGCTATTGGGGCTGGGCAAACGGGTGAAATGATATTGATAGATGAAGATCCAGCACGCACCTGGATCTTCATCGTTTCACAGCAACAAATCTACGATTCGACCGAGCCCACAAGGGCGGCGAACGATACACTCTCGACACGACTTGGATAAATGTTTCACCCCTAAATAGTTTATGTCCGGAAAAAGACGTCCATGGTCAGTAAAGTACGTGCCGAAGTGTCGGACCACTGGAAATTGAATTTCCGGACAGGCACTAAATATAACGAGTTTGATAACACAGGAGCCAAATATGTCGGGTCACTTCGTGCTGCAAAACATTACCGACCAGGAAATTGAAGACATTCAAAATGCCTGGTTGCAAGATAAATTAACCGTGCCCGTCCTTGGGCCTGTGCAACATGGCAACATCGGTTGGAACGGTGCCAGCCGGGCTCAGTTGGTGCAAGCCATGGGCGCTGGTGTACCTAACAGGGCAGGCCTTCCTCCCCATAAATATCTCGATTTTGGCGTAGAACAAATAGGCCCTAAAGGCCAGCTTTATCTATTTGAGTGTTATCAAAGCAACGGCTGGATAAGGCGTATAGTGCGGCCCGATATGGGCTTAACGGCTCTATCGACAGATGCACAAGAGCAGTGGACATTGGGCCGGTTAAGAGAGTCATTCATCAATCAGCTCACAGACAACGGGGCGACGCTGGAGATCTACTACCTCAACAATGGCGAAATTCAATAAGGAAACCGACGATGGCAAATTCTATTCTTCACGCACTGCGTAACGGCAATCCAATGATGCGGCGCTCCATTTCCTATGCCTTACAATTTGATACTACCGATAATGCAGCAGCCGCCGAGAGAAACACTCACGGCATGATCCAAATGATGACATTGCAAGAAACGCTTGGTTTAGGTGGTCTTTCCGCCCAAAATATCCGCGATATGTTCGCTTGGGTGCCGCAAAATATCGCACTGTTGCTCGAACAACAAGGCGCCGCTGTATTGGACACCCCTGATCCTCAGCATCCCAATGGCCATCTATACCGGCAGATACTGACAGGACATGCCGAGCTATCGCTTCCGGTGGAATCGGCACTTGGCACCCTCATGCGTCAAAGCCCAAACGATGCGTGCGGGCAAACGGCCACCAACTATCGCAAAATTTTTCTCGGCAACGATGCCTCTCCCCAGTTGTGGCAGGCCCATCAAGTATATGCAGCAAGCAAAAGAAACGGTCAAGACAAAGCTGCCGCCGCAGAATCAAACGGTTATATCCACGGCAGTGGTGCAGATCGCCTGAAAGACTACCTCGATGGTTTAACTGACAACCAGCAACACCTGTTCGTACAAGTTCAAATTCATGGCCATGAGTTTTGCCTCGAAATTCAACCCAGCGAAGGCGGCAGAGTCGAAGGCTTTCAGCATCAAAGTTTTATCGGCCGCTTTGATGAGAGCCAATGGGCAGAGCAAGCCGGTACGGCTGCGATTAACTTACTGACTTTCGGCAACAATATGGCAGCAGTGTTTAACGCTCAAACCACCAACCAAAACCGGGCTACCGCCTACGATCAACTGTTCAGAACAGATCAGGCCAATAGCCAACCAGGCCAACAACGGGGTTATACCACGGAAATGGGGGTTAGACCCGATGACTGCTGTATCTTTACCGTTAAATCCTTCAATGCTCAGGAGGCAACAGAAAGAATGACGGCGGCACTGGAACGGGCAGATGATTTTTATGCACAGCGTCCGCAACAACAGATAGGGTTAAACTTGAACGCTCATTAGGAGATTGGATACAGGCGGGAATAAACGGGGACAGGCAATCTAAAAAAGGCGACTGAGACGATCCTTAAAATCCCACCGTCAGGTCGATGACAGCTTGGAGTCCGGTAAGTTATCTGGAAAATTCCCAGTGCATAGGCGTGATTTTAAGCAGTTTTACGCTTTTTAAGGCGGGTGACATCAGCAAAGCGAGCTTTGAGAGAGGTTGAGAGGGAAGTGAAGTGGGGACAGAGGTCGGTTAGCTGTCAGGAAGCCGAAAACCAGAGATTCGCTTTCTTTTGAATGTCGGTAGAGCACGCTTTATCGACGCTTCTTTACCAATTACATTTCCTCCTTCAAGCTCTGTACAGGCGTGAAGCCAAGTTTCTTTGCTAATGCTTAGCCGATTAAGAATAGGTGGGAGGGCGTGAGCGATGTACCCTCGTTTATCATCACGAATATGTCTGCCCGTCCAGTCAATTAATTCTAAGTAATCCATCAGCCTGAACGGGATTCCGGTTGGCTGGTTTGTTCTAGGATAACCGACGAAGGGATGCAGACAAGGCGCTGTGGCTTTGCTCACTCTGAGTGTGTCGACTCTGGCTTTAACTGAAGTGTATTCCGATGTTTCGGGGCTGTCTGCCATATTCGCTCGAATTGGATTTAAGTCCACATAAGTCATCGCGGCGGCGAGGGCCTGCTCATCGAGCAGTGCTTGGCTTTTAAACCGCCCTTCCCAAAAGTGCCCAGTACAACAATCTTCTTTGTTGGCTAGGGTGGCGATGTATTGGTTCAGCATACGCATAAACCAACTGATGCTGGCTAATCTTTCTCGCCAAGTGTTAATCATATCGTGAATTTTCAGCGCTTCGGCTTCCGTGAGGGCTTCTTGCTTTAACCACTTTTGAATCAGCAATGGTGGGGTGTGAAAGCTCAACCATCTTTCACAAACGTCTTGGTCAGACAGGGATTGCATTTCTTCTTGGTTGATATGCAGCACCACGTGGTAGTGGTTACTCATGATGGCGTAAGCACAGACATCAATACAAAACACTTGGCTAAGATTGAGCAATCGCTCTTCAATCCAACCGCGGCGGTGTTCAAAGCATTGGTTTCGCTCTGAATCGTAACCACATAAAAATGAGCGCCGAACGCAGCGAGATACACAGTGATAATAGGGCGTCGCTTCTAAGCTGATTAGCTGAGCGCGGGCTTTGGTCATGATGAACAAGGCTCTCTTTTAGAAAGAATGAAGCACACCATACCCGAAACCCTTAGAGCTAAAAATAAGCATAGATTACCTTTGTGGCTTAAGGCGCGACCTCGTGAAAATGATAGGATTCATGTTTTCTTAAAGTGAGTGTCCCTGTTATTGTTATTCCAGTTATTCCAGTTATTCCCACTTTTGTTCATTTCACATTCTCCTCTCAAACCGAAAAATTATTCTAGGTTCAAGACGAACCGGCTTTTCTTGCTGCTTAAAATCAAAGCTTTGCAGTAAGTTTTGAGAAGCATAGTTGCTGTCGAACACATCGGCATAAAGCTGGGTTATGCCTTGCTGCCTGAGTTGGTGGATAAGCTGCTCGATGGCTAATGAAGCAAAGCCTTTACGTTGGTAGGGAGCAGATATCCAGTAATAGATAAAGGCATGAGGTTGTCGCTGGTCAGTGTGTAGGTAGTAGCCCGCGCAGCCGATGAGGCCAAACTCAAGATGAAATACCCCTTGCCGAGTATGTGGCTTGCCACTGTTTTCTAAGATGTAATTCTGCGCACTTTCAATGGAGTTTATCGGTAAGCAATTCAACGCTTGGCAAATGTCTTTGCTCATGCGCTTTAAGATGAGCGGTGCATGCTTAAGATGAATGGGTGTCAGTTGAATCGTATTTGGTTGTGGAATCACATCCGTTTTGGCAGGTTGCTTTTTAACGGTGTGATTGTTGAATTGTTTTAAAGGGCTGGCCTGCATAAATAAGAGTTTGAAAGCGCTGCAAAGCACCAAGCTACTCACGAAGTTTTAGTTGAGAGTTAATGTAGTACTAGTGAGTAGCTTTCTCTCCGCAAGTCCAATCAATAACCTAGTCTAAATAACGAAATTACTGGGAAATGGGTGGCTTGCATTCCGTTGCTAATATAAAGAAAAACACAAAATGGGCGACGAAATGGGCGTTTTCACCCCTTCGTCGCCCGTTTTGTGTAAGTTGGAATTACTTAGGGCTATCTACCCCCAACTACGCCGCACTCTCCCTTATCGTCACTGGGGTTTTGATATTCATGGTGAATGTGGTGCCTACGCCGACTTCACTGCTGCACGTTATATCACCGCCAATCTGGCTTAATGCATTGAACACAATGGCTAATCCGAGACCTGTTCCGCCCTTGTTGCGATTGGTGGTGTAGAAGGGATCAAAGATGTTTTTGATCTTGTCTTCAGAAATGCCGCTGCCGTTGTCTGAATACACTATGGTGACCAGCTCAGTTTCAGGGGATTCAACCCGTATGTTGATTTGATGCTCTCCCTCTTCCTGAAAAGCGTGATTGAGCGAGTTCATTACTAAGTTGGAAATACTGTGGTAAATGGCTGAAGGGTCCGATTCGATCTCGATGGACTGGTCGTATTCCACGTTAACTGCCACATCTTTCAGGCTGGGGCTCATGGTTCTGATCGTTTCAGAAACTTTAGTTCCTACATCAAAGCGGGCGGTTTCACTGCGAATGTTTTCAGCAGACAAATTCTTAAACCGTTGAACCAGCTCTGCGGCTTTTTTCAGGTTAGACAGAAGCACTTCATTGCTGTCTTTGCCGGAATCGAGGAAGGCTTTCAGTTCATCTGGGCGAAGGGTTTTGTCTTGTAGGGACTGGTCAATTTTCTCGATTTGCTCGTTGAAGTAAGAAGATGCGGTAATGCCAATGCCAATCGGTGTGTTAATTTCGTGGGCAACGCCAGTCACAAGCTGGTTAAGTGACGCCATTTTTTCCGATTCGATAAGCTGTTTCTGAACTCGCTTGAGATCGTCTATAGAGGTTTCCAGCGCTTCGTTCTTTTCCTGCAGCTCTTCGGCGTGCTGCTTTTTGTTGTCTACGTAACGTTTCACCAGGCTTAACACATAGGCAAGGATGACCTTGAGGATAATGGTTTCCACGATGGTCGTAAGCAGCACCGACCAGAATGCGATGGAAGAAGTGTTCTGCGCTTCGGTGTAAATCGCTTCGGTGATGCCTAACTGGTAGTCGTTGAAGTTCTGGATGGATTCCGTCAGTTGGTCGTAAGACGCTTTTTCATTGGTGGTGACATGAAGAAACTCGGCAATCCGGACGCCCTGATTGGAATACTCAATGGTTTTATCGACTTCTTTCTCGTAGTTTTTCCATTTCTTCGAAATATCGTCCAGCAAGCCTGTCGAACCTTCGTCAGAAAACTGAGTAAACGTATCGCCGTTTAACGCTTTGTTGATCTTGTCTCGGGTCTCGCTGATTTGTGATTTGATTTCTTCTTTCACCTGCTCATTGGGTGCCATGACCAACCCCATTGTCATCTGGCGCAGTTCCGAGGCAGGCTGGGCAATGTCGGTGCCGGTCAAACTGATCTGGAAGGCAGAATCGTGCACTTGCGTTATGGAGGTTTTCACACCTTCCAGACTGTAGATGTTGTAGATACCCTGAAAAATAAGCACCGTGGTAGTGGCGATGAAGAGTATCAAAATGCGGTTGGACAGCGATTTATCTGCCTCATCAACCTTTTCAACTTTATCGGACATGGGGCATTCCTACTGATGGTATGTGGTAATTTCAACGGGAACTTTGAGGTGTTCGGGGTATTCCCCCTCTCTCAACGACCAGTGCATGTCGGTCACTTCAATATCCCAGAGTGGGTAAATAGCTGTCGGGCTGGGAACAAAAAAGACTTCTTTGTTTACCGCCATAACGTGGTTTGGGCTGGGCAAGAATAGCGTGTAACCCTGGTAATACACGTACTCGATCAACTCCGTCATCACAGGGATATAGCTGGCGTCTTCCGATGGTGTGGCGAGAAACTCGTCGAGCAGGCTTTCCATTTTCGGGTCGTCGGTGAACGATGTCCAAATGTTGCCCGGACGCATCACAAAGAACAAATCCCAGGGGTTCATGATCCAGTCAAAATTTGCCCAGGCGATGATGTCGTAATAAATGTCGTTTTTTCGAGTGTTGGTCGTAACCACGTTGGCAAATACGTCTGCCTCTTTTTCAACAATGTGCAAATTCACATCAATGTGGATCTGATCGAGCAGGTACTTCACGTCTCGGAACATAAACTGCGTGCTTTTGGGAGCCAGTATGGTGATAGGCAGCTTTTCGTTTGGATCGTAACCCAGACGTTTCTGATGTTTCTTGATGATTTGAATCAGCTCCTGTCGTACATCTTCATCCAGAGGGCTGTTGAGTTCAGAAAAGGTGGCGATGTTTCTGGATGCTTCTTTTACTCCGTAGAAACGCTCTCCCAGTGATATCGGGGTGAGTACACCCTCGCCATTCATTGAAAGGTTAATCAGCGCCTGCTGATCAATGGCGCGGTTTAACGCTTCCCGCACTTCCCGAACCTGAAGCAGAGGGTGCCCGCTAATGAGGTTGAATTTGGCGACGTAGTTGTTGTTAGAGGGAGAGCGAACCAGCTTCGCGTGCTGCGACAAAATAGTGGGTAGCTCGTCAGAGAACGGAATCGGCATTAAGTCGAGCTTGCCTTCGGAGTTCTGAATCAAGTCCAGCGCTTCTTGAGATTCTATGTCGATGATGACGGTGATTTTTTCTACTTTGGGCGCGTCTTCTCCCCAGTAGTACGGGTTCGCAATCAGTTCAGCAGTTGGGGTGTGGCGGTCGGCTTCAATGTAGCCCTTGTTGAGAATATAAGGCCCTAATCCATACGGACCGGCTTCTGCCAGATTCGGGCAAAAAGGTTTGCCGTTCCACCCGTGCTTTTTCAGGTATTTTTCTGAATAGAAAAGCAGCCAGATGGTGTCGTGCATAAAGAAGCCGTAATCTTCTTTTAAATGGAATCGCACCCGATGCGATGACAGCTTTTCCACCCGATCAAAAATGGTGTCCATCTTGGAGAAGGTGTAAGGCTCCTTCTTAAAATATTCCATGTTCATGACGACCGAATCGGCGTCGAAAGGCGTACCGTCCTGAAAGCGAACGCCTTTTCTTAACTCAAACTCGTAGGTTTTTCTGTCGATGATTTTATGAGAAACCGCCAGATCGTATTCCCAGCCCTTTCCGTCGTACGAAGGCTTGGTTAAACCAGCATTAATAGAGTGCGAAGTCGAGATATACGGAAGGTTCGGCAGGTAAGCAATCACATGCGAACCCGGCTTGAACTTACCGGTAACCTGCTCCTGAGAGACATCCTTTCTGAGCGTGAGTGATTCGGAGTGAGCCATATCCGCAGGAATCATCAAAGCCATTAAAAGGGCGCACTGGAGGCTTAAAATGGCATTCTTACAACGTTTGATGGGGCATTTCATCTCAGGGCTAACCAATGTTTCGAATCATATTAGAAAATTAGTTGAGCTTTTTAAGATGTACAACGTGAAGAGAAGAAATGCTTATATGCAACTATTCTGTATATAAGCAGAAGCTGAAGCAAAAAACAGGCGAAATCAAACGCCTGTAATGCCCATTATTAGATAAAATTTTCGAGTGAATTTTGATTTAGAACCCATCAACGAGAATGGCTAAGAGTATGCACTTCTGCTACTCAAACGTCTGCCTTGGGGCTAAAAGCTCGTAAACGAAGAACACTAACAGTGCACAACCAAAGGTGATCAGCACGGTGGTCATTCCTTCCGAACCCATCCAGTCGAGCATAAAGCCGATCACCAGTAAGCCTGTCATGCCGCCTAACGAATCCATAATGGTATAGCTCATATTGGCGCTCATCTGATCCTGCTGGCAGAAACGTTCGCCCACCGCGGTTAAACCGATGGCGTAGATGCCCCCCATCGAGCCTCCCCAGAAAAACAGCAGAGTCAGTGCCAGCCAGTACTCGGTGTACACCGCCAGAGAAAGGTACACCGCGCACACCACCGAGGAAAAAATGCAGCCCAACACCACAATACTGCGGTTAAGGAACGAGGCTCCGGTACTTACAAAGATGCCAAGCGTTACGCTACCAAACATAAACATGGTCAGCAGAAGTTGCGATTGCGATTCGGTGAGCGCGTTTTCCATTCCATACAGAGTGAGAAAAGAGGGCAGACCAAAGAAGCTGATGCCGCCAACAAACGCGGAAATCAGAATGACTTTGGCGTGGCGAAGGGCAAACCGAACCCGAACCGTCCCTGAACTGTCGGAAGATTGGGTGTTTTGTCCGGCAAGCAGCAGGAGCACAAAGGGTAGGCTGGTAATGAGTGCGCTGGTTTCCAGTTGCCATTCCGGGTTGATGTAGGGCAACTGAAGCAGCAAAGGTCCAAGTGCCAACCCGCCAGACAATGCCGCTGAAAACAGCCCCATTACCAATCCTTTCAGTTTTCCCTGAATACAAGTGTTTAAAGAGGTCTGGATGATCACCAGCATCATGCCCGTAGACGCGCCGTAGCAAAAAATGCCCAGCAGCCATAACGGGTAGTTCTGACTGTGCGAGAGCAAAACAAGGCTGGAAGCCCGAAGCGCCGACATCAGCAGAACTGAAGGCACCAGCCCCCATTTTTCTACGCAGCTTGAAAGCGGGCGATAAAGCAGAAGGATACCGATGATCTCAAAAGACATGGCAAACCCAATTAAGGTATTACCGTAGCCTTGCTCGCTCATGGTCAAAGGAATGGTGACGTAGTTAATGCCAGAGGAAAGCTGAACAAACAAAGTCGCGACAATCAGTAAAAAAGGGGCGAGGGTCGTCATGCTGAATTCTCCTTATACACTTTCCAAATCAGTTCGATTCGGTTTTCTTCTCCAGAAACCAGGTCAAAGCCCATTTGTCTCAATCGGTTGATGGTGCTCATGATCCCCAGCGCATTTGGGGTTTGCTGAGTCATGTAGGCACTGCCCGTAATGTGCTCGAACTCGTTATTAATTAAGGTATGCAACTCGCTCAGCTCTGAGGACTCTTCCAGATAGAAATGGGTAGAAAACGCCCAGCAGTCGAGGTGCTCTTTGAGCAAGCGGGTTTCTGCTCTGAGAGGCTCTGACTGCGCTCTTGCCAGCTGAGCGTGCAGATGAGTCAGCTCTTCTGTGATTTTATTGCTGGTAAACACTGCCTCTGACTGCAAGGGAATGTGCCATTCGTGGAAGCCTTTACAGCGTTGATAGGTGTTTTGATCCAGAGTGTGAAACCAGTCCTGAACCGGTTGCGTATCTGGCTGAAAGGCAAGTGGTCTCAGGCTTTGCGAATAGTGGTACAGCGCCCGTATTCTCGGCGTGTGTTTGATGATTTCTCTGGGAATGCGTCTGTAAAAGTAAGTGGTTAACCCCGAGAGCAGCACGTTCAGATGATGAGCGCGAGAGAGCTTTTCTTTGGCATCAGCTTCCCGGTGACGAATGGTATTGAGATGGTTGACCTGAGAGCGGCGGATCCACCAGATGATCAGCCCGACAATCAAACCAAGGAACAGTATGATGATCTTGGCTTTATCAAAAACGCGTTCAATGTTCTCTAACCGATCCTGAAAACGGCTGACTTCCAGATCCATCGCCAGAATGCCGGCAAAATCTCCTTCAACACTGTAAAACGGCGCATAGGCACTGATGAAACTGCCCCACTGATCGCGATAGGTGCTGATTTCAATGCTCTGGTTTTCTAAAGATTTTTTCAGCTCTGTCGGCGCATCATCATATAAGGTCATCAGGGCTGGGGGCGGATCGGGTAACCCGTCTCCGTCGGCATCATTCTGCGGGCTTGGGTTCACCATAAAGTACACCTCTCCATCTTCAAGAATGCTGGTGTATATATAGCGAACGTCGGTTGCTGAACGGCGGATCATTTCCATCTGCTTTGCCATTAACGCGTAGCTTTCGTCCGACGCCATGGTCTCTTCATCAAAAGTCAGGTGCGCAGCACCATCCAATGTCGAAGCAGAAGCTTTAACGGTCGATACCAGCCCAATTTTGATCTGCTCTTCCAGTGCGTTGAGCGATTTGGAGTAGAGTAGATAGGTTGTGACACCGAGCAGCAGAATAAAGATCGATGAGCAGATAACGGCTTCAATAATGGTCTGCAAAGATTTAGAAGGCTTCATAGTTGGCTATTAACTCCGATCAGGATGGCAATTGCGGCCAGAAAAAACGTAGGGAAAATGCTTCGGCAATAAGGGATCAGCCCATGAGTCGGCTTGCCTCTCTCTTCTCTAATTTTCACAAATACAATGATCAGAATGGCGGCAAATATACTGACGTAACCCATGATGATCATGCGCTCGATAAAGGTGGTATAAGGCAGTCTCGGCAGCAGGCTACTGGTGTAAAAGGTGTACGCCACCACCGTCAGCATCATGGTGAAAGACGTCATCAATCGCTCGGAAAACCCTTCAATCCAAAACACTGCCCAACTGGCGATCAGAATCAGCGACAGCGGAAGAATAAACTGCCAAAGGTAATAGTTCGGCTTTCGGGTGGCATCGATAGTGACCGTCAGGCGCGAATAGTCGGTACTCTCTGCACTATCAAGATGGTGATAGCTGTGTCGGCTGACCTTCGCCGTCGAGCTGGTGTCCATTTCCCATTCGCTGATGGTTTTATTGGTCATCTCTTCCACAAACACGCTGGCGTCACCAAACTTCAGGCTTTGTTGGTCGAAAGAAAAGGGCTCCATGATGATTTCGAACGACTGGTTGTCGAAGGGAAAGCGCCGAAAATCCATCTCGGTGGTGAAGGTGCCCTGAAAGCGTTCGTTGTAAGTGATGCCGCCTTCATCAGTGATCACCAGCCTTTTATTTGGGGTAAGGCGCTGTCCGATAATGTTGATGAATTCAAAAGCAGGCATCCAGGAGCCGTCTTCTAACATTCTGTCGAGATGCCGGTTTTCGATTCGTCGGATACCCGATTTGGGTTTGAGTGGATGATTCGGATCTTGCCAGGTTGCTACTAAATAACCGTCGATCTTGTAGGTTTGATCAATGGTGTTGACGCCATAGATCTTATTGATTGAAAACGACGTGTGGATCACTTGCTGAGCAAGCGACGAGAAAGGCAAAAAGCTCAGCATAAAAAGCAGAGTCAAAACGGCTTTCATTGATTCTCCTTGGAAAGTAAATGAGTGACAAAATCTGGGTGACTCAGTGGATTGCGCGGTAAAAGTGCCTGACCCGAAAAGGCATAAGGGTCAGACAGCTCCGCTAAAAACTGATCAAGCAAAGGACGCTGTATATGGCTGAGCAAAACCACATGGCAGAAACGCTGAAGCCTACCATTCACCGGAATGTTTTCTTCCGCCAGCGAATATTTGGCGGTGATGTGGCTTCGGGGGGAAGAGAAGCGCACCATGTTGGCTCCGGGCATTCGAGGCATCACGATGAGTGACTGCCGATGAGTGTTTCTCTTCGACTTCGACAAATCTAGTAGTGCCTGCTGCAAAAATGCGGTGTTACTTTCGTTCTGCTCGGCTAACTGTTTCAGCCCGACAGTGCCGAGCGAAGACAGCCTTTCCCACAAGTAAAGGGAGTACAGCCCCTGCCGAGAGCCCGCAATGGTGGAATCGCGTCCGGCGATGTAAGTCGGGCGGCTGGAAGAACCCACCTTGTACCTTTTCTGCATCAGGTAAACACCGCAGCTCCAGGGTGCGCCTAGCCATTTGTAAGGGCTGGCACAAACCGACATCACCTCTGGGTGGCGAAATTCGTAAGGGTGATCAGAAACGGTAAAAGGGTCCGGTTGCAGAAAGGGAGAAAAGTTTGCTGAAAGTGCGCCATCCACATGAACCCAGTACCGCCGATTGCTCTCGGTATTCTTGCCGAGCAGCGGTTTCAGTTTGGTGAGAATCCGAAAGATGGCGTCACTGCCACCGCTGAACGTAGTGCCATGATTTAAAAACAGAATCACTGGGTGCTGGTGTTGCAGAAAAAACTCGGTGAGCCGAAACAAATCCTCTTCAATCACCGAACCGTATTCATTAACTGCGAGCTTCTTTTTCCAGTCGCCTTCATTAATGGGGCAATATCCCAGCTTTTCTCCCGCCTGATTAAACGTGGGAATACCCAGCATCTGGCAGGCTTTGTACACCGAATAATGCGTGCTTTCTGATGAAATCAGAACAGGCGGGTTCGGCACTTCGACCGCTTTTTCATAGCCTTCTACTTCACTGCCACTCAGGTAATCGCGCGCATTCCATAGGGCGTAGAGATTGCCTTCCGTCGACCCCATAGAGGTCACGTATCCCCAGTAATTTCGTTTGGAGTTTGGCGCGGTCATCCCCCAGAGCCTGGCGTAATAATTCAGGACAGCTCGCTCAAATTGCTTGGCATTGATCTGATAGGAACCATCTTCATAGCCGTCCCCCAAATTCAGAAGATTGAGAGACAGGAATGGCGACAGTTCGGGTGAAAACACCACATTTTGATTGGTTTGGTAGCCCAGAAAGTGCTGCTTCTTAAGCTGCATCTCCTCAAGGTACTCTCTCAAAACGGCATTTTTATCCGCCTGAGGCAGCCCCAGTTCTGTAATGGATAAACAATCTGAAATACTCATAACCCACCAAGATATTGAACGAATGTCTCAATAATCTAGCGGGCAAGGTCGAATTTAACGTGGGGGATAAAGGGGAGTTATCGGTGAAATAAATGACGTTTTTAACAATGTGGCAGAAACCGGTACTTTCGGTACCGGTAGAGGTTCAGGATTTCATAGCCCACAAGGCAGCGTCCTGCATACCATCCAGATTAAGAGACTGCTGGTGGTGTACGTTGGCAAGTTCCAGAACAGAAATCACCTCTGCCCGATAAGCCAGACCAAGTTCGATGCACTGGATCTGCTGGTTGCACGGGTAGTAGCTCATCTGTTCAGAAAGGGCATGCAATAAGTGCGATTCTTCTCGGTTGAAATTTAGGTGTTCAATCAGTTCTTTAACGGTTGGGTACATGGGCTTTTTCTGCTGACGTTCGTCGGTGCTGTTAATGAAGCTTTCATCCCACTGAAAGGTGGTGCCAAACAGGTAACAACGAATAGCGTGCATCAGCAGCCAGTAGCTCGCTTTGGTGCTTTTACAGATGTGTGTTTTGCTCGCTCTCCAGTAGAAATAAAGCGCGGCAACAAACTTGTTTTGGGCGTTGCTGTCCGAATCCATCAGAGCCAGCATAATGGCTTGATTGATTTTGTGCTGATGCTTCTCGGTTTGCTGAGCAGAAGCGGGCGTTACTCTACCAAGCGATTTAATTGGTTGCCGAACCCCCTGAGTTGGCGATGGTGCGCATAGCCTGCCAAGCTGCATTCCACGTTCGTTGAGCGTTCCTCCTTTAAGCCAGTCCACGTGATTCAGCGGGTTGATGGGGCGAATGTGAACCGCCTGTTTCTGAATGGATTCATGCTGGTGGAAAGGTTCGGGTTCATCTTTAAAGGCTTTATCCGCTGGTGACGTTAAGTGGATATAAGCCAGTTGATAGGCAAGCTGCTGAGCAATTCCGGGCTCTGTACCTGCCATTAATGCGGCGCTAAACGCCGCATAGTACATTTCGTCTGAACGCATCGCATTACTCCTCGTTGGAGTGAGATTCCGGCGCACTTAACGCTTTAATGCTGCTGTTGTATTGCGGCAGCGATTCCACAAATCGGTTGATGACCTGCTCTGCCGTTGGCGCTTCAATGGAAGGTTCGCTGATGTAAGTGTCGACTTCTGTGCGGATGTGCCCACCGGTCAGCGAGTCTTTTTCACGTTGAATCACAATCGCGTGTACTGCCTGGCAAAACGCAAAGGCATCGGTTTTACAGTAGATGCGGTGCTGGCTTCCAGTGTTGCCACTGCCCGGGTAACGCGGTGATGCGTAAGACACCATATACGGCTGGGTTGACGGATCGTTGCCGATCAGCTCTTCACAGGAAAACAGCACAAAGTCGGTAGAACGATAACGATCCATCACGTTATTGCAGATAGGCAGATCAGCCTCGATCGCCAGATTGTAATCGCAGAAGAACACATCCACGCTTGGGATCAGGCTGGAGATCATGGTATCGAACGCCTGCTGAACGCCTTCAGGCAGCTCGTCATCATCCGGCAGTTGTTCAAATTCACGCGAGGTGACGGAATAAGCCGAACGCCAGCGCGCCAGCAGTTCCTGCCCGTTGCCCGCATCTCGGAATTTGTAGGCGACTTTGTATCCGCCATCAAACATGTCTTCTACATCAGGCTGGTCGGTCAAAAAAGCGAATTTGCGTCCGTCTGAGGCTTCGCACAGACGAAAAAGTAGTTGTCTCATCTCGGTCTCCTATTGAGTTATGACCTCCACAGGATACGCATGAGTGGTGAGTGAATCTTGGGGAAACGGACGAAAGATACGGAGTGAGCTCTACACCTGAAAAGCGCTATTTACCTGAAACCTTCACTTACCTGAAAGCAGGCAAGCCGCAATACCAGGTAAACGCCGGAGGTGAGGTCCCGAGCTTTTGGGCTTGGGAATATACTTAGGATTAGCCTCGGCTTTTTTGACGTCGTTACTATTGGGTTCAACCTGATGATTGCTTGCGTCAGGATCGGTGTTTTCAACGGTCATTGACGGCTTATGATCCGAATAAACACACTCGTTCTGATCACAAGCGATATAAGAATCGGGTGAATCCGATTCAGAAGAAGAGAAGGGATCGCTTTGGATATTTTCTGTATCAGGGTGATCAAAAAGATCATGGCAACCTTTTTGATCATCATAGGCCAAAAAGGTTTCTTTCGGCATCCCCGTTAAGCACAACGACAAATCCTGAACGTAGTTTTTGTAAGGGTTGAGGGCATCATCAAACTGGGCGACAGAGGATGAGTCTTCAAAACTTGCTTGTGCTTGTGCTTGTTCGGAGCTAGATGTCAGTTGTTTCTCTTCTTCCGGAATAACATGCTCTTCCCGATTCTCACTGTGTTGGGCTGAGGGCTCATTGAGAGGGGACTGAGTTTCTGCCACAAGTTCTGAAGGTTCATGTTCATGCGAAGTCGGCTCGATATTCTGGCGATCGCGAAGCTTCAAATTGGATTTGAGCCGATAGCCATAAGGTATCCAGATTGTACGCCTTCTTCTTCTCATCATGTGTCCTTCAGAGGCTAAGACAATACAGCCTGAGTGAGCGCATGAAAGGCTTTGTTCACCACCTTTTGAACTTCCGCTTTTGCGGTGATCTGCCAAGTCAGCATTTCCGCTTCAACGATTTGTTTTTCCCTTTCCAATTCAATAGCAAATTCTTCTTCTGAAATATCCCCGGCTTGTCTGGCAATCAGCAAAGTTTCAATGTCATTCTGCTGCTTTTCAATGCACGACTTCAGCGCACTGCCTAGCAGGTTTTTATAAGGGGAGTTCTCTAGCTGAGAGGTAATGGTGTCAATCACTGAGTGTAGGGTGTTGTTCATGTTCGCCTCCATCTTATTGTTTCGCCAGTTCGCCATCTATCAGGGCATCGAACAGCCGGCGATACTGACTGGTTCGCCTGTTAATAATGAAATTAGAAATGGCGTCGTTCTTTCTGTGGGTGGCTTCATCCTGCACCCATAGGGAGAGCAGAATTCGCGTTTGTTCTAGCGATTCGGTGTTTTTCTCTCGGCGCTTTTGCCTTCTTTCCAAACTTCGGATCTGCAAAGTGATCGCCTGATACTGCTTGGCAAAGCGATCAAATTTACGATCTTCAATCGGCGTAAAAGTCAGATCCAGATAAAGCCTTTCCACTTCCTGATCGATGTGCTCGATCTGCTGAAGAGTTTGCTGATCGTAGCTGGCGATAAACTGCAAGGCACAGCCGGATAAAGCGATAACCAAGGTCATCCAACTGACAATAAGAGCTTTGTTTTTCATGGCGCTTCCAGAGTAATGATTTCTTTTCATCTTGGTAGAAGCTGGCGAAAAGTTCTCAGGTGAACCGAGGAATTAGTTCGTGGTTTTTACCAAGTTTTCATCCAGAAGATGGCATAGCATTTTGCGTAGGAGGTATCGATATGGAAGAGTTACTCAAAGGGTTGGAGATAGCCAAAAAAGCCCTGAAAAAGCGACCACAAAAGCCCAAGCTCACCCCCGAACAGTTCCTGCAGCTCGCCAAAGTAAAGAAAGAGATGGAAAAGATCTTAATGGGCAAACAGACCGTGAACGATC
>NZ_AFWJ01000014.1 GCF_000222685.1 Vibrio nigripulchritudo ATCC 27043 | reverse complement strand
GCAGGCTCCAAAAAAGCTCGAGCCTATGCCCTCTTCACTTTTCACCGTAATATTGCCGCCCATTCCCTGAACGATCTTCTGTGTAATCGCCAGCCCTAACCCGGTACCACCAAATCGGCGAGTAGTGCTGGATTCAGCCTGTTCAAAAGGTTTGAAGATTTTCTCTTGAGCCGACTTGGAGATACCTATTCCGGTATCTCTGACCTGAATGGACAGGTACACTTTGCCATCCCTCTCGTACTCATTGAGATATACCTCCACAAAGCCACGGGAGGTAAATTTGATTGCATTGTTCAGTAGGTTGAAGAGTATTTGCCTCATTCTTGCTTTGTCGGCGTTATACCAACGCTCGGTTGGCATTTCACTGTACACTTTGAAGCTCAATCCTTTTTCTGTTGCCAAGGTGTAGTAAACACTGTTGATACTGCCGATGATACTGGAGAGTGGGAATGGTGAAGAATCGAGTTCCAGTTTGCCCTGCTCTATTTTGGAGAAATCCAGGATCTCGTTAAGCAAAGTCATCATGTGTTCGCCTGAGTCATACAAGCTGTGCAGAAGCTTTTTCTGATGATCGTTCAGATCGGTTTTCGCCAGAATTTGTGCCGTGCCTAACACACCATTCATTGGGGTACGGATTTCATGAGATAAGGTTGCCAGGAATGCGGATTTTGCTTTGGTGGAAGCCTGTGCTTTGACCTTTTCTTCCTGAAGGTAAATGGTGTTGTGGTTGAAGCTGTCTATCAGGTGGCGGATTTCATCGTTACTTCTGTAATCCATCTCGATGATACCGCTGGTGGTTGAATCTGAAACCTTATCTGCAATCACCACAATAGGGCGAATCAGGTAGCGGTTGATCATGTAATAACCGATCATCACGCAGGCTAATAAGAACGGAGCAATGATGAATTCTAAACTCATCACCAGCTCGAACGTCTCTTCCGCTACCAGGCGTTTCGAATTCACAACGTCTATTTCCCAGTTGTAGGTACCAAATTTCAGCTGAGATATATAGATATTTTTAGAGAGAAGAAAGTTGTGTTCGGTGATAGACGTTCCGTTCTGATCTCTGATTAAAACGCCGATGTCGTACTGGTTGGCGTGGTTCTGCACGTATTTGATCAGCTCTGAGAGTGAAATATCAATGGTCGCTACCCCCTGAACCTTGCCACTTTTAAAGTAAGGGGTTGATGCGGTGATCATTTGGACATGGGTGTAGGGATCAATGTAAACGTCAGACCAAGAGACCTGTTGAGGCTGTATATTAATGGCAGACGTATACCAAGGCTCGATATTGTATCCACCGGATTCAGGGTTGTTCCAGGAATGGATAAGGTCAACACCGCCTTCTATGTTCTTGTTATAGAAAAGGCTATTTAGCCTTATACTTCGGTCGATCAGATACGGTTCAGGCCAGATCCCACCACTGACGATCATATTGGTGCTTTGAGCTATCATGGTTGGCAGCAGTGTTTTGAGTTCTTCATACTCGCCCGTTGCTTCACCTATAGCTGCAATGCTGTGCAGTAACCCTAAGGAACCGTTAAGCGATTCATCTAAACTTGTAGCCAGAAGCTCGGTTCTCAAATCGAGGTTTCTCTCTAGCTTGCTTTTGATTGGGTATTCCACCACGACATAGGTAATACTGCCTACTGTCGCGATGAAGAAACAGAGGTACAAACCCAAAGCGATGATACTTTTCTTTTTTAGTGAAGATTTGATCGCCATAATCTTAGCCAACCATGCACATATTAAAAAACCTAGATCTTAGTATGGTATTCATCAAGTCTTTTTCCACTTACTTGAGCTTGTTACAATAGCGGGATAACACTTTACAGGAACTTGTTTTGACTTTAACAGAATTGCTCGCTTTACCTGAAATGGAAGGCAAAATTTTAAATGAGTACCAGATCCGTGGATTTGTTACTTCCATGGCTGCAGCACCGAACGTTATCGATCCTGCTGAATGGCTGGCGTTTTTATGGGGCGGTGAAGAAACGGCGCCTTTTTCAGCGCATGAGCAACTTGAAGCGTTTGCAAACCAAGTAATTAACATCTGGAATGATGCCCGCCCTCAACTTCTGGAAGGTAGCTGGCAGTGGCCAGAAGGCTGTGCTCTGGATGAAGAGGAGATCGTAAACCAACAAGCACGTGACTTCACTGAAGGTCTGCTTCAGGGTTGGGGAGTATCACGTGATGACTGGGAAACATTGATGCCGGAAGACAGCGAAGATAACGCGCTTTTAGGTGGCGTTATTTTGTCTATGAGCATGCTTTACGATCCGGAAACCGCGATCACGACTCTTGCTCAACAAGGTATTGAAGGTCTTGAACAGTTTGAAGAAATCTTCAATGCCCTTCCAGTCATGCTATGTGGGTTAACACAGCGCGGCGTAACGCTGGCAGAAAACCAATAAGATAACCTCAAAACAAAAATGCCGCGATATTCTCGCGGCAATTTTACTTGAATTGGTTTCAGTTATTAAGCGTTACCTTTCACCTGCATATTGAGCTGCTCGGCAAAATCCAGCATTCTGTTCAGAGGAATCAAAGACTTCACACGCACTTCTTCGTCCACAAATATTTCATGCTCTTCCCCACCTTCAATCAGGGCTTTCTCAATAGCCGCTAATCCGTTCATTGCCATCCAAGGACAGTGAGCACAGCTACGGCATGTAGCCCCCGCACCTGCGGTTGGAGCTTCAATCAGTTCTTTTTCTGGAACCAATTGCTGCATTTTAAAGAAGATGCCTTTGTCTGTTGCCACAATCATTTGCTGATGAGGTAGCTCTTTGGCAGACTTAATTAACTGACTGGTAGACCCAACGGCATCCGCAAGCTCTACTACGCTTGCTGGCGACTCCGGGTGAACCAGAATGGCAGCGTCAGGATAAAGGTTCTTCATTTTTCTGAGCGCATCGGCAGAGAATTCATCATGAACAATACACTCGCCTTGCCATAACAGCATGTCTGCTCCGGTTTTATTGGCAATGTAAGAACCTAGGTGACGATCTGGTCCCCAAATTATGGGTTTGTCTTCTGCGTCTAGGTGCTCAACAATTTCAAGAGCGATACTGGATGTCACTACCCAGTCAGCACGTGCCTTTACTGCCGCCGACGTATTCGCGTACACCACAACAGTATGGTCAGGGTGAGCGTCGCAGAATTCGGTGAATTTGTCTGAAGGGCACCCTAAATCAAGTGAACATTCCGCTTCCATATTCGGCATAAGAATGCGCTTTTCTGGTGTCAGGATCTTAGCGGATTCACCCATAAAGCGAACACCACCAATAATGAGGGTACTTGCTGGGTGGCGGTTACCAAACTTTGCCATCTCCAGTGAATCACCTACGAAACCGCCCGTATCTTCCGCGAGGGCCTGAATTTCAGGATCGGTGTAATAATGTGCAATCAATACCGCTTCTTTTTCCTTCAACAACTTTTTAATATTGTTTATGTGCTGTTGTTTTTGGTCACCAGTAAGTGGAACAGGCTTTGGAGGAAAAGGGTAAACGGTCTCGATAGTGTCTAAAATGTGGCTCATTGCTCTTGCTCTACGCAACTTCCAAGTAATCCGGGTATTGTATACCCAAACGACTTCGCGCTTCTAGAGGATGTATAGCTCAGAGATGAATTTGTTATTTCAAATTGAAAGATATTGTCGGAAGGGCTTTAAGAATACACAAAATCTAGCCTTGAAAAGCAATTCAGGGTCGAAATGACCCTGAATTTTTCATGCTTATTGCATCTGTTTTTTCGCCATATCCGCTGAGGCACTTTGCGGATATTCACTGATGACCTGCTGGTAATATTTTACAGCAGCATCTGGCTTTTTGTTTCGCTTGGCAATGTCGCCAAGTTTCAGTAATGCGTCTGCTCTCTTATTGGACTCATTGTATGCCACTACAGAGGCAAAACTTTTAGCTGCATCGACATCTTGCTTCTTTGCAAAGTAAAGCTGACCCAGCCAGTAATGCGTATTAGGAGCAAATTTCGAGTCTGGGAAATCTACCTGAAACTGCTTGAAAGCGGTTATGGCACCCGCGTAATCGCGTTGCTTAAGAATGAGGTCGACCGCATCTTGATAAGCCGTTTGCTCATCTTTATTGGTTGAAAACGTGCCTGTTGAGTCGTTTCCGGAATCTGTGCTCGCAGCGACAACAGGAGCCTGTTGAAGTTGCTGTCTCATGCTATCCAGCTCAACGAATAATTCACGCTGGCGCTGAAGCATTTGATTCATTTCGTAGGAGTTACGTTCTACAATCCCGCGTAATTCACCAACCTCTGCACTGAGTTCATCGATTTGACCCTGCATTTGAATCTGAATCTTAGCGCGGTTTTGAAGCAATCGCTCGAGACGCTGAACTTCGGTTTCATTCGCGGATGAAGGTCGGGCAGAAGTGGAAGCGGTAGTCGTTGATACAGTGGTGCTATTGAGATCGGTTACTGGAGCTGGTGCGGCGAACGCTACATTCGCCGCACTTGCCAGCAACGTAAGCGAGATGATTCGCTTAGAGTTACTGAACATAGGAAAATTCCTATTAGTAAACTAGAACAGCGCGACGGTTTTTAGCGTAAACCTCTTCGCTTTGACCTAGTAGTAGAGGACGTTCTTCACCGAAGCTGATTACTTCGATTTGGTCTGCCTGAACACCCAGAGCTTGCAGGTACTTAGCAACAGCTTCAGCACGACGCTCGCCTAGCGCGATGTTGTACTCTGGAGTACCACGCTCGTCTGCGTGACCTTCGATGCGTACTTTAAGAGCTGGATCTTTGCTGATGAAAGCAGCGTGTGCAGCTAGCATGTCTTCGTAATCAGACGAAATGGTCGCGTTATCAAATGCAAAGTAAATTGTCTGAGTTTCACGAAGTTGCGCGTCTTTGATATCTTGGTCGCTAAGCTGAGTGCCTTGATCAAGTGGCGTCACTTCAGTTGTGGTATCTGCCGCTACAACTTGCTCAGTATTGTTAGTTTGAGAAGCTTTAGTGGAATCTGCCGCGTTGTCGCTTGAGCTACATGCCGTAACAGCTAGTACTGGTAGCGCAATCATAAGCCCTTTAAGAACTTTATTAAGTTGCATCTTATTCTTCCTTATTTGTCCGAAACTTTGTTTTAACCGATTTGCCGAACTACACACAAACGGTTATTTCTACAAAAATGGTGACCAGGCGGGAGCTCTAACACGCCCATTTGTTGCCGGTAATCTAGCTTTAAAGCGACCATCTATAGAGACCATAGAAAGTACATTCTTCTTCCTATACATGGAGCTGTAAATGACCATACCACCGTTTGGCGCAATACTTGGAGACTCGTCCAGTTGTGTTTTAGTCAACACTTGTACGGCTCCTGTTTCCAAATCTTGCTTGGCCAAATTAAACCCGGAATCGTTCCGATTAACCATAATCATGAACTTTCCATCTGGTGTGATTTGTCCACCCAAGTTCTGGCTGCCTTGCCAAGTTAGACGGTTGGTCGCACCATCTAACAAATTTACTCGATATATCTGAGGTTTACCACCCCGATCCGAGGTAAATATTAGCGATTGTCCATCAGGATGCCAAAATGGTTCTGTATTATTTGCTCTACCTCTCGTTATTTGTTCCAGTTTTCTGGTTTGTAGATCGAGAATGTAGACCTGAAGACTGCCGGTTTTCGACAGCACCAATGCCAATTTCTTCCCATCAGGGGAGAATCTTGGCGCACCATTATGACGAGGGAATGACGTGAGCTTTTCACGCTTCCCAGTATAGATGTCCATCAGATAAATTTCTGCACGTCCATTCTGAAAGCTTACATAAGCAAGTTTTCTCGCATCTGGAGACCATGCAGGTGACATAAGAGGTTGCTTAGATCGCAAAACCAAACGCTCGTTATAGCCATCATAATCAGCGATTCTGAGCTGGTAAGGGAACTTCTCTTTGTCGTTAATAACAACATACGCAATACGAGTCAGGAATGCACCTTTTTCACCCGTTAGCTTTTCATAAACAAGATCTGAAATACGGTGCGCGTATTCACGTAGCCTTGGTCCCGGGACAGTAGCACGCTTGTTAAATAAAACGTGATCTTTCGAAAGCACCAGTTCGCCAGTGTCGCTTAGTGCTTTACTTTGTCCGCTGGTTAGCTGACCGCGAACTACGTCCACAAGCTGGTATTCAATCAGGTAACTGCCCTCAGCATTTTTGGTGACCGTACCCGTCAAAAGTGCATCTACACCCAATGCCGTCCATGAAGAGAATTCAACATCTTCATCGGAATAAGGGGTCTGAGGCATTTTATTCGGTGCAACAGGGCTAAATTTTCCGCTTCGTTGTAAGTCTGACGCGATAACAGCACTAATATCGTGCGGTAATTTCCCTTCACCTTCCCACTTAAATGGAATAATGGCGATGGGGCGAGCGGAGTCGATACCATCGGTAATCACCAGCTCCAAGGCCGCATTTGCAGTATTTGCCAAACTGGCGCATATGACCAGTATTCCTAATAAAAGGCGTTTAATCACTTCTTAGTCCTTTTAATCCAATTCAACGGTTAGATTGATATTTTTAAGCTGATCAGCCACATCTTTTTCTTTTGGAACTGGAAAAGATGCTACCTGAGCAATCGCACTTTTCGTTGCAGCGCAGACGCGCGAATCGCCGCCTAATACTTTAACGCCATTTACAATGGCACTGTTACCTGTATGTATCAGGCGCATATTCACTCTACACGACTTTCCCAAAAATGAGTCATCCTTCAGCAGGCGGCTCTGGATCAGTTGCTTATAAATAGCTCCATATCTCTGAACTTCACTGGTTACATGCTGCTGTTTCGCAGCAGAGTTTTGAGAAGATTCACTCTCCAAACCTGCAAAGATGTCATTTAGAGCAGCTTCCTGTTCTTTTCGTTCCCTTTCAAGACGTTCTAAGCGCTCTTTTTCTTTTCTTGCTTTTTCCGCAGCCTCTTTCGCTGCTTTTTCTTTGGCTATTCGTTCAGCTTCGGCTTTTTCAGCGGCTTCGCGTTCGCGTCGAGCTTTTTCTTCCGCTTCTTTAGCGGCTTTTTCACGAGCGACACGCTCTTCTTCTGCCTTAGCAATTGCCGCCTCTTTCTTCAGGCGTTCTTGCTCTGCTTTCTTAACCGCTTCCTCTTTCGCTTTTCGCTCGGCTTCGGCTTTTAGCAACGCGTTCACGTTCTTTCTTCGCACGTTCTTCTGCTGCCTTGCGCTCCTGCTCTTTTTTCTGGCGCGCTTTTTCAGCTTCACGAGCCTCTTTTTCAGCTTTAACTTTCTGTTCTTTCAACTTGCGAATACGCTCTTCTTCCGCTTTGCGGTCTTTTTCGAGCTGATCACTCTGTTTTCTGAGTTTGTCGAGCCTTTCTTGCTCTGCTCTCTGAGCGGCTTCACGCTGTTGGCGAATCTCTCTCGCTTGTTGTTGAACCATTTGAGGGTCGATCACTACAGCTTGCACCATGTTGCCTGTCTGGTCTTGTTCAGGCATGGAAAAATCCGTTCCAAACAACAAACCGACTATCAGCACACCGTGTAAAACAGCTGATATCGTAATCGCGCTAGTGTAGTTATTCTTGTTTTTCATCGATTAACCGATGGTTCCCTATTTCAAATCCGTTAGCAGCCCAACTTTTGGAATGCCTGCTCGGTTTAGTTCATCCAACACCAGTACTACTTCAGCATATGGTGTAGCAGCATCACCACCCACCGCAACTGGAGAATCTGGAGCCAGAGAAATCTCCGCTTTTACACGAACAATGATGTCTTCAATACTGAGACCGCGAATCACATCTTCATCGTTCACGCTTAAACCTAAATTGCCCTCTTTATCTATCTCGACAATGATAAAGCTGGCTTCACTGTCTCCTGCTAAGTCAGACGCTGGCTTCGCTGTTGACGTTTTTGGCAGTTCTACTTCTACCCCCTGCGTAACAAAGGGAGAGGTCACCATAAAGATGATCAGAAGCACCAGCATAACGTCGATATAAGGTACAACGTTAATCTCCGCCGTCAGTTTTCTCTTTTTACGCTGGTAACCTGCCATTACTGGTCCTTACCTGCAATGGCTTGACGATGAAGAATGCTGTGAAACTCTTCAGAAAATGTCGCATAGGTATGTTCCAGCTTAGATACCTGATTGCTAAATCGGTTGTAAGCCATTACCGCTGGAATCGCAGCAAATAGCCCCATTGCTGTCGCAATCAAGGCCTCAGCGATACCGGGTGCAACCATAGCAAGTGTCGCTTGTTTAACTTCGCCGAGTGCAATAAAGGCATGCATGATGCCCCAAACGGTGCCGAACAAGCCAATGTATGGGCTGATAGAACCAACTGTCGCCAGAAATGGCAGGCTGTGTTCCAGATCGTCCACTTCACGGGCAACAGCAACACGCATGGTTCGTCCTGTTCCTTCCATAACGAATTCAGGTGAAGTACCTGGAGAACGGCGAAGCTTCGCGAACTCGGTAAAGCCTAGATAGAAAATTTGCTGGCTGCCATAAATGTTGTCTTTTCGAGCTTTGACTTCCTGGTACAGCTGAGAAAGGTCAACACCAGACCAGAATTTGTCTTCAAAGCGATCAGCATCTTTCATCGCTTCTTTTAATATTTTGCTGCGTTTGATAATCATCGCCCAAGAGATAACTGACATACCAAGAAGGGTCAGCATTACGAGCTTTACGAGTAAACTGGCTTGTAGGAAAAGATCTAAAATTGAAATATCAGCTGTCACTGTCTATTAACTCCGCAGTCATTGAGCTTGGGATTGCCTGAGGTTTCATGGTTGCTGTGTTAATGCATGCTACCTTAACTTTTGCTTGGCACAATGCTTTGCCGTCAGGATTAACTAACTCCTGACAAAATACCAAAGAAGCACGCTTTAATTCAGAAATTGATGTTCTTACTGTCAGGGAGTCGTCTAATCTTGCGCCCTGTAGAAAATCCATATCAACATGACGAACAACAAAGCCGAGGTTTTCAGTAAGAAGCTTTTGTTGACAGACTCCGAGAGATCTCAGAAGTTCCGTTCTAGCACGTTCAAAGTAGTTAAGATAATTGGAGTGGTATACGACCCCACCAGCATCTGTATCTTCATAGTAAACTCGAATCGGCCACTCAAAGATGCTCGTTTGTTCCCCTTTCACCAAGACACCAATCACAAAATAAATAAAACGTAACTATACCTTATGTTGCCGCTGCATCAGGAAAAATAAAGAAGTTTTTTGTGGCTAACTACAAAAAAATGAGAGCAGTTGGCTGAGAACTGCTCTTAGAGGTGAAGGTTTATACACTTACTAAGCAACAAAGCGCATTGCAGTAAAGAAGATAAGCGCTGGCATTGAAATGTATGGGCTGAAGACTACCTGCCACAACCAGAGTCTTGGCTTAAATCCGATGCCGTAAACCATACTCGAACAGACAGAAAACACGAAAAGTGGTCCAAGGAATACATCAAAACCACCAATGTCTTCTGCGTATTGTGTTGGCTCCCACATAAACAGAGCCACATGACCAAACCCCAACAATAAGGAAAGAGCCCGTAAAAGGGCTCTGTCCATAGGTTCGTGGAGTTTAGCAATAGAGATCGCTAAATTATTCTTCACTATCCTTATCCATCATTTCTGTGTGCTCTAGCCAAAGAGCATTGATGATGCCGAACGCACATGCCAGCAATACACCCAAAATCCATGCAAAATACCACATAGTAATGCTCCTTAGTAAAGCGAGTTTTTGTTTTCTTCGATGAACTTAGAATCAAGACGACCAAACATCTTGTAGTAAGTCCACGCTGTGTAACTCAGGATGATTGGAACCATCACAAACGCCACACCTGTCATCAGGTTCAGTGTCAGCTCACTCGATGTGGAATCCCACATTGTTAAGCTGTGGTTCGGTGATTCGCTTGAAGGCATGATGAATGGGAACATTGCAAAACCTGCCGTCAAAATAACACCTGCGTTAGTCAGGCTTGAAGCCAGGAACGCCAGACCACCTTTCTCAAAGCGAGAAGCGACGATAGCAAGCAGCGGCATTACCACACCCAGAACTGGTGCAGCCCACATTAGAGGATACTTTTCAAAGTTCAGCATCCAGGCACCTTCTTGCACCTCTACCACTTTTTTCAGTGGGTTTGACTCACCTGCGATATCCAACCCGCTAACAACCACGTAACCATCAATGTGTTGAACCCAGAAACCGGCACCAACAAATGTCACGACAACTAGCGCACCCGTTATTTGAGCAACCAGACGAGCTCGGTTGTGGATTTCATCTGTTGTTTTCATTTGAAGCCAGGTTGCACCCTGCATGATGATCATGAACAAGCTCACCAGACCACACAGCAATGCAAACGGGTTTAGCAGGCCAAAGAACGAACCGTTATACGTTGGCATCAGGAAGTCGCTCAATTCAAACGGAACACCCTGAAGCAAGTTACCAAATGCAACACCAAAGATAAGTGGTGGAACAAAACCACTGATAGAGATAGCAATATCCCATGACTGACGCCACTTTGGATCTTCTATCTTAGAACGGTAATCCAGACCAACCGGACGAAGCCACAAGGCTGCCAGAGTTACGATCATCGCTAGGTAGAAGCCAGAGAATGATGTGGCGTAAACCAATGGCCAGGCTGCAAACAGTGCACCACCAGCTGTGATTAGCCATACTTGGTTACCGTCCCAGTGTGGGGCGATAGAGTTAATCATCACACGGCGCTCGGTGTCGTTTTTACCGATAACAGGTACTAAAGCACCCACGCCCATGTCGAAACCATCTGTAATTGCGAAGCCAATAAATAGGACACCAATCAGCACCCACCAGATGAATTTTAAGATTTCGTAATCAAACATCTTTATTCTCCTTGCTTATGCTTCTACTTGGCGACCAACTTTGTCTTCGACAGAGTCAGCGTTTTGTTCGAAGTGGTAGCGACCTGTTTTCAGGCTACTTGGTCCTTTACGTGCAAACTTCACCATCAGGTAAACTTCAGCAATCAAGAACACTGTGTATAGCGCAAGAATCGCAAATAAGGATGTCCAGATTTCTGCTGCGGTAAGAGCAGAGGCAGCAACGTGTACTGGCAGGATTTCACCTACAGCCCACGGTTGACGACCGTATTCAGCCACAAACCAGCCTGCTTCGATAGCAATCCAAGGTAGCGGGATGCTCCAAAGTGCAGCTTTAAGGATCCAAGGTTTCTGCTCGATCTTCTGACGACACGTTTGAACAAACGCAGCACCAAATACGAATAGCATGACAAAGCCACACGCCACCATGATGCGGAACGACCAGAATAGCGGCCATACTGTCGGGATAGAATCGTCGGCAGCTGCCTGAATCTGTTCTTCCGTCGCGTCTGTAACCGTTTCTGTATAGCGCTTCAATAGAAGACCGTAACCCAGGTCACCTTTGACTTCGTCAAATGCCGCCATGTTAGCTTCAGATTTGTCGCCCGCTCTAAGCTTTTCAAGAAGCTCGTACGCGTACATACCAGTACGAATGCGTTCAACGTGGTCATCACGCAAATCACGAAGACCCGTCACTTGCTCATCGAAAGAACGAGTCGCAATGATGCCCATTACATAAGGAATCTTAATGGCGTAGTCAGTTTCCATGGTTTCCTGATTAGGAAGACCAAATACCGTAAATGCCGCAGGAGCTGGTTCTGTGTGCCACTCAGCTTCAACCGCTGCAAGCTTCACTTTCTGAACTTCACCAAGCTCGTAACCAGATTCGTCACCAAGAACGATAGTAGAAAGAATGGCTGCCATGCCGAAAGAAGCTGCGATCGCAAACGAGCGACGAGCAAACGCAATGTCACGCCCTTTCAATAGGTAGTAGGCACTGATGCCAAGAACAAACATGGCACCACAGGTATAGCCAGACGCAACCGTGTGTACGAATTTAACCTGTGCAACCGGGTTTAGAACAACCTCGGAGAAGCTAACCATCTCCATACGCATGGTTTCAAAGTTGAACTCTGCACCAACAGGGTTCTGCATCCATCCGTTTGCAATAAGAATCCAAAGTGCTGAGAAGTTCGAACCTAATGCAACCAGCCACGTCACTACAAGGTGCTGGCGTTTACTTAACCTATCCCAGCCAAAGAAGAATAGACCGACAAAAGTGGACTCTAAGAAGAAAGCGACGAGGGCTTCAATGGCGAGAGGTGCACCAAATATGTCACCTACGTAGTGGGAATAATATGACCAGTTAGTACCAAACTGGAACTCCATGGTTAAACCGGTGGCAACACCGAGCGCGAAGTTAATACCGAATAGCTTACCCCAGAACTTAGTCATGTCCTTGTAGATTTGCTTGTCGGTCATTACATAGAGAGACTCCATAATGGCAAGTAGGAAAGCCATGCCTAAAGTCAATGGAACGAATAGGAAGTGATACATCGCAGTAAGCGCAAATTGCAACCGCGACAGATCAACTACGTCAATCATGGTAACTCCTTTCGTGTCGGCTGAATGACACCGATTCACATTGCAGCGTATGTTGGGTTACACCATTGAAACAGTGGCTAACAAACAACTCTAAATGTTGTGAATTAGCTGCGTATTGTTGCAATTATGTACCCAAATGGTTAGTTTAATGTTAAGTATCAGCTAATATAGCTTGGTCTAATATTAACGATAAAATCAGTATGTTTCAAAAAATTTATACCAGAGATCTGCTTTGATTTAGGTCAAAAATCGACGGTAATCGGCGGCTAAAAATCAACCAAATTGATCCATATCAATCAAGGTAGAATTTCTTGAACTGTTTATATTGATATAGATCACATTAATAAAATTTGGAGGGAAATTACGTGCTAGATTCTTATTCCAAAATGTTCTGAGAAAATTTGCAAAAAATTTGTAGCACGTCGAAAAATGAGGTTTTTTGAAGCCAGTTGGCAATAACGCCAACTGGATAAGCATGTGAAACAGATGGGGAAATTGTTGTTATTTTGTTGGATTATCCAACCCGAAGTGTAAATAAGCGCGATCGGTCGCTATTCTTCCGCGCGGGGTGCGTTGCAGGTAGCCTTGTTGTATCAAATAGGGCTCAATAACATCTTCTATGGTGTCTTTCTCTTCACCAATCGCTGCTGCTAAGTTATCTAAGCCCACAGGACCGCCAGAGAACTTTTCCATAATCGCCAGCAATAGCTTACGATCCATGTAATCAAAGCCCTGATTGTCGACATCCAGCATGTTTAGAGCCTTGTCAGCTATGTCACTGCAGATATGTCCGTTACCTTTCACCTCTGCGTAGTCGCGTACACGCCTGAGCAAGCGGTTTGCGATACGTGGTGTGCCACGGGCTCGTCTTGCCACTTCTAACGCACCTTCCGCATCCATAGAAAGATTTAAGCAGTTCGCACTGCGCTGCACGATGTGCTGAAGGTCTTTAACGTTGTAGTACTCTAGCCGCTGAACGATGCCAAAACGGTCTCGCAGCGGCGATGTTAGAGAGCCTGCACGAGTGGTTGCACCAATTAAGGTAAACGGTGGTAAGTCAATCTTGATGGAGCGAGCAGCTGGTCCTTCACCAATCATGATATCAAGCTGGTAATCTTCCATTGCTGGGTAGAGAACCTCTTCGACCACGGGGCTAAGCCGATGAATCTCATCGATAAAAAGCACATCGTTTTCTTCAAGATTGGTAAGAAGCGCCGCCAAATCTCCAGCCTTCTCCAACACTGGACCAGAAGTGGTCCGAATGTTCACTTCCATCTCATTAGCTACGATGTTAGCCAACGTGGTTTTACCCAAACCAGGAGGACCGAATATCAGCAGGTGATCGAGTGCTTCGTTTCTTAGCTGTGCGGCTTTAATGAAGATCTCCATTTGATCACGAACGTGGTCCTGACCTTGATAATCTTCAAGCTTTTTGGGGCGAATCGCCCTGTCTATCACATCTTCATCTCTGAAGCTTGGATTTTCAGGGGCAATAAGTCGGTCTGCTTCGATCATATATTTACTATTCTAAGGTTCGTTTAATCCGCGGTTTAAACCATGGATTTTAATGCTTCGCGGATAATTTCTTCACTCGTCATGCCAGACTTAGCAATTTGAGAAACCACTTTCGATGCGATTTGTGGCTTATAACCCAGTGCCAATAGTGCGCTCACGGCTTCATCATCGGCATTTTGATTGTCTGCTTCTGGTGCTGAGTCAATTGGAGCCGCATCTGTAGCAGGTGTAAACAGGTCGCCAGCTCCCCACCCTTTCAGACGATCTTTCATTTCAACCACAAGGCGCTCGGCAGTTTTCTTACCTACACCCGGCAGCTTGACCAGAGTCGAAATGTCTTCACGTTCAACACAGGACACAAACTGCCCTGCCGTCATACCGGAAAGGATACCTAAACCAAGCTTAGGACCAACACCATTGGCTTTAATTACTTCACGGAATAACGCGCGTTCTTTAACGGTATTAAAGCCATAAAGAAGCTGAGCGTCTTCACGCACCACAAAATGAGTGTAGATGATGGCTTCTTCGCCCACATTGGGCAGTTCATAAAAACAGCTCATTGGCATTTGCACTTCATACCCCACACCTGAGACTTCAATAAGCAGTTCTGGTGGCTGTTTTTCTATCAAAATACCGCGAAGGCGTCCGATCACAATCTTGTCCTTAGGAATAAAAATTCAACGAAAATGATGATAATAGATTACTGGATGGATAGCCAGTTCAATAAAGAAAAGTGGGAACGCTTAGGGTCTGTTGCCCCTTGGCTCCCGCTTAAATGATTTATGATGAATTAGCGGTAGCGCCCTTTCTTCGCGCTGGTTGCCTGCCCAGCAAGTGCTACCAAGGTTTTATTGGTGTTTGCATGACAAATCGCGACACCTAGCGCATCAGCCGCATCGGCTTGTGGTTTAGCGGGTAACTTCAACATGCTAGTCACCATGTGCTGAACTTGCGCTTTGTCTGCACCACCAGTGCCTACGACGGCTTGTTTGATTAACCTGGCAGCGTACTCAAATACAGGTAAATCTGCATTAACGGCAGCTACTATCGCGCTACCTCGCGCCTGCCCTAGCTTAAGCGCTGAGTCGGCATTTTTCGCCATAAAGACCTGTTCAATGGCAAACACATCCGGTTGAAACTGGGTGATGATTTCCGTGACGCCAGCATAAATCTGCTTCAGGCGACTTGGTAAGTCATCATGGGAGGTACGAATACAACCACTACCCAAATAGTGTAAGTGTCTGCCTTGCTGACGAATCACGCCGTAGCCAGTGATTCGTGAACCGGGATCAATACCCAGAATTATCGACATACAAGGTTTCCTATTTTTAAAGGACCGCCACAAAATGCATTGCTACACTTTATGCCTTTCATAGGATCAAAGGGCAGCTGCCACTTCATCCGAAATATCACCGTTGTGGTAAACCTCTTGTACGTCATCCAAATCTTCTAGCGCGTCAATCAAACGTAGTAGTTTAGGAGCGGTATCTGCATCCAAATCCGCTTTCGTCGAAGGTATTAACGAAACTTCTGCATTTGCGGCTTCAAAACCAGCGGCATCTAACGCATCTTTCACCGAACCGAAGTCCGCCGGTGCGGTATATACGTCTATCGCGCCGTCTTCGCCCGTTTCGATGTCGTCAGCGCCACTTTCTAGTGCGACTTCCATCACTTCGTCTTCATCCAAACCCGGCGCATACGAAATCACCCCTTTTTTGTCGAAGAGGTAGTTTACGCTGCCGTCCGTACCCAGATTGCCGCCAGCTTTGGAAAAGGCATGACGAACACCAGAAACGGTACGGTTGCGGTTGTCGGTTAAGCATTCAACCATAACAGCCGTACCCCCCGGACCATAACCTTCGTAGATGACGGTTTCCATGTTGTCATCACCTTCCCCACCAGCACCACGGCTAACAGCTCGGTTGACCGTGTCTCGGGTCATGTTATTCGACAGTGCTTTGTCGATAGCAGCCCGCAAGCGAGGGTTGTTTTCAGGCTCTGCGCCTCCCTCTTTTGCTGCCACCACAATTTCGCGGATTAACTTTGTGAAAATCTTGCCGCGTTTCGCATCTTGAGCGGCTTTACGGTGACGAATGTTCGCCCATTTACTGTGACCAGCCATAATTCACCTTTTCTATGATTGAAGCGCTCAGGTGGAGCGATATTGAATGCTGCCTATGAATCACCTGAGAGCGATATATCTTCATTAAAACAAAAACTCCCGCAAGTGCGGGAGTTTTCATTCATTTATTTGCGCTTACTCTGCGTCTTTTTCTTTTGCTGCCGTTACTGCAATCGCAAGCTCGTCCAACGCTGCTGGGTTAGCCAAGCTTGGGGCATCCGTCAGCAAGCACGCTGCCGCAGTCGTTTTAGGGAATGCGATAACATCACGGATGTTTTCAGTGCCGCAAAGCAGCATAACCAGACGATCCAGACCAAACGCAAGACCAGCGTGCGGTGGCGTACCATACTTAAGTGCGTCCAGAAGGAAGCCAAACTTAAGCTGCTGCTCTTCTGCCTCAATACCTAGGATATCGAATACTGCCGCTTGCATTTCTGCATTGTGGATACGAACAGAACCACCGCCCACTTCGTAACCATTCAGAACCATATCGTAAGCGTTGGAGTTCGCCGCAGCAGGGTTTGCTTTTAGCTCTTCCGCTGTAACACCTAATGGAGAAGTGAACGGGTGGTGCATCGCATGCAGGTTACCTTCGTCATCTTCTTCAAACATTGGGAAATCAACAACCCAAAGTGGTGCCCATGCACTGGTATCAGTCAGTTCAAGATCGGTACCCAGTTTCAGACGAAGTGCACCCATGGCTTCTGCCACAACGTTTGCTTTGTCTGCGCCAAATAGGATGATGTCGCCAGTTTGAGCGCCAGTACGCTCAAGAATGCCGTTGATTACTTCTTCATTCAGGAACTTAGCAACCGGAGACTGAATACCTTCTAAGCCAGCTTCGCGATCGTTCACTTTCATCCACGCCAAGCCTTTCGCACCGTAGATGCCTACAAACTCGCCGTAACCATCGATTTGCTTACGCGTCAGTTTTGCACCACCTGGTACGCGAATCACGGCAACACGACCTTTTTCATCGTTTGCAGGACCAGAGAAGACTTTGAATTCGACATCTTTCACTAGGTCTGCAACATCAACCAGCTCTAGTGGGTTACGCAGATCAGGTTTGTCCGAACCGAAACGACGAATGGCTTCGCTAAATGGCATTACCGGAAAATCGCCCAGGTCAACATCCAGTAGTTCTTGCCACATATCGCGAACCATTTTTTCTGTGGTTGCACGAACTTCGTCTGCCGTCATGAAAGAGGTTTCGATATCGATTTGAGTGAATTCTGGCTGACGGTCTGCACGCAAGTCTTCGTCTCGGAAACACTTAACGATTT
>NZ_AFWJ01000015.1 GCF_000222685.1 Vibrio nigripulchritudo ATCC 27043 | reverse complement strand
GCTGCTTGCACTTCAAGGACCTAAGGCTGCTGCTGTGCTTGCACGACTTGCACCAGAAGTGTCTGACATGGTGTTTATGGACGCACGTGAAATTGAAATTCTGGGCGAGAAGTGTCTGGTTAGCCGTTCTGGTTACACAGGCGAAGACGGCTACGAAATCTCAGTTTCAGAAAGCAAAGCTGAAGAACTGGCACGCGCGCTGACGGATTTTGAAGAAGTTGAGTGGATTGGTCTTGGCGCTCGTGATTCACTTCGTCTTGAGTGTGGTCTGTGCCTGTACGGTCACGACCTGGATACAACAACGACGCCAGTAGAAGCTAGCCTTCTTTGGGGTATTCAGAAAGTGCGTCGTACAGACGGCGAACGCGCGGGTGGTTTCCCGGGCGCGGATATCATTCTTGATCAAATCGCGACTAAGAATGTTACTCGTAAGCGTATTGGTCTGGTTGGTCAAACAAAAGCTCCTGTTCGTGAAGGTGCAAAACTGTTTGATGCTGACGACAATGAAATCGGTATCGTGACCAGTGGCACAGCAGGTCCAACGGCGGGCAAACCAGTTTCTATGGGCTACGTGAAAACGGAATTTGCTGCTGTGGGAACCGAAGTATTCGCCGAAGTACGTGGTAAGAAACTGGCAATGACAGTAGAGAAAATGCCGTTTGTCCCTCAGCGTTACTATCGCGGATAGTGGCATCGCTGCTACTCAATTAAATGATTAGAAACGGCTGCCTTATGAGCAGCCGTTTTTTCCTTACACGCAATTACATTTGTGACATCGGACCTAAGACAGGAATTGCTATAATTCGTGAAAATATTTTAAATACATAATGAGTATGGCTAAAAGTCATTCGTGAGCAATCTACCAATTCGAGGGATCTTGATGCGTAAATCAGTTACCGCCCTGTTGGCTTCGCTTCCTTTCGCTGTTTCTGCCTCTGGTGAAGTTAACCCTTTCATCATCAATGGAACAGACGCGTCCGTCCAAAACTTCCCGTCCATCGTGAACCTGTATCTCGATGCTTTTGAATATAACCAACAGTACGGTTCATTGTTCTGTGGTGGAACCACACTCAATGAAAGCTACGTGCTTACCGCAGCCCACTGTGTGGATGACCGAACAGACGTTCATCTCTTTACAAAGGTGGTGCCTCAGCTCCAATATCGCACCGACTATCCTAGCAACGTGACTCGTCATCAGGTGAGCGAGATCTATATTCATCCCGGTTGGAACAGCAACACGAGCAAAAATGACATTGCCATTCTTAAGCTGGAATCCCCAAGAAACATTGATGTAAACAATGTGGCAATAAAGCGTCCGACCAACAAAAATTACGCCGCGTCGGGGACTTCGTTCGTCACGATTGGTCATGGTCTGACTAACGATTCAACAAAAACCACCAGCAATACGCTCCAGCAAACTGAGTTAACGTATGTTGATGCCGCGACATGTGGGTCGGCGTTTACCAACACAACGATAGATCAAACTCAGCTCTGTACAACAGGGGCATTCAACTCCAATACCCAGAGATACAATAGTGCTTGTAGTGGGGATTCTGGTGGTCCGGTTTACATTAATAGCGGCAGCAAAAACATTCAGGTTGGTATTACCAGTTTTGGTCATTCTACCTGTGGATTCTTGCCGCAGACGACAACTGTGTTTACTGACGTTTATGAGTACAGAAGCTGGATTGACAGCGTGCTAGCTGGCTCAGTATCGCCCAGCTTCACCTCGACTCATGACAAGCGATTAGCCTTTTTTGGTGGTTCAACCTCATCAGGCGGTTCGATAGGTATTTTCGCCTTACTAGGCATGTTCCTATTCGGTTTCACTCGTAGAAAGTAAATATTCGCCCCAATGACTTGGGGCGTTTCAATTCCACTTAACTAATATTTCCCTGAACCTTTCTCGTTAATCCAATAAACACATAACACACTGAAAAATATAGCGAGTGTGGATGATTTACTTTTGTATGAATGTCACATTGATTTGATGTTAAATGATGTATTCTTAGTTTAAATAGGAATAGGGGGAGAACGGATTCATGCATAAACAGATTTTATTTTCGAGCGTTATATTGGCGAGCTCAGTTTGCTCGGCATCGACAATCAAGCCTTTGATTGTCAATGGGGAAGTGGCAAAAAGTGCAGATTACCCGAGTATTGCAACACTATTTGTAGACTCACTGGAATACGACGGACGATACTCCAGTGGGAATTTCTGTGGAGCCAGTATTCTGGATGCCAATCATGTTCTGACGGCAGCGCATTGCGTGTATAACAGCACAGTCACGAGTCTGTTTACTACTGTCGTACCGCAACTTGATAACGAAGAAGATTTTCCAACTCAGGTCCAGCCTTTTGGCAGTAAACAAAGAGTTCGGGTTAGCGAAATCTATTACCCAGACGACTATTCAAACGCCAATTCTGACCTGTTACCGAATGATATTGCAGTGCTAAAGCTGGAAACACCGCTGACTTTTTCGTCCGGCGTTTTCCCATCTATCCCTCTTACTATGACCGACACCACGGAATCAACGTATCGCAGTGCACGTGGTGCCGCTTTTACCGCAGTGGGGCACGGAAATACTCAAAGCAATAATGATGACCGTAAACAGAAGTTCGGCTATCTACCACTTTTAAAAACCAACTTTGAGGTCGCGAGTCAGGCGGAGTGTCGGGCGACATTTTTTAACGGAAATAAACTGAGTGACAAACAGATCTGTTTCAAAGACACCACCACGTCTTCTGGTTTGTTGAACAGTGCCTGTCAGGGGGACTCTGGAGGACCAGTATATTGGACCGACTCTAATTCTCAGATTCAATATCAGGTGGGGGTAGCCAGTTTCGTGACCGGAACTTGCGGGGTATCGAGCTCTGGCGTCACATCGGTTTATACGGAAGTGAAAGACTACCAGAGCTGGATAACCAGCGTTATCAACGGTAATGAAACTCCGAAGGCAGTTTCAACCGATGCGCTTCGCAAAGAATGGCTTAGCAAATACAGTTTGAGCAATTCTACCGAATCGAGCGGCGGCAGTTTAGGTTGGCTGGCGTTAGCTGTTTTATTCATGACTGGTACGATCAGAAAGAAATAATGGTGCGATCTGAGCTTTTCAAGATACCGGCAAGTTATTGATTAATTTATCCTTACTGGCTGAATTTAAAGAATAAAATATTGTAAAGTGGCTTTCGTTTTATTTATAAATTAGCTCATATCGTCTGACTGCTTTACAATTCTTTACGGGTAATAGAACAAATCTCTCCTACACTAGAAGTAGAGCTTTGAACATCTTGGGGTGTTTACAGGGGAGAGTTCTATGCGCAAAATGTTTCTTACTGCTGTTTTCTTAACGGCTCAGCCTGTAGTTGGTGCTGAGCAAGTGTCTCCTTCCATTGTCAACGGCAGCAATGCCTATATCTCAAATTACCCATACATGGCGAGCCTTTATTACGACAGGCGAGACGACTATGGCTACTACAGCAACTACTGCGGTGCCACCATTCTGGATTCCAAACATGTCATGACTGCGGCTCATTGCGTGCAGGACAATTTCTACAACAAATACACAACGGTTGTATTGCAGCTTGAGCGAGACGGAGATTTCAGCTCAGCACAAAAAATCAAAGCGAAATCTTTCTACTACCGTGATGACTACAAAGACGGTTCTTACTACCTATGGGAGAACGATATTGCGATTATCGAACTGGAATCGGAAATGGTAGGAGTACCTTCAAACCAGTTTGTGCCTTTGCCTTCTACTTCGGATATCACCAACTACCGTGTCAGTGGCGCAAAGTTCAAAGCCATTGGACACGGCAATACCAAATCTAATTACGACACATCCGATCATCTTCTTCAGGTTGATCTGGACTACGTTACTCACAGTAGTTGTACCTCTTTTGCTTCGGTGAAAGGTGGGCATATCTGTACCCGAGGAAGTTATAGCGCTACAACAGGTTTGTATGGCGCGATCTGTCAGGGGGACTCAGGCGGTCCCTTGGTGTGGTTTGATGGTGGTAAGTTCATTCAAATCGGTATAGCGAGTTTTGGACCGAGCATATGCGGCAATCCGTCTTCCTCAGTTCATGGTGTTTTCACTGAAGTGGCGGACTATCTTCCGTGGATTAGCAGTGTACTCGCGGGGAATGAAACTCCGAAATACAATACCTCTGATCCTGCTTCTCAAAATGTGACTCCAAAAATCGGAGCCTGAACCAACAAACAATGGTGATACAGAGGGCGGTAGCTTGGCGTGGTGGTTAGTACCGCTGTTAGCGTTGCTTAGGTTTAGACGACACGAGATATAGACAACGTTAGAAGTGATAAAGAAAGGTGCTCAATTGAGCACCTTTTTCAGTTTAAGCGGTAGCGGCTTTCATTTCGGCTTGTTTCTTAAGCGCTACATAACCAAAACCAGTTAATGCTGTGCCCGCCGCGATGGCTGCAAGATACATCAGCACTGGGCTGATTGCATTCGGGATAAGTAGCACGAATAACCCACCGTGCGGAGCAAGTAGTTCAGCACCAAACAACATAGAAAGTGCACCTGTCAGAGCACCACCAGCCATGCACGCTGGAATGACACGCATAGGATCTTTTGCTGCAAATGGGATAGCACCTTCTGAAATGAAACACAGCCCGAGAACAAA
Organism: Vibrio nigripulchritudo ATCC 27043; assembly: GCF_000222685.1. Taxonomy (GTDB): domain Bacteria; phylum Pseudomonadota; class Gammaproteobacteria; order Enterobacterales; family Vibrionaceae; genus Vibrio; species Vibrio nigripulchritudo. Next base: position 12,566 of record NZ_AFWJ01000015.1, on the reverse strand, counting down.
TGAGGCTTTTCCTGCTTCTCGCTCACTGGCATCGAACTTATCTTTAGCCAGGAAGGTTGCCAAACCCATACCCAAAGCCGGAACCATACCAGCCGCCATAACCGCGGCCATCGGAGCATACGTTTCGGTTGCCAGAAGACCAACCCCAAAGGTATACGCCGCTTTGTTAACCGGACCACCCAGGTCAAAGCACATCATAGCGCCTAAAATAATGCCAAGCAGGACGGCGTTAGTGGAGCCCATGTTGTTCAGAAACTCTGTCAGCGCATTCATAGCACTGGCGACCGGGGTTCCTACGACGTAGATCATGATCAGACCGGTGAATAAGCTTGCGATAAGTGGAATGATCAAAATAGGTTTCAGCGCTTCCATAGATTGTGGCAGGGATACCTTTTCTGCCAGCCACTTGGCGGAATAACCAGCAATAAAGCCCGCTGCAATCCCACCAAGAAAACCCGCACCAGTAGAGCTAGCCAGCATGCCGCCAATCAAACCGGGAGCCAGGCCCGGTCTGTCTGCAATGGAAAAAGCAATAAAGCCTGCAAGAATGGGAACCATAAGTGCGAAAGCAGAGCCGCCACCAATCGTCATCAAAGCGGCAGCTAAGGTGCCTTCTTCTTTGAATGCCTCGATCCCGAAGACAAATGAAAGTGCAATTGCCAAACCGCCTGCGACGACCAAAGGAAGCATATGAGAGACGCCTGTCATCAGGTGTTTGTATGCCCCTGTCTTCTCCTTCTTAAACGAATTATCGTCTTGTTTGGCAGTGTGGGTGTAAGTGGTGGCTTGCTGGAAGGCATTGTCGAATTCTTGTTTGGTCTTCTTCAATGCGGGGCCGGTTGTAGTTCGGTACATGAGTTTGCCATTGAATCTTTCCAGAGGAACATCAATATCAGCTGCGATAATGACAAGATCCGCATTGGCGATGTCGTCGTCACTTAACTGGTTTTTAGCACCAACCGAGCCTCGGGTTTCAACTTTGATGTTGTGACCTAAGCGTTTCCCTTCGTCTTCTAAGGCTTCGGCCGCCATAAAAGTATGAGCCACGCCCGTTGGGCAGGCAGTGATCGCAACAATATTTTTGCTGGTGCTTTCTGTCGATGGGTTTCCAACCTTTTCGACAACAGCGTCATCAGCAGACAACAGCGTTGCGTTTTCAACGGCATGGGAAAGCCAGGCTTCAGCGTTTTGCGCGACGTTTGATACGCTATCCTGATACACCTTTTTGCCAATAAAACGCTGGGTATCAATACCCGGATAACCCGCAATCACAATAATGTCGGAGCTGTCGATGGCACTTTGCGAGAGCTTGTCTACCGGCATCACGCTGGAGTGGCATTCAATGTGAGCACGGATATTGAGTTGCTGCGCGGCATTTTTGAGTAACCCTGCCGCGATGATTGAGTTTGCAACACCACTGGGGCAAGCGGTAACGATAGAAATATTCATATTCTTGACCTTATTAATCTATGGCTTCAGTTAGTGACGTTATTTTTATTGTTTGTTGTAGGGAGGAAACTTTTTCGATATCCGTGACGCCAACACCAACCTGGCTTACGGCAAGGGCTGACAAAGCCGTAGCAAAGGCTAGGGCATCTTTATCGTCCCATTTATTCAGGTGAGCCCAGCACATTCCAGCTACCAGAGAGTCTCCGGCGCCAACGGTGCTCACGATGTCGACTTTTGGTGGTTTGGCGTGCAGCCAGCGTTGCTCTTTTTTCCAGAGCACGCCCTCTGCACCAAGGGAAATAACGAGGTTGGGAATCGCAAACTGGTCAAGATAAGCGGCAGCATCAAGGCACTCTTCAATCGATTCGATTTTCTTATCTACCAGATAGCCTAGCTCTTCCTCATTGGGTTTGATTAACCAGGGCGAGGCAGTAAGACCAGTTTTCAGAGCTTCCCGGCTGCTATCGAATAACACGTGCTTGCCGGAACCTTGAAGCATGGAAATCCAGTTCTGGCACTCTTCCGGTGAAACGCCAACAGGCAAACTACCCGCGAGGACAAACACATCGTATTCCTGTGATAACTCTTTCAGTTTTTGCTCGAACTTCTGCTTATCAGACGATGAAACGGACACACCGGGGAAGTTTATATCGCTGACCCGATCGTCACTTTCCACAAGCTTTACGTTGATTCTGGTTGCACCGTCTACGCGAACAAAGTGATCTTTTGCGCCAATTTTCTCAAACAGTTGGCAGAACATTTCCTGATTGTCTCTACCAAGAAAGCCCGTTACCGCAACTTCCGCGCCCAGATCCCGAAGTACCTGTGCAACGTTCACGCCTTTTCCCGCTGCATGAAAGCTGCTCTGCTCGACCAGGCTGACACCACCTTGGTTGAGAGCGTTAAGAGAACCCGTGAGATCCAGTGCAGGGTTCAGGGTGATGGTTACGACTTTTTTCATGGCTTACCCTTCTCCTAAACCTGAAGCAATCGCCTGACTGATGGCATCTATCGCCTGTTGTGCGTCTTCACCCTGAGCGATGAATTTAAGTTCATGCCCACGTTTAACGCCCAGCGCAATGACTTTCATCAGGCTTTTAGCATTGGCTGACTGCCCATCACCATTTAGGTTGGTGACCTTGATATTGGCGTCGAATTTCTTGGCTTCCGCTACCAGCATTGCGCCCGGTCTGGCGTGTAAACCGTGTTCGTTTTTAATGGAGAAAGTACCTTCAACACCGTCAGTATCAGCCGCCTGCTCTGGGAAGGAAGGTTGATTTTGTTCAGAAGACAGTAGCGCGATAACGTCGTCTTTGTTTGCGTTTACAAGACGCTCTACATCGTTACTCTCAATAAGCTGTTGAAGACGTGTCAGATAGGGGAGGTGGGCATCGTCCTTGGCGGCAAACGCAATCATGGCTTTTACGCTTTGGTGGTCAAACTCAAACGGTTCACTGACCGAAACAAAAGACACGCTAGTGTGTTCGACCTGCTCATTGGTGCTGACCAACCAAAGTCCTTTGCCTAAATGAGTTGGAGTGCGTGAGATAAGGCTTGCGATGGCGTGCTGATTTTGCTGATGGCAATTGATTAGCCCTGCTGATACGGCTTTCAGTTGCATCATTTCGGTGGCAGGGAAGCCGGTAAGGACGGATGCCTCGGTCAAAACCTGATGATCGGCGGACTCGCCATTGAGGATTTGTATAATACTTTCCTGAGAGGCGGCGTTTTTTAGTCGCTGTTCCACACCATCAGCAGAGAGTACTTTTGTTAACTGTTTCAAGATGGAGAGGTGCTCATCAGACTTGGCTGCAATACCTATCGCTAGGTAGACCGTATTGCCTTCTCCCCAGTCAACGCCATTCGGGAAGTGATGGATACTCACGCCTGTTTTTGTTACTAAGGTTCTGGTGTCTGTGGTGCCGTGAGGAATCGCAATTCCGTTGCCCAGAAAAGTAGACGCCTGAGCCTCCCTTACTTTCATCCCTTCTACGTAATTGGAACTGACCAACCCTTTTTCAGTCAGGGCTTCGCCAATGAGCAATATCGCCTGCTGCTTGTTTTCAGCCGAGCAGTTTAAGGTGATATCGGATTTATCTAGTGTCAGCATGGTGACCTCTTTGCATTAGGGTACTGGCTTTCTAATAATTAAAGCTGAATCGGTTCAGCAGTGTTTCCAAAAAAATTCAGCAAATGAAATGGACATCGTTTTGGTGTTTCAGTCACATTGATGGATTTGCTGAATCCTTTCAGCTTTTATACTGAAACGATTCAGCTTATAATTCAATTCCCAAATATCATTAGGATCCGGAAGTATGATCCATCGCACACAAGCTAGGTTTTGATATGACACTGGATGAAATTGCGAAACTGGCTGGCGTGTCCAAAACCACAGCCAGCTATGTGATTAACGGTAAAGCACAGAAATACCGAATCAGCGAAAAGACGCAGAAGAAAGTGATGGCGGTCGTCGAGGAGCATAAGTTTCGCCCCGATCATGCAGCATCAGCACTCAGGGCTGGCAGTAGCCGATCTTTCGGTCTGGTGATTCCCGATCTGGAAAACACCAGTTATGCGAGACTCGCCAAATTGCTTGAAGCGCACTCGCGACAGGCTGGCTTTCAGATATTGATTGGCTGTTCAGACGACGATTCCGAAATAGAAAAAAATGTCGTTCAGGCACTGATAAGCCGCCGTATTGATGCTTTGTTTGTTGCCAGCGCAATGACGGATGGTTCGGACTATTATCATGCGATTCAGCAAAGTGGTACGCCAGTTATTGCAATAGACCGTGCGTTAGATGACGAGCATTTTGCCTGCGTCATCAGTGAGGACTTTGAGGGGGCTAAGTCTCTAACCCAGTCCATTATGTCTAAATCGGTAAAATCTATCGGGCTATTAGGGGCAATGCCAGAACTGAACGTCTCTAAAGAACGTGAATTTGGCTTTCTGGAAGCATTGAAAGACTTTGAATGCCAGATTCATAAGACCTATGGCAATCATTTCGACAGAGAAAACGGCAGAAGGTTGTTTGATAAATGGGTGGAAGAAAACACAGTCCCTGACGCGATCGTTGTGACTTCTTACACGTTATTAGAAGGCATTCTGGATGGTCTGCTGGAAACGCCTGAACTACTCAATAAGATTAAGCTGGCGACATTTGGCGATAACCGTCTTTTGGATTTTCTGCCTATCAAAGTAAATTCCTTACCCCAACAATTTGAGTTGATTGCCGACCACGCAATGGAAATGGGCATCAATGCGTCCGCCAAGAGATACAAACCCGGATTAGAGCTGGTTCACCGAAAGCTGGTGGTTCGCAAGTGACGGCATATTAATTATTATACCACCAGTAGGTCGAATACTTTTATCTAAGGTCAACCGACAGGATACATGGGCAGCATAATTTAGCTGCCCATTTTGTTTCTTCGTTTATCTAAAGCCTCTTTATATTAAATCTATTTATATGCCATTTCGGATTAATGTGTGTTAAATACCATATGATTCCAAAGGAAAGATTTAACTAATACACCTTTTTAATTGTACGAAATGGAAATTGTGTGAGCTGCAATCAAAAAAAACATCTGGCTTTTACATTTAATTGACTTTGATTTTATAAAATCGTGTAAATATAATTATCAATAAAGTTTAAATAAGAGGATTTCAAATTAAAAAATAAATTATAACGGTTTCCTACCAATACTTAATTACGGCAAATAACACATGGTTGTAGGCTTTTACTTTATAAAGGTATCTAATTAACAATCAATGTTATTTGTAAGTTATTAATGATTTACATAAATAAACTGATGTTTTCTGCATGGGTTGGCTTTTAAATTTCAACAAATTAGCGTTGCTATGTTTGGTTGGTTTTGTGCCCTCATATGGATTGCATTCCTTTGGTGACTATGAAATAACAATAAAGGAGTCTATTGTGTTTGATAGCTTTTCGTCACAATTTAAATTCAATAACATTGTTAAGCCTATGTTCCTTTCTTCTGGGATATTCCTTCTGGCTTCCACAAGTGCTTTTTATTCTCAAGCCCAAGTTGATCCTGTTTCTTATGCGGAACAGTATTGTAAAACTCATATTTCTCAGAGTTCCTCAGTAAATAATTTTCCTCATAATCATTGTATCGCTCATGCGAAAGATAAATTATCTGCAATGCAGAGCTTACACACCAAATACCTCAGTATACCTAGGCACGTTTCTATTGATCACGTCGCAGCGGAAATTGTTGCCAAACGATTCTATGGCGTGGAAATCCCTTCTGAACAGCAAATCCAGGATGTATTAGAAACGCAATACGAGTATTTCTTTGATGAACAAAGCAGTTCTCCGGGAAGCCCGACAGGCTCTGCGGCACCAGACGATAAAGGGCCTATCTCCCAAGGGCATGCTACTTTGGTTCAGCTTTACAAAAAAGACATCTTACCTTACCTAGACTGGAAAAACGGCAACTCTCCATTAGGGTTTGGTCTGGTAACGATTCCTTCAATTCCGCTTCATATTCGTGAGAACTTATATACCTTCACTAGCAGCGGTCAATATCCAGAATTACAGACTGAATTCGATAAAAAATTCAATGAATTCCTGGCTTCTCCAGAGTTTTCTAACATTGCTTTTGACACGCTGAAGCAGCAGTTTGTTGATGAAGTCAATCAGTTACTTCAAGAGGATAAGATTGATGTCTGGGACTTAGAAAACCTGTTAGGGCTGCAGCGTGGTCATCAGTCTCTTTATGACAAGCATCCGGATGCTAATCTAATTAGTTGGACTCTATACGGACCTGCAAAAGACAATATCCACCACATCAGTTGGCATAGGCTTTTTGAATTCGGTGGTCACTCCGCTGAGTCAGCGGATGGTATAACTATTCCTGAAAGCTATCGCGGTAAGAGAATTGAACCGCGATATCTGGCAAGGCTTTACCAGATGTATTTTGATGTCTACCGACAGCTAAATGACGATACCGTTGTTAACCAGTACGAGTTTACTAGTAGCCTTTGGAAACGTGCCTTGGCACATATCCCAATTCTCGGTGGGATTGTTGATGGCGTTTGGGACTTGGCTGATGGACACACAAATCAAGGCATTTTTGAGATTTTGCATGGTGCTCTTCAGGTTGCTGATATCGTCACCGGGTTCCCAGTCGCCGAGGTCGAGCTTGCTGGTGAAGGGTTATTTAGATATTCCATTGGTGAGCATGATCAGGGCAGAGAAATGATGATTTCTGCTGGATTGGGAGCACTTGACTTGGGAACAGGAGCACCAATCTTCGCGACTGTTCAGGGAATTAGAGGCGCTGTAACAAACAACAAAGATTTGATTTTTGATGCAGTTGTTATGGGTACATTTTATCAGGTGGCGCACCTTCGCGGAAAGATGCATGAACAAGCAAATGAAGTGTATACCGGGGTCAGGACCCCAGAAGCATTTTATGATGTTCAAGCCGCTGAAGCGATAGAGATGCAAACTCTATATAAGCCTGTGCAAGAAATAAATACAGGACAACCGCAAGTTGACGCTGACACATTTAATACTCACCTACGCAAACTGACGACACCGGAAGCCAATATCGAACCTAACGGTGAGTATGCTCGTTTCGACGGGGTGCGACACAAATTTGTGCGTGTTATGCATCAAGGGGAAGTGTTTATTTTCCCTGCTCGGGAAATCAGTGTCGCAGGACGACCTAAACTAGAGATGAATAATAACCCTGGTTATGAGTTTTTCCCTCTGGATATCGAAGGTGAATTCTATGGCATTACCAGGCATGGGTTAAAAGGAGGGATGAATAAGTTCCTTGATTCTTATGTTGAACATGTGACTGCAATGGGTTCGCAGGATGCGCTTGATTACCCTTCTCGAGTACAGATTGAGGACAATGTGTCTTTAGGTATTCGTGATAGCTATCGAAGACTCATAGACAGATACACCGCAGATTCGATTGAGCGAACTGTCCATGAAGCGTTGCATTTGTCTGAAACTTTTCAGCACGCAATATCATTCAGTAAACAGCGAAATTACGATCCGCTAGAAAGCATTTTGTATGAAAGTGAATACGAGTTGACTGATGCTGCTGAAGATACCTTCGGTTCGTTAAGAAATGTCACAGCAGAGCATATTTTGGGCGTTAATGATCCACAAAACTCACCGATCTATGTGCACATGCAATTCGCGGAAACGCCTGACGGTACACCATTGATTAAAGTCGGCGCTGCACCCGCACCGGATACACCTCGCTACGAGCATTGGCAGCTTGGGTTAATCCACGAAATTATGCATGTATTAACTGATGCTAAAGATCCATCTTCGGCGAGTGAAAATCGCCTTGGACCAACGGAGCTCTTAGCTCGCAAAGTGATGGCTGAAATGGGGAAAAACAACATTCCTGATTTTGCCAACTACTTCCAGCCTGAACGTGAGGCATGGATAAAGCAAAGAGATCACCTTGCTTTGGTCGACCTGATAGAACGTGTACCAGATAGAGCCGCTCTTATGAAACGTATTGATAAAGTAGCAAAACAAAGAGGCACTGCGAAACAACTGATCCAAACGGACCAGTATCCGCCAGCCCCGCTATTGCAACCTTAGTGGCGATCACCTGAGTTCTAGTAACTCTGAGTGGATATCAGAGCAGGAAGTGTGTAACCCATACTCCTGCTCTTTCCATTTAGGGCAACGGTCAGAACTGCCAGTTTGATTGTCTAATTGGGGTGAAGTCCGAAGCAACAATCAGTTCTAACTGGTATTTCTAGCGACCTGTTGTCTCGAATTGGAGCAGAAAAGTGAGAATCATTTGCATATAAAGTGATCTGGTTCTCACTACGAGCCGATAATAAAAGAAAAATTTTGTAGAGGATTTTATAAGTTATTCGATTGCACTAACCCTTCCGACCTTGCACTGAGCGTATTTTTTCTTTCTTATTCAATCTCTTCTGCCTTTACAAAGCTCCCATATGCCATTTATAGCGATGTGATTTGCTTCGTAATTTAGGTTCTATACTTTCCCTAATCCGCGAGGATTCCTATCCCAACAACGAAATAGGGAAAATCATAATGGCAAAATCAACAAGATCGTTGCCGTTGTTGAAGACGCTCAAAGCCAAGCTAATCGCTGCATTTGGTGCAGTACTGATTACTTTGGCCGTCATTGGGCTTACCTCTTACTTGGCTTTAACAACAGCGTCAGATGGCTTTAAAAACTACCGGGAACTAGCAAGAGACAGCAACCTCGCTGGTATCCTTCAATCCAACATGCTAATGGTTAGAATGAACGTGAAAGACTTTCTTCTGACTGGCAGCCAGAAAGACATTAATCAGTACGACGACTACTTCAAAGAAGTAGAAAATCTGCTGAAAGTCGCAGACAAAGAAATCAACAAACCCGAAAGGGCAGAGATGGTTAAGCTGTTGAATGAAGAAATTCACAGTTATGGCGGCACATTTGAAATCATTAAGCGTTATCGCGTCGAGCGCGACGAACTGGTGAATGGCGTCTTGAACGTGCGTGGTCCTCAAATGGAGAAAAGCCTGACCGCGTTAATGCTAAGTGCTTCAGAGAATAACAATTCTGAACTTGCTTACCGAACCGGTTTGGCGATGCGGAACCTACTGCTTGGTCGCTTGTATGTCATCAAATACTTAGAAAGCAATGAAACTTCGGCGGCCGATAGAGTCCGCTCCGAATTCAGCGGCTTTGACAAAGAGATGCAGGAAGTCAAAACGCTCATCGATAACGCTTCAGATCTGGCTTTGATAAACCAACTGTCGAGCATGGAAAAAGAGTACATGACGGCGTTTCAGAGTGTGGTTGATATCATCGTCGACAGAAATGACAAAGTCGCCAATACCTTGGACGTAATCGGTCCACAGTTTGCTGCTTTAGTTGAAGAGTTGAAGTTGTCCGTAAAAGCGGATCAGGATCTGCTAGGACCAGAGTTGCGTGATAAAAACGAAAGCGCTGTGTCGACCATCCTTGCTGTATTTGTTGTCGCCATTGTGGTGAGTATTGGGGTTGTGTACATGCTTACCAATGTTGTGATGAGGCAGTTGGGTAAAGACCCAAGTGAACTCGAACAGATTGCCAACGCAATTTCTCGTGGCGAGCTGGATGAAAAATACGACGAGCGGGAACCGGAAGGTGTGTTCTATTCCATGCTGAAAATGCGCGACAGCCTCAGAGTTGGGCGTGATAAAGAAGAGGAAGAACGTAAGATCGCCAGTGTGAATGCCCGAATTAAAAATGCTCTGGATAATGCCAGTTCCAATGTGATGATTGCGGATCGAAATTACAACGTCATTTATATGAACGAATCGATTCTTGGCATGATGAAACAGGCAGAGCAAAACATTCGCTCCGAAGTGCCTGATTTCAGTCATCAGGGATTAATGAATAATCCAATCGATCGTTACTTCCAGTACTTTGGCGCTAAGAAGCCGATGTTAGATGGGCTTACACAAACCTTTAAAGATGAATTGGTGTTGGGCGGTCGAACCTTTGCACTGGTCGCAAGCCCTGTGGTTGTAGACAACCAACGTGTGGGTACCGTGGTTGAGTGGGAAGACAAAACCGAATGGTTGGCTGAGGAGCAGGAAAAAGCACGCGTGGCATCGGAAAATGCTCGGGTGAAATACGCGCTGGACGGGTCGTCTGGCAAAGTCATGATTGTGGATACCAACTATAAAGTCATCTACATGAATGATGCCATCAGCAAAATGATGCAACTGGCAGAAGGTGATATTCGTCAGGATGTACGTGATTTTCAGGCGAAAAGTATCGCAGGCAATAAAGTGGATACTTATTTCAAAGCACTATCGGGTGATCTGAAAAGTCTGGATAAGCTCAGTGGCACATTTGAAAAAGAAATTGTTGTCGGCGGTCATACATTTGCCGTTGTGGCAAACCCAGTTTCTGTGAAAGGTGAACGTGTCGGTACTGTTTTCGAGTGGGATGACCGCACGGAATGGCTGGCAGAAGAAAGGGAAAAAGCACGTGTGGCGTCTGAAAATGCTCGTGTGAAATATGCGCTAGACAGCGTTTCTGGCAACGTAATGATTGCCGATCCAGAGCTGAAAGTTATCTACGCCAATAAAGCACTAGAAGAGATGATGCGCAGCGCGGAATCAGACATTCGTCAGCAGATCCCAGAATTCAGCGCAGAGAAACTGACCGATTGTGACGTTGCGAAGTTCTTCAAAAACCCAATTCAGCAACGCGGTGTGCTCGCTGAGCTGAACGGAACCGATAGAACCATCGAAGAGATTGGTAATCGTGTATTCGCCCTGACTTCCAACCCTATTGTTGTAGACAGCAAGCGCATAGGTACGGTGGTTGAATGGGTAGACCGTACCGCTGAAGTCAATATCGAGAAAGAGATAGACGATATTGTAATGGCGGCTTCAAACGGAGACTTGAGCAAGAAAATCAATATCGAAGGTAAAGAAGGTTTCTTTGGTAATCTGAGTATGGGTCTGAACGATCTGGTCAGTACGGTAGAAGTGGCGATGAACGATGTAATGAATACCCTAGGAGCCATGGCGAAAGGGGATCTGACATCACGCATTACCAACGACTATGACGGCAGCTTCGGTAAGCTCAAAGAAGACACCAATGCGACGGCTGAAAAACTGACAGAAGTCATTAGCAGCATTCGATCCTCTGCCAATGCGGTCGCTCAGGGAGCTAATGAGATAGCTCAGGGTAATACCGACTTAAGTCAGAGAACCGAAGCACAGGCGTCGAGCCTTGAAGAAACCTCTGCCAGCATGGAACAAATGATGGGTACGGTGAAACAGAGCTCGGAACGTGCTGAAAACGCCAATGAGCTGTCGAAAGAGGCGGAAATTCAGGCTGAGAAGGGCGGTAAAGTTGTCGACCAGGCTGTTTCAGCCATGAAGGAAATCAACAGTTCCAGTAAAGAGATTTCTGAAATCATTGGTGTTATCGACGAAATAGCATTCCAGACCAATCTACTTGCACTTAACGCAGCGGTTGAAGCGGCAAGAGCAGGCGAGCAAGGTCGCGGATTTGCTGTCGTCGCGGGTGAAGTTCGCAATCTGGCACAGCGTTCCTCTCAAGCAGCTCGTGAAATCAAAGATCTGATTCGTGATAGCCAGACCAAGGTTGAAGAGGGAACCGAACTGGTAAATCAGTCTGGTGAAACTCTGAAAGAGATTGTCGATTCAGTCTCCAAGGTAAGCGCAATGATGCAAGAAATCACAGACTCAGCCAGAGAGCAAAGTGAAGGCATTGGTCAGGTGAATACGGCAATTGTCCAGATGGACCAAATGACTCAGCAAAACGCTGCCTTGGTTGAGGAAGCGTCCGCAGCGGGTGAGTCGATGGCGCAACAAGCCAACAACATGAACAAGACGATGGACTTTTTCAGGTTGAATGGCGTTCAGGGTGGCAAAGCGCAGATACTTAAACTGGGCTAACCCCACGCTCAATAAAAACCTCCGAATCTTCGGAGGTTTTTTTATGTCTGAAGGGTGGGTTGCGAACGGGTTACCCATTTTATGTCTGTCTCACATTTGTTTGAAAAATTAGCTGTTGATTTATTGCGCTAATTGTTAAAAAGAAAGTAGGAATTGGTGACAGGTACAGGATGAATTTACATGGCTCAGAAACAGCAAGAACACGTGATCATAATTGGTGGTGGGGTCGTCGGCTTGACGTCAGCTTACGAACTGCTTAAGCATGGCTATAAGGTCACATTGCTGGAAAAAGAGCCTGATGTCGCATTGGGTACCAGCCACGCAAATGGCGCACAACTCAGCTATAGCTTTGTGGATGCGATGTCTTCACCTGGGCTAATTAAGAAAATTCCATCGGTGCTTGCAGGTCAGGATGCCGCTTTGAAATTTCAGTGGCAACTCTCGATGGACCTCAATATCTGGGGCGCTCGCTTTCTCTACAACGGTTTGCCTTTTAACGAAGAAAAGAACAGCGAACAGCTTTTCCGCTTATCGCTTTTTTCAAGAGAATCGATGGAATCGCTACGAAAAGAGTCAGATATAGAATTCAGCTTTCGTCAATCGGGTAAGCTGGTGGCGTATCAAAGCAGTCAAGCTTTGGAAGAAGCAAAACATGCCGTTGAGAGAAAAGCTC